>NZ_AKJG01000009.1 GCF_000282455.1 Pseudomonas sp. GM74
GTATCCGTTTCTACACCGCGAAAGCAATCATTCATTCAACATTGATGTCGACTGACACGACGCCTTCGCGAGCAAGCCCGCTCCCACATTTGTTCGGTGTCGACAACCAATTTGCGGCATCCCCAGCTTGTCAGTTCGCCCCCCGAACGCCACACTAGCGGTCATGAAAAACGTCAGCCCCAGCTACCTCAAGCATCAATTCCTGATCGCCATGCCGCACATGGCCGACCCGAACTTTGCGCACACCTTGACCTACATCGTCGAGCACACGGCCAATGGCGCCATGGGGCTGGTGGTCAACCGTCCGCAAGATCTGAACCTGGCCGATATCCTTGAGCAATTGCGCCCGGAAATCGAACCGCCAGCGCTCTGCCAGCATGTGCCGATCTTCATCGGTGGCCCGGTGCAGACCGATCGCGGTTTCGTCCTTCACCCCAAGGGTCAGAGCTTCCAGGCGACCGTTGATCTGGAAGACGAATTGGCCCTGTCGACTTCCCAGGACGTACTGTTCGCCATCGCTGACGGCGTCGGCCCGGCGAAAAGCCTGATTGCCCTCGGCTATGCTGGCTGGGAAGCCGGGCAACTGGAGGCCGAACTGGCGCAGAACGCCTGGCTGAACTGCCCGTTTGACGCCGACATCCTGTTCAACACCAGCAGCGAACTGCGTCTGGAAGCGGCGGCCAGGCACCTGGGCGTCAACCTCAGCCTGTTGACCAGCCAGGCGGGGCACGCCTGATGGCCCTGAAACTGATTCTGGGGTTTGACTACGGCACCAAACAGATCGGCGTTGCGGTCGGCCAGGTGATTACCGGCCAGGCCCGTGAACTGTGCACCCTGAAAGCACAGAACGGCATTCCCGACTGGAACCAGGTCGAAGCCCTCATCAAAGAGTGGAAGCCCGATGCCGTAGTGGTCGGTCTGCCGTTGAACATGGACGGTACGCCCAGTGAGATGTGCGCTCGCGCGGAAAAGTTCGCCCGACGCCTGAACGGCCGCTTCAACCTGCCCTTCTATACCCACGATGAACGCCTGACCACCTTCGAGGCCAAGGGCGAACGCCTGGCTCGTGGCGGCCAGAAAGGCAGTTACCGCGACAACCCGGTCGATGCCATCGCCGCCGCCCTGCTGCTGCAAGGCTGGCTCGACGAAAATACCGCACTGTTTGAATCCTGAAGAGCCGCTGTGCGTCTCTCTTAGCTACAACCCGAGCCACTTCCCCCACAGGCTGGCTCGGGCCCAAGAAGGAGCAACCATGAGCCTGCCCAATCCCGCCGAACTGATCAGCCAGATGGCGACCCGACTTGACGCCTATCTGGTCAAACGGGGCATCAGCGACCCGCGCTTCATCGGCATCCGTACTGGCGGCGTCTGGGTGGCCCAGGCCCTGCTCAAGGAGCTGGGCAGCAATGAGCCCCTCGGCACCCTCGACGTGTCCTTTTACCGCGACGATTTCAGCCAGAACGGTCTGCACCCGCAGGTTCGCCCTTCGGCGCTGCCGTTCGAGATCGAAGGCCAGCACCTGGTGTTGATCGACGACGTGCTGATGAGCGGCCGGACCATCCGCGCCGCCATGAACGAGTTGTTCGACTACGGCCGCCCGGCCAGCGTGACGCTGGTGTGCATGCTGGACCTGGACGCCGGCGAACTGCCGATACGCCCGAACGTGGTTGGCGCGACCCTGTCGCTGGCCGCCCACGAACGGGTGAAGCTGTCCGGTCCGGAGCTCGCGCTCGAACTGCAAGACCTCGCCCTTTAATTCGCCCTATTGAGAGTCCCCCTTGCGATGACGCCTCTAGAAACCAAGCGCCCGCTGCAGCTCAATGATCAGGGCCAGCTGCGCCACTTCCTCTCGCTCGACGGTTTGCGCCGTGAGCTGTTGACGGAAATCCTCGACACCGCCGACTCCTTTCTTGAGGTCGGTGCCCGGGCCGTGAAGAAAGTCCCGCTGCTGCGCGGCAAGACCGTGTGCAATGTGTTCTTCGAGAACTCGACCCGTACCCGCACCACCTTCGAACTGGCGGCCCAGCGGTTGTCGGCGGACGTGATCACCCTCAACGTGTCGACATCGTCGGCGAGCAAGGGCGAAACCCTGCTCGATACCCTGCGCAACCTGGAAGCCATGGCCGCCGACATGTTCGTCGTGCGTCACGGCGATTCCGGTGCCGCGCACTTCATCGCCGAACATGTCTGCCCGCAAGTGGCGATCATCAACGGTGGCGACGGTCGTCACGCGCACCCGACCCAGGGCATGCTCGACATGCTGACCATCCGCCGGCACAAGGGCGGGTTCGAAAACCTGTCGGTGGCCATCGTCGGCGACATCCTGCACTCGCGGGTCGCGCGCTCGAACATGCTGGCCCTGAAAACCCTCGGTTGCCCGGACATCCGCGTGATTGCGCCGAAAACCCTGCTGCCGATCGGCATCGAGCAATACGGCGTGAAGGTCTACACCGACATGACCGAAGGCCTGAAAGACGTGGATGTGGTGATCATGTTGCGCCTGCAGCGTGAACGCATGACCGGCGGCCTGTTGCCGAGCGAGGGCGAGTTCTACCGCCTGTTCGGCCTGACCACCGCGCGCCTGGCCGGCGCCAAGCCCGATGCCATCGTGATGCACCCGGGGCCTATCAACCGTGGCGTGGAAATCGAATCGGCGGTGGCCGACGGCCCGCACTCGGTGATCCTCAACCAGGTGACCTACGGGATCGCCATTCGTATGGCGGTACTGTCCATGGCCATGAGCGGGCAGACCGCGCAACGCCAATTCGAGCAGGAGAACGCCCAGTGAAGCTCAGCATTCTCGGTGCCCGCGTGATCGATCCGGCCAGCGGCCTGGATCAAGTAACCGATATCCACATTGAAGCCTGCAAAATCGTCGCCCTTGGCGCGGCGCCAGCCGGTTTTGTCGCCGTCGACACGATCGACGCCAAAGGCCTGGTGGCCGCTCCCGGCCTGGTCGACCTCAACGTTGCCCTGCGCGAGCCGGGTTACAGCCGCAAAGGCTCGATTGTCAGCGAAACCCGCGCGGCGGCGGCTGGCGGCGTGACCAGCCTGTGCTGCCCGCCGAAGACAAAACCGGTGCTGGACACCTCGGCGGTGGCCGAACTGATCCTCGACCGTGCCCGCGAGGCCGGCAACACCAAAGTCTTCCCGATTGGTGCCCTGAGCAAAGGTCTGGACGGTGAACAGCTGGCTGAACTCGTGGCACTGCGCGATGCCGGTTGCGTGGCCTTCGGCAACGGCCTGGAGAGTTTCCGCAACACCCGCACCCTGTGCCGGGCGCTGGACTACGCCGCGACTTTCGACCTGACGGTGATTTTCAACTCCCAGGATCACGACCTGGCCGAAGGTGGCCTGGCTCACGAAGGCCCGACCGCCAGCTTCCTGGGCTTGCCGGGCATTCCGGAAAGCGCCGAAACCGTCGCCCTGGCCCGGGATCTGTTGCTGGTTGAACAAACCGGCGTGCGCGCGCACTTCAGCCAGCTGACCAGCGCAAGGGGCGTGGAGCTGATCGCCCAGGCCCAGGCCCGGGGCCTGAAAGTGACCGCGGATGTCGCTTTGTACCAGTTGATCCTGACCGACGAAGCCCTGATCGGCTTCAGCAGCCTGTACCACGTCCAGCCGCCGCTACGCACCCGCGCCGACCGCGAAGGCCTGCGCGCAGCAGTGAAATCCGGCGTGATCTCGGCCATCTCCAGTCATCACCAACCCCATGAGCGTGACGCCAAACTGGCACCGTTCGGCGCAACCGAGCCGGGCATCAGCAGTGTTGAACTGCTATTGCCGCTGGCAATGACCCTGGTCGAAGACGGCTTGCTGGACTTGCCGACGTTGCTCAAGCGCCTGAGCGCCGGCCCTGCCGAAGCCTTGCGCCTGCCGGCAGGCAAACTGGCGGTGGGTGGCGCGGCGGACATCGTGCTGTTCGACCCGGCGGCCTCGACCGTGGCGGGTGAAAGCTGGCTGTCCAAGGGCGAAAACTGCCCGTTCATTGGCCACAGCCTGCCGGGTGTGGTGCGTTACACCCTGGTGGATGGACGGATCAGCCACCAGGCTTGAGACTGTGGCGAGGGAGCTTGCTCCCGCTGGGCTGCGCAGCAGACCTGTTTTGGGGTCGCTTCGCGACCCAACGGGAGCAAGCTCCCTCGCCACAACTGACTAAAAGGCGCCGCGACTCTGCGCGTTACGCACAGAAACCTGGTCATTCAACGTCCAGAAGTCATACAACACCCCGAGAAAGAACAACCCGCCCGTCAGCAGGTACAGCAACCCGCTGATCCATTTCCCCTGATACATCCGGTGCACGCCAAACACCCCGAGAAACGTCAGCAGGATCCACGCCACGTTGTATTCGATCGGGCCCGCGGCAAACCGCAAGTCAGCCTCGCGATCCATCGCCGGGATCAGGAAAAGGTCGATCAGCCAACCGATCCCCAGCAAGCCGAAGGTGAAGAACCAGATCGTCCCGGTCACCGGCTTGCCGTAATAGAAGCGGTGAGCGCCGGTAAAACCGAAAATCCACAGCAGGTAGCCGATCACTTTGCTGTGGGTGTCTTGCTGCTGGACAGCCTGTTGATAGGGGTTCATGAATGACCTCGATTCACACGATAGATAAATATTCTTTAATTCTTTGTGACTTTTTTACAGGCACCCGACGTATGGCAAATGCTACCTTCACGCCTGTCAAAGCCTTGTAACACAAGACTCCTGTCCGACAATTGCGCCATTTTGCCGCTTTTTTGCCACCATTGTCCCCCAGGTTGAATCGACCAACGGCCTCGGAAGCGGCAAAAAAGCTGTTATAAAGTTGCGCGCTAACTTATTAAGAGCCTTGCCTAATGCGTTCATTTTTCAAGACATGGCTAACCATTTGCCTTTTGATGCCACTGGCCGCCCACGCCACCAATCGTGAGCAACGTCTTCCAAACGTTAATGGTTACACCCCAAAATCCCATGCCTCTGCTCCTTCGAGCAAAGACAAGAAATCCGCTAAATATGCTCCAAGCCTGGCCAACAGCAAAAGCGGCCTGGTTCCACCGATGGGCACCAAGGAAAGCAGCGACGTGCTGAGCCGCGCCGTGAATGTCCTTGGCACTCCTTATCGTTGGGGCGGCAGCAGCCCTAGCAAAGGCTTCGATTGCAGCGGTCTGGTGAAATACGCGTTCAACGACGCCACGTTCGACCTGCCACGCACCTCCAACGCCATGGCCAGCGGTCATGGGGAGAAAGTCGATCGCGACGACCTCAAGCCGGGCGACCTGATTTTCTTCAACATCAAGAGCCGCCGGGTCAATCACGTCGCCATTTACCTGGGCAACGACCGTTTCATCCACGCGCCACGTCGCGGCAAGTCGGTGTCCATCGACACCCTGAAGAAACCGTACTGGGAAAACCACTACGTGGTTGCCAAGCGGGTTCTGCCGAAAGAACAGAATGCGTTGCGGGTTGTTCAGCGCTGATTGGCTTCACCCTCATCTAAAGTCGGGCAATTGTGGCGAGGGAGCTTGCTCCCGCTGGAGTGCATAGCGCTCCCGGTTTTTTGGGGCTGCTTCGCAACCCAACGGGAGCAAGCTCCCTCGCCACAGGTAGCATTGCAATCCTCAGAAGTTATCCGGTGACCGCGCCTTCTCCCGCGCATGGTCACGACTGACCAACCCCTTGGTCACCAGGTCCTTCAAGCTCATATCCAGCGTCTGCATCCCCAACGACCCTCCCGACTGAATCGCCGAGTACATCTGCGCCACCTTGTCCTCGCGGATCAGGTTCCGGATCGCCGATGTCCCCAGCATGATCTCGTGGGCCGCGATGCGTCCGCCGCCGATTTTCTTCACCAGGGTCTGGGACACCACCGCCAGCAGCGACTCGGAAAGCATCGAGCGCACCATCGACTTCTCGTCCCCCGGAAACACGTCGATCACCCGGTCGATGGTTTTCGCCGCCGACGTGGTGTGCAGCGTGCCGAATACCAGATGGCCGGTTTCGGCGGCGGTCAACGCCAGGCGAATGGTCTCCAGGTCGCGCATCTCCCCCACGAGGATCACATCCGGGTCTTCCCGCAGCGCCGAACGCAAGGCGGTGGCGAAACTACGGGTATCACGATGGACTTCACGCTGATTGATCAGGCATTTGCGCGACTCGTGAACGAACTCGATGGGGTCTTCGATGGTGAGGATGTGGTGATGACGATGGGTATTGAGGTAATCGATCATCGCCGCCAGCGTGGTGGACTTGCCGGAACCGGTCGGGCCGGTCACCAGCACCAGGCCACGGGGAGCGTCGGTCATCTTGCGGAACACATCGCCCATGCCCAGCTCGTCCATGCTCTGCACTTTCGCCGCAATGGTGCGAAACACCGCACCCGCTCCACGGTTCTGGGTGAACACATTGACCCGAAAGCGCGCCACGCCGGGCACTTCAAAGGAAAAGTCGGTTTCCAGATGCTTTTCGAAATCCACTCGCTGGGCGTCATTCATGATGGCATGTATCAGCGACCGCACCTGTTGGTGATCCAGGGCCGGCAGATTGATGCGCCGCACATCACCGTCGACGCGAATCATCGGCGGCAGGCCGGCGGACAGGTGCAGGTCGGATGCCCCCTGCCTGGCGCTGAATGCCAGCAGCTCAGTGATATCCATAGCGCCTCTCAATTCCAGTAGAATGCCGCGAACCTTCAGACCGCTGGCGCCTCTTGATGTCCACCATAGCAGACAACATTCTTCAGGTTAGTTCGCGCATACATGCCGCAACACGTGCCGCGAACCGCGCCGAAAACAGCGTCCGGTTGCTGGCGGTGAGCAAGACCAAACCCGCTCAGGACCTGCGTGAAGCCTACGCCGCCGGCCTGCACGACTTTGGCGAGAACTACCTGCAGGAAGCGCTGGGCAAGCAAGTCGAACTGGCCGACCTGCCCTTGATCTGGCACTTTATCGGACCCATTCAATCGAACAAGACTCGTGCTATCGCCGAGCACTTCGACTGGGTGCATTCCGTGGATCGTCTGAAAATCGCACAACGCCTGTCCGAACAGCGTCCCGCCGATCTGCCGCCCCTGAACATCTGCATTCAGGTCAATGTCAGCGGTGAAGCCAGCAAGTCCGGCTGCTCCCCGGCCGACCTGCCGGCTCTGGCCAACGCCATCTGCGCCCTGCCGCGCCTGAAACTGCGCGGGTTGATGGCAATCCCCGAGCCGACTGAAGATCGCGCTGCCCAGGATGCCGCTTTCGCTACCGTGCAAAGCCTGCAAGCCAGCCTGAACCTGCCGCTCGACACACTTTCCATGGGCATGAGCCACGACCTCGAGTCAGCCATTGCCCAGGGTGCCACTTGGGTCCGTATCGGTACGGCCCTGTTTGGTGCCCGCGACTACGGCCAGTCTTGAAAATGGCTGACACCTCTCTTTATAAGGACCTGACATGAGCAAGACGTGTATTGCCTTTATCGGTGCCGGCAACATGGCGGCCAGCCTGATCGGTGGCCTGCGGGCCAAGGGCCTGGAAGCGGCGCAGATCCGCGCCAGCGACCCGGGCGAAGAAACCCGCGCCCGTGTGAGCGCTGAACACGGCATCGAAACCTTCGCCGACAACGCCCAGGCCATCGACGGTGCCGACGTTGTCGTCCTGGCGGTCAAGCCGCAGGCGATGAAAGCCGTGTGCGAAGCCCTGCGCCCAAGCCTTAAACCCAATCAACTGGTGGTGTCGATTGCCGCAGGCATCACCTGTGCCAGCATGAACAACTGGCTCGGCGCCCAGCCAATCGTGCGCTGCATGCCCAACACCCCGGCGCTGGTGCGTCAGGGCGCGAGCGGCCTGTTCGCTACCGCCGAAGTGTCAGCCGAGCAGCGTCAGCAGGCCCAGGAGCTGCTGTCCGCGGTCGGCATCGCCCTTTGGCTGAATGAAGAGCAGCAACTGGATGCCGTCACCGCCGTTTCCGGCTCGGGCCCGGCGTATTTCTTCCTGCTGATCGAAGCCATGACCGCCGCCGGCGTGAAACTCGGCCTGCCGGCGGACATCGCCGCGCAACTGACCTTGCAGACCGCCCTGGGCGCCGCGCACATGGCGGTCTCCAGCGACGTCGACGCGGCCGAGCTGCGCCGCCGTGTCACCTCCCCTGCGGGCACCACCGAAGCTGCAATCAAGTCGTTCCAGGCCAATGACTTTGAAGCCCTGGTCGAAAAAGCACTCGGCGCTGCCGCGCATCGCTCGGCCGAGATGGCCGAACAACTGGGTCAATAAGGAGCTTTTCATGATTGGATTGAACACCGCAGCGGTCTACGTGCTGCAAACCCTCGGCAGCCTGTACCTGCTGATCGTGCTGATGCGCTTCGTGCTGCAACTGGTGCGGGCGAACTTCTACAACCCGATCTGCCAGTTCATCGTCAAGGCCACCCAGCCTCTGCTCAAGCCGCTGCGCCGGATCATCCCGAGCGTGTTCGGCCTGGACATGTCCTCGCTGGTGCTGGCGATCCTGGTACAACTGGCACTGATGGCCCTGACCCTGCTGCTGACCTACGGCACCACCGGCAATCCGCTGCAACTGCTGATCTGGTCGATCATCGGTGTGACCGCGCTATTCCTGAATATCTTCTTCTTTGCCCTGATCATCAGTGTGATCCTGTCCTGGGTCGCACCGGGCAGCCATAACCCGGGCGCCGAACTGGTGAACGACGTCTGCGAGCCGGCCCTGGCGCCGTTCCGCAAGTTCCTGCCGAACCTGGGCGGGCTTGATCTCTCGCCGATCTTTGCGTTCCTGGCGATCAAACTGTTCGACATGCTGGTGATCAACAACCTCGCCGCCTTGACCATGATGCCGGAAATCCTCCGCGTGTTGATCTGACCCGGTGAGCTGGTTTCGCTGGGACGGTGACGACCTGATTCTGGAGTGTCACCTGCAACCGGCAGCCCGCAGTGATGATTTCTGCGGGCTGCACGGTGATCGCCTGAAGATCCGCCTGACCGCGCCGCCGGTCGAGGGCAAGGCCAACGCCTATCTGATGGCGTTTCTGGCCAAGGCGTTTGGCGTGTCCAAGAGCCAGGTCAGCCTGATCAGTGGCGAGTTGAACCGGCAGAAGCGGGTGCGCATTTGCTCGCCGAAGAAGTTGCCGGACTTACCTGATCTGGTGCGTCCGGCAGGCTGACCGCGTCATCGTTCATCGCGAGCAAGCTCGCTCCCACATGGACCGCATCAATCCTGTGGGAGCGAGCCTGCTCGCGAATGGCGCACCTCGATCTTATTGAATGAAATCAGGCCCGGCCTTTGCTTGCCGCTAACCCCAGCGGTCTTTAGACTTACGCCTCATTTCAATGAGAGCAGGGTCGATGCCAGCTGCCTTTCCCCCCGATTCTGTTGGTCTGGTGACGCCGCAAGTGGCGCACTTCAGCGAACCCCTGGCGTTGGCCTGTGGACGTTCGCTCCCGGCCTATGACCTGATCTACGAAACCTACGGCACGCTCAACGCCACGGCGAGCAACGCCGTGCTGATCTGCCACGCCTTGTCCGGCCACCACCACGCCGCCGGCTACCACAGCGCCGACGACCGCAAACCCGGTTGGTGGGACAGCTGCATCGGCCCCGGCAAGCCGATCGACACCAGCAAGTTCTTCGTGGTCAGCCTGAACAATCTCGGCGGCTGCAACGGTTCCACCGGCCCGAGCAGCATCAACCCGGACACCGGCAAGCCGTTCGGCGCCGATTTCCCGGTGTTGACCGTCGAGGATTGGGTGCACAGCCAGGCACGCCTGGCCGATCGCCTCGGTATCGCCCAGTTCGCGGCCGTGATCGGCGGCAGCCTCGGCGGCATGCAGGCGATGCAATGGAGCATCACCTACCCCGACCGCATTCGTCACTGCCTGGCCATCGCCTCGGCGCCCAAGCTGTCGGCACAGAACATCGCGTTCAACGAAGTGGCGCGCCAGGCGATCCTCACCGACCCGGAATTCCACGGCGGTTCGTTTCAGGAACACAACGTGATCCCCAAGCGCGGCCTGATGCTGGCGCGGATGGTCGGGCACATCACCTACCTGTCCGACGATTCCATGGGCGAGAAATTCGGCCGCGGGCTCAAGAGCGAGAAGCTCAACTACGACTTCCACAGCGTCGAGTTCCAGGTGGAAAGCTACCTGCGCTATCAGGGTGAAGAGTTCTCCGGGCGCTTCGACGCCAACACTTACCTGTTGATGACCAAGGCGCTCGATTACTTCGATCCGGCGGCGAACTTCGACGATAACCTGGCGAAAACCTTTGAAGGTGCCAAGGCCAAGTTCTGCGTAATGTCGTTCACCACCGACTGGCGCTTCTCCCCTGCCCGCTCGCGGGAACTGGTGGACGCACTGATGGCCGCGCGCAAAGACGTCTGCTACCTAGAGATCGACGCTCCGCAAGGCCACGACGCCTTCCTGATTCCGATCCCGCGCTACCTGCAGGCATTCGGCAATTACATGAACCGCATTACGTTGTGAGAAAGCCATGAGAGCTGATCTGGAAATCATCCAGGAATGGATCCCCGCCGGCAGCCGCGTGCTCGACCTCGGGTGCGGCGATGGCGAACTGCTGACCTGGCTGCGCGACAACAAGCAAGTCACCGGTTATGGCCTGGAAAACGACGCCGACAACATCGCCGAGTGCGTGGCCAAGGGCATCAACGTCATCGAACAGGACCTGGACAAGGGCCTGGGCAACTTTGCCAGCAACAGTTTCGATGTCGTGGTCATGACCCAGGCGCTGCAAGCGGTGCACTACCCGGACAGGATCCTCGAGGAAATGCTGCGCGTCGGCCGCCAGTGCATCATCACTTTCCCGAATTTCGGTCACTGGCGCTGCCGCTGGTACCTGGCGAGCAAGGGCCGCATGCCGGTGTCCGAGTTCCTGCCGTACACCTGGTACAACACGCCGAACATCCACTTCTGCACCTTCGCGGACTTTGAAGCCTTGTGTCGCGAACGTGAAGCGAAGGTCATTGATCGGCTTGCCGTGGATCAACAGCATCGGCACGGGTGGGCCAGTAAGCTATGGCCTAATCTGTTAGGTGAGATCGGAATCTACCGCGTCAGCAGCCCGGGACTTGCCGAGCACAAGGTCGCAGTCTGATCCACCCTATTTCAAGGAGAACGATCATGGGTCGTCTAGCGTTGTTTCTACTCACTGCCTGCCTGAGCGTCACCGCCATGGCCGCCGACGCCATCAAGAGCGAACGCAAGGAAACCTTCGGCGACGTGACGGTGCACTACAACACCTTCAACTCCACCTACCTGCTACCGGACGTTGCCAAGGCCGCCCAGCTGACGCGCAGCAAGGATCAGGGCGTGATCAACATTACGGTGATCAAGGACGGCACGCCGATGACGGCCGAGGTCAGCGGCACCGTCAAAGACCTGACCAGCCAAAGCTACACACTGAACTTCAAACAAGTCACCGAGCAAGGAGCGATCTACTACATCGCCCAATACCCGGTACCACAGCAGGAAGTCCGCACCTTCGCCATCAAGGTGCAGACCGGCGACAAGATCAACACCATCAATTTCAACCAAGAGCTCTTCCCTGGCCAATGATCAACTTCACGCAACTCGTACTGGCCAGCCATAACGCCGGCAAACTCAAGGAACTCCAGGCCATGCTCGGCGAGTCGGTGCATCTGCGCTCGATTGGCGAGTTCAGCAGCGTCGAGCCTGAAGAAACCGGCTTGTCGTTCGTCGAGAACGCCATCCTCAAGGCCCGCAATGCCGCGCGCATCTCCGGCCTGCCGGCGCTGGCCGACGATTCCGGGCTGGCGGTGGATTTCCTTGGTGGTGCGCCGGGCATCTACTCGGCGCGTTATGCCGATGGCAAGGGCGATGCGGCGAACAACGCCAAGTTGCTCGACGTATTGAAAGACGTGCCTGAAGCCGAACGTGGCGCACAGTTCGTGTGCGTACTGGCACTGGTGCGCCACGCCGATGATCCATTGCCGATCCTCTGCGAAGGTTTGTGGCACGGGCGAATCCTGACCCAGGCCAGCGGCGAACACGGTTTCGGCTACGACCCGCTGTTCTGGGTGCCGGAGCGTAATTGCTCCAGCGCCGAGCTGAGCCCGAGCGACAAGAACCAGATCAGCCACCGCGCCCGTGCAATGGATCTGCTGCGCCAGCGTCTGGGCTTGAAATGACCCGTGAATCATCCGCGTCGCCGCTGATCTTCGGCGGCGACGCTCAATCGCCTCGGGCGGCCCTGCCTGTGCTGCCGCCGCTGGCGCTGTATATCCACATCCCGTGGTGCGTGCGCAAATGCCCTTATTGCGACTTCAACTCCCACACCGCCAGCCCCGTGCTGCCGGAAGAAGAGTACGTCGACGCATTGCTGGCCGATCTCGATCAAGACCTGCACGCCGTTTACGGTCGTGAGCTGAGCTCGATTTTCTTTGGTGGCGGCACGCCAAGCCTGTTCAGCGCTGATTCGCTGGGTCGCTTGCTCAAAGGCGTCGAACAGCGCATTCCCTTTGCCAGCGACATCGAAATCACGCTGGAAGCCAATCCGGGGACGTTCGAGCAAGACAAGTTCGTGGCGTACCGGAAGCTGGGGATCAATCGCCTTTCGATCGGCATCCAGAGCTTTCAGCAAGAAAAACTCGAGGCCCTGGGGCGGATCCACAACGGCGACGAAGCCGTACGCGCCGCCGGCATGGCGCGGCAAGCCGGGTTCGACAACTTCAACCTGGACTTGATGCATGGCTTGCCGAACCAGTCCCTGGACGATGCCTTGGCGGACCTGCGCACAGCCATCGCCCTGAAACCGACACACCTGTCGTGGTATCAACTGACCCTGGAACCGAACACGGTGTTCTGGAACCAGCCGCCGACGCTGCCGGAAGACGACACGCTGTGGGACATTCAGGAAGCCGGGCAAGCACTGCTGGCCAAACATGGTTACGCGCAATACGAAGTCTCGGCCTATGCCCTGCCCGGACGCCCGGCGCGCCACAACCTCAATTACTGGAGTTTTGGCGACTTCATTGGCATCGGCGCCGGCGCCCATGGCAAGCTCAGCCATCCGGACGGGCGCATCATTCGCACTTGGAAAACCCGCCTGCCGAAGGACTACCTGAATCCGGCAAAAAGCTTCAAGGCTGGCGAGAAAGCGCTGGGCAACGATGAAATGCCGTTCGAATTCCTGATGAACGCGCTGCGCCTGACTGAAGGCGTCGAATCGCGACTGTACCCGGAACGTACCGGCATGACGCTGGAAAGCCTTGCTGAAGGCCGCCGTGAAGCCGAACAAAGCGGTCTGTTGCAGGTCGAACCGTCACGTCTGGTCGCCACCGAGCGCGGACAACTCTTCCTCAACGACTTGCTGCAGAAATTTCTGACATAAGGAAATCGAATGGATTTGGTACTCGACCTGCTTGCCACCGTGTCTCGCTGGAGCCGCAGCAACCTCTCGGAAATCGCCCTGGCCCTGGTGGGCTGCCTGCTGGTGCTGTTCGGTGCGGATTTCAAAGGCTGGGTCGAGCAGCGCCTGGGCAGCATCGCCGGCGCCTTGCGCGTGCCGCTGATGTCCCTGCTGTGCATGATCGGCAGCGGCGCGGCACTGATCTACGCCACGCCCTGGGTCGTGCGCGGCTTGAGCCAGTTCAACAACTACAGCCTGGCGCCGGTGTTGCTGGTGGTGCTGGTACTCATCGGCGTCGTAGCCGACCGCCGC
>NZ_AKJG01000010.1 GCF_000282455.1 Pseudomonas sp. GM74
GCTTGCCCGCGAAGGCGTCGGGACAGACTCAAACAAAAACGGCACCTTCCGGTGCCGTTCGCCTTTCACACTCCCGCCACGTTACTTACGCGCCGCCTCCCAGGATTTCAGCAGCTCGCTGTAGCTCACGGTCTCGCCTTTTGGCTTCTCGTTTTCCAGTTTCGGTTTCGGTGCGCCCGGCTGGTCGAACCAGTATTGCGCGTCGCGCTCGGGGTTCATTTTCGGGGCGCAGGTGGCTTGTGCCTTGGAGCGTTCCAGACGGGTCATGATTGCGTCCTGATCCTTGGCCAGGCCGTCGAGTGCCTGTTGCGGGGTCTTCTCGCCGCTGGCGGCTTCGGCGATGTGGCTCCACCACAGTTGCGCCAGACGCGGATAGTCCGGCACGTTGGTTCCGGTCGGGGTCCATTGCACTCGGGCCGGGCTACGATAGAACTCCACCAGGCCACCGAGCTTTGGCGCCAGGTCGGTCATGGCTTGCGAGTTGATATCCGATTCGCGGATCGGCGTCAGGCCAACGATGGTTTTCTTCAGCGACACGGTTTTCGAGGTCACGAACTGCGCGTAGAGCCAGGCCGCGAGTTTCTGTTTCTCTGGCGTGGATTTCATGAAGGTCCAGGAACCGGCGTCCTGATAACCGAGTTTCATGCCCTCCTCCCAATACGGACCTTTCGGCGAAGGCGCCATGCGCCATTTCGGCGTGCCGTCGGCATTCATCACCGGCAGGCCCGGTTTGGTCATGTCGGCGGTGAACGCGGTGTACCAGAAGATCTGCTGGGCAATGTTGCCCTGGGATGGCACGGGACCTGATTCGGAGAAAGTCATGCCCGCCGCTTCAGGTGGCGCGTACTTTTTCATCCAGTCAACGTACTTGGTGGTTGCATACACGGCTGCCGGGCCGTTGGTGTCGCCACCGCGGGTCACGCTGGAGCCAACCGGATGACAATCCTCGACGCGGATCCCCCACTCGTCCACCGGCAAGCCATTGGGTATGCCTTTATCGCCAGCGCCGGCCATGGAGAACCAGGCATCGGTGAAACGCCAACCCAGGGACGGGTCTTTCTTGCCGTAGTCCATGTGCCCGTAAACGCGCTTGCCGTCGATTTCCTTGACGTCTTCGCTGAAGAATCTGGCGATATCTTCATAGGCCGACCAGTTCACCGGTACGCCCAACTCGTAACCGTACTTTTCCTTGAACTTGGCTTTCAGGTCCGCACGTTCGAACCAGTCGGCGCGGAACCAGTACAGGTTGGCGAACTGCTGGTCAGGCAATTGATAGATCTTGCCGTCCGGCGCGGTGGTGAAGGAGATGCCGATGAAGTCCTTGATGTCGAGGGTCGGCGAGGTGAAGTTCTTGCCCTCGTTGGCCATCAGGTCGGTGATCGATTCGGTCTTGCCGTAGCGAAAGTGCGTACCGATCAGGTCCGAGTCATTGACCCAGCCGTCATAGATGTTCTTGTCCGACTGCATTTGGGTCTGCAGCTTTTCCACCACGTCGCCTTCCTGCAGCAGGTCGTGGGTCAGCTTGATCCCGGTGATCTCGGTGAAGGCCTTGGCCAGTACCTTGGACTCATACTCGTGGGTGGCGATGGTTTCCGACACCACTTTGATGCTCATCCCGCGAAACGGCTCCGCCGCCTTGATGAACCACTTCAGCTCTTCGAGTTGTTGATCGGCCGTGAGTGTGGATGGCTTGAATTCACTGCCGATCCATTTCTTCGCGGCGTCTTCATAGGCATCGGCCCACGCAGACGCGCTCAAACCGCTGAGTGCCAGCATGGCTGCCAATGAAATGCTATGTCGCAGCTTATTGTTTTTGTCGAACATAGAGACCTCCTGTTTAGTTTTCGGAGCAACATTGCCGAGCGATTCGACTAGCCCCAACGCATCACAGCCAACAGCCACACCAGGGACATCGCGAAGGCGACCCAGATGCTCCAGTCGGTGACGCCGATTACCAGCAAATGCAGGTAGGCGCTGCCGAGAAGACCGATGAACAACCGATCGCCACGGGTGGTGGCAATCGGTAGAAAACCTCGCCGAAGCACGCTCGGCGAACGCAACTCCCAGGTGGTCATGCCCACCAGGATCAAGCCGATAACACCAAAAAATGCCGCCGTGGGGACAGTCCAGCTCATCCATTCCATCATCAGTTCCTCATACCCGGCCCAGGGCAAAGCCCTTGGCCACGTGGTTGCGAACAAACCAGATCACCAGCATGCCCGGCAGGATGGTCAACACCCCCGCCGCCGCCAACACCCCCCAGTCAATGCCGGACGCCGAGACGGTGCGGGTCATCACCGCTGCTATCGGCTTGGCGTTGACCGAGGTGAGGGTTCGCGCCAGCAGCAGTTCGACCCAGGAAAACATGAAGCAGAAGAACGCCGTCACGCCGATGCCGGAGCCGATCAGCGGGATGAAAATCTTCACGAAAAACTTGGGAAAGCTGTAGCCATCGATGTAGGCGGTTTCGTCGATTTCCTTGGGCACGCCGGACATGAAACCTTCGAGAATCCACACCGCCAGCGGCACGTTGAACAGGCAATGGGCCAGGGCCACGGCGATATGGGTGTCGAACAAGCCGATCGAGGAATACAACTGGAAGAACGGCAACAGGAACACCGCCGGGGGCGCCATGCGATTGGTCAGCAGCCAGAAGAACAGGTGCTTGTCGCCCAGGAAGCGGTAGCGCGAGAACGCATAGGCCGCCGGCAAGGCCACGGTCAGGGAAATGATCGTGTTCAGGCTCACGTAGTACGCCGAGTTGATGTAGCCGGTGTACCAGCTCGGATCGGTGAAGATCACCTTGTAGTTCGCCAGCGTGAAGTCCTGTGGGAAAAGCGTCAGTCCGCCGAGGATTTCGCTGTTGCTCTTGAAGGACATGTTCAACAGCCAGTAGATCGGCACCAGCAGGAACAGGATGTAGATCAGCAACGGAATCAGCTTTCTCTTGCTCATGATGGCCTCAGCGGTTGGCGTCGGAGTGAGTCATGGCGGTGTAGAACAGCCAGGACACCAACAGGATGATCAGGAAGTACACCAGCGAGAATGCGGCAGCCGGCCCCAGGTCGAACTGCCCGATCGCCATCTGCGTCAGGGTCTGGCTCAGGAAGGTCGTGGAGTTACCCGGACCTCCACCCGTGAGCACGAAGGGCTCGGTGTAGATCATGAAACTGTCCATGAAGCGCAGCATCACGGCGATCAGCAGCACGCTCTTGAGCTTGGGCAGCTGGATATGCCGGAACACCGCCCAGGCCGAGGCCCGGTCGATCCGCGCCGCCTGGTAATACACATCCGGAATCGCCCGCAGGCCGGAGAAGCACAGCAGCGCCACCAGTGAGGTCCAGTGCCAGACGTCCATCACCAGCACGGTGACCCAGGCGTCCATGGTGTTCGCCGCATAGTTGTAGCTGATGCCCATGGCCTTGAGGCTCGCCCCAAGCAGACCGATGTCGGCCCGGCCGAAGATTTGCCAGATGGTGCCGACCACGTTCCAGGGAATCAGCAACGGAATCGCCAGGATGATCAGCACCACTGACGACCAGCGCCCCTTGGTCGGCATGGTCAGGGCAATCGCAATCCCCAGGGGGATTTCGATCAGCAGCACGCAGGCCGAGTAGATGAACTGGCGCAGCAACGAGTCGTGCAGGCGCGGGTCGAGCAGTACCTGCTTGTACCAGTCGGCGCCGACGAAGTAACGGCTGGACTGGTCGAAGATGTCCTGCACCGAATAGTTGACCACGGTCATCATCGGGATCACCGCACTGAACGCCACCAGCAGGAACACCGGAAGCACCAGCCACCAGGCCTTGTTGTTCTGCACCTTGTTCATGGCTGCACCTCTTGGTTGGCATTGGCTTCGAGCAGGAATTCATCGGCGTAGACCATCAGCCACTGCGCCGGAAAACTGATGTAGGCCGTGCCTTGCGGCACCGGTTTGTCTTCGGCCAGACGCACTTTCAGGGGCACGCCATCGAGGTCGAGGCTCATGATCTTGTAGGTACCCAGGTCTTCGACGTGTACGACCTTTGCCCGCTGCGCGTCATCAAAGGCCTCGTCCCACACATGGACGAACTCCGGACGAATGCCGACCTTCAGGGTTTTCCACTCCGATTCAGCAATACGTTGCTGCATGGCCTCCGACAGCGGCAGGTGGGTCGAGGCGAAACCGACACCGCCCGGTTGTGGCTGTACCTCGATCAGGTTCATCCCGGGGCTGCCAATGAAGTAGCCGACAAAGGTGTGGCTCGGGCGCTCGAACAATTCCCTTGGCGTACCGAACTGCACAATCTGCCCGCCGTACATCACCGCAATCTTGTCGGCGAAGGTCGAGGCCTCCAGCTGATCGTGGGTGACGTAGACCATGGTGATGTTGAACTGCTCGTGGATCTGCTTGAGCTTGCGCCGCAGTTTCCACTTCAGGTGCGGGTCGATCACCGTCAGCGGCTCGTCGAACAGGATCGCCGACACGTCGTCGCGCACCAGCCCACGGCCCATGGAGACTTTCTGTTTTTCGTCGGCGGTGAGGTTGCGCGCCTTTTTGCTCAGCAGGTTCTGCAGGTCGAGGACTTCGGCGATTTCCTGCACCTTGCTGTGGACCCGGGCCTCGGCCATGCCTTGATTGCGCAGAGGGAAGGCCAGATTGTCGAACACCGTCATGGTGTCGTAGACCACCGGAAACTGGAAAACCTGAGCGATGTTGCGTTTTTCGGGGGTCAGGTTGTTGACCGCTTTGCCGTCGAACAACACATGGCCCTGGGACGGGCTGAGCAGCCCGGAAATGATGTTGAGCAAGGTTGATTTGCCGCAGCCCGATGGACCGAGCAAGGCATAGGCGCCGCCCTGCTCCCAGATGTGGTCCATCTCGCGGATCGCATAGTCCTCCGGTCCGGCCGGGGTCCTGGTGTAGCTGTGGGCGAGGTTCTGCAAACGGATTTCGGCCATCAGGCAACCCTCGTGACACGCCGGCCCGGCGCCTGGACCAGCCGCCCCTGCGTATCGAACACAAACAGTTTATGGGTCGGGATGTAGATGCGGATCGGCGCATCGACGTCGTATTCGTGAACACCCGGCAAGTGCAGCACCAGCAGGAAATGCTCGTTGCGCACGTGAAGAAAGGTTTCCGAGCCGCTGATTTCCGCGACTTCGACGGTCACCGCCAACTCGAGGTCATCGTCGTTGCTCGGCACCAGCGAGATATGGCTGGGTCGCACGCCGAAACGGAACTCGCCCTCGCCCACCGGGCGCAGATCGACGTTCAGCGGGAAATGCACGAAGTTGGCGAAACTCACTTCGTTGCCGGCAATGCGCCCCGGCATCAGGTTGATCGGCGGCTCGGAGAACAGCTCCGCCGCCAGCACCGTCTGCGGCTGGTGATAGACCGAGGCGGACTGGCCGCTCTGGATCACCCGGCCTTCGTGAACAACGGTGGTGGTGCCGCCCAGGGCCAGGGCCTCGTTGGGTTCGGTGGTGGCATAGATCGCGATGGTGTGGCGCGCCTTGAACAGCTCGCGCATTTCCTGGCGCAGTTCTTCACGCAACTTGTAGTCGAGGTTCACCAAGGGCTCGTCGAACAGGATCAGTTCGGCATCCTTGACCAGCGCCCGGGCCATGGCCGTGCGTTGTTGCTGACCGCCGGAAAGCTCCAGCGGATAGCGCTTGAGAAACTTCTCGATGCGCAGCATTTTCGCGGTTTCCAGCACCTTGCTCTGGATCACTTCGCTGGATACACCGGCCTGACGCAGGGGCGAGGCGATGTTGTCGAACACCGTCATGGTCGGGTAGTTGATGAACTGCTGATAGACCATCGACACATTGCGCAAGCGCACGGGGCGTTGGGTGACGTCGACGCCATTCATCAGGATGCGACCGCTGTCGGGCTTGTCCAGACCGGCCATCAGGCGCATCAGGCTGGTCTTGCCGGACAAGGTGCGCCCCAGCAAAACGTTGAAGGAACCGGGTTCAAAACTCAGGTTGGCATCGTCGATCCAGGTCTGGCCCTCGACGGTGCGGCTGACGTGCTCCAGGGTTAATGACATGGCTCGGCCTTTTTTATTTTTGGAATCAAGCGACCGGAGCTGTAAAGCGACATTTGTGCCAGAAATTGCAAACGATTGATTCAGTTTGAAATTCCTGAGAATGACTACGGAGTCACGTTCGTTGCTGAACACAAATGAACAACCGGAAATGAACAACTGAACAGTTCACCCATTGACAGTGAACAATAGTGAACAACACTCTACGGACAGTTAATGGTCCCTGTAGCAGCTGGCGCAGCCTGCGTTCGGCGGCGCAGCCGTCGTGAAATCAGGCAGCGCGGTGTGTCAGGATGACCGCGATACAGGTTCTACGACGGCTACGCCGCCGAACGCAGGCTGCGCCAGCTGCTACAGGGATCCTGTGTACCCATAACAAAAACAATAAAAGCCTGTTCAGAGATCGACTGCCATGGCCGCACCCGCATCGCCGTTGTCCCACGACGCCATCATCCAGGACTCCTGGTCCCGCTGCCGCGCGTTCGGCCTCAGTCATCAGAGCACGCCGGCATTCGACCAATTGCCGGCCGCGGGCATCGCGCAACTGCTGGAGAGCCAGCATTCACTGGTGCAAACCACCCATCAGGAAGTGCTGCCCTACTACGAGAACATCCTGAGCAATTCCAATTGCCTGATCATGCTCGCCGACCATCACGGCCAGGTGCTCACGTCCTGGGGCACCCAGCGCTTTATCGAACCTAAACTGGCCCGGGGTTTCAGCGCCGGCGCCAGCTGGATGGAACGCTGCACCGGCACCAACGCCATCGGCACCGCCCTGGCCTGCGAACAAGCGGTGCACATCGAGCACGACGAACATTTCCTCAAGGCCAACCGCTTCATGACCGGTTCCGCCGCGCCGATTTTCGATGCCGAACGCAAGGTGATCGCAGTGCTGGACGTTTCCAGTGACAGCTACCTGCCGCCCTCCCACACCCTGGGCATGGTCAAGATGATGAGCCAGACCGTGGAAAACCGGCTGATCCTCAACCTGTTCCATGGCCAGCATTTCCAGCTGACGTTCAATACCGGGCTGAACAACCTGGACAGCCAATGGGCCGGCTTGCTGATATTCGACGAGACCGGCCAGGTGCTGTCGGCCAATCGCCGGGCCGACAATCTGCTGGGCATCAACCTGTCGCGGGTCAGTGTCGAAAGCCTGTTCAAGGTCTCGCTGCTGGAGCTGCTGAACCAGCCCGAAGGCCTGCCCTTCGCCTTGCAAACCTCGGGACGCAATCGCTTCCAGTGCCTGTTGAAGCGGCCGAAACAGGCATCAATTCAACCCCGAGTATTCGCCGAGCCGGTTGTAGCCGCACCCGCGGCCATCAGCCTCAACACCCTGCATTTCGGCGACAGTCGCGTGGAAAAAGCCGTGCGTCAGGCCGAGCGCTTGCTGGAAAAAGACATTCCATTGCTGATCCATGGGGAAACCGGGGTCGGCAAGGAAGTGTTCGTCAAAGCCCTGCATCAGGCCAGCTCGCGTAGTAAACAAGCGTTCATCGCCGTCAACTGTGCGGCGATTCCCGCCGAACTGGTGGAGTCCGAACTGTTCGGTTATGAGAAAGGCGCGTTCACAGGCGCCAACCAGAAAGGCAGCATCGGGCTGATCCGCAAGGCTGACAAAGGCACGCTGTTCCTCGATGAAATCGGCGACATGCCACTGCCAACACAGGCTCGCCTGCTGCGGGTGCTGCAGGAACGTTGCGTTCAGCCGGTGGGCAGCAGCGAGTTGTTCCCTGTGGACCTGCGCATCATTTCAGCGACCAATCGCTCGCTACGGGAACAAGTACAACTGGGGCGGTTTCGTGAAGACTTGTACTACCGCATCGGCGGCCTGACCCTGGAACTGCCGCCCCTGCGTGAGCGCAGCGATAAGGATGCACTGTTCAAACGCCTGTGGGAGCAGCACCGCGAACCGGCGCAATGGGCCGGTTTAAGCCAGGAAGTGATGGCGTTATTCGGCCGCCACCCGTGGCCGGGCAACCTGCGCCAGGTCAGCAGCGTGATTCAGGTGGCCCTGGCCATGGCCGAGGAACAGCCGGTGCGACCTGAGCATTTGCCGGATGATTTTTTTGTCGATCTGGAGATGGAGCCGGTAGAGACGCCGGAACCATTGGCCGTTGACCTCAATGATGTCGAGGACTTGAACCGGCAGTTGCAGGCGGTCGGGGGGAACATTTCGTATCTGGCCCGGCGGTTGGGGGTTAGTCGCAATACCCTGTACAAGCGGTTGCGCCAACCGAGCGATTAACTTCATCCCTGTAGCAACTGCCGAAGGCTGCGTTCGGCCGCGCAGCGGTCGCAAGATCTTTCATGCGGTGTAACAGACTAAACGAAGTTGTCCGATTGGCGAGGGCTGCGCCCTCGAACGCAGCCTTCGG
>NZ_AKJG01000011.1 GCF_000282455.1 Pseudomonas sp. GM74
GCTACCGACCTGTTTGCCTGATAAAGGGTTCCTCTGGGACCCAAGCATCGAGAAACCCTGAATCGCAGGATTCAGGGTTTTTTATGCCAGCGGGAAAGCGAAGCCCCCCAGACATCCCCCCAAGTACCCAAATGCGAGATTCAGGGATTGATGCCCCGCCTAGATTCCAAGGCTCTCGCTAACTCGCATCATCCCAGTGGAAAACCAGGTTACGGGCTGCACCACTGCCAACATCGGCAACGTCATGCCGTGTTTCTCCGTGATGCGTCGCAATGACCGTGTACTTACCGGCAGGCAGTTTCACGTAAACCAGCGGACCGGCGTCGTTGAGCGTCAGTACGGTCTGCCCCGGGGCTTTCTGAATAACCACATTCACGTCAGGAGCGTATTCATTTCCCGCTCCGACAGAGAACGTCATGTGCAGGTTATAGCCGGTGGTCTGCTGGATGGCCTTGGACTCATCCTCGCCAATACCGCCGGACAGGTAGGTAATGCCGTTTTGCTCCTGGCTTTGCACCTGCACCCCTGAACTGTCGATGGGCTCAAGGCTGGCGGCAGGTGATATCGCTGGAGACATCAACACGCCGACGGTGGTGAGAGGCAACAGGAGTGAATGAAGGTATTTCATGATGACGACTCCCGGGTTCTGCAGAACCCAATCGTTACACTCTTTGGATTTCCAGCCGGAGGGAGGGGTTTAGATTGATTTGGCCTGAGCACGAAACGTACTACGCCATTTGTTCCCCAGCCCTCGCCCAGCATCAGACATGACCTGCCGGCGAATCCGGTATTTCCTGCCTGTTTCTCAGCAACTCCCGGCATCTTCGAAGGGGGCTCGCAGGGCTTCTTGCTGGAGTCGGGAATGGGCGGCACTTGAACAACGATTGCTCGATCAACAACCGCGTTGAGTCGAACGGATTGTTCATCAGCGGCATCAAGACTATCGTTGGCAGCTACCCGCAAAGGTCTGACGCCGATGAATTTGCAGGACGCGCCTCCACTGGCCCCCACTCCCATCGAGTTGCCGCTGCCGGATATCCCCCCCGGCAAACCGTTCAAGGAAACCGCTCCGGACGGCTTCATCCTCGGTGGTTTCACCTGGCGACACCCTTCTCGGGACGCCGCTCGTCCGGTCGTGATCATCAATGCCGCCACCTCGGTCCGTTGTCGCCACTACTCGCGTTTTGCCGATTACCTGTTCGCCCACGGCTTCGACGTCATCACCTATGACTACCGCGGTATCGGCGAGTCGCGGCCGGCATCGCTGAAGGGGCTCCAGGCCTCGTGGACCGATTGGGGTTCGCTGGATTTCGAGGCGATGCTCAAGCGCGCGCAGCGTGAGTTCCCCGGGCAGCCTGTCGATGTGGTCGGCCACAGCTTTGGCGGCTGTGCAGCAGGCCTGGGGGCGTCCGGGCACCTGATCCGGCGCCTGGTGACGGTCGGAGCGCAATTCGCCTACTGGCGCGATTATGCGCCGGCCCATCGCTGGCGCATGTTCGGCAAGTGGCATGTACTGATGCCGCTGGTGACGATGATCTACGGCTACTTTCCGGGCAAACGCCTCGGCTGGCTGGAAGACACACCCGCCGGCGTAGTCCGTGACTGGAGCCTCTCCACTGCCCGCTACGAGAAGCGCTCCAGCGGCCGCACAATCAGCAAAACCGCCGGGCAACTGCCGTTTGCCGGCGTCACCGCGCAAACCCTGGCCATCAGCATCAGCGACGATCCCTACGGCACGATCCCGGCCATCGAACGCCTGCTCGACTACTTCACCGGCAGCACAAACTCTCACCTGCGTATCCATCCCGAAGACATCGGCGAAGAAGAAGTCGGACATTTCGCCTTTTTTCGCAGCGCATACCAAGCCACACTATGGCCCATTGCATTGGCCTGGCTGCAAAACGGCGAACTGGCCCCCGATACTCCCGGGCGGCGAGTGCCACGCAGCTAGGGGGCGTTCTCAATTAGTTTTCACGCCGCGCCGGGAAAACTAATTGAGAACGCCCCCTAGGCCTTTTGCCCTTTCAACGAATACGGAACGACGCCCATGGCCTCCGCCAACAAGCAGCAAAAACGCGCCTCCCGCGCCAAGGCCAAGGCCAAGCAGAACCGCACCCAGCGGGCTGCAGCGCCGGTGGAACTGGACCCGAACGACGATCGCATCGACTTCGAGTCGGTGGACCTGACCGACATGTTCAAAGAGATGATCGATGCACAAAAGATCAGCCAGCAGGCCATGTGCGCGGCCTTTCTGGAACATCCGCTTATCGCACTGGTACTGGAGCAGGAAGGTGAGGAAACAGCAACAGACTTCATCCTCGCTGCTCTGATCGAATATCGCCAATGGTCGGCCGAAACCGATGAGGCCGGCGCACTGGCGTGGATCGAATCACCGGCCTTCCAGGCCGACTACGTGGCGGCGTCCGACGCCATTGCCGCGCAAACCCAACAGAAACCGAACTGAGTTCCCATGGCCTCCCTGAACAAGCAACAAAAACGCGCCAAGCGCGCAAAAGCCAAAGCCAAGCAGATCCGCATGGTCGGCAGAAAATCCATCGTGGATCAGGACCTGCCCGAGTTCGGCGAGCCAATCCCGGAATACACCCTGGCGATGTTCAGCAAAATGCGCGACGCGGAAGCCGTCAGCCGCAGCGAAATGCTCTCGGTGTTGCTGACGAACCTCGCCTTTATCATCATCGACCATCCAGAACTGCTGGACATGGAAAACGCCGACGACGAAGGCATGGCTGCCACCCACCTGGCCGCGGACATGCTGATCGACTACCGCATGTGGGCCGACGGCATGGACCGCGACGCCGCCCAGGCATGGCTGAGCGAGCCTCAGTTCATCGCCGATTTCGGCGCTGCGCTGGATGTCTACCGCGAGTCGCTGGAAACGCCGGAAGAAAAAGCCGAGTAAGGGTTACGACTCAAACAAAAACGGCCGCTCGTCATCACTGACAGCGGCCGTTTTACATTACGCGGTATGGATCAGTTCAGCACTACCGCGCCACGCTTTTCCAGTTTGCGACGGCGAGCCACCAGCAAGCCGGCCGCTACTACCAGGGCACTGAGCAAGCCGGTCGCGAGGATTTCCACACGATGGGCATCCTGGAACAGCATGATGGTCAGGGCCGCAACGATGAAAACGATCACCGCGTAGGTCAGGCCCGGGAACAGCCACATGCTGAAGACGATTTTCTCACCACGAGCCATACGCTGCTTGCGCATGCGCAGTTGCGAAATCGCGATCACCAGGTACACCAGCAACGCGATGGCGCCGGAGCTGGCCAGCAGGAATTCGAACACGGCAGCCGGGGCCACGTAGTTGGCGAATGTTGCCAGGAACGCGGCGCCAGTGGACAACATCACCGCCCAGTAAGGCGTGCCACTTTTGTTGGTGCGGGTGGACATGGCCGGTGCATCGCCGCGCTTGCCCAGGGAGAACAACATACGCGACGAGGTGTAGAGCGCCGAGTTCAGGCAGCTGGTCACTGCAACCAGTACCACGATGTCGACGATGATCTTGGCATTCGGGATGCCCATGCGCTCAAGCACGGTCTGGTAGGAGCCCAGGCTTGCCAGTACCGGGTCGTTCCAAGGTACCAGGGCCACAACGATGAAGATCGACACGAGGTAGAACAAGCCGATCCGCCAGATCACCGAGTTGGTGGCCTTGGAGATTTGCTTGCCAGGGTTCTTCGATTCCGCGGCCGCGATGGTCACGATCTCGGTGCCCATGAAGGAGAACATGGTGGTCAGGATCGCGCCCAGTACAGCGCCCATGCCGTTTGGCAGGAAGCCCTGGGTGTCGAACAAGTGCGAAACGCCGCTGACCTGGCTGTTCGGCAGGAAGCCGAAGATCGCCGCTACGCCGAGAATGATGAACCCGATGATGGCCAACACTTTGATCAGGGCAAACCAGAACTCGAATTCACCGTAGTTCTTCACGCTGAACAGGTTGGTCACGGTCAACAGCATCGTGATGACCAGGGCGAAGGCCCAGATGTCCACACCAGGGAACCAGGCATGCAGGATGGTCGCGGCAGCGTTGGCTTCCAACGGGATCACCAGAACCCAGAACCACCAGTACAACCAGCCGATGGTGAAACCGGCCCAGTGACCGATCGCGCGGTCGGCGTAAGTCGAGAACGAACCGGTGTCCGGCGAGGCAACGGCCATTTCGCCGAGCATGCGCATCACCAGCACCACCAACATGCCGGCGGCGGCGTAAGCCAACAGAACAGCCGGACCTGCGGCGGCGATGGCGTGACCCGAGCCAACGAACAAGCCGGCGCCGATAACCCCGGCAATCGACAGCATGGTCACGTGGCGCGGTTTGAGCCCCTGTTCGAGGCCATTAGAGCTTTGGGTACTGCTCATTAAAACTACCTTTGTAAGGAGAAGCGAATGCGTGCATCCCGTTCGGCGGTCCTTCTCGTAAAAAGAAGCCAACAGGGCGTTCTGGATTCTGCACGCAATAATTGCGCCAAAATATTTCAAAACCCTCTAACCCGGCGATCTCGCCTCGACCGGACAGTCATCGCAACCCATTGAATTTAATGGCACTTCGCCAGAACGTTACCCAGCCACCCACTTTGTGGGGTGAATCAGCACACCGGAAACACACCTGAAAATGCCTCCGCGCACATTAAAAGTGCACAACCAGTGCATTTGGCCGGATAGCGCTTCCAACACCCTGTCAAAGCTGGCAACATCGCGCCTTTTTTTGCGGCAGCCACCGCGCTTTTTATCGGAAGGCAAGGTTCAAACGGCTGTTCGGTTGTTGATGGGGCGACAGTCTGCTGCGCCGATGCGACAACCTGCCACACGCCAGCCGTTTACCGTCCGTAGCGCTGTTGGCTGCCATTGAAACGCTATGCTAGGTTGGCCGCCTCGCCAGGAAGGCCGCCAACAGCAGGAGCGCAACATATATGAGGAACGCACATGGCTGAGGCCACGCCCGCGCTTGAAATCCGCAACTTGCACAAACGCTACGGTTCGCTGGAGGTGCTCAAAGGCATTTCGCTGACCGCCCGCGACGGCGATGTGATCTCGATCCTGGGTTCCTCCGGCTCCGGCAAGTCCACGTTCCTGCGGTGCATCAACCTGCTGGAAAACCCGCACCAGGGCCAGATCCTGGTCGCCGGCGAAGAACTCAAGCTCAAGGCCGCGAAGAACGGTGAACTGGTGGCCGCCGACGGCAAGCAGATCAATCGCTTGCGCAGCGAAATCGGTTTTGTATTTCAAAACTTTAATCTGTGGCCACACATGAGCGTGCTCGACAACATCATCGAAGCCCCGCGCCGTGTACTCGGCCAGAGCAAGGCCGAAGCCATCGAAGTGGCCGAAGCCCTGCTGGCCAAGGTCGGCATCGCCGACAAGCGCCATGCCTACCCGGCGCAGTTGTCCGGCGGCCAGCAACAACGCGCGGCCATCGCCCGCACCCTGGCCATGCAGCCCAAGGTCATCCTGTTCGACGAGCCCACCTCCGCGCTTGACCCGGAAATGGTCCAGGAAGTACTTAATGTCATCCGCGCGCTGGCCGAAGAAGGCCGCACCATGCTGCTCGTGACCCACGAAATGGGCTTCGCCCGTCAGGTCTCCAGCGAAGTGGTGTTCCTCCACCAGGGCCTGGTAGAAGAACAAGGATCGCCACAGCAGGTGTTCGAAAACCCGCTTTCGGCGCGCTGCAAACAATTCATGTCCAGCAACCGCTAACGGAGCTACCCACATGCAGAACTACAAAAAGGTCTTCCTGGCTGCCGCCGTCACCCTGGCGTTCAGCGCCGGTGCCATGGCCGAAACCCTGAAGATGGGCATCGAAGCGGCTTACCCGCCGTTCAACAATAAAGATGCCAGTGGCAATGTCGTCGGCTTCGACAAAGAGATCGGCGACGCCCTGTGCGCCAAGATGAAAGTCGAGTGCACCGTCGTGACCTCCGACTGGGACGGCATCATCCCGGCCCTGAACGCCAAGAAGTTCGACTTCCTGATTTCCTCGATGTCGATCACCGACGAGCGCAAGCAAGCGGTGGACTTCACCGACCCGTACTACTCCAACAAGCTGCAGTTCATCGCCAAGAAAGACATCGACTTCAAAACCGACAAGGCAGCGCTCAAAGGCAAGATCATCGGTGCCCAGCGCGCGACCCTGGCCGGCACCTTCCTGGAAGACAACTATGGTGACGACATCACCATCAAGCTCTACGACACCCAGGAAAACGCCTACCTCGACCTGACCTCCGGCCGCCTGGACGGCATCCTGGCCGACAAGTACGTCAACTACGAATGGCTGAAAAGCGACGCCGGCCGTAGCTACGAGTTCAAGGGCGATCCAGTGGAAGAAAGCGACAAGATCGGTATTGCCGTGCGTAAAAACGATCCGATCCGCGCGAAGCTGAACACCGCGCTGAAAGAAATCGTCGCTGACGGCACCTACAAGAAGATCAACGACAAGTACTTCCCGTTCAGCATCTATTGATACTGACCTGCCTGACCGGCGCCTGATGGCGCCGGTTCTCGGCCTTGCCTGCCGCGATTTGAAAAGAAATCCATGATTATCGACCTCTACGGATTCGGCCCGGCGCTCGCCGCTGGCGCGCTGATGACTGTGAAACTGGCACTCTCGGCCCTGTGCCTGGGGCTGGTACTCGGTCTGCTCGGCGCCTTGGCCAAGACTTCCCCGTACAAGCCGCTGCAATGGCTTGGCGGCACTTATTCGACCCTGGTTCGCGGCATCCCGGAATTGCTCTGGGTGCTGTTGATCTACTTCGGCACGGTCAACCTGATGCGTGCCCTGGGCGAGTTCTTCGGCAACCCCGACCTTGAACTCAACGCCTTCGCCGCCGGCGTGATTGCGCTGGGCCTGTGCTTCGGCGCCTACGCCACGGAAGTGTTTCGCGGCGCGATCCTCGCCATTCCCAAAGGCCATCGTGAAGCCGGCGTGGCCCTGGGCCTGTCGAAGTGGCGCATCTTCACCAAGCTGATCATGCCGCAAATGTGGCGCATCGCCCTGCCCGGCCTTGGCAACCTGTTCATGATCCTGATGAAAGACACCGCGCTGGTGTCGGTGATCGGCCTGGAAGAAATCATGCGTCATGCGCAAATCGGCGTGACCGTGTCCAAACAGCCATTCACCTTCTTTATGGTGGCTGCGTTCATGTACCTGGGCCTGACGGTGCTGGCGATGACCGGCATGCACTTCCTGGAAAAACGCGCCGCTCGCGGCTTCGCGAGGAGCACCCAATGAACTGGGAAGTCATCATCAAATGGCTGCCGAAACTGGCCCAGGGCGCAACCCTGACCCTGGAACTGGTGGCCATCGCCGTGATCGCCGGTTTGCTGCTGGCCATTCCACTGGGCATCGCCCGCTCGTCGCGCCTGTGGTGGGTGCGGGCATTTCCCTACGGCTACATCTTCTTTTTCCGGGGCACGCCGCTGCTGGTTCAACTGTTCCTGGTCTACTACGGCCTGGCGCAGTTCGACGCGATCCGTAACAGCTCGATGTGGCCGTACCTGCGCGATCCGTTCTGGTGCGCCACGGCGACCATGACCCTGCACACCGCGGCCTACATTGCGGAAATCCTGCGGGGCGCCATTCAGGCGATTCCACCGGGCGAGATCGAGGCGGCACGGGCGTTGGGCATGTCCAGACCCAAGGCGCTGTTCTACATCATCCTGCCGCGCGCCGCGCGCATCGGCCTGCCGGCCTACAGCAACGAAGTGATCCTGATGCTCAAGGCCAGCGCCCTGGCCAGCACCGTGACCCTGCTGGAACTGACCGGCATGGCCCGCACCATCATTGCCCGGACCTACCTGCCAGTGGAGATCTTCTTCGCCGCGGGCATGTTCTACCTGGTAATGGCTTACGTGCTGGTGCGCGGTTTCAAGCTGCTGGAGCGCTGGTTGCGCGTCGATGCCTGCCAAGGGCGTTGATACCGGCGTGTTGACGGGCGAGGCCCTGCTCGCCCGTTTCACCGCGCTGGATGCTTTTCTGACAGAGCATCAGGCACTGTGGAAACCCCGGCCGTTCACTCATCTACGGCTACCCTGGGAAGCATCCTGCCCGGAGCTGGCCGCATGGCTACGTGAGCGAACGCTGGAAGACGCGGAAAACACTCACAACCAACCCGCCCTCCTGAATGCACCGGAACCCTTTGCTTCCCTGGCAAGGATGTCCGTCGCCTTGAGTGCTGTGGATAAATTGCCCGCACGCACGCTCGAAGCGGCGGGCCATCGATTGAACGTCGATGTGCCGGGGCGCAAATGGCAGCAGATCGAGGCCTTCGCCAGTCGGTTGCAGTTTTGCGAAGCACCGCAGCATTGGCTGGACTGGTGCTCGGGTAAGGGGCACTTGGGGCGCCGGCTGCTGCAACCCGGGCAACAACTGACGTGCCTGGAATACGACCCGGCACTGGTCACCAGCGGCCAGGCGCTCAGCCAACGCCATCACCTGCATGCGCTGCATATCGAACAGGATGTGCTCGCGGCAGACGCAGCTTCTTTACTGAGTGCGAATCACACACCCGTCGCGCTTCACGCCTGCGGTGATTTGCATGTGCGGCTGATTCAACTCGCCAGCGCCACAGGCTGCAAACAACTCGCCATTGCGCCGTGCTGCTACAACCGGATCAGTCTTGCCCAATACTCGCCGATTTCCTCGGCCGCCAAAGGCTCCGGCCTACAACTCTCCCTCGACGACCTTGCGTTGCCCATGAGCGAAACCGTTACCGCCGGTGCACGCGTGCGACGTCAACGCGACACCTCCATGGCCCGACGGCTGGGCTTCGACTTGCTGCAACGGCAACTGCGCGGCCTGGACGAGTACCTGCCAACTCCTTCCCTGCCCAGCGCCTGGCTGGACAAACCCTTCGCCGATTACTGCCGTCACCTGGCCGCACTCAAAGAGTTATCCACAATCGGCCCGCAAGATTGGCCAAGTCTCGAAGCCGCCGCTTGGCAGCGATTGGCCGAAGTGCGCAACCTTGAACTACTACGCGGACTTTTCCGACGCCCGCTAGAACTTTGGCTGGTCCTTGACCGGGCAATTTTCCTCGCCGAGCAGGGCTACAGCGTCCGCGTCGGCACCTTCTGCGAAACCCCGCTCACCCCGCGTAATTTCCTGCTCCTGGCCGAACGCGCTTAAACACACCCGACCTGTGGATAACTCTGTTGATGGAATTATCGTGGATCCAATATCCACGCCGGTTTCAGGGCAAAATCCATACTGTTCATTTTTTGTACACACGCATAAAAAATTGAAAAAACAGGTATTTGCGGACAAATGAGAACAGCTCCACAAATTTGGCCTAAACCTAGTGCGCCGCCAATGGCATTGTGCATAAGCATTTAATCAAAACGACATAAATGCCTAATCCCGGACGGCAGACAGGGGAAATTGCACCCTTTCATCACTCTTGATATACACACACGCAAGGGCGCCGGCAGCGCGGCCACAAACAAGAACATTTCTCCGACAGGATGCGCCAGTGACGTTCATTTCCTACGCACAGAATTTCGAAGACATACGCCTGTGGCGCGCCCTCAAAACCGTCGAGAATGGCTTCTATATCGACGTCGGGGCAAACCATCCCACCCATGACTCAGTCACCAAGGCGTTCTACGACCATGGCTGGACCGGCATCAACGTCGAACCGATGCCCAACTACTACGAAGCCCTGTGCCAGCAACGCCCCAAGGACACCAACCTGCAATGCGTGGCCGGCGAAAGCGCCGACAGCCTGACCTTCTACGGCATCGCCGGCACCGGCCTCTCGACCGTCGACCCGGCCATGGCGCAGATGCACAAAGACGCCGGTATGGACGTGCGCAGCCAAACCGTCCAATCGCGCACCCTGACGTCCATTTGCGAAGAACACGCCCAGGGCCGCGACATCCATTTTCTGAAAATCGATGTCGAAGGCCACGAAGAGACCGTCCTGCGCGGCATGGACTTCACCCAGTGGCGGCCGTGGGTCATCCTCATCGAAACCCCGTGGGAGCGCGACCAGACCTGGGAAACCCTCGTCACCGGTGCCGGCTACCAGTCCATCCTGTTTGACGGCATCAACACCTACTACCTCGCCGAAGAACACCTGAACCTCAAACCCGCCTTCGACATCCCGCCGTGCAACCTGGACGAATTCCAATTCTGCAAAGGCCACAACTTCAGCCACCCCGTCAGCGACGCCGAAAACCAACTCGCCGCCGCCCTGCAACGCGCCGAACAGGCCGAGGCACAGCTGCGCGCGATGCAAAACAGTCGAACCTGGAAAGCCATTCAGAAACTCAAGAAAACCCTGCTGCGTGCCTGACCTGAAGCCCGAACAAAAATAGTCAGAATTCAGGGGTTTACAGAAGCCAGCCAATCGCTATAATCGTCGCCCTGACACGCCGGTATAGCTCAGATGGTAGAGCAACTGACTTGTAATCAGTAGGTCCCGGGTTCGATTCCTGGTGCCGGCACCATACAAGGTTCCAGAGAAGTCTTTCAAAATCTCTGGAACCCCCGAAAAACCCGCCTTCTGGCGGGTTTTTACGTTTTGGCGTTCCGTCGGATTCCGCCAAAATCTTATGGATACCAGCTGTTTTAAGGATAAAGATAGGGGTAAGGTCATTCGATAAAGGGAGGAGTACCCTTATGTCGCGCACCACTTCCCCACTCTCCGATTCGGCTTGCCGTTCAGCCAAGCCCACCGACCGCGCCTACAAGCTTTTCGACGGCGACGGCCTCTACCTTTTAGTCCAACCCAATGGCCGCAAAGGCTGGCGTTTCAGGTATGTAAAACCTGATGGTCGTGAAGGACTGACCTCCTTCGGCAACTACCCCGTGGTCGGCCTCGCCGATGCGCGCAAGAAGCGCCTGGAGGTCAAGCGGATGCTGGCGGAAGGCATCGACCCCATCGAGTCCAAACACCAAGCCAAGACGCAAGCCACAATCCGAGGCCGAACCTTTAAGAGCGCAGCCTTGGACTGGCACAAAGCGATGTCTGCCAAATGGGCTCCGGGCCATGCCAAGACGGTCATGAGCCGTCTCAAAACCCATGTTTTTCCACTAATCGGTGATCGCGCTATTGTCGACCTAGACACGCACGACTTGATGCAACCTCTGGAAGCAATCCAGAAGCGCGGCACGATTGACGTCGCCTTAAGGGTACAAAACTACCTGCAAAGCATCATGCGCGAGGCGAAACGTGCTCGACAGATCGCGGCAAACCCTGCCTCCGACCTTGAAGGTTTGATCAAAGCCCCGAGGGTAGTTCACCGCCCAGCATTACCCTTATCGCGTCTGCCTGAATTGCAGGAGCGCATCGACACCTACAAAGGACGAACGCTGACTCGGCTGACAGTCTTGCTCTCGCTACATGTGTTTGTCCGTTCCAGCGAACTGCGCTTCGCCCGCTGGAGCGAGTTCGACCTCAAGCGCGGCACCTGGGAGATACCGGACACGCGACCAGCGTTGGAAGGCGTACCCTTTTCAACAAGAGGTACGAAGATGGCCGGGGACATCCACCTTGTACCCTTATCGCCACAAGCCGCGGCCCTGCTTGAACAGATCCGCACACTCACCGGCGAATTCAACCTGGTATTTGCAGGTGATGCCAACCCGTCGAAACCGATGTCTGAAAACACGGTGAACAGCGCGCTTCGAAATATGGGTTACGACACCAAAACCGAAATCTGTGGGCATGGCTTCCGCTCGATGGCATGTAGCGCACTGATTGAGTCAGGACTGTGGTCCGAGACCGCCATTGAAAGGCAGATGAGCCACAAAGAACGCAACAACGTCCGCGCCGCTTACATCCACAAGGCCGAATTCATTGAGGAGCGCAGATTGATCATGAACTGGTGGAGCCGGTACCTGCAGGCCAACCGACAGGAGCATGTCACCCCCCACGAATTCGCGAACCAGACCGGACCGAACGTCACTCGCTTAAAAGCAAAACGTGGCGCAATTGAGTAAGCGCTCGGTCCTCATATCTCAGTGATCCGTTTGTCCACGCGGGTCCATCCAAACAGGGCTGCAAAGCCGCCCTGTTTGGATGGACCTCACTTAAAAAATCTAAAGCTCACGCAACTGTCTGTGGAAAACCACTGATTTCCACCGGTGGATAATTTCATCCACAGGCGCAGAACTCCCGAAAAATGGAACCTTGACCCAAATTATCCACAGGCGTAGAAAAGATCGGGCAAAGCGCTGTCGTTGACAGCAACCCAGGTAGCCAGAACCTTTAATGCTACGCCACACCGTGGTGGTTCTCCCTAAGTGCGATTAGCGTCCGGTGGCTCGCACGGTCACTCACCGAGTGATGGATGCCTACTTCAGATCATTGCCATTGCGGCAAATACATCCCCTACCCATCTGCCCTGCAGCAACCTATCCCCTTGGCCATTTCACTGCGCCAATCTGCGCCCGTCTCTTTCTTCTGGAAAGAGACGGGCGCTCCTACCGCTGCTGCAGCCCAACTCGTACAAGGCTTTGCGGCATTCCCCTTCGTGACAATCGGCGTGACAAACACCGAAGTCACCAGCAACAGCGATGCCGATGATGGTGCCGCAGCCCAAGGAATGGACTGCACCTGACTGACAGTCAGGTATGCCCCGGTCATCGCACCACTGCCTTCACCCGACTCAGGATCTCGCGCCGCCGGTCTCGTCAGCCAGTGCAGCCTCTACCCGCCCACTTCTTCGGAGGTGCTCAGGAGGCCAGATCATGAGATGCCCAAGCTCTCGGTCGTAAAGAGCCGCCAGTCCCGCGCTAGTGGACAACCCTCACAGGTCGCAGGGGCCTTGATCCCTGATAACACTCAACATTCTTGGCGGGATGACGTGGGGACGGTTTTGAAGGTTTGGCTTAAAGACGAGTTTGATGATGGCATTGGTAGGTAAACGAGATGGGCGCAATTTTGGATGGGGTCGGCAACTGAGTTATGCCGGACAGCAGGCATTAAAAGACATGTTCAGCGGCGGGCACTACGGCACGGTCAAAGCGCACGGTGATCGCTGGCAGGCATTCGTGCGCTGGTGCAGGTCAGAGGACGGGCCAGGGTTCAACGACGCTCGGCAGATTGATCGGCAGACATTGTCGGATTATGCGATGCACCTCCGCGGCGGAGTCGAGCGAGGCGACTTAGCTATCAGCACTGCACAAAACCGATTATCCAGCGTCAACCGGACCATGGCTGCGCTTCGCGGTGATCAGTATGTGAAAGTGCCAAGTCCGAGCAAGGCACTGGGGATGCGGCGGAGCAGCGTTCGCATATTTTCGCCACAAGGCCAAGATCGCGACCAAATAACCCACATTGTAGAGTTGCTTCATGAGCAGCATCCTCGTGCAGCTGCCATCGTCCTTTTAGCAAGGGCGACCGGTATGCGATTGCGCGAAGCTATACTTGCTGACCTTCCGCGTCTAGCGCTTGAAGCCAAAACCCTCGGCAAAATCAATATTCAGGACGGCACCAAAGGTGGCCGCAGCGGGGCCAACGCGCCGCGTTGGATCAATGTGGATGAGCATATTCGTGAGGCGCTCCGGTACGCCGAAAATGTGTCTCCTGCGGGTAGCCGGAATCTACTTGGGCAAAATGAAACCTACGTTGACTTTCACCAGAGCGTGGTGCGGCCAACCAGAGATTTGCTCCACCTTCACAACCTAAAAGGCTTTCACGAATTTCGTGCGGCGTACGCGTGCGAGCGGTACACACAGATCACCGATCACCCTGCGCCAGTTAACGGAGGTCGGTGCCGCGAACTTGTCTCCCATCTTGATCGAGAGGCCCGCAAGCTGATCAGCTATGAACTGGGGCATGGTCGAGCAGACGTCGTGTCGGCCTACATAGGAGCCGAGCATGACTAAACCATTTGATATAGAGCTGTTCTTGGCAGGGGTACTGACTGGAGCGCATGCTACGCGTCAACGTCACATACGCCAGGCCAAGACCATTCAGGCAACTATCCTTGAGCACTGGAACTTAGATAGCCCATGGCGATGGCAACGAAAGCACCTCGTATGGTTTCTGACATATGCAATAAGAGACAAGGCTACTGGAACCCAATACTACTATCACCTTACCATCAAGCTAATTGCTCTTCGAATGGGGAAGACATGGTTTGAAAAGTAGGATAGGCGATAAAAATAACAACGCACTAGATTGTCCAAACAGGGCGATCAAAATGGGACTAGCTTCCACCAAGATATTAGCCCTAGGCTAAGCGCGAAGATTCCTGCTAGTCACACACGATGACGCTAGTCGATAAAATCACCGCGCGGAGAGTTTAATAAATTCATAAAACCAAGTTACCGCTAGGAATTACCCCGCCACGACACACGCCCCCAACAAAAAAACAACTTAAAACAACTTAAAACAACTTAAAACAATAATATACCATCAACGCATACTACCACATGCGAATAACGAATGTTTTATATAGAATGTTAGAAACCCACAGCTCCTGATATCGAATTTAGATACTTTAGAAAATTGTCATAATAAATTTAGAGGAATAGACAAATAAGAGTCACAGAAAAGCATGACTTCATGGCCACTTGCATGCGCGGACGACAAGTCCGCCTCCGTATAACCTGCCGCATCAAGCTCCTGATGCACTCTGCCCGCAAGAGCTCCGCCGATAAATAACTCCATCATGTCTCTAAGTTGTTTTGACCAGCAAAAACTATACTTATCAATTGGTATTACTCTAGCAACATGCGCTGGAGACTCTGCATAAGCAATAGCTACATTTAAATCTGAAGTTACGAATACTGACTGGCTTCGGTAGAACACACCGAAATTCTTCATGAACCACTCGTCCGCAGAAGCATGAATTTCCGGTGATAAATCCCTAGCGCGTCGATTTTTACGCGTTACATGTACTTGGCGTTGAGTCATATCATGACTCGCGCTGAAGCCTCTGTAAAAAATTAAATCATCAAATGTAGACACTCAGTACCCCCGTCTTTTACTTGTGGTTCGCGAGGTATAACTATCACTTGGGGCGCTGCGCGCTTTTCTCTCATCTAACAGGTCAAGTGCTTCAAACAGCAACGACCTCATTTTTTTTGAATCAAGCTGGTTTTGGTGCTGATCAGGTATCTTTTCCTGCGCATCTGCCTCACCAAATGTAATATCTACTTCGACTCCTGGCAAAAGAGAAACTCTCATTATCCGCCGCTGCCGCGGCTTTATAGTAGATGCTTTCAACGAAAGTCTGGATAAAACTTCAAGCTCCTCGATCGAAATATCGCATGATGGACGTGTCTCGAAATCCATAGGAGAAACCAAATCCCTTATGATCTTAATACATACGCCAGAAGCAATGGACCTTACATCAAACTCATCGGAAAGACAGGCGAAAACTGCATACCAGAATACTACATCCGGGTAATTCTGGACCTTCTCCCTCAAAATTTCAGCATGACTTAAAGAGCCAGGCAAAATCCTGTTACAGTAATAAGCCATGCATATAGACTTCTGTCTCGCCGGCAAAGGGCTGGACTCAACAACAGCTACTAACGAGTTAAACCCAGAAACCCTATTATTGAAGGCCCCGCCAATCATCTTCGCTTCATTAGTAATTGCAAAGCTGGTGGCCAAAATATTATCGAGTTCAAGCTCGCCAATCGAGCCAGAAACGTATTTAGCTAGGTCACTGTCAAACTCTATAGCATCGAATTTCGGTTTTTTTTCCGCCCTGGCTCCATCATCCATCATCCTGAAGAAGCCTATCGCAGTTTCAAGCAGCGAGGAGGCTACTTCCTTCTGTACGATTTTATGGGCAAGAATCCATCGTTCCGCCACATCTTCAGGGTTCATCCATGGATAAAGTATATTCGAGCGCGCCATTGAAAAAGATACTGCCTGAGAGCAAGATGCATAACTTATAGTTCCAGTAGTCAATGTTTTACTTTCATGCAGAGCACCAGTAATAACATCACCCAATATGCATGCCAAATACGCCTTTAACTTCCGTTCACTTGGCTTAGCTATTTTATAGGCTTTCCTTGCCCCCAAAAAAATATTTTTGGCGATATCATCATTACAGACATGCACATATGATGAAATTGGTGAAAACGATGAGTAGTACGTCGCAACATCCGCGAAAAAACTCTCCAAATCATCTTTTTCAGGAATCACAAAAACTGGAAGCTGCAGAAAATCAACTTCTTTATTCCAAAAACATTTATGTTGAATCCCTGTAGCAGTTAAGGTGCTATCAAACAAATCGCCTCTAAATTCCTTTTTGGATTTTGTAATTCGCAAAAAATCTTCCAAATTCTGCCGACTCTCAACAAGCATCTTCAGACTCCAAATAGGTTGTCGAATGTTGGATCCGCAGCAGGCGGGGACAAAACCCGAAGCGCACTCTCCAAATAGCCGGGAATACTACCAGAGTAGTATAAGCTTACTGAAGTTTTACCACGCAAAATTCCAGTATAGGTTAGCCTCTTCTGCGTGGCCCGCATTTGAGGTAATGCTTCACACCCGCCGATATGGACAGATCTGAACTCCCACCCCTTACTCGAATGGAGAGTCCAAGTTATCACGCGATCCTTATCGGGTAACGCAGAAACACTTAGCGAGTTTTTGAATTCAGCGACTTGATTAGCTTTCGGAAAAAAAACACCGATTTTTTCGCCCGGATACAAAAGCAGTTCTTCGTGCAGTTTAGAAATAATTTCCGACACCTGAGATTGGAAAGTATCACACTGCACTTTTGAAACAGACGAAGGCCGGGCAGTTTCATCATACTTACACTCACCCGTAATATGCGGATAAGTAATATAATCTTTATTAATCCCATCTGCGACCAAACAAATATTATGACCGCTTCTATAATGGTATTTCAATCTGACCACATTTCCGTCAACTAGCTTTTCCATCAAACCAGGAGTCTGCGCGACCCTGTAAATTGACTGCCTGGAGTCAGCAGCAATAACCAATCTCTCCGCCAAACTTCTGAATATAAAAAGCTCAGTATCAGTATAATCCTGGGCTTCGTCTATCAGAAGCGCCTCAAATATATCTTCGATCCCATTGTCTGTTATAAAAGACTTTAAGACCCCCGCCAATAGAGATCTATCCTCCTCAAAGTTCCCGGTGCTCTCAGCTTCAATACCATACTCAGCCAGCAACTCTCTAAACAATTGCATTGCCGTCACGGCATAATCCGCTGGCAGGTCGTATTGTGTACAACCATGCTGAAAGAATTCCCTCAAACTAGCGGTAAATACAACAATTTTAAAATTGCTAATGTTTTTTAATTTTAGCCATTTGGCCCTAAGCAACAGAATGTTGGTTTTCCCAGACCCTGCCGGTCCGGTCAAAAGAAAACTTTCAGTAGCCCCCATCCCTCCGACCGCTTTCTTCTGGAACTCATCCAGGTCGCCTTCGCCAATCCAAAACGCGCTAACCATTCCTTGCTCCTTAAGCGACAGGGACTATCTTGTCCGCTACTGTATATAAAGCCAACTTACAACGTTCAAAAACTTTCTCGACTGAAAATATCTCCAGCCACAGCCCTTTGAAGATTGACTCGCCATTAACTAGTGCGGAAATTGAGACCTCAAGGCTTTGCTGACTTGCATCGGGCAAGCTCAATAGAACATTGAATTCTAAAATGCCCTTAAAGTTCAGGCTTTCATCAGCCTCGAATACATATTGCAGCAAATACTCAACTTCTGAAATGCTTTTGTGATTACCGCTGAATCTCGGGAAGATTTGCTCAGCAATCAAGAATCGCCTGACCTCCATAAAAACTCTTCCCTGGATTTCCCAAATAGCTTTTCTCAGAGTAATCCCGGGATCAATTGGATTCATTTCTTTCTCAAGTACCTTTTTTTCATCTGCGTGTATTTGCCTAAGCCTTATAGAGCGTCTAATTTGTGAGAAATCTGCTGCTTCTGAGGGCCCAGAAAAGCTTGACCAGTCAATGAGCGATACTCTTTCACGCCAATCCTTCACCAAACAAGATTGAGCCAGGTGCACGATCCAATCTTCGGTAGATGTCGACGTAAAGCAAGGCGTCCTCCATCTAACCGAGTCATACAGGCAAGCCCTCGGCTTATCATAGCCATCAAATATGCACCGTCCCTCTAACATCTCGTAGATCGTTGCGCCTATTTGATAGAAGGTAATCGCCCTCCATGCACTATTATCAGAACTCGCCTCCTGCCTCCACACAAACTCTGGGGGACTGTACCGTAAAGATGCTACAAACTCTCCACCGGAAAGTCGATTATCATCCCCCTCGGTCGCAACTGACTCATAGACAATTCCTAAATCTAGCAAACACAAACTTGTAAAGTCATCGTTCACGATGATATTTGCAGGCTTTATGTCTCGATGAACTAAACCTTGGGATTCAAGAAAACAAGCTGCGTCTGCCAGCTGCGCGATAAGCGGCGCGACCGAAGCTTGGGGAAGCTTACCAAGTAGAACTTCTAAAGTGGAACCTGGAACGAACTCCATAAAAAGATATATGGTTCCAGTATCGCTACAAAATCCGCCATCAAAAACTTCAACCAAATTTGGGTGGTGTTTTTTGCCGGCCAACGAAAGTTGTAACTCAATCCTTTCCAACTGTTCTTCCAGCCCATTTTTCTTTAGGGACTCAGGAAAAAACAGTTTGACGGCTCTGTCTTCATCTTCTTTCTGTGCTAAATAAACAATTCCATCAGCACCACGACCTAGCTCTTTGGCCAGACTCCATCCCTTAAAAGACTCCCCAACCAATCCTCGCACATCTACCATAAAAATCCCTTTCGCTAACTGTCTGCTTCCCAACCTTGAGAAAAAGGGTTGATGTAGTTGCCCTGACAGGTCAGGTCCCCAATCGCCAAAGCACCTGATACGGCAAGATCGCAAATTACCACGGAAAAGTATGGTGTGGCAGTCACGTTTGGACCGCCTCAACGCTTGAGCCAAAGCGGCGCAAATCATTCAACCAACTGATTTTTAACGTATTTTATCTAAAACTCTCTGTGAGGTCCGTAATGAATATTGTCCATGTCTTAGGTTGGTGCCTTTTGAAACGGGTCTACCAACATGAAAATTTCTAAACTGCCACCTCCGAATGATCTGCGCCCTCTACATCGAAATTGCAACACGCCTAATCAAATCAATTTATCTAAAAAGGGTAAAATTAGAGGTAAACGCATCAACATCTATTTAAAAATATGTTGATTTTCAAATGCTTATGATTAAATTCGATTCCTGGTGCCGCACCATACAAAACAAAGCCCCTGCAGAAATGCAGGGGCTTTGTTGTTTCCGGGCTTTGATAAAGAGCTGTCAGTGACCTGCGCTCTGACCACCATCCACGTGCAGGATTTCGCCAGTAACAAACTTGGCGCCGTCCAGATACACGACCGCTTGCGCAATATCATCGACCTCGCCCATGTGCCCGACCGGGTGCAGATTGCCCAGTGCTGCATGGGTTTCTTCGCCGTGCATCGGGGTCTTGATGATGCCTGGGCTGACCGCGTTCACCCGGATCCCGCGCTTGGCGTATTCGATGGCCAGGGATTTGGTTGCCGCGTTGAGGCCGCCCTTGGTCAGCGAAGCCAATACCGATGGAACACCGTCGATGGCGTGGTCCACCAGGCTGGTGGTGATGTTGACGACGTGGCCGCTGCCTTGCTTTTCCATCTCGGCGATGGCGAGTTGGGTGATGTAGAAGAAGCCATTGAGGTTCACCGACAACACATTGGCGTAGTCTTCTGCGGTGTACGCGGTGAACGGCTTGGCGATGAAGATCCCGGCGTTGTTGACCAGGGTGTCGATGCGACCGAAACGGGAAATCGCTTCACGGATGACCCGTTGGGCGGTTTCCGGCTCGCCGATGTCACCGGCCACGGTGTGGATGTCCGGATCGGTGGACGGCTTGATCGAGCGTGAAGTGGCGACGATCCGGTAACCGAGTTCACGGAAGGCTTTGACCATACCGTCGCCAAGACCCTGGGATGCGCCGGTGATGACAATTACTTTTTTCGAAATGCTCATGATGAAGACCTCTGACAATAAAGAATGGGGTAGAAAATCTGTGATCAGGCGTCGGCCGGTGCCTTGGCCATTTCTCTCAACATCTGTTCGTAGTACTCGACCGATTGCGAACCGGACACCAGATGGCGACCGTTCAGCACCATGGCCGGGACCGAGTTAATGCCGCGCTGCTGGTAGTACGCTTCAAGCTCCCGCACCTCAGCGGCGAACGCACCGGACGCCAGCACCTCTTGTGCACTTGCCCCGTCCAGCCCCGCTTCAGTCGCCAGACTCACGAGCGCCTGGTGATCACTCGGGTTCTGGCCTTCGCTGAAATACCCCCGAAGCAGGACCTTCTTCAGCTCGACTTGCCGGCCTTCCTGCAACGCCCACAACAACAAACGGTGCGCATCAAAGGTGTTGTAGAAGTGCGTGCGCTTCTCCAGATCGAATTTGAAGCCGATGGCCTCGCCGCGAGCGATCTGCATGGCCTTGCCGGCGGCGACGTCGTCGGCCGTTCTCCCGTACTTGCGCATCAAGTGCTCGACCGCTGGCTCACCTTCGGCCGGCATGTTCGGGTTCAATTCGAACGGCTTGTAGGTCAGCTCGACCGAGACTTCCCCGGCCACGTTCTCGATCGCCTGCTCCAGCGCCGCCGCCCCCAGCGCGCACCAGGGGCACACCACATCGGAGATGAAATCGATGGTGACGGACGACGTCATGACTGCCCCTCCGCCTCGGCCAGTTGCTTGCGGTACTGAGTGGTGGTGATTCCGGCGTAACCCCAGTTATCGGTGTCGACTTCCTCGATCACGATGTGGGTCAGGTCAGGGCGCTTGTTGAGGACGCGTTCCAGGGTTTCAGTGATTTCGGCGATCACCTGAGCTTTCTGCTCAGTGGTAACGCCATCGCGAGTGATGCGTACGGTTACGAAAGGCATGAGGGCAACTCCAGTGACCTTCCCGTCGGGATGATGGGAGAGGCGTTGGAGGTGAATGTATGAGGTTGGCGGGAGGGGATAAAGGTGGGGGCGGGAACTTCATTCGTTACGTGGTGTAATGATTACTATAGGACTCTATGCCGTTTTTTCTGTCGTCCATTTGCTTACGTGTCGCAATTTTCCACTTTTTGCGACACGTCTTCGGGACATGTCGCTGCGGGCGACACGTTCGCGTTGAAGCGCGAATGCATTTGTTAAGGCTTACCCTCCGCGATAGGGCTGACGCGGCTCTCATTCATTTCGCGAACAGACGCCGGCAAGTCCTTCTGAAACTGATTTGTTCGATATCCTCTAGCGCGAAACCGACTGCCTTCAGGTGGCAATAGTCGGCGTTAGGAACCCCGTTGATGACCTGAATATCAGCGCCCGGGTGAGACCTCTTTTAAAAGCAGCCTAATCGGTTGCTTTTTTATGCCCACAAAAAAGCCCCGAACCAGTCGGGGCTTTTTCTTTCTCAGCCTCTGATCAGGCCTCGATACCGCACCCCATCATCAGAAGATATTGATCGGGTAATCCACAAACACACGCACTTCGTTGCCGCTCACGTTGTACTCGCTCGACTTCTGCGACACGCGCAGCACCGAGCTGCGCAGTTTCACGCTGAGGTCTTTGGCCGGGCCGCTTTGCACGACGTATTTGATCTGGTTGAAGATCTCGCGCTCGGTGCCGCCTTCGCTGGTGGAGGTGGTGATGTTGTCACCGCGTACGTAGGCGAAGTTGTAGCTCAGGCCCGGTACACCGAAGGTGCTGAAATCCAGGCCGTAGCCCAGTTGCCAGCTGCGTTCGTCTTCGGCGTTGAAGTCAGACCAGTAGGAGTTCGCCAGGTAGATGGTGTTGCCACCGTCGCCGATGCGACCTTGATCTTTCTGGTAGCCGCCGTAGGCGTAGCCCAGGTTGCTGTCGCCGGTGCTGCGTTGGTGCGCGAGGGTGAACGAGTGCGGGCCGGTGATGAAGGTGGCCGCCAGGCTCCAGATTTTGTTGTCGTCGCCGGTGATAGCGTTTTCGCGGACGTAGGAATCTTCCAGCTTGGTGCGGTAGCCGTTGAAGTCCAGGGTCAGGGACTGATCCTTGTCGATCGGAAACACGTAGTTGGCGTTCACGTATTGCTTCTTCAGCACGTCTTCGACGTCGGAAGCGTACAGCGCAGCCTTGAATTGCTCGGTGAACTGGTAGCTACCGCCCAATACGTTGATCGACTTCAAGCCACCGCTGTCACGGCCTTCGGCGCTTTTACGCGATTCGGCAGTGAAACGACCGGCGTCCAGTTGCAGGCCTTTGATCTCCCTGGAAGTGATCAAGGTGCCGGTGTAGCTTTCCGGCAGCAGGCGCGAGTTGTCGTAGTTCAGCACCGGCAGGGCCGGCATCTGGTCGCCGTAGGTCAGGGTGGTGCTGGACAGGCGGAACTTGATCGCCGCGCCGCCCTTGGACAGGTCGTCCGCCGGCTGGCCGCTGTCGCCCTTCTTGAAGAAATCGATGCCTTGCGCGCCGCTACGGTCTTCGCTGCGCTCCAGGTTCAGTGCGTACAGCCCGAAAGCATCCACACCCACGCCCACGGTACCTTGGGTGAAGCCGGACGAGAACGTACCGATGGCCGCCTGGCCCCACTCGGATTTATCCGGGTTGCCGTCTTTGAAATCACGGTTGATGTAGGCGTTGCGCAGCAGCACTTTGAGGCTGCTGTCTTCAACAAAACCCTTGGATTCGGCCTGGTCGTTCGCCATGGCCTGTGTAGCGCTCAAAATCCCCAGTGCGATCAGGCTGATTCGCTTGTTCAACATTTTATTTTTTCCTTGATACGGTTGATACGCGCTGTGTCGAACGGCCGAAACGGCGCTATTGCGCTCTTATTTCAATGCGAAAACAAAAAGGCCCGCCCACGATTTCTCGCGGCGGGCCTTTTTATAATTTTTGATCGTGGCGGTCGGCCACAGGCGTTGTGGCCGAATCGTAGCTGCGCCCTCAACGATGTGTCAATTTCATGAATCTTCTAAAAACAGGCGAAAATCGTCTAAGAAATTGCTTTACGCGGCAGGAATAATCAATCAACGCAACCATCGAGACTGCAGGCTGCTCCGGAATCGGATGAGCCCTGCTCCGGCAGTGACTGACCCAGCCACTGCGCAAATGCCTGGGGTTTGCCCAGCCATGGCCCGATATCGATCAGGGTGAACTGGTCATTGTGCTCAGGCGCCAGGGTCGGAAAGCCCTGCCCACCGACCTTGGCCAAAAGAGCCCGACTGTTCCTGATATGGCCTTCGGTATCGGCCGCCCTGAAGGCTCTTTCGAAGGTTTCGCGTGCCAGTCCCATGCCCTGAGCAAGTTCAAACAGTACCGATTCGTCGGCAATGCGACGCCCCTCCACGTAGTGAGCACTTTGCAAACGCCCCAGCAACTCCAGTCCGCGACCGGTCATTTGCTCGGCAGCCAGCACTGCAGCGATGGGTGGAGCCGAGTCGAACACGGCGCTGTGATCACGCAGCAAACCTTCGAAATAGGCTTCGCCGAACGGCTGCCCGCTGTATTCGGCAATGCGCCGATCATGGGGCATGACGTAACTGCGCAGTTGTGGCGAAACCATTTGCCGATTGGCCCCCGTCATCATGCCGCCGCCGTGGGCAATCACGGGCAGCACAGCTTGGGCGGCCTGCACCAGCGGTTTGGCGCCGTAGCACCAACCGCACAAGGGGTCGTAGACGTAATGCAGGATCATGGGAAAGCTCCGACAGAAATTCAGGAAAATTCGATGTCGGCAGGTTAGTGCCGCGGCGGCTCCGGAAAAACGCCGGATTGGCTTTCAGTCTGTTGCTTGAATCGGTCGAATGGTTGCGTCACACCCCCCCTTGAAGGCGAGCCTGCTCGCGATAGCGGAGGATCAGTCGACATTTACATTGACTGGCACGACGCCTTCGCGAGCAAGCCCGCTCCCACAGTCGTTCTCCCGTGTTTGGGAGATTTGTATCAGGCAAAAAAAAGCGCTGCCATCCCGGCAGCGCTTTTTCTTGTTCAATCCGTTGTTTTTCTTCTTATCCTTCCATTACATCCCACAACGCATCCAGTTCCGCCTCGCTGAATAAACCAGCAGGGTAACGCTCGATCATCGTCCGGCGCGGATCAGTTTCACTGATCTGACGCATTCCATTGGACTTGAACCAGTGCGCCAGGATCTGGAGCGATTCGCTGTTTACTGCCAGGGGATGCAACGCCTTTTCGCCCACAACATTCACTTCGGCGTTCATTTCAGCGCTCTCTCCCGGTTTGTGAGCGGCTAACTTATCCAAGGTTTATGACAGAACATCGAAGTCCTCCCCTCCCCAAGTTACGAAAACAGAGATACAAGAGCTGTGCCAAGGTGTCTGAAGTGTGGCCCGGCGGATACAAAAAAGCCCGCAGGCCTGTAGGGCCGCGGGCTCCGTGCAATCCGGGAGGCTGATCGACAACCTGAGGGATTTCGCAATCAACTCAAGCTGTTACGACCTCACTCACTCCTTGTGTGGCGCGGGTTGTTGCTGGGTAAGGCAGTGAATATTGCCGCCCCCCAGTAACAGTTCGCGACCAGGCACCATCACCACTTCGTGCTGTGGGAACAGGTTCTGCAGGATTTCCTTTGCAGGGTCATCCTGCGGGTCGTCGAAGCTCGGCGCGATGATGCCGCCGTTGACGATCAGGAAGTTCACGTAGGAACCGGCCAGACGAACAGTCGGATTACGTTCCTGCGTACCATCGACCGGATCGACACCGGCGCATTCTTCCTCGGTCGCAAACAGCGGACCCGGGATCGGCATCTTGTGCACCGTGAATGGGCGGCCCTTGGCGTCAGTGCTGCTTTGCAGCACTTTCATCGCCGCCTGGCAGCGCGGGTAGTTCGGGTCCTGTGGATCATCGGTCCAGGCCAGCAGCACTTCGCCCGGGCGCACGTAGCAACAGAAGTTATCCACATGGCCATCGGTTTCGTCGTTGAACAAGCCATCCGGCAGCCAGATGATTTTATCCACAGCCAGGTTCGCACTCAGGACCGCTTCGATTTCTGCGCGGTCCATGTGCGGGTTGCGATTGCGATTGAGCAGGCACTCTTCGGTGGTGATCAGGGTGCCTTCGCCGTCGACGTGAATCGAACCGCCTTCCAGCACGAAGCCTTCGGTGCGGTAGCGCGGGCTGCGCTCGATCTCGAGGATCTTGCCGCCAACCTGCGAGTCACGGTTCCATGGCGAATACAGGCCGCCGTCAAAACCGCCCCAGGCGTTGAAGTCCCAGTTCACGCCACGGACTTCGCCACTGTTGTTGATGACGAAGGTCGGACCGGAGTCGCGGACCCAGGCGTCGTCGCTGGACATTTCAACCACACGAATATTCGGCACGTCCAGACGGGCACGGGCGTTTTCGTATTGGCCAGCGGAAACCGCCACGGTCACCGGTTCGAAACGAGCGATCGCCTTGGCCACTGCCACGTGGGCGGCTTGTGCCGGTTTGCCCCCCAGGCGCCAGTTGTCCGGGCGCTCGGGCCAGATCATCCAGGTCTGGGTTTGGGGTGCCCATTCGGCTGGCATGTAGAAGCCGTCGGCGCGAGGGGTGCTGTTCAACGTGGTCATGACTCAGGACTCCAGAGTGGCGTTGATGCCTGACAGAAAAGAAAGCGCATGGGTACACGCCGTGGACTGGTCACTTTATATCCGATAAATATCGGCTTTTAAAGCACCTTACATCCAGACTTACAAAAACATTCAATAAAAAGCCGATATCAATCGAACTAACACCCCTGCCCCATGTGGGAGCGGGCTTGCCCGCGAAGACGATACTCCAGGCGCAAGAAATGCTCCGGATGTACCGCCCTCTTCGCGAGCAAGCCCGCTCCCACATTGGCTCGCATTCACAGGTGGGTCGGTTTACAACCCTTCCGCCAGCACCTTCGACAGCATGTCCACGAAGAAGTCCACGCTCTGGCGCGAAGTGACCATCGGCGGCTTGATCTTGAGGATGTTCAGGTAATCGCCGGTCGGCTGCATGAAGATCCCCAGTTCACGCAAGCGATCGCACAGTGCCGTGGTTTCTTCGGTGGCCGGCTCCAGGGTTTCGCGGTTGCGGATCAGTTCGACGCCCAGGTAGAAACCGGAACCGTGCACCGCCCCCACTAACGGATGAATATCGATCAACGCTTCGAGGCGCTGCTTGAAGTGGCCGCCAACAACCTGGGCGTTCTCCCAGAGTTTTTCCTCTTGCATCACATCCAGCACGGCCATGCCGACCTGGCAACTGACCGGGCTGCCGCCGGCGGACGAGAAGAAGTAACCCTCGGCCTCCAGCGCCTCGGCGATTTCCCGGCGGGTGATAACCGCGCCCAGTGGCTGACCGTTGCCCATCCCCTTGGCCATGGTGATGATGTCGGGCACCACACCCTGCTCTTCAAAGCCCCAGAAGAAATTGCCCATGCGCCCGTAGCCCACCTGCACTTCGTCGGCGATGCACACGCCGCCCCGAGCCCGGACCATCGCATAGACTTGTTTCAAATAGCCTGGCGGCAGCGAGATACCGCCGGCATTGCCGTACACCGGTTCACAGATGAAACCGGCCAGTTGGCGTTTTTGCTCGGCGATTTTCGCCAGGTTGTGTTCGACGCTGCGCACATAATCCGGCGCACTGTCTGGGCCACGGAATTCACCGCGATAGGTGTTTGGCGCGGTCACCGGGTGCACCCAGTCCGGGCGGCTGCTCAAGGCCTTGGGATTATCGGCGATCGAGGTCGACACCGAATCCGCGCCCACCGTCCAGCCATGATAGGCCTCCAGCACGCTAAGCATGTCTCGGCCGCCGCTGTAGGCCCACGCCAGACGAATCGCCAGGTCGTTGGCCTCGCTCCCGCTGTTGACCAGGAACACCCGATCCATGCCTTCCGGGGACAGCTTCAGCAAACGTTCGGAGAACTCGGCCACGGCTGCGTAGTTGAAACGCGAGTTGGTGTTGAGCAATGACCACTGGCGGCTGGCGACGGCGGCCATGCGTGGATGACCGTGACCCAATACCGCAACATTGTTGAGCATGTCGAGGTAGGAACGGCCCTGCATGTCGATCAGATGGTTGCGCCAGCCGCGTTCGATGCGCGGCGGATCAACGTAATAGTGCTTTTGCGTACGGGCAAAGCTGGCATCGCGCCGGGCCAACAGGGTCGGTCCGTCGAGCTCCGCTTCGGCATCACAGGCCAGCCCCAGCAATGTTGCCGGTGATGGGCACAACGCTTGCCAGGCCGCCGCGCGCGAAGGAGTACAGAACAACGGCGCATTGATCGACACGCCACGGCACAACTGCACGATCAAAGGCCCGCTTACCGAGCCCAGCACCTGGCCTTTGACCAGGGCCGCGCCGCTGTGCAGCGACGGAGTGACGCCCCAAAGCCGCACACTCAATTGCGGGCCGTCCAGTTGCAGCACGCCCGCCGATGGGTGATGCACCACCCCGGCAAACGGTGCTTCGACTGCCGTGCCCTGAGGCACACGCAACTCGACGTGCAACGGGCAAGTGTCCGGTTCAGTGGCGCTGTCCGGGCGTGTGTGGGACAGGCGGTATTGTCCGTAACGACTGGCCGCCAAGCCATGTGCCGCGGCCGCTTCATCCAGCAGGCGCTGATCGACGCCCTCCTGCTCCCAGTTCCCGGCCTCGAAATGCGGACTGAGCACCCCCAGGTCGATCAATGCGAACTCACGCCCCACCAGGCTCGGCAGCAGCGGCGCGAAGCCTTCGCTGCCGATGATTGGAAGGTTCTGGCCGACGGCGGTGAGGATCGCCGCTTCCATCAACGCCAACGGCACCGACGTGGCCACACGGAAAATTTCCCATTCATGGACCAGGTTATCGCGGCTGTAGGCATTGCCCGGATCGATACTGACCTGCTGTTCGCCGCTGAGCACTAACACCGCCGCGCGGGCGACGATCAGCGGCCACAGCGCCAGCAGTTCTTCGTATTGCAACGGATTGACCGCGTGATACGCCTGGATGGCCGGCAAAATGCAGAACGGATCGCCCTCGCCATGGTGCAGCAGCGCAGCGCAGGTGACCGACAGATCGGTGATGCGCCAGGTGCGCACCAGGTCGCCGAAATCGATCACGCCTTGCAACTGCCAATGGCGCTGCGCGTCGCGCTGCCACACCACGTTGTCATCGGTGATGTCCATGTGAATGGCCTGCACCGGCAGCTTGGCTTCCAGCGGCTGCAAATGCCGCTCGGCTTGTGCGGACGCGTCGACGATCAGTTTGCGCCGGGCCTCATCCTTGATCACCGGCAGCAAGTGCGCGATCAGGGCGTGAGCGTGGCGGGCGTCCCATTGCAGGGTTCGCACCAGGCCCGGATGGTCGAAATCCGCCAGGGCCAGGTCCATTTCACCGCACAGGCGACCGAAGCCGGACACCACCGTCGGGTTGAAACGACCGAGGCTCGTCAGCGGCTGGCCTTCGATGTAGTCGAGCAGGCGAACGTGCACCGCCTGGCCACCGACGTCCAGAGATAGCAGGTCTGCACCGTTTGTCGCAGGAATAACACGCGGCACATGGACATCGGGGTGCGCGCCCAAGTGCTTGAGCCCGGCATGCTGTGCCTGAAGCTCAACGACCGAGTAGTCGCCACGGCATATTTTCAGGACGAAACGTCCCCGCTCGCTGTCGACGCGGTAGTTCAGGTCTTGCTGGCTGCCGAGGGCCTGCAGTCTGCCGCTGAACCCGTAATGCTCTTGCAGCAGCTCTAGCGCTTGCTCCGCAGACACCTGCGGGCTGGGCAAACTGGCGCGATGAATCAGCGTGGCGAGCGGCATACAACAACCCCTGAAAATTTATTAGGCACCTATATCGCCACTGGTTCGGGCGATACGCAACCCCCCGGAACCGGTAATGGTCATTTGCAGGGGCTGGAACAGGTCGGTAGTTTTTTACTTGAGCACTCGCCCCGATCAGCGCTTTGCGCAAGAATGGCGACCATTAAACGCCCACTGCTGGAGAGCCACCATGAATGTAGTGACCACCGACCTGCCCGGTATTCTGATCCTCGAACCCAAGGTCTTTGGCGACGAACGTGGTTTCTTCTATGAGAGCTTCAACGCCAGGGCTTTCGCAGAAGCCACCGGTCTGGACACTCAGTTCGTTCAGGACAACCACTCCCGTTCGCAAAAGGGCGTGTTGCGTGGCTTGCATTACCAACTGACGAACACACAAGGCAAACTGGTTCGTGTCACAGCCGGTGAAGTGCTCGACGTTGCCGTGGACATCCGCCGCAGTTCGCCTCATTTCGGCAAATCGGTTGCAGTGGTCCTGTCCGCCGACAACCATCGCCAGATCTGGATTCCGGAAGGCTTTGCCCACGGTTTCGTGGTGCTGAGCGATTTCGCCGAGTTCCTCTACAAAACCACCGATTACTACACCCCGTCCGCCGAGCGCAGCATTCGCTGGGACGACCCGGACCTGGCTATCGATTGGCAACTGGAAGGCACGCCGCAGCTGTCGGCAAAGGACCAGGCCGCTGCATTCCTCAAGGACGCCGAAGTCTTCGCCTGATAACCCGGTGCAAGCTTCAGCGCAAAAACGCGCCTGACCCACAGCGCGCAGACTGCGCCCGCAAGCCTAGGCATAATGCGCCTGTACCCACAGGCGCATGCTGCTCATGAAACCGACTCTCCCCCCCAGACCCCGTTGGCGCAGCCTGGCCCTGCTGGCACTGTGCCTGGCGCCGTTGCTGTGGCCCCTGGAGCATCTGGCCGAGCGCTATTACCGCAGCGAACTGGCCAGCCAGAATCGTCAGACCCTCGACCTCTATGTCGCCAACCTGTTGGGCACCCTGCACCGCTATGAAGTGTTGCCGCAAATCCTCGGCGACCTGCCGGCCCTGCGCGCTGTTGTCGGTGCACCGGACGATGGCGTCACCCAAGGCAACGCCAACCGCCTGCTGAAAAACATCGCCACCCAGACCGGTGCCGAAGTCATGTACCTGATGGACACCACCGGCAAGACCCTGGCGGCCTCCAACTGGGACAAGCACGACAGTTTCGTCGGGCGCAATTTTTCCTTCCGGCCGTATTTCAGTGAAGCCATGGCCGGGCGGCTCGGGCGTTTTTTCGGCCTGGGCACGACCTCCGCCAAGCGCGGATACTTCTTCGCCGCCGGCGTGCGTGACGGCGAAAAAATCATAGGCGTGCTGGTGGTCAAGGTCGACCTCGACCACACCGAAAGCCTCTGGGGCAAAACCCCGGAACAACTGCTGCTGACCGACCACAACGGCGTGGTCATTCTCACCTCGCGACCGGAGTGGCGATTCCGCTCGACCCGTCCGTTGAGCGAGGAGGAAAGCAAGGCCATCACGGCGATCCAGCCCTATCCAACCCGCGAGCCCAAACCGCTGGAGCTCAACCCCAATGCCTGGCTGACCCAGACCCAACAGATCGCCGAAACCGGCTGGAATGTCAGCATCCTCGCCCCGCGCACCTTGATCGACCGCCCGGTGCGCACGGTGGTGGCCATCGGCGGTGCAACGCTGCTGGTGTTGATGCTGTTGCTTGGCCTGATGATGCAGCGCCGTCGCCATTACCTCGAGCGCATTGCTTTCGAAGCCAAGGCCCGCCGCGAGCTGGAGGGCCGGGTCGCCGAGCGCACCAGCGATCTCGAGGGCCTGAACCGGCGTCTGAAACAGGAAGTGCTGGAACGCGAACAGGCTCAGCAGGAGCTGGTACGCGCCCAGGATGATCTGGTGCAGGCCGGTAAATTGTCGGCACTGGGCACCATGTCGGCGAGCATCAGCCATGAACTCAATCAGCCGCTGGCAGCGATTCGCAGCTACGCGGAAAACGCCGAAGTGTTGCTCGATCACCAGCGCACCGACGATGCCCGCGGCAACCTCAAGCTGATCAGCGAATTGACCGGGCGCATGGCCTCGATCATCGCCCACCTGCGCGCCTTTGCCCGTCGCGACCGACATGCCCCGGAAAGCGTCGCCCTGCAACCGGCGCTGGACGATGCCCTGGCCTTGCTGGCCAAGCGTCGACGCAGCATGGAAGTCGAGCTGATCCGCGACTTGCCCGCCGCCACCCTGTGGGTCGAGGCCGGGGAAACCCGACTGCGCCAGGTACTCGGCAATCTGCTGGCCAACGCCCTGGATGCCCTGACGGAAAAAGGCCCGCCTCGTAAACTCTGGTTGAGTGCCCAATCCACGGCCGAGGGCGTCAACCTGTACATTCGCGACAACGGCCCCGGCTTTTGCATGGAAGCCCTTGGGCGCGCCAGCGAGCCGTTCTACACCACCAAGACCCGCACCCAGGGCCTCGGTCTGGGGCTGGCGATTTGCGAAACCCTGATGCGCGCCTTCGGCGGTGAACTGTCGTTCGCCAACCACAAGGAGGGCGGCGCCCTGATTACCCTGAAGCTGCGCGCAGGCGCACCGGGCGTGAGCCTGCAACCGTCCGAGGACCGAAGTGCATGACCATCGACAACCGCATTCAGGTCGTGTTGATCGACGACGATCCCCACTTGCGCCAGGCCTTGAGCCAGACGCTGGATCTGGCGGGCCTGAAAATCCTGCCGCTGGCTGAAGCCAAAGGCCTGGCCGCGCAACTTGAACGCGACTGGCCGGGGGTGGTGGTCAGCGACATCCGCATGCCCGGCATGGACGGTCTCGAATTGTTGACCGAACTGCATGCCCAGGACCCTGAGCTACCCGTGCTGCTGATCACCGGTCACGGCGATGTGCCGCTGGCGGTGCAGGCCATGCGCGCCGGAGCCTATGACTTTCTGGAAAAGCCCTTCGCCAGCGACGCCCTGCTCGACAGCGTGCGCCGCGCATTGGCCCTGCGCCGGCTGGTGCTGGACAACCGCAGCCTGCGGCTGGCCTTGAGCGACCGCAACGAGCTGAGCACGCGGCTGGTTGGCCACTCACCTTCGATGCTGCGCCTGCGCGAGCAGATCGGTGCACTGGCCGCGACCAGGGCCGACGTGCTGATCCTCGGCGAAACCGGCGCCGGCAAAGAAGTCGTGGCCCGGGCGCTGCACGATTTATCGAGTCGCCGTAACGGACCGTTCGTAGCCATCAACGCCGGTGCCCTGGCCGAATCAGTGGTTGAAAGCGAGCTGTTCGGTCACGAGCCCGGCGCCTTCACCGGCGCGCAGAAACGCCGCATCGGCAAGTTCGAATTCGCCAATGGCGGCACGCTGTTCCTCGATGAAATCGAAAGCATGAGCCTGGATGTGCAGGTCAAGTTGCTGCGCTTGCTGCAAGAGCGGGTGGTCGAACGCCTGGGCGGCAATCAACTGATCCCGCTGGACATCCGCATCATCGCCGCGACCAAGGAAGACCTGCGCCAGGCGGCGGATCAAGGGCGTTTCCGTGCCGACCTGTATTACCGCCTGAACGTCGCGCCGCTACGGATTCCACCGCTGCGCGAACGGGGCGAAGATGCGCTGATGCTGTTCCAGCATTTTGCCGATGAAGCCAGTGCCCGCCACGGTTTGCCGCCCCATGAACTGCAACCGGGGCAACGTGCTCTGCTGCTGCGCCACACCTGGCCCGGCAACGTGCGTGAGCTGCAAAATGCCGCCGAGCGTTTCGCCCTCGGTCTGGAACTGGCCCTCGACAACAGCACGCCGCAAGGCGGCGCTGGCAACAGGCTCGACGTCGTCAGCGGCGGTTTGAGCGAGCAGGTGGAGAACTTCGAAAAAACCCTCATCGCCGCCGAACTGGCACGCTCCCACAGCTCGGTGCGCAGCGTCGCCGAAGCCCTCGGGATTCCACGCAAGACCCTGCACGACAAACTGCGCAAGCACGGTCTGAGTTTCGCCGACAGTGGTGCCTCGGCCCACCCTGACGATCTCGACTGAGTTACCGTCCAATCATCCACTTCAAGCAAGAGGCCCCTGAATGAGCCGCGACAGTCGACAACTGGAATCCGTTCTCCATCACGACATTCCCCTCACCCGGGACATGGGCCTCAAAGTGCTCGACTGGCATGACCAGCAACTGCGCCTGTACTTGCCGCTGGAAGCCAACGTCAACCACAAGAGCACCATGTTCGGCGGCAGCCTGTATTGCGGCGCGGTCCTGGCCGGTTGGGGCTGGCTGCATCTGCGCCTCAAGGAAGAAGGCATTACCGACGGGCACATCGTGATTCAGGAAGGGCAGATCAGCTATCCGCTGCCGGTGACGGGGGATGCCAACGCCATTTGCCAGGCGCCGGACCCGGTGATCTGGAAGAAATTCCTGACCACCTTCCAGCGATACAGCCGAGCGCGGTTGACGCTGCATACACGGGTCGTCAATGAAGGCCGTGATGAGGATGCGGTGAGGTTTGTCGGGCAGTACGTGTTGCACCGCTGAACTTCAGATCGGCAAGAAACCCTGTGGCGAGGGAGCTTGCTCCCGCCAGGCTACGCAGTAGCCGCTAGAAAGCATTGGGGCCGCTTCGCGACCCGACGGGAGCAAGCTCCCTCGCCACAAACAGGTGTGAATCTCAGGAGCGTGCCAATTCCAGCAGCTTCTCCCGCCAGGCCGCCTTCGCCGGCAACGCCAGGAAGAACGTATTCAACAACGACTCCCGTGCCGGATAGCTGAACGGCTCACCGCTCAACTCCAGCACCTCACCGCCCGCGCCTTCCAGCACGCCTTGCGCTGCCGCCGTGTCCCATTGGGAAGTCAGTGCCAGGCGCGGATAGCAATCCGCTGCCCCTTCGGCCACCAGGCAAAACTTCAACGAACTGCCGATACTGGTCAGTTGCAGCTCGCCAAGGCTGGCGCTCAACCCGGCCAGCAAACGCTCTTGCTCCGGGCTCGAATGGCGACGGCTGGCCACCACGGTGAACGACTCGCCGGGCGCTAATGCATCACGCACCTTGATCGCCACGGGCGTGCCACCTTTATCGCCGCGCCAGGCGCCGAGTCCCGCTCCACCGACGTAAAAACGCCCGTTGGTCGGCATCGACACCACACCGAACACCACCCGACCGTTTTCGATCAAGGCGATGTTGACGGTGAACTCTTCGCTGCCGCTGATGAATTCCTTGGTGCCATCCAGTGGATCGACCAGCCACCAGCGCTGCCATCCGGCACGCACGCCCTGGGGAATGTTGGCGTCTTCCTCGGAGAGCACCGGGATGCTCGGGTCGAGCGCCGTCAGCCCGGCCAGAATCACGTGGTGAGCGGCCAGGTCGGCAGCGGTCACCGGCGAATCATCAGCCTTTGCCGTGACGGCGGTGCCCGTGCGCCAGAACGGCAGGATCGCATCACCGGCCCGCAAGGCCAGTTCAATCACCGATGCCATCATCGGATGTGGGAAATTCATTACTGGAACACTCCGCGCTGAGTCAAAAGGTCTCGGGCCAGGTACAGCGCCGCCAAGGCACGGCCTTCGGTAAATTGTGGGTTTTGTGCAAGCGCCGAGAGCTCACGCAGATTGACCTTGTCCACCCGCATCGGCTCTGGCTCGTCGCCTTCCAGACGCTCTTCGTAGAGGTCGGTAGCCAGCACTACTTGAATCTTCTGGCTCATGTAGCCAGGGGACAGCGACAACTCGGTCAGGTGCTCCAGTTGCCGCGCGCCAAAACCGGCCTCTTCCTTGAGCTCGCGCTCGGCCGCCGCCAGCACGTCTTCGCCCGGCTCGATCAAACCCTTGGGCAACGACATTTCATATGCATCCGTGCCGCCGCAATACTCCTCGACCAGCACCGCGTGCTCGGCATCGAGCATCGCCACGATCATCACCGCGCCGTACCCGGCACCCTTGCCGACCAGGCGTTCATACGTGCGCTCCACGCCGTTGGAAAAGCGCAGCTTCAACTCCTCCACGCAGAACAATCGACTGGTGGCGACAATTTCGCGGGCGAGTATGGTGGGTTTCTGGCGCATGCAAAGCTCCTTGGCGTGAACGCGCTACTATAACGCGGCTTTCCCGATTGTTTACGCCAGAAATCTTTCTACTGCCCGAGACGTTGCCATGCCTTCATTACCCTGGTCCGACATCGATACCGTTCTGCTGGACATGGACGGCACGCTGCTGGACCTGCATTTCGACAACCACTTCTGGCTGGAACACCTGCCCCAGCGTTACGCCGAACTGCACGGGGTCAGCCGGGCCATGGCCGAGATGGAGCTGCAGCCTTTGTTCGAACGCAATGCCGGCCAGTTGCAGTGGTACTGCCTGGATTTCTGGAGCGCCGAACTGAAACTGTCGGTGCGCGACCTGAAACTGGAAACCGCGCACCTGATCGCCCTGCGCCCGGATGCCGACACCTTTCTGGCGGCGATCAAACGGGCCGGCAAGCGCGTGGTGCTGATCACCAATGCCCATCGGGATGCGCTGTCGTTGAAGCTGGAAAAAATCGAACTGGCGCCCTACTTCGAACGCTTGATCAGTTCCCATGACTACGGCTTCCCCAAGGAAAACCCGCAATTCTGGGATGCGCTGCAAGCCGATATCGATTTCGATCCTGCGCGAAGCCTTTTCATCGACGACACCTTGCCGATCCTGCGCAGTGCACGGGACTTTGGCGTGGCGCATTTGCTGGCCGTGCGCGAGCCGGACAGCCGCAAGGGGCCGAAGGACACGGCGGAGTTTGCGGCGGTCGGGGATTATCGGGATTTGATTGCGGGGCTTTGATACCGAGGCGCCTGCTTCGCGGGCAAGCCACGCTCCCACAGGATCTGAGCCGTTCACAAAGGATGCGAACGACGCAGCTCCTGTGGGAGCGTGGCTTGCCCGCGATGACCATCACGCGGTTTGACGACTTACTCAGGAATCCGCAACGACTGCCCCGGATAGATCTTGTTCACATCTTTGAGCATCGGCTTGTTGGCCTCAAAGATCTTGTTGTACAGGTTGGCATTGCCATACACACGCAGGGAAATCGCGCTGAGGGTATCGCCCTTCTCGACCACCACAAACTTTGCGGCCACGGCCACCGGCCCGGTCACAGTAATCTGATCATCCACACTGCCAACCCCGGCGATGTTGCCCACCGCCAGCAGGATCTTTTCCTTCTCTTCCTGGCTCGCCACTTCACCGGTCACCGTGACCTTGTCGCCATCGACCGTCGCCTGCACATTCGGGTTGCCCAGGCCGACCTTGCTGATGTGCGCCTTCAACTGCTCACTGGCGTTGGCGTTGCCTGGCGTCAGCAAATCCAGCAGTTTTTCGCCTGCTTCCTTCACAAAGCTCAAAAGACTCATGGTGCACTCTCCTTGGGTTTCGGGTTCCAGACGTCAAAGCCTAGACCACGGTCGTCACCTGCGAATCCAACCCGACCAATGACCCCGCTTGCGATAGAATCCGCACCTTCCCAACCCCAGGAGCGCAGATGGACATCAAGCAGCTGAAATTCCTCATCGCGCTCGACGAAACCCGCCATTTCGGCCAGGCCGCCGCCCGCTGCCACATCACCCAGCCGACCCTGTCCATGCGCCTGCGCAGCCTCGAAGAAGAACTCGACCTGCCGCTGGTCAATCGCGGCCAGCGCTTCGAAGGCTTCACCGCGCCGGGCGAGCGGGTGCTGGCCTGGGCGCGCACGGTATTGGCGGCCTACGACGGCTTGTACGCCGAGGCGGCCGCCTGTCGCGGCAATCTGGTCGGCACCTTGCGCCTGGGTGTAGTGCCGTTGTCGAGCTTCGATCCGCTGCCACTGCTGCAACGCTTGCACGCCGAACACCCGAACCTGCGCTTCGAACTCTCGGCACTGAGTTCGGAGCAAATCCTCGAGCAACTGGCGAACAATCGCCTGGATCTCGGCGTGTCATACCTGGAACGCCTCGACACCGAACATTTCGACTCCCTGGCCTTCAGCGAAACCCGCATGGGTCTGCTCTACGATCAACGCTTCTTCACCTTTGGCGAGGCGCCGCTGAGTTGGGAATCCTTGATCGAACTGCCGCTGGGCATGCTCACCAGCGGCATGCACTTTCGCCAGTCCATCGACCACAACTTCCACAGCCGTGGCCTGACCCCGCAGCCGTTGTTGCAGACCGATGCCGTGCATCAACTGTTACAAGCGGTGCACGGCGGCTTGTGTTGCGCCGTGATGCCATTGGAAGGTGGCCTCGAAGGCCTGACCGAGCATTTGCGCCTGCAACCGATCGAAAACGCCCAGACCCTTGGCCGCCTGGGGCTGATCATGCGTCGCAGCGCGCCACGCTCGGCGCTGGCAGAAGCCTGTTTTGCCCTCTATCAACAATCGCTGATCGGTGCTTGATCGACGGTGTCTATCGGCAGATCAGTATTAGCGATTAGACGCGACAAGTTGTCACGCCTAGTCTTAAAGCTGATCAATCCGTCGGTGATGCCATGAACACCAAGCGCCCAGCCTGCGCGGCGCCTGCCCTCGAAACGCCCGCACCCGCCGCCAGCCAGACCTACAGCTACTGCAACCTGCGCCGTACCGAAACCGATAGCGCCGAATCGGCCAGCACCGCGCTGGCCGAGGAAGTCGCGCTGGCGATTGCCTTCAACGGCATCAGTCAGGCGGTCATGCTGGTGACGCCCACGGATCTGGAGGACTTCATTGTCGGCTTCAGCCTGGGCAGCGGCATCATCCAGGACGCCACGGACATCTACGACCTGCAGCTCAGCGGCTCGGGTTCGGCGCAATACGCGCAAGTGACCATCGCCAACCGCGCGTTCTGGAACCTCAAGCAGCAGCGTCGGCAACTGGCCGGCACCAGCGGTTGCGGGCTCTGTGGCGTGGAAGCGGTCGAGCAGGCGTTGCCAGACCTTCAGGTATTGCCCGGTGCCCCGTTGCCGCCGGTCGAATGGCTCGATGGCCTGCGCGAGCGCATCGGCGCCTTCCAGCCCTTGGGCCAACATTGTGGCGCCGTACATGCGGCGGTGTTCATGAACGACAAAGGCGAGTTGCTGCTCGGCCGCGAAGACATTGGCCGACACAACGCCCTCGACAAGCTGATCGGCGGATTGATCCGGCAAAAAATCCCGACCGCTGGCGGCCTGGCGATTGTCACCAGCCGCTGCAGCCTCGAATTGATCCAGAAAGTATTGCGCGCCGGCATCCAGACCCTGGTCAGCCTGTCGTCGCCCACGGGCCTTGCCGTGCAATGGGCCCGTCGCCACAACCTCAATCTCATCCATCTGCCACAGAAGAATGCACCGCGGGTCTACAGCCCAACGTTGGAGAATCAAGCGTGAGTCAACACCGTCAAGCCGACCAGAAACCCGTCCCTCGCTTCAAGCCCTACAAAGGCCCGGCCGGTGGCTGGGGGGCATTGATCAGCGTGGCCCAGGCCTGGTTGACCAGCGACAACGCGCTGAAGAACCTGCGCATCATGCTCAAGACCAACCAGAACGGTGGCTTCGACTGCCCAGGCTGCGCCTGGGGCGATTCTCCGGAAAAGGGCATGGTGATGTTCTGCGAGAACGGCGCCAAGGCGGTGAACTGGGAAGCGACCAAACGCCGTGTCGATGCCGGATTCTTCGCCAAACACAGCGTCACGTCCTTGCTGGAGCAAAGCGACTATTGGCTCGAATACCAGGGCCGCCTGACCGAACCGATGAGCTACGACGCCGAGACCGATCGCTACCAGCCGATCAGTTGGGACGACGCGTTCGCGCTGATCGCCAAACACCTGAACGGCCTGTCGAGCCCCGATCAGGCCGAGTTCTACACCTCGGGCCGGGCGAGCAACGAAGCGGCATACCTCTATCAGCTGTTCGTACGCGCTTATGGCACCAACAATTTCCCTGACTGCTCGAACATGTGCCACGAGGCCAGCGGTGTCGCGTTGTCGCAAAGCGTCGGGGTCGGCAAAGGCACCGTGACCTTCGACGACTTCGAACACGCCGATGCGATTTTCGTCTGGGGTCAGAACCCTGGCACCAACCACCCACGGATGCTCGAACCGCTGCGCGAAGCGGTGAAGCGAGGCGCGCAAGTGGTGTGCATCAACCCGCTGAAAGAACGGGGCCTGGAGCGTTTCCAGCACCCGCAGCACGCGCTCGAAATGCTCACCAACGGCGACAAGCCGACCAACACCGCGTTCTTCCGCCCGGCCCTGGGTGGCGACATGGCGATCATGCGCGGCATGGCGAAATTCCTCCTGCTGTGGGAGCGCGACGCGCAGAAAACCGGTACCCCGGCGGTGTTCGACCACGATTTCCTCAACGAACACAGCGTCAACGTGCTGGATTACCTGGCCGTCATCGACGACACCCCGTGGGAGCAGATCGTCGAGCAGTCCGGCCTGAGCCTGGTGGAAATCGAGCAAGCGGCACGCATGTACGTCAAGGGCAAGAACGTCATCATGTGCTGGGCCATGGGCATCACCCAGCACCGCCACTCGGTGGCGACCATCCAGGAAATCGCCAACCTGATGCTGCTACGCGGCAACATCGGCCGGTCGGGCGCCGGTCTGTGCCCGGTGCGTGGCCACAGCAACGTGCAGGGCGACCGGACCATGGGCATCAACGAACGCCCTCCTGCCGCGTTCCTCGATGCCCTGGAGCGTCGCTTCCAGTTCAAGGTGCCACGCGGCAACGGCCACAACGTGGTCGAGGCGATTCACGCCATGGCTGAAGGACGGGCAAAAGTCTTCATCGGTCTGGGCGGCAACTTCGCCCAAGCCACGCCGGACAGCCCGCGCACGTTCCAGGCCCTGCGAAACTGCGACCTGACCGTGCAGATCAGCACCAAGCTCAACCGCAGCCATTTGACCCACGGCAAGGACGCGCTGATCCTGCCGTGCCTGGGCCGCACCGACATCGATATCCAGACCGAAGGCCCGCAAGCAATCACCGTCGAAGACTCGTTCAGCATGGTCCACGCCTCCAATGGCCAGCTACAGCCGCTGTCGGACCGGATGCGCTCGGAACCGGCGATCCTGGCCGGCATCGCTGCCGCGACCCTGGGCAGCCACCCGGTGGACTGGAACTGGCTGGTGGCCGACTACAGCCGCATCCGCGACCTCATCGCCGAGACCATTCCCGGCTTCAAGGACTTCAACGAGAAGGTCAAGAACCCTGGCGGCTTCTACCTGGGCAACAGTGCCGGCACACGCAAGTGGAGCACCGCCTCGGGCCGGGCCAATTTCCGCTCGAACGCGCTGCCCAAAGACCTGGTGCACGAACGCACCCGGGCCACCGGTGTGCTGCCGGACCTGATCATGCAGTCGATGCGGTCCCACGATCAGTACAACACCACCATCTATGGCCTCAACGACCGTTATCGCGGCGTGAAGGGACAGCGGGACGTGTTGTTCGTCAACGAAGCCGACATCATTCGCCTGGGCTTCAAGCCGGGGCAAAAGGCCGACATCGTTTCGCTCTGGGACGATGGTGTTGAACGTCGGGTGAAAGGCTTCACGCTGTTGGCGTTTGATATCCCGGCCGGGCAAGCGGCGGCCTACTATCCGGAAGTGAACCCCTTGGTGCCGCTGGAAAGCACCGGCGATGGCAGCCATACACCGACATCGAAGTTCGTGGCGATCCGGTTGGAAGCGGCGAGCGAGACCGGTCTGATCATGGCCAGGTCTGCATAACACGTCGTCTGAACTGGCCCCATCGCGAGCAAGCTCGCTCCCACAGTGATTTCAGTCGAACGCAGACTTTGTGAACAACAGAAAAAACCTGTGGGAGCGAGCTTGCTCGCGATGGGGCCAGACCAATCACCAAAAACTCCGGACCCTGCACTTTCCTTTCGCCCACAAAAAAGGCCGTTCTCTCATGAAAACGGCCTTTGCGAAGTAGTAAAAGACCTGCAGAAAAACGTTAAGTTCCGCCCAAAAAACAGTAACTTGCAATATTGTATACAGGTCGTGTTATTCGTCGGATTTCGATTGTCACGCCCATTCCAGAGCCTCAGGATCGCGCCGTCATCCCCTTGAGGTTCCTCCATGAAGTTCTCCTCGATTCTCTTGTTGTCCCTTGGCCTGGTCAGCGGTATCGCGTCTGCTGGCGGCACCACCGAAGCCGGTGTAGGCGGCGCATTGGGCGGGGTTCTAGGCTCGGTCGTCGGTCAGTCGTTAGGCGGCAGTACAGGTTCCACCATCGGCGCAGCCCTGGGTGGCGCGGGTGGTAGCGCCGTCGGCGCAAACAAACACAGCCGTGGCGAAGCAGCCCTTGGCGGTGCGTTGGGTGCAGCGGGCGGTAACGTGGTCGGCCGCAGCATGGGCGGCACCACTGGCAGCCTGATCGGCGCTGCAGCAGGCGGCGGCGCCGGTGGCGCGCTGGGTAACTACATGGGCAAAGAGTACGATGATGACGACGGCGATCGTCGTTCGTATCGCGGCCATGACGATCGTCGCTACTACCGTGACGGCCATCCGGGTCGCGGTCATGCCTATGGCCATCGCAAACACCACCACAAGCACTACCGTGACTAAGGCCTCGAGCGCCTCGCTGGTGAGTACAACAAAAATCGCAGCCCAAGGGCTGCGATTTTTTTTGCCTTACTGAACCACCAGACGCTCCAGCGCCCCGCGCAATCCGGCAGGAATCGCCACGGGTTGATTCGACGCACGATCGACAAACACATGCACAAAGCGCCCCGCCGCGCAGGCCTCGTCTTCCCCTTGCTTGAACACGGCCAGTTCGTATTGCACCGAGCTGTTGCCCAACTTGCCCACCCGCAGACCGATCTCGATACGGTCCGGGAAGGCAATGGAAGCAAAGTAATCACAGGAAGAACTCACCACGAACCCCACCACCTCACCGTCATGGATATCCAGGCCGCCGACTTCGATCAGGTAAGTGTTCACCGCCGTATCGAAGAAGCTGTAGTAGGTCACGTTGTTGACGTGACCGTAGGCGTCGTTGTCGTGCCAACGGGTGGTGATGGGCTGGAAGTGGGGGTAGTCGGTGCGTTGGGGCATCAGCGTTGATTCCTGGAGTTGGTTCGCCAAGTCTAAGGCGAAAACCGCGTTATCGTTTTTCGCGAACAAGCCCGCTCCCACATTGGATATCGGTCGTACACAATCTGTGCTCGCTGAAGATCAAATGTGGGAGCGGGCTTGCTCGCGAAGGCGCCCTGACGGGCGCCACATCCGTCACTTGTCAGCAAACCCCTTGCCAGCCGCCGCCAACTCTCCAATCAACCGCGCCGGGTTCCAGTGATCGCCCTGACGCGTCTCAAGGTCCATCAGGCGCCGATGGATATCCGCCAGCCCTTGTTGATCCGCCCAGGCCATCGGCCCGCCCTTGTCCGCCGGGAAACCGTAACCATTGAGGTAGACCAGATCGATATCCCGAGCCGACCCGGCAATGCCTTCCTGCAGGATCTTCGCGCCTTCGTTGACCAGTGCCAGCAAGCAGCGCTCGAGAATCTCCTCCGGGCCGATCTCACGGCGCTGGAACCCCAGTTCCTCACTGACTTGAAGCACCAGTGCATCGACCTGCGGATCGTGTTCGGCCTGACGACTGCCCGGTTCATAGTGGTAAAAGCCGTTGCCACTTTTCTGGCCGAAACGTCCCTGCTCACACAAACGGTTATCCACCTGGACCTCCGGCGCATCCTGCCCGATGCCGGATAGCTGGCGCGAGCGCCATTGCAGGTCAACGCCCACCACGTCGAACATGCGGAACGGCCCCATGGCGAAACCGAAGCCTTGCAGCGCTGCGTCCACCTGATACGGATAAGCGCCTTCCAGCAGCATTTTTCGCGCTTCGAGCACATAGGTGTTGAGCATGCGGTTGCCGATGAAACCGTCGCAATTGCCCGACACCACACTGACCTTGCCCATGCGCTGGCCGAGCGCCAGTGCCGCATCGAGGACTGCCGGTGCCGTCTGTGCGCCACGGACGATTTCCAGCAGCTTCATGATGTGCGCCGGGCTGAAGAAGTGCAGGCCCAGGACCTGCTGCGGACGCCCCGTAACCGCAGCAATGGCGTCGATGTCCAGCGCCGACGTATTGCTCGCCAGAATCGCTTCAGGCTTGAGCAGGCCATCGAGCTCGCGGAAGATTTTCTGCTTGAGCTCAAGGTTTTCGTACACCGCTTCGATGACCAGGTCGACATCGCGAATGGCCACATAACCTTCTGCCGCCGTAACGCGCGCCACACGGGCATCGGCTTCGCTCTGATCAATACGACCCTGGCGCACGTTGTGGGCGTAGGTGTCCGCCACGGTGGCCAGCGCTTGCTCCAGCATTTGCGGATTGTTGTCGACCCACTGCACGGCCACTCCGGCGTTGGCCAGGCACATGACAATGCCACGGCCCATGGTGCCCGCGCCGATGACGGCAGCGCGCTGAATATTCGACGGTGTCTGGCTCATGTTTTGTTCTCTTGTTGGCGATCCGAAGACAGCCACCACCATAGTCAGCCACCGGTTTTTTTTGAAATTTATTCCTGTGATGAGCAACATTCAGCGGATGGATGTAGCACTGCCAGCCCCTGAGATCCCTGTGGGAGCGGGCTTGCTCGCGAAAGCGGTGGGTCAGTCACCATCACTGCCAATTGATGGATCGCCTTCGCGAGCAAGCCCGCTCCCACAATGGATACGGTTCAGCCTGCCAGATGTTGCTCGGCCCAGCTGCGCACCTCGGCATACGGATAATCTTCCAGCGCCGCAAACCCCGAAATCGACCGCGCCTTGAGCTTGGTAAACAACGGCACGCTGATCCCGCACAGAAACCGTGTCACCCGTTCAGCCGAGGGCAGGTTGCCCGTGTGCTGCTCGTGCCTGTGGATAAAACCGCCACACAGCGCCTCGAAATTTTTATCCACAAGGGCCGGAAGCTCCGGTGGTGCCGGTAGCCGCGCCACTTGCCCATGACACACCGAACAATGCCCGCATCGCTGCGGTGCATCGTGGTCACCGAAATACTCGGCCAGGCGATAACCCAGGCAACGGTCGGTGGCGAACAGGTCCAGCATCGCGTGAATCCGCGCGACCTCGGTGCGCTCATGCCGAGTGAAACAGCCGTGCAGTTCCTCGCTCAACGCGACGTTGTCGAACCCGTTTTGCAGCACGCTGTAGACCTCGGTCATCTGCTTGCTTTCCAGCTCCACCCAGCCCTTCTCCTGGAAATAATCCAGCGCCTTGACCACTCGACTGCGTTCGGCCTGATGCTGCTCGTGCAACGCCTCGAAATTCACCGTGGCCCAGGTCCGGGCTCGGCTTGAGGTCTGGATGATCGCAGCGACAAAATCCCTGCGCTCGCCTTCAAAATGCGCCAATAGCACCTCGGGCTCTTGCACATACTTGAAACGGTACTCGGCGTAGTACGCGTAGCGCGGGGCGATCAGCCCGCGCAATTCGAGTTGCACCAGCAAGGTCTTGAGCGGTAACTGACGAATGTTGCTCTGATCGGCCAACGGCCCCAGCAGAAACTCCCACTGCCCTTCGGGTGCTGCGGCAAGCATCTCGTCCAGCACGCAACGGATGCCATCGAGCTCGGGGGTGTCGCCGTAGACGAAGTTCTCCAGCACGTTGAGGCTGTCGCGATTGGCCAACACCAGGCAGTCCGACGGCTGCCCGTCACGCCCGGCGCGGCCGATTTCCTGGCTGTAGTTTTCGATGGATTTTGGCAGGTCGAAATGCACCACGTTGCGGATGTCGCTCTTGTCGATGCCCATGCCGAAAGCGATGGTGGCGACGATGCAATTGGACTGCCCGCCCATGAATCGACGCTGGATCGCTTCCCGTTGCTCATGGGGCAACCCGGCGTGATAAGCCTCGGCCTGAATGCCGTTGCGGTTCAGGTGTTCGGCGATGTGCTCGGCAGTTTTTTGCAAGGTCACATAGACGATGCTCGGCTGGTCCGGACGCTGGCTCATCCACTCGACCAGACGCCTGCGCTTGTCCGCTCCGCGAACCGGCTCCACCAGTAAATTGAGGTTCGGGCGATAGAAACCGGTGGTCACCACATCGTCGGCGGCGATGGCGAATTTCGCCTGCATGTCGGCGATGACCTTGGGCGTCGCCGTTGCGGTCAACAGCAATACCTGCGGAATGTTGAACTGGCGTTGATAGTCGGGAAGTTTGAGGTAGTCCGGGCGAAAGTTATGCCCCCATTCGGAAATGCAGTGCGCCTCGTCCACCACCAGCAGCGAGATCGGCACTTGCTGCAAAAAATGCCGGAAGCGCTCGTTCTTCAGGCGCTCCACGGAGATCATCAAAATCTTCAACTCGCCGGATTTTGCCCGGGCCATGACGTCGCTGGCGTCATCGCGGCTCTGGGCCGAATCGATACTGCCCGCCGAGATGCCATGGCGTTGCAGAAACGCCAGTTGATCCTGCATCAACGCCAGCAGCGGCGAGACCACCAGCGTCAGGTGCGGCAGCAACAGCGCCGGCAATTGGTAGCAAAGGGACTTGCCGGAACCGGTGGGGAAAATCGCCGCCGCCGAGCGCCCCGCCAGCACAGCACTGACGGCCGCCTCCTGACCGGGTCGAAACTGTGGATAACCGAAAACCTGTTCCAGGGTGTTGTGCATAAGCTGTCACTCCGTTGACTGCTGCGGAGTCAAAAGCCTGGCCGGCGATTGCAGCGAGTCAAGAAAAGGTCGGGGGCGAAAATGATAGGGGATGATACAGCGTCCCAACCCACCGATCCCTGGCCATAGGTTGAAACACAGGAGGCACTTTGCCCACTGATCTTGGCCTTACATCAGCCGGTATGGTTTACCTCCATCGACTTCCGCCAAGTATCCATCATGCAGGTAGCGTGAGATACGCGGATCTTTATCAAGGAACGACCATGCCCCCAAACAGCAGCCTGCCGGCGTTTCGAGGAAGGCTCCGTGATCCGGGTTTTGACCATGTCGAGAATCAGGTCGGCACTTTTGATCGGGTCGGCCACGGCACCCAGATGGCCGGCATCCTCGCAGCCAACAAGGATGATCAGGGCATGCACGGCGTCGCGTTCAACGCCCAGCTGATCCCCTATCGCTTCGGCGACGATAACGAACCCTTTTTCTTCGACGGTGAAATCGCTCAGTCCTGGCAAGCAGGTTTCGACAAGGGCGCGCGCATCCTCAACAACTCGTGGGCCAACGCCATTCCTGCGACCGAAATCAACGAGGCGCGTTACAAGCAAGTCATGCCGCAATCACTGGTGACCGCGCGGAAACTGGTTGAGGACGGCGCCGTATTTGTTTTCCCTACCGGCAATGAACTGAAACGAGAACCCTTGGCTGAACCCGGCTTACCTGTCGCCATACCCGAACTGGAAAAAGGCTGGATCGCAGTGGTTGCGTTGAAAAACGACGGCAGCGCCATCAATGCCAAATCCAACTATTGTGGCGTGGCGGCAGCCTGGTGCATTGCTGTACCGGGTGGCGACTCCGGTGCAGGGCAAGGCCTGCTGACCACCAACAGGGATGGCACCTACACCCAGATGGCTGGCACCTCGCCTGCTGCGGCGTTGGTCAGCGGAGCATTGGCGGCATTGCAAAGTCGTTACCCCGAGCTCACTGCGCAGCAAGTGCGCGAGCGTCTGCTGGCAACGGCGAACCGGACTGGCCTCTATGCCAACAGTGAAGCGTACGGTAGAGGATTGATGGATCTGGAAGCAGCCTCGCGCCAAGCGCCAAAGGTCATGACCGAGTAAGTCTGTATGGGTCGTTCGGCAGCGTCGAGATAACCTCACCAGTCTGAACCACCCACACGACTCAAGCCCCTTGTGGGAGCAGGCTTGCTCCGGGCGGCGCTCCGACGAAGGGGCCAGCACAGCCACTGTAAAACTCGAAACACCCGACATTGTCCGAGGCACCCTTTACCGAGATTTACTGCGAAACGGCTGAGAACGCTGTAAGCATTTTTACCTCTCGCCATTTCACGTTGAAAACCCACCAACAACCCGTAGTCCCCTTCCTCCAAATATGACAAAACCCTTACAAAGCCTGTCGATCTCAGCCGTCTTGCCCCCCAACGCCATACCCTCCTATAGTTTCCTGCGCGGCTGAAAACAGTGTCTCGGCCTGCCGGGAACACTTGCCGATTTCGCACAGGACCCACTTAATGAAAAACTCCGACTCACTGACAGCCCGCTACCACCCGCTAAAGACCCGCTACAGCGAAACCCCCGTGCTGGTCATCGATACCGAGGCCGACCCCTTCGAGATCCTCGACGCCGCCCGACAACGCATCCGCGCCGCCAGCGACTTGCTCGAAACCCTTTACTGCACCTGTTTCAAACAGGCCGAAGCGAGCGACATCCCCAATATCGTCGGCGCCCTATACCTGCTGACCCAGGACGGCAACTGTAGTGGTCTAATGAAACCGG
>NZ_AKJG01000012.1 GCF_000282455.1 Pseudomonas sp. GM74
AAGGGGGTAGCCATTTCATTAGAGGATTTGTGAACGACGCAAATCCCCTGTGGGAGCGGGCTTGCTCGCGAAGCTTTTAAAACTCAGCCTTCAAACGCGTCCTTGAGGAACCCCGGCGCAATGTAGCGCTGGTAATGGGCTTCGGAGAGCAGGAAAAACTCCCGATCAATGGCGTCGCGCAATTCCGGCAGGTTCCACTCGCGAAACTCCGGCAGCAGCACCATCCCGTAGGCTTCCAGGTTGTTGATCACCCGCGCACCGCGCGCGATCAACTGGTAGGCCCAGCAATATTCCGACTGATGGGGCACGAAGCGGATCTTGCGCTGCTCCAGCTGCATTCTCAGCAGTGCCGGGTCGAAAATTTCCACCTTGGCGGCCATCACCTGGGACAGCAACTGCTCAAGACGCAGCCATACCGCGCGCTTTTCTTCCTCGTTGTAACCGTTCCAGTGGATCACTTCGTGGTGGAAACGCTTGCAGCCACGGCACACCAGGTCACCGTAAACAGTGGAGCAGAGGCCGACGCAGGGTGTCTTGATGGTCTGATTGGGCATAGATAGGCAAAAACGCGAGAAGGCAGAACAGGCCCGCATGTTAGCCCTTTGTCGGCCATTGATCACCCCTCAAAGTTCAGGGCCCATGGAGAATCGGGCTCTGCTGAGCACCGCCACCAAAGTCCAATAAACACTGACTTACCTTAAATTTTTTTTTGCCGTAGAATCAGCCTGCCTTTTTAGGCGCCAATGTCCGTTAGAAGCTGTTTTCAAAGCGTCACGAGCACAGTCGTTCCTTCAGAGCGGTGTTGGCGAGGGGTTTTTCCAGCGGGGAAAAGCCCAACGCCAACCCTCATCAGCTCCCGTTCTGCAGGCGTAAAACTTTGAAAGCAGCTTCTGTAAGGAATTGTCGGTAATTCTGGCTAAGTGGCTCACAACGCCATGCAGCGCATGAGTACGGCAATTTCGGGATGAGCGTCCCGGACACCCATTTGGGACCACTGATGAGGGTAATAACTGTGCTTGAAGCCTACCGCAAACATATCGAAGAGCGCGCAGCACTGGGTATCGTTCCCCAGCCGCTAAACGCCGAACAAACTGCAGGCCTGGTCGAGCTGCTGAAAAATCCCCCGGCTGGCGAAGAAGCATTCCTCGTTGACCTGATCACCAATCGCGTTCCGCCTGGAGTGGACGAAGCAGCCTATGTAAAGGCCGGCTTCCTGTCCGCCATCGCCAAAGGCGAAGCCAAATCCCCCCTGATCGACAAGAAGCGCGCTGTTGAACTGCTCGGCACCATGCAGGGCGGCTACAACATCGTGACTCTGGTTAACCTGCTGGACGACGCCGAACTGGCTCCAGTAGCTGCCGAAGAACTCAAGCACACCCTGCTGATGTTCGACGCCTTCCACGACGTCGCTGAAAAAGCCAAGAACGGTAACGTTCACGCCCAAGGCGTGCTGCAATCCTGGGCTGACGGCGAGTGGTTCGTGAAGCGCCCGACCCTGGCCGACAAGATCAGCCTGCGCGTGTTCAAGGTCACCGGCGAAACCAACACCGACGACCTGTCCCCTGCGCCTGACGCCTGGTCCCGCCCGGACATCCCGCTGCACGCCCTGGCCATGCTGAAAATGGCTCGCGACGGCATCGTGCCTGACGCACAAGGCGTCACCGGTCCGATGAAGCAGATCGAAGAAATGCGCAACGCCGGCTTCCCTATCGCCTACGTCGGTGACGTGGTCGGTACCGGTTCTTCGCGTAAATCGGCAACCAACTCCGTACTGTGGTTCTTCGGCGACGACGTTCCTTACGTGCCGAACAAGCGTGCCGGCGGTTTCTGCTTCGGCAGCAAGATCGCTCCGATCTTCTACAACACCATGGAAGATGCCGGCGCACTGCCAATCGAATTCGATGTTTCCAACATGCACATGGGCGACGTGATCGACCTGTACCCGCATGCTGGCAAAGTCTGCAAGCACGGCACCGACGAAGTCCTGACCACCTTCGAAATGAAGACCCCGGTGCTGTTGGACGAAGTTCGTGCTGGCGGCCGTATTCCGCTGATCATCGGCCGTGGCCTGACCGAGAAGGCTCGCACCGAGCTGGGTCTGCCACCTTCGACCCTGTTCAAGAAGCCTGAAGCTCCGGCTGAAAGCACCAAGGGTTTCACCCTGGCGCAGAAAATGGTTGGCAAGGCTTGCGGCGTGACCGGCGTTCGCCCGGGCACCTACTGCGAACCGAAAATGACCACCGTGGGTTCCCAGGACACCACCGGTCCAATGACCCGTGACGAACTGAAAGACCTGGCGTGCCTGGGCTTCTCGACCGACCTGGTGATGCAGTCCTTCTGCCACACCGCGGCTTATCCAAAGCCGATCGACGTGACCACCCACCACACCTTGCCTGACTTCATCATGACCCGCGGCGGTGTTTCCCTGCGTCCGGGCGACGGCATCATCCACTCGTGGCTCAACCGCATGCTGCTGCCGGATACCGTCGGTACCGGTGGTGACTCCCACACCCGTTTCCCGATCGGCATCTCGTTCCCGGCCGGTTCCGGTCTGGTTGCGTTCGCCGCTGCCACCGGCGTCATGCCGCTGGACATGCCTGAGTCGGTCCTGGTTCGCTTCAAGGGCGAACTGCAGCCAGGCGTCACCCTGCGTGACCTGGTTCACGCCATTCCTTACTACGCGATCCAGGCTGGCCTGCTGACCGTAGAGAAGAAAGGCAAGAAGAACGCCTTCTCCGGTCGCATCCTGGAGATCGAAGGCCTGCCTAAGCTGACCGTCGAGCAAGCGTTCGAACTGTCCGACGCCTCGGCTGAACGTTCGGCTGCCGGTTGCACCATCCAGCTGTCCAAAGAGTCGATTGCCGAATACCTGCAGTCCAACATCACCCTGCTGCGCTGGATGATCGGCGAAGGCTACGGCGATGCCCGTACCCTGGAGCGTCGTGCCCAGGCGATGGAAGCCTGGCTGGCCAACCCTGAGCTGATGGAAGCGGACAAGGACGCCGAGTACGCCGAAGTCATCGAGATCGACCTGGCCGACATCAAGGAGCCTGTACTGTGCGCTCCGAACGACCCGGACGACGCTCGCCTGCTCTCCAGCGTTGCTGGCGAGAAGATCGACGAAGTGTTCATCGGTTCGTGCATGACCAACATCGGTCACTTCCGCGCTGCCGGCAAGCTGCTGGAACAGGTCAAGGGTCAGCTGCCAACCCGTCTGTGGCTGTCGCCGCCGACCAAGATGGACGCTCACCAACTGACCGAAGAAGGTTACTACGGCATCTACGGCAAGGCCGGCGCGCGCATGGAAATGCCAGGCTGCTCGCTGTGCATGGGTAACCAGGCACGTGTCGAGCCGAACTCGACTGTCGTGTCGACTTCGACCCGTAACTTCCCGAACCGTCTGGGTGACGGCGCGAACGTCTACCTGGCTTCGGCTGAGCTGGCGTCCGTGGCTTCCATCCTGGGTCGCCTGCCGACCGTCGAGGAGTACATGGAATACGCTGGCAAGATCGACAGCATGGCGGCCGATGTCTACCGCTACCTGTCCTTCGACCAGATCGCCGAGTTCCGTGAAGCTGCTGCGAACGCCAACATCCCGGTCGTTCAAGCCTAACGTTGCAACGCAATGAAAAACGCCGCCCATCGTGAGATGAGCGGCGTTTTTTTATGCCTTCTGCCTCAGCCCCCTACCCCTGTGGGAGCGAGCTTGCTCGCGATAGCGGTCTGTCTGTTACATCCATGTCGACTGACCCGCCGCTATCGCGAGCAAGCTCGCTCCCACAGGTTATGCGTACGGCTTGAGCGCCTGCTGCACCGCCCCATCCACACTCAAACCACTCAGAATCACACCGCTTGATTGCACCTGCGACAATGCCACCAACGCCGTTTGTGCGTCGTCCTTGAGACGAGCCAGAATCAAACACTTACCTTCCTGACGCACCCGTACGAAAAACTCCTGCAACGCCTCGATGCTGGTGCCATCCAGATCTGGCGATTCCTCAAGACTTAGAATCACCGTATGAATCGGCGTTTGCGAATGCCGGATCAGACGCAAGGCACCCCCAAGAATCCGCTCGACGTTGGCAAAGAACAACGCTTCCCCCGGCCGCACAATCAGCACATCAGGCACTGCTTGCGCCGTTGGGTGGCGTTGCAGGTCGACAAAGTCGTGACCGCCATCGATGCGCCCCAGAATCTGGATATCCGCCGCCGACATCTGCTTGAGCATCAGCAACACACTGATCGCCACCGCCACCAGCAAGCCGTCCAGCACCCCCAGCACCAACACCGCCCCCACGGCGCAGATCACCAGCAAGCGGTCTCGGCGCCAGATGAAATAGCGTCCCAGCGGCTGCAGGCTCAAGCCGCGCCCCAGGGCATGGATGACGATGGCGGCGAGGATCGGTTCCGGGGTCAGGGCGATGTAAGGCAGCACCGTCAGGACAATGACCAGCACCACCAGCGCCGCCACGATACCGGCCAGGCGCGAAGTGGCACCCGCCGCCTCATTGGCCGACGTCGCCGAATACCCCGCGCCCGCCGGCATGCCATGGAACAGACCAGACAGCAAGTTGGAAGCTCCCAGCGCCAGCAGGTCGCGGTTCGAGGTCACCCGGTCGTGATGCTTTAGCGCATAAGAACTGATCGAGCCGTAGGACTCCGCATACAGAATCATCACCATGGCGAACGCCAATTCCCCCAGACGCAGCCAGTCGGCAAACGGCAGTACCGGCAGCTTCGGCACCTCCAGGCTCAGGTCGATCACGCCGATCAGCTTCACACCATAAGCCGGCAGGTCCAGCCACTGCCCCGCCGCAATGCCGATCACCACCACCAACAAACCTCCGGGCAAGCGCCGAAACCGCGCAAACAGCCATAACAAGGCCAATGCCACGGCGCCGACGCCAGCTGCCACCCAGTTCCATTGCGGCAGTTGCTCCAGCAGTTGCGGCAGCAAGCGCACCAGGTTGGCATCGGTCAAATGCACGCCGACCACGCTGGCGACCTGCTTGAGGATGATGGTCAGCGCCAGGCCAAAGGCAAAGCCGCGCAGCACCGGCTTGGCGATGAACGAGGTCACGCTGCCGAGCTTGAACAGCCCCGCCAGCAAGAAAAACGCCCCGGTCACCAGCACCAGGCAGAAGGCCAGGGTCGCGCGAAGCCCGGGGTCGCCATTGGCCAGGGTGGCAGTCGCGGCGGCCAGCACGGCGGCGGAGGATGAAGTGGCCGAGACAATCGCAAAGCGGCTGGTGCCGAACAGGCCATAACACAGCAACCCGGCGAACAGGGAGATCACCCCGGCCTGGGGCGCCAGTGCGGCGATGCTTGAGTAGGCGACCGCTTCGGGCAGCAACAGACCGGCAATCGACAGCCCTGCCAACAGGTCCTGCCAACGGTTGGGTTGCTCGGTGGGATCAGCCTTTGGTTCGCTCGACAATCCAGTGCCTCCAGGCGAAAAAAAACCGCTGCACGTATCACGTGCAGCGGCCACTGTAGCTGTCAACCCGGCACTGCGCGAGCAGGCCGGTGGATCACGCGGTCAGCGAGTAGATCAACGCCGTGATCGCCACCAGGCCCACCGCCGTCACGAAGACGTTGGATGCCTGTGCGCGATAGCGTGCCATCGCCGGCACCTTGCGGATGGCGTACATCGGCATCAGGAACAGGATCGCCGCGATCACCGGGCCACCGAGGGTTTCGATCATGCCGAGGATGCTCGGGTTCAGCGTGGCGACGATCCAGCACACCACCAGCATGAACGCGGCGGTCATACGGTCCAGGGCCTTGGCGGACGGACGCTTGCCGCTCTTGACGATCAGGCCCTTGAGGCCTTCGCTGGCACCGATGTAGTGCCCCAGGAACGACTTGGAAATGGCCACGAAGGCAATCAACGGCGCCGCAAAGGCGATGGTCGGGTTGCTGAAGTGGTTGGCCAGGTACGACAGGATCGACAGGTTCTGCGCCTTGGCTTCGGCCAGTTGCGCTGGCGACAGGGTCAGCACGCAACTGAAGACGAAGAACAGCACCATCACCACCATCAGCAGGTGGGCGCGGGACAGGATCTGCGAGCTGCGCTGCTCGGCGTGCTCACCGTAGCGACGCTTCTGGTCCACGGCGAAGGCCGAAATGATCGGCGAGTGGTTGAACGAGAACACCATCACCGGAATCGCCAGCCACAGGGTATGCAGCAGCGCCGATGGCGCCGGCACGCTGCTCGCGGTGGTGAGGATGCCACCGTTCCAGTGGGGAACCAGGTACACCGCCAGGAACAGCAGCGCAACGATGAACGGGTAGACCATCAGGCTCATGGCCTTGACGATCAATTGCTCACCGCATCGCACCACCGCCAGCAGGCCGAGGATCAGCACCAGCGACAGCACGGCGCGCGGTGGCGGCGTGATGTGCAGTTGATGCTCCATGAAGCTGCCGACCGTGTTGGTCAGGGCCACGCTGTAGATCAGCAGGATCGGGAAAATGGCGAAGAAGTACAGCAAGGTGATCAGCGCGCCGGCCTTGATGCCGAAATGCTCTTCCACCACTTCAGTGATGTCGGCGCCTTCGCGACCGGACAGCACGAAACGGGTCAGCCCGCGGTGTGCGTAGAACGTCATCGGGAACGCCAGCAACGCCAGGATCAGCAGCGGCCAGAAACCGCCCAGGCCTGCGTTGATCGGCAAAAACAGGGTTCCGGCACCAATCGCCGTGCCAAACAGGCCCAGCATCCAGGTGGTGTCCTGGCGATTCCAGCTCGACAGCGTCGCAGGTGTCGCTTCTACATAGCGTTCGTTAACGCTATTGGCCTGATCATTCATCCGGTGGGATCTCCACATTCCGGTCACTTGCCACCCGGCCAGGACGCGTCGGAATACCCGACAGGCGGCGTCCGGCCGAAACAGGGGCGGCATTCTGGGGGATTAGTGAGCAGAAGCAAAGACTTAGGTGAGGAACGGTGGTACCAATCGAGCGAAAATGAACGACACACAACCTGTGGGAGCGGGCTTGCCCGCGAAGGCGGCACATTCAGCGTTGAGGTGACTGACACACCGCTTTCGCGGGCAAGTCGGATCGCCGCACCGCCGCTCCCACAGGGATTTGTGCGGTTTTCAGATCCTGTGCTTCATCGCAAGATGGCGTTTGCCACTTGATAAAGGTCTACCATCATGTATTTTTAACCGACCCGCATTCCTTCCGGAGTCTGCCCATGCCACTGGTTCGCGTCGACATCAAAAAACACCGGGACCCCACCCACGCCAAACGCATCGGGCAACTGATCTATGCCGCCATGCGCCAGACCATTGGCGTACCGGAGCACGACAACTTCCAGATCCTGACTGAACACGACGAGCAGCATTTCATCTTTGATCCCGAGTATCTGGGCATCAACCGCACCGATAACCTGGTCGTCATCCAGATCACCCTCAACGAAGGGCGAACCCTGGAGCAGAAAAAAAACCTCTACAAGACCATCGCCGAAAGCCTTAACGCAGAGCTGGCCGTGCGACTGGAGGACGTTTTCATCAATCTGGTGGAAGTGAAAAAAGAGAACTGGTCGTTCGGCAACGGGATTGCCCAATACGCCCTCTGATATTCAACCTGCAAACCGAGAATGACCCATGCCCCGAGTTTCCCGTAAACAAGCCGACCTCAACCGCGAAACTATCGTCGATGCCGCCACCCGGCTGTTTCGCGAGCGCGGCCTGCACGGGATCAGTGTGGTCGATGTGATGGCTGCCGCGGGCCTGACCCACGGCGGTTTCTACGGGCACTTCGAATCCAGGGAGGCCCTGGCGCAAGAGGCCAGCGGCCGGGCTTTCGAACAGGCCGCGCAACGCTGGCTGGGACGGGTGGCCGAGCATGACAGCAAGGACGCGTCCCACCGCGCCGTGGTCGAAACCTACCTGTCCAGCGAAAGCCGGGACAATCCGGGCGACAGCTGCCCGGTGGTCGCCTTTGCCGGGGACATGTGCCATGAGGCCGCCGAGAGCGGCTTGCGCCAAACCTATCTGCTGGGCCTGAACAACCTGCTCGATTCCCTCGGCTCGCTGCTGGACGCAGAGGACGAAGCAGGCAAGCGGCAGCAGGCGCTGGTGCAGTATTCGCTGATGTTCGGTGCGCTGATGCTGTCCCGGGCCACCCGGGGCGATCCGCTGTCGGATGAAATTCTCGAAGCTGCCCGGGCCGTCCTCATGCCGCCGAAGTAAAGCGACCTCACCCCGCGCAATAAAAAGATCGCAGGCTTTGCCAACTCCGGCACTCAGCCCGGTGCCCGCCAGGGCCCAGGAGCTGCCACGGGCTGCGATCGCTGGTGGTTGCCAAGCCGGCCTGAAGTCAGCAATCTCAAGTGGCGTTCCAGCCGATTTTTCGATGCCCACAGGGAGCCAAGCATGCCTGTAACCGTTCTGGTACTGGTTGAAACCATCAATGATTACCTGCCTATCCTTGAACATCAGGGCTTTCACCTGATCCTGGCCCCGACGCCCGCCGAGCGCGCCGAAGCCATCGCCCGCCACACCGGGCAGATCGACGCCGTCCTCACCCGTGGCCCGTTGGGGCTGTATGCCGAAGAAATCGCCGCGCTGCCCAATCTCAAGATCATCTGCGTGATCGGTGCCGGCTATGAACACGTCGACCTGCAGGCCGCCGCCAACCGGGGCATCACCGTCACCAATGGCGCCGGGGTCAACGCCTCGTCCGTCGCCGACCATGCCATGGCGCTGCTGCTGTCGCTGGTGCGCGACATCCCCCGCTGTGATGCCGCCGTACGGCGCGGCGAGTGGCCGAAGATCATGCGCCCTTCCCTCGCCGGCAAACGCCTGGGCATCCTCGGCCTCGGCGCGGTCGGCATGGCCATCGCCAAACGCGCCGGCGCCGGTTTCGACATGGAGATTTGCTACCACAATCGCCAGCATCGCAGCGATGTGTCCTACACCTTCTGCTCGACCCCGACCGAACTGGCGCGGGCCTCGGACTTCCTGATCGTCGCCACGCCCGGCGGCGTGGGCACCCGGCAACTGATCAATCGCCCGGTGCTCGACGCGTTGGGCCCCAACGGGTTTATCGTCAACATTGCCCGGGCCAGCGTGATTGCCACTGCCGACCTGATCAGCGCCCTTGAGCAACGCCGGATCGCCGGCGCCGCGCTGGATGTGTTCGACGCCGAACCGAAAGTGCCGGATGCACTCAAGACCCTGAGCAACGTGATCCTCACCCCCCATGTCGCCGGGCTATCCCCGGAAGCCACCCAGGGCACCGTCGAACTGGTGGGCAAGAACCTCGTGGCGTTTTTCTCCGGCCAACCGGTGCTCACGCCGATTGCCTTGCCCGCGCCGATCACGCCGTACCCGGTCACCGATTAAAGAACACCCAACAGCGTCCACAGGCGACGGGATTCGGCATCGGCCGAGATCAGTTCACCCAACAGTTCACTCAGCGGTTTATTGCCCCACTCCACCCCCCTGCGAATCAAGTAAGGGACGGGGCTGTGGGGTTCGGTGCGTGTCAGGTACTCGGCAATCAACAGTAATTGCCGATAGGCCTCGTCGCGGCTCGCCGGCTCGCGAAACACCTGAGGTGTGGATGGCGCCGACGCCAGCCCGGCCGATTCCGACGCCGCCAGGGATGGCGACTCCACCGGCACTTCGGTCAACAGTCGTGGCTGCATGGCGATGAACTCCTGTACCCGTGTCAATAATGCCTCGATCACTTCCAGCAAGCCCCTGAAGCCCGGTGCCTGGGCGCCGAGGTAAGCATCGCTCCAGGCTTGCAGCCGTTGCAGATGTTGCAGGCTCGCCAGCAGGTTGTCCTGGCGGCGTAGCCAGTGGGACAGAGGTGTCGACCGGATCAGTTCGGTGAGTTTTTGCTGTTCGCCCCGTGCTGTTTCCGCCGCGGTTTTTGCAGCCTTGCTGTCATTGACCAGTACCTGTTGCAGCTGTAATCGCCGCCACGCGTCCAGACAGTAACCGTCGAATTCCCCGTGACGCGGATCGATCAGCGCCACCCGTGTCAGCAACACTTCGCTGTAGCGCCGCACCAGCCACTCCAGGGGAATGACCCGCCATGACTGGTCACCGTCTTCGGCCCGGGGATGAAGCTGATCGGGGTAGCGCTCGCACAAGCCCGCAACCAGCGCGAGGCTGCCGGGCAACCCGTCCAGGCCGGACCGATGCAACCAGGCCTCGCCGAGCCAGGCGCACACCATCAAATCCTTGCTGCGTTCAAGCAGCAGCGTGGTGGTCAGTTTTTCCAGCTCGGGCCATTGCGCCCGTTTGATCGACGATTGCCAGACTCCCGTTGGCAGGCTGGTGTCGTCCTCCCGGCGCAGTTCGCGGGCCAGGTCGAACTCACGCTCGTAACGCAAATCCTCGCCGCAGGGTGCCTCTTCGCTGATCGGTTCGAGCAGTCGGGCAATCAGCTCCGGCAACGGTGGTGAAGTCAGGTTCACAAGCCCTCCTCCTCAGTCATGACCGTCGCAGACACAGTCGCCCTGGTTTGCATGAACGGTGAACGCGGGGCCCGGGTGGGCAGCGGTGGAATGGACAGCGGAAATTTCGAGCCCTGGCTCATTAACGACACACGCACAAACATCAGCGTCTGCTCGGCCGTGCTGGCCTGTGCGGTGACCGGCAGGCGCAATGTCAGCGGAAAATCGGTGAAGTCCATATTCGGCTGGCGCTGCACCGACTGGTGTGAACGGATCAGGCGCAGCAACGACCATGGGCCGCCGTACTCCCAACCGGCTTCGAAATCACGCACCATCAGGTTGGGCTGCAACGGATCATTGGCCGGACGTTGCGAGCCGTTCCTGGCCCAACGCAAGGTCAGCCGGACCGGTTGGCCGACCATCCAGCGCAGGTTGGGCTGTGGCTCGCCGGGGTAACTGATTTGTTGATTACCGGCATTCAAGCCCCAGGCGATCACTTGATCGGCGCCACGCTCCTCCTCACGATCGGTGCGCCAGCGCACGTCCATTTCAACGCCGAGGATGCCGCTCTTGTCCCGCACGAACAGCGGACCCAGCCAGGTGCTGGCCAACTTCAAGCGGTTGAGGAAATCCTCGGCAGCCAGGCGCTCCGGCGTCTGGCTCAGCTGCAACCCGGCCTGCGCCACGGGCAGTCGTTTGTCGATCAAGTCGAGGAAGTGCTGAACCCTGGCCGGATCGGCGTCGGTGGCCTGCACGCCATTGGCAAACGGGAAACGCTCGGCCAGGTATTGATTGAAATAGTTGGCCAGGTCGTTCCAGGCCGCCGCTGCTTGTTGCTGCTGCAAGAACTGACAGCGTTGCATCGCGCTCTGTTGCAGATCCAGGGCACGCAGGGCCAGCGTCCCGCGCCCGCCGGACAAGCTGGCTGTCTGCAGAATCCGGCCGCAGGACGTGGCGTCCATTTCAATGAAGTCGCGGCTCACCAACTGCTCGATCTGGGCCGGTGAGCTGGCGGGATTCTGATCCTTGTACTTGAGCAGTTCATCGTTGAGCGCGCTGAATTGCATGACACGCTCGTAATCCAGCGCCGAGAGACCCTGTTGCTGGGTCTTGAGCCACTCCAGCGCCGAAGTGCGCCGTTCGGTGATGCCGAGCATGGTGTTGAATTGCTGCTTGAGGCTCAGTTTCAAATCCTGCACATCAAGGGCGCCAAACAGTTGCAGGCCGAGGTTTTTCGAGCCGTCCCACTGACTGATCTCACTGCGCCCGCTGAACAACGGTTGCGCGGTAATCTCGTCCAGACCGCTGACCACCTGGGCCATGGCGCGACGGTTCAGCGCGTTTTGCACACGCATGGCCAGATCGTTGCGATGGACCTCGGCGAAGGCTTTTTGCAAGGCCACGGCCTGTGGCGCCAGCACGTTGAATACATCGTCGCCACGGGGTTGGTCGTTCTGGTCCTTGAGACTCAACCACATGGCCTTGGCCGCCGCCCCCTCTGCCGCCTGAAGCACCGCATCGCGATACGCCGGGGGAATGCGTGGAAGTTCTTCGGCGGCATAACTCTTGTAGCTGGCAAAATAATTCAGCGCCGTACCGAGGTCATCGCCATCGACGTTCTGCCCCTGAACGGCAGCGGCAGCCTGATCCGCGCGCAAGGCGATGGCCACGAAATCCCGTTTGAACAGGGCCTGTACCGCGTTGTTCAGCTGGTTGACATGCACTTGCAAGCTCAGCTGCCCGCTGCCTTGCTGAACCAGCAAGTTACCCCGCGCCCCCGCCTGGGCGATCCATTGATCACGAAAGCTTTGCTGCAACCTGGACGCTTGCTGGTCCAGCTGTTGCTCGATCTGCGGGCCGAGCAGGCTGCTCTGGCGCACCTTGTCCATCATCTCGCGATAACCCGGCACCAGGTCCTGCCCCTTGCCGCGACTCCAGGCCGAATTGGTCAGCCCGACCAATGCTTGCAGGTCGTCGATCAGCGCGCGCAAGTCTTCGAGTTCCGCCAGGGAATTGCCGCTGCCGGCCTCCAGCCGTTCAAGGTGCAGCTTGAGATAACCGGCCTGCCGGACGAAGTTGTCGGCCAGAAAATACTGGTCAAGCCAACGCTCCATGAGCCCGGAAAAGTTCTCCTCGATGACCGCGCGCTCCATGGCCAGGTCCAGGGGTTTGAAGTCACCGCCATTGGCATCGAGCAATACCCGGTTGTAAAAACCCGCACGGTGCAACGTACCGGCATTGAGGTTCAGCGACAGCGCGTTATTACTCAGCAACGCCAGATCTTCGAGCGGCGCCTTGGGGTTGTTCAGCGCCTGACTGAACCATTGATTCTGTTGCTCGAGACGTACCGCGCGCTCCACCAGGTCCTTGGCCTTGACGTAATTTTGCCATTGGGCCGGGTCTTCGTTTTCGACGTTGCCACGTCGCTCGGTGTTGCGAATGGCCTTGAGTTGCACCAGTTCGGCCTTCAGCAAGTCATGTAGCGGTTCCAACATATGGCTCAGGGCAGTCAGGCGCAGTTGATCCTCCAGTTGCCTGTCCAGCGACGAGAACCAGGAGGTGGGAAACACCACCGAGGTGAAGCTCCAGCGCGGAGCCTTTTCCAGGACCCGCCAGAACCCCTGGACGTTGCGCCGGGTCGACTCCAGCCTATGGGACTCATCGGTGACTGCAACGTAATTCTTCTGCGCGCCTTGCAGCAGACGCGACAGCTCATGGGCATCCTTGACCGAGTCCTGCCAGACCCAGAGCATGCTGGCGGCCCAGACCACGCCGATCACCAGGGTCACCACACCGGTCAGTCGCTGCCAACGCTGACGCAGGCGCAGCAAGCGCGGCACCACCTGAGCCAGACCGCGTTCGGCAACCACCCGGCGCTGCCACAATTGCCGGGCAAAAGCACTCTGTTGCAACCCGTTGTCATGGGCTGAGAACCCGTCGGCAGCCTCTTGCGAGGGCTGGTTGGCGGTGAAGTACACCCCACGAAAACGTGGCGCCTCGCCTTGGGCATTGCCCTGGAATACCGGTTCGAGCACGGTTTGCAGATGATGCCTCAAGGCCTCGAATTGTTCCGGCAACCCGAACAGTTCGCCCTTGAGATGGCCGGACAACGCACCGATTTCAATGATCGATTCCGACAGGGCCCGATTCACCTGGTCCAGCGCCTGATCACTCCATTGCGCCTGCCAGACCGCCTCGGGACCAAAGGGTGAAGACCAGCCCAAAGTGCGTTCGCGGGCATCGGCGGGGAGCGCCGAGATCAGTTCCTGAAAACCCGGCAGCTCTTCCATGCCGGTGATCACCACGTACACCGGCAGGCTCAGGCCAAACCGCTGCAACAGATCGATGAAGCGCCGGCGCGCCGCCAGACCGAGGTTCGCGGCCTGCTCGGCATTACCCAGGCGGCTGACCGGCACGGTCCAGACCACCCCGTCCAGTGGCCGTTTGCTGCGCAGGCGCAGGATCAACCCCAACAGGCGCCACCAGCCGCCGCGCTGCAGACTCATGCCTTCATCGGGCAAAAACAGCGCCTGTGGCACCACCAGCACCGCGCCTTCGGGGTCCGACCACCAGCGCCCGAACCAGGCCGGTTTATCCGTCGGTTGCAAGCGCCACTGGCTGCACAACTGGGTGCCCTGGGTTTCATCACCGAGCATCAGCAGCCATGGAATCTGGTAACGGTCCTGAGCGCCCTGCTCCTGTTCCATATGACGCACCGCGTTATAAAAACTGCGGATCGCCGCCCCGCTCTGGGTGCGCAACCACCAGACCGCCACCGCGATGACCGCCAGCGCCACCAACAGGACGATGACCAGCCCCACGATCTCCAGCGTGCTCATGCGTCTTGCTCCGAGGTGGCCACCGGGTCGGTCATCTGCAACACCGGGTCGAGTTCCTGGCGAATGTCACGCCAGAAGAACTGCCCCAGCCCGGTCAGAATCATGACCATGGCGAGAATGACCAGTCCAAGGCGAAAGCCATCGGGCAACGACTGCCGCACCGGCAACTGCACCGCGGGTACTGCCGAAGGCTGCTCGAGCCGGACGATGACATCGGCATACTCCGCGTCGTGCTGCCAGGCAAACGTGAACAGTGCCAGGCGCAATTTTTCATGCCGGGCCTGACTCTGCTCGCCCCGCAGCCGTCCTTCAAACCCCAACACCAGGCATTGCAAATAGACATTGGCCAGGTCGCGGGTGGCGGGAACCTGCTCGTCCAGCAACGTCTTGATCGCCGCCGGCAGTTTTTCACCGGCCTGACGGCTGGTGTACATCCGCGACTCCAGGGGTTTTTCTTGCCAGGCGGTCTGGCCCGGCCACGGCGTGAACACCAGCGTTTCATCGATCAAGGCGACAAAGGCATAGACCAGCGCCTTGACCTGATCGGTCGCCGCTTCGCCAACCCGGGCGAAAGCCGTGCGCCACAGACGCTGGGAAATTTGCGTCGACAGGTCGGCCACCGCCTCCACCAGCGCATCGTCGTCGCCGTCCCTGGGCAGCTGATTCCACTCCCGTGACCATTGCAACCAGGCTTCGCGAAATGCGCTGCTCAACGGTGCTTCGCGCAAGCCCCGTGTACCCGCCCCGGCATGCCCCTCGAACATACGACGCCCCTTCCCTGATCAGGCACTGTCACTGGCCTGTGCCACAAACAACACCACTTGCCATGGACTGCTCGCCGGCTTGGCGGCCGGCGCGACAATCAGCAACGGCAATTGCCCGTCGAACCATTGACCCTCGGCCGTCACCACAAACAACCGCGTGTCGTCGCCGACGCTGTAGGCCACTTGCTCGTTACGGCTCATCGCCTCATGGGGCAAACCGCTCATGCGCTGGCGACTGAGCAAGGACACATGGGGCGCCGAGGCGATGATCGCGCCGCTCAGCCATTCGCCGGCCGCCTGTTCGCTGCTGCCGTTGGGCATGCGCAAACCGATGACCAGGCGCTGGCTCGGCTGATCGTCCGGCAGTTGAATCGAGAAGCTCTGTTCGCTGCGTTCGAACGGCAGGCTGCGATAGCCGGCGCGGATCAACTCGAGGGTTGTTTCGAGCCAGTCCAGGACCGGTTCATAGCCGCGATGCAGCTCCAGAAAATCCAGGGGGGCGAACGGTGGAACCCCGGCCAAAGGGTCCAGCGCGGACCAGGCACCGGCCAGCCCGAGCAGCAAACCGTGCAATGCCTGCGGGGTGGCCAATCGGCTGTTCAGCGTCCCCTCGACCTCCGGCAGGCGCGCCCAGAGCGCCGTCAGTTGTCGACGGATTTCCAGTGCATCGTCTTGATTGCCGGCCTGTTGCGCCTGGCGCAGGCGGCCGGCCAGGAACATGCATTTCTCCCGCGCTCTGGCACACAGCCCGGCCACCCGGCGACCCAACACCGACTCGGGCAGCAGGCACGGCGTGGGCGGTGTGTAGGGCAGCGAAAGGAAGCCGCCGCCCTCCTTGCGGATTTTCAGCAGTGGCAAACAGATGGAATCGGCCTTGTTCAGTTGCGTGCACAACCGCGGATTCGGACGCCACACCGTGATCGACTCGGGGTACTCACCGCTGGTCAAATCCGGCAGCGCATCGCCGATCACCGATTGCAGCCGGCCCTTGAGCGGCAGCAATTGACCGGCACGCCACAAGGGGCTGACGGCCAGGTACACCGTGACCGTGGCGTTTTCCGACGCGTTGACCGCTTCGCTGACATCGAGTTCCAGCGCCGGCCCGACACCCACTTGCAGATTGATCGGCAAACCGTCCGGCAGCGTCGCTTGCAGGTCGAGCACCCGCACCAGCCCGGCACTCAATGCGCCGGGGTCGAATTCGACCCGGTTCACGCCCCAGAACCATGGATTGCAGGCCTGGGCAAAATGCGCCACCAACGCCTCGGCTCGCAGCCCTTGCAACTGAAAATGCTGGGGCAGCAATTGCATGCCCTCGTGCCAGCAAACCGCGTCAGGTAACAGGCTCATACGACTCCCTTCGACCTCTACGCCGCCGCGCAAACCAGCGGCCTGGCAATGTGTTCACTGCGGAGTATTGCTGACCAGCGTCATCTCGCGACTGTCGAACTTGAGCCAGGCATCGCTCTGGTCATCGAGCCGTAACCGGTGTGCTCCGGGAGTGTTATAGCTGGCGAAGACCAAAAGTCCAGTTGCCCGCTTGCCCCCCAGCGGGAAGGGTTGTTTGTCGATGAACTGGCCGGGCACCAGCTCCAGCCCCCAAACCGTCATCAGTTGCCGGTAGTCGCGCTGGTATTGATCGCGCTCGGCGAACCACTGCCGCGCCGTGATGCCCGACAACTGCTTGAGCAGATCCGGATCATTGACGGCGATGAAATCCACGGCAATCGGCGTGTCGTCGTTGGCCTTCGGCGCGACGTCCAGGGTCAGGTTATCGAGGTCCACCCGAGGCCCGAAAAACGAGCACCCGGCGAGGGTCAGGAACAGGGCGAATGCAAAAAAACGTGCACACAAAATGAATTTTCCTTTTCTCGGGTCGGTCCAAAATTGTTTTCGCTTGCATTTTTATAGACCTGTTCTAGCGTCTTGGATAGTTCGGTCCCCCATGCCGAATGTGGAAGGTTTGTCAAAGGAACGACAGGTCCATCTGCCACCCTTTCTAACCTACGGTCCAGCAAGGGAAAGCGATGAGCGGGCCTCCCGATGCATTGCGCCCGCTCATGCATCGGAGTCAGCCAACATGGCCGAAAGTACTCAGCACAAGCTCGACAGGGTCCGCCCACCCCGGGTGCAAATCACCTACGACGTCGAAATCGGCAACGCCATCGAGAAAAAAGAATTGCCGCTGGTCGTCGGCATTCTGGCCGACCTTTCCGGCAAGCCGCTCGAGCCCCTTCCCAAGCTCAATGAACGACGCTTCACCGAGATCGACCGCGACAACTTCAACGAAGTGCTCGCCTCGATTGCCCCCCGCGCCACCTTGCAAGTCACCAACACCCTCACTGGCGATGACAGCAAGCTCAACATCGAACTCAACTTCAAACACATCGACGACTTCGACCCGGTGAAGGTCGTCGAACAAGTGACCCCGCTACGGCGCCTGTTCGAAGCGCGTCAGCGTCTGCGCGACCTGCTGACCAAGCTCGACGGCAACGATGACCTGGACAAACTGCTGCGCGACGTCATCGCCAATACCGAAGGCTTGCAAGAGATCAAGTCTGCCCGTCCGGACACCGCCGCCCCCGCAGGCGACAGCGAAGCACCGGCCGAACCGCAAGCCTGATCACTCATTCACTTAGGGAGACGTCGCCATGCCCGCTTCAGCCAGCGCCAACACCAGTGAAAGCACCACCCAAAGCCTGTCCCTGCTTGACCGCATCATCGCCGAAGGCCGCATGGCCCACGACGATAGCCAGCAGGACTATGCCCGCGACATGCTCGCGGAGTTCGCCACTCAGGTCCTCGACGAAGGCATGGCCATCGACAAGGACACCGTGGCGATGATCAACGACCGCATCAGCCAGATCGACCAGTTGATCAGCGCGCAACTCAACGAGGTGCTGCACCACCCCGAACTACAGAAAATCGAAGCCTCCTGGCGCGGCCTGCACCTGTTGGTGCAAAACACCGAAACCAGTTCCCGGTTAAAATTGCGCCTGCTCAACGTCACCCAGAAAGAGTTGCAGAACGATCTGGAAAAAGCCGTCGAGTTCGACCAGAGCGCGCTGTTCAAAAAGATCTACGAAGAGGAATACGGCACCTTCGGTGGCCACCCCTTCAGCCTGCTCGTCGGCGACTACACCTTCGGCCGGCACCCGCAGGACATCGGCCTGCTGGAAAAACTGTCGAACGTCGCTGCCGCCGCCCACGCCCCGTTCATTGCCGCCGCCAGCCCCCGGTTGTTCGACATGAACAGCTTCACCGAACTGGCCGTGCCCCGCGACCTGTCGAAAGTGTTCGAGAGCCAGGAACTGATCAAGTGGCGCGCCTTCCGCGAAAGCGAAGACTCGCGCTACGTATCGCTGGTGCTGCCGCATTTCCTCTTGCGGTTGCCTTACGGCCCGGACACCTCGCCGGTGGAGGGCATCAACTACGTCGAGGACGTCAACGGCAGCGACCACGGCAAATACCTGTGGGGCAACGCTGCCTGGGCCTTGTCCCAGCGCATCACCGAAGCCTTCGCCAAATACGGCTGGTGCGCGGCGATTCGCGGAGCTGAAGGCGGCGGCGCGGTCGAAGGCTTGCCGGCCCACACCTTCCGCACCACCTCCGGCGACCTGTCGCTCAAGTGCCCGACCGAAGTGGCCATCACCGACCGCCGGGAAAAAGAGCTCAACGACCTGGGGTTCATCGCCCTGTGCCACAAGAAAAACAGCGACGTGGCAGTGTTCTTCGGCGGCCAGACCACCAACAAGTCCAAGCTCTACAACACCAACGAGGCCAACGCCAACGCGCGGATTTCGGCGATGTTGCCGTACGTGCTCGCGGCCTCGCGTTTCGCGCATTACCTGAAGGTGATCATGCGCGACAAGGTCGGCAGTTTCATGACCCGCGACAACGTGCAGACCTACCTCAACAACTGGATCGCCGACTACGTGCTGATCAACGACAACGCGCCGCAAGAGATCAAGGCGCAGTACCCGTTGCGTGAAGCCCGGGTCGATGTGACGGAAGTCGCAGGCAAGCCGGGTGCCTACAAGGCCACGGTATTCCTGCGGCCACACTTCCAGCTTGAAGAGCTGACCGCCTCGATCCGCCTGGTGGCCACCCTGCCGCCACCGGTCGCCGCCTGACCTGCCCCGCTCCCGTCGGCCAGCCCGGCGGGAGTTCCCTGCTTATCTAGCGCAATAACCTTCAGGAGTTTCATGCGATGGATGCAATTATTCTCGACCTCGGCGGCGACATCAAAGGCGACAGCCTGCTCGAGGGCTACAAGGACAAGATCGAAGTCATGTCCTACAGCCACAACGTGGCCATGCAGGTGACCAACGACGTCAGCAACTCGGAGCGGACCTCCGGCAAGCCGCACATCGGCGAGTTCACGCTGACCAAATTCGTCGACAGTTCCACACCTTCCCTCAATGAATACTGCTGTGCCGGCAAACCGATCCCGGAAGCCAAGGTCATCATCGGCCGCAACGCCGCTGAAGGCAGTGGTCAACTGATGCCGTTCATCATTTACACCCTGACCAACGTGGTGCTGTCCAACGTCAGCGTCAGCGGCGGTACGGGTGGCAAACCCGTGGAAACCCTGTCGCTGAACTTCACCAAAATCAAATGGGAGCTGACCGCGCAGAAAGACGATGGCACCAAGGAAGGCACGGCCGCCTCGACCTGGGACATGGCCGCCAACAAACTCGTCAAGTAATCGGGCGCGTCGGCCATGGCAGGCTCCCTACTCCCACCGCTGTTCGAGCGACTGGCCGCAAGCGAGGTCGACACGCTGCATGCGTTCGACCTCCAGGACCTGCTCGACTCGGTCCGCACCGAATTGCTGCGCCTGTTCAACACCCGACGTGGCCCTCGTGCCCTGACCTCGCCACCGAGCATTCTCGACTACGGCCTCGCTGACTGGACCGCCCTGCAACAGCAGCGTAGCGATGACCGACGGCAGTTGGCGCGGGAAGTGCGCGAGGCCATCAACCATTTCGAACCGCGCCTGAAACTGGGCGAGGTTCAGGTCAATCCAGTCCCCGACCATCCGCAGCAACTGAGCATCCGCCTGCTCGGCGAGTTGCGCGGCGGCCAGCAGCACTGGCCCGTGGCATTTGTCATCGAGAAGGCAAGCGATGGCCTTGAGGTGCGTCATGAGCGACTCGATTGACCCGCAACTGCTCGATTACTACCAACGAGAACTGACCTGGCTGCGCCATGCCGGCAGCATTTTCGCCGAGCGCTACCCCAAGGTCGCCAGGCGGCTGGAGTTGTCCCCCGACGAATGCCCCGACCCCCACGTCGAACGGCTACTTGAGGGATTCGCGCTGCTGGCCGCCCGCCTGCAACGCCGGCTCGATGACGACTACGCCGAATTCAGCGATGCCCTGCTGGAGCAACTCTATCCATTGGCGATGCGCCCGCTGCCGTCCTGCGCAATCGTGCAGTTCCAGCCGGACCCGAGCAAAGGCAATCTCGACGGCGGCTACCCGTTGCCTCGCGACACGCCGCTGTTCGTCACCACCGGCAAAGGCGAAAGCATCCACTTTCGCACCAGTGCACCCGTGCGTCTGTGGCCGGTGGAAATCACCGAAGCGTTGCTGCTGGGCAGCGATGAAGCCCAGGCCCTGACCGGCGTTGTCCAGGCGCGGTCGGCATTGAGACTGGGCCTGCGCTGCCTCGGTGACAGCCAGTGGTCAACGCTGGGCATCGAACAGTTACGCATCCACCTGAGTGCGTCCCCGGTGGTCAACGCCTGCCTCTACGATCTGCTCGGCGCCCATGCCGTGCAGGTCCTGGCCGGCCCCGTTGGCAGCGTGCCGAAAGCCCTTGTCGGGCTGCCGCAGATCGTCGGTTTTGCCGGCGATGAAGGTTTGCTGCCGGACGAGGACGGCGTGCACCCCGGCATGCGCCTGCTCGCCGAGTACTTTGCCTTCGCGGACAAATTCAACTTCTTCGACCTGCCCCTGGCGGGCGCCACCAGCAACAGTCAAGCGCTCTACCTATACATCGTCTTCGACCGCGCCCCGACCAACCGCCTGCACCTACAGGCCAGCGACCTTGCACTGGGCTGCACGCCGGTGATCAATCTGTTTCCGCGAACCTCGGAGCCCCTGCGCCCGGACGGTACTCGCAGCGAATACCGCCTGGTCGCCGACAGCCACCGGGAAAACAGCGTCGAGATCCATAGCATCCGCGCGGTGCGTGCCACATCCAGTCGCGGGGTTCAGCGAGTGCCGGCCTATTACGGCAGCCAGCATGGCGGTGCCGATAAACAGTGCTACTGGCATGCCCGACGCGTCAGCGGCATGACCCCCAATCGCCTCGGCACTGACCTTTTGGTAAGCCTGGTGGACACCCGATTCGACCCGCTGTCAGAAGCCATTGAATACAGCCTCACCGCTGAACTGCTTTGCACCAATCGGCACATGGCGCAGAGCCTGCCGGCCGGCACACCGTTAGGTTTTGAACGCCCGGGCCCCGTGGCCTGGGCGCGCCTGCGCAACCCGCCCAGCCCGCAAAGTGTGCCGCGACTGGACGGCGAGTCGCGCTGGCGGCTGGTCTCGCAACTGACCCTCAATCATTTGTCGCTGGTCGAAGGGCCACAGGCGCTTGACGCACTCAAGGAAATCCTCCAGCTGCACAACCTGCGGGACGAGGCCAGCGCCTGGCGGCAAATCGAAGGTCTGCTCAGCCTCGGTTGTGAACGCGTCATCGCCCATGTCGGCGAAGACGCCTGGCGCGGCTGGCGCAATGGGCTGGAGGTGCGCCTGCAACTGGACCCGCAGCATTTCGTCGGTAGCAGCGCAGTGTTGTTTTCAGCGGTGCTTGCGCAGTTCTTTTCCCTCTATGCCACCGCTAACCGTTTCGTGCGCACGGCGCTGGTGCAATCGGACAGGGAGGTGAAGACATGGCAACCCCAAGCCGGCATGCCACTGTCCCTCTGAGCCTGAGCCAACGACTGCGCCGGGATCCCCAGGGGTTCGAACTGTTGCAGGCATTGTTGCTGCTGGAGCGCGAACACCCACAAGCCGAATCCCTGGGCAGCGGCACCGCCCCGCAAGCGGAAGCACTGCGCTTGCGCGGCCCGTTGACGCCGCTGTTTGCCGCCAGCGAAATCGAAAGCCTGACCCAGGAACCCGGCCAGCAAGCGGTCCTCAGTACCCCGGTGTTTGGCCTCGGCGGTCCCGACGGCCCGCTGCCCTACGCCTATCAGGAATGGTTGCAGCAACGCGCGCGGGCCAAGGATTACGCGCCCGCTGAATTTCTCGATCTGTTCCAGCACCGGCTGCTGAGCCTGCTGTACAAAGTAATGCGCAAGCACCGGATTGCCGTGGGGTTCACCGTCCCCGGTGCTTCGGCGGTCCAGGCGCAGTTGCGGGCCCTGACCGGGCTACTGCCCAAAGCCTTGCGCGAGCGTCAGGCCGTACCCGATTGTGCCGTGCTGGCATGCAGCGCCTTGTTCGCCGATGGGCGCCGCTCCCTCGCCGGTTTTGCAGCCATCGTACGTGAGCATTTCGAACTGCCGGTTGAACTCGGTGCCTATGAAGGTGCCTGGCGCGAGATCCCGCCCGCCAGTCGCAGCCGCATGATCCCCGGTGGCCGCAACCTGCAACTGGGGCGTACGGCAGTGGCCGGCACCCGAGTCTGGGATGAACACGCCGGCATCCGCCTGACCCTTGGCCCGCTGACCTCTGCCCAGGCGGCGCGGTTCCTGCCCGATGGCGAGTCGCACCCGGCACTGGCCAGCCTCAGCGCACTGTATTTTGGCCCGGACCTGGACTGCACCCTGGTGCTGTTGGTACGCGGTGCCGGCCCAATCAAACTCGGTCGCCAGGCGCCGCCACTGCTCAGCTGGAACGGCGGCCTGCAACGCCAGACCAGCCTGGCGGTGCAACGCATCGAAACCCGTCTTCGTCAGCTGGAGATCACCTGAACATGGAACTGGCCAGCCTGATCGGACGCCTCAACCCGGACAACCGCCGCGCCCTGGAGAAGGCCGCGCAACGCTGTCTGCAGCGAGGCCACCACTACGTCGAAATCGAACACCTGCTGCTGGAACTGCTGGACATCGAGGGCGGAGACTTCGCTTATCTGCTGCCGCGCTTCGGCCTGGAGCGCGACGCCTTGACGGCGGAAATCAACAAAGCGCTGGAGCTGTTCAAGTCCGGCAGCACGCGCACCCCGGCATTGTCGTCGCACACCACCGGGCTGCTCGAAGACGCGGTGGTACAGGCCAGCGTGCTGGGGCTGGAGAGCATTCGCTCAGGCTTGCTGCTACTTGCCTTGATCGACCGCGACGAGCGCCGCAGCCTGTTGCTCAACAGTGCTTCATCACTGTTGAAGATTCCCCGGGAAGCTTTGCGTAGCAACCTGCTGGAATGGACCGAAAATTCTCGCGAGCACGTCGGCGGTAAACGTGCGGTGAGTGCCGGCACCCCGACACCGAAACAGGACTCGGTGCTGGACCAGTTCACCCAGGACCTGACCGCCGACGCCCACGCCGGGCGCATCGACCCCATCGTCGGTCGCGACGGCGAAATTCGCCAATGCATCGACATCCTGCTGCGCCGTCGGCAGAACAACCCGATCCTGGTTGGCGCACCGGGCGTGGGCAAGACTGCCGTCGTCGAGGGCCTGGCCTTACGCATCGCTGCCGGTGATGTGCCGCCGTCCTTGCAGGAAGTCAGCTTGCGTGTGCTCGATCTCGGCCTGTTGCAGGCCGGCGCCGGGGTCAAGGGCGAGTTCGAACAACGCCTCAAAGGGGTGATCGATGCAGTGCGCAGCGCGGAAAAACCGATCATCTTGTTCATCGACGAAGCCCACACCCTGATCGGTGCCGGTGGCGCGGAAGGCGGTAGCGACGCGGCCAACCTGCTCAAACCAGCCCTGGCCCGTGGCGAGTTGCGCACCCTGGCCGCCACCACATGGCTTGAATACAAAAAATACTTCGAGAAAGACCCGGCCCTCGCCCGTCGTTTTCAACTGGTGCAGGTGGAGGAACCGGACGAAGCCACCGCAGTGGAAATGCTCCGTGGTGTCGCTGCAAAACTCGAACAGCACCACGGCGTGCAGGTGCTCGACGCGGCGATTCACGAAGCGGTGAAACTGTCCCATCGCTACATCTCCGGGCGCCAGTTACCGGACAAAGCCATCAGCGTGCTCGACACCGCCTGCGCCCGGGTCGCCCTCGGCCAGCACGACGTGCCGCCCCCCCTGGAAAGCCTGCGTCACCGGCAGAATAGCCTCAGGGACGAAGTCGAACGCCTGCGCCGCGAACAAGCCACCGGGCTCGATCACCGCGAGCGCATCACCCTGCTTGAAGCCGAATCCGTGGCCAATGTGCAAGCGATTCGCGAACTGGAAGTGCGCTGGAATGAAGAGCGGGTTGCGGTTCGCGAACTGCTGGAAACCCGCAGCGAACTGCTGACCTTGAGCGAACGCGCCGACAGCGACAAACCGGACGAAGCCATCGACAGCCGCATCGATCATCTGGCCGCCGAACTGGTGCGCCTGGAAGCCGGGCTCGACGCCATTCGCCAGGACGATCCGCTGGTACCGGAACAGGTCGACGGCAAAACCGTCGCCGCCGTCATCGCCGGCTGGACCGGCATCCCGGTGGGCAAAATGCTCGCCGACGAAGCCCACGCCGTGCGCACCCTCGGCCAACGCATGGGGTTGCGCGTCATGGGCCAGAGCATCGCGCTGGGCACTATCGCCCAGCGCCTGCAGGCTTACCGCGCCGGCCTCACCGATCCGCAAAAACCGGTCGGGGTGTTCCTGCTGGTCGGACCGACTGGCGTGGGAAAGACCGAAACCGCTTATGCGTTAGCCGATGCGTTGTACGGCGGCGAACGCAACCTGATCAGCATCAACCTCTCGGAATACCAGGAAGCCCACACCGTCAGCCAACTCAAGGGCGCCCCACCCGGTTACGTCGGTTATGGCAGCGGCGGCGTACTGACTGAAGCAGTACGGCGCAAACCCTATTCGGTGGTGTTGCTCGATGAAATCGAGAAGGCCCATCCGGACGTGCTCGAAGCCTTCTACAACGTGTTCGACAAAGGCGTGATGGAAGACGGCACCGGATTGGTGGTGGATTTCAAGAACACCGTGATGCTCGCCACCAGCAACGTGGGCGCCGAACTGTTGCTCGACACACCGGTCGCGCAACTGGGCACCGACGCCTTTAACGAAGCCTTGCACAAGGTGCTGCTGCAAGCCTTCCGCCCGGCGTTTCTGGCGCGCATGACGGTGGTCGCATATCGACCGCTGGATGAAGCGACGCTGGAAGGGATTGTGTTGGCGAAACTGGAGAAATTGCGCGGGAGGTATAAGGCCGCCACCGGGAAGCAATTTGAGTTTGATGCCGGGATTGTCCAAGCGGTATTGGCCAAGTGCAGTGCTGCCGGGGCCCGGGATGTCGAGAACGTTTTGATGACGCAGGTGACGGGGAAGTTGGCGGAGTGGGTGTTGGAGTGAGACATCGGCAGTGCCGCACTCGGCCACATTCGGTGAATGAAGATAGTCAGGAGAAAACCCATGAACTGGGATGACTTGTGCGGGATCAACACTGAAGACGGAAAGGCGATCGACATGAACACCATATTGCACGTCGATCACAACAAGCGAGGTAAAACCGGCATGCCCGCCGGTAATGTTCTGGTCGACATGATGAACAAAGCCGACAACCTTGACCTGGAAGCCACGCCCAAAACGACACGCTACGGGTTGGCCGATGGTATTGCGTTCCACATCGCGCAATACGTACCGGACGGCAAGGCGCTGACGATCAAGAGCAAGTTCGTCGGCGAGAAGCGCGGCTCGGCGGTGTGTTTTGAAAACGCGCTATACGACGACACGCTGATCGCGCAAATCAATGGTATCCAGGGCAACATCATCATCCATCAAGGCATGGCCCCCTGCAAACGCTGTCGGGCGGGTTACAAGAAACTCGCCCAGAACGGCATGCGGACCATCGTCATCTCCAGCGATACGGGATACGACAACGCCCCCAAAGACACTGTGTTCCTGTTTTCGCCCACCGGTTTGGTGTTTTACCGGCAGAAGAAGTAGCTCATAGGTGAACGCATGAGAATCGCAAGCTTCAACGTTGAAAAGAACGGCAAGTCCTCAACACTGGACAAGCAGACGCAAGTCGATTTCTTTATCCACAACTGCTGTTCCAGCAATTACTGGAACGCAGACATTGTTTTCTTGTGCGAAATACATTCAGCGCAAATCGACAACTATCGTTCGAACCTTGCGGCCATCTATCAGAACTACAGCGTGTACTCCTTCACCGGTGGCTATTCGAACGCCTACATTGTCATGGTCAAAAGTTTTGAGGCCCTTCAAGTGTGCAGCCAGGGCAGCCTGCTTGGCTTGAACAGGGATCTGATTGCCGTGGAGGCCCACGGCGTGGGAGGTTACACCGGTTATGTTTTCCTCGCGCATTTCAAATCCGGACAGAATGGACTGACCAGAAGCCAGCTCAAGTCTTGCACTGCCCTGGGTGGAAGATGGGTCGCGACGGGCGATCTGAACCTGGACTATCAGAACGTCGGACAACTCGACACAGCGGGGCTTGCCTATGAATGCTGGGGAGGCCAACAGACTCAAAGTAAAGGAGGCATTCTCGACTGGGTTCTGGCGTCGGTGGATGTGACGGTTACTGTCGTTGACCTCACTGGGCTTGGGCATGTGTTTGATATGTCCGGCCCCGATCATCGGCCTATTCTTTTCGATGTCACCGGTTGATGGCCAACGGCGGAAGTTTCAACTGCCGCTGTAAGCTGATCCATAGTTCCACCGAGGCTACTTCATGCCCCGTACCACCGACAGCAACACCAGCCTCTCTCTCACCGCCGCCTCGCTGTCGGCGCTTTACCCTGAGTCGCTGTCCGGTGAAGAAGCGCTCAACGCGCTGGGTTCGCAAACTCTCAACGGCCTCAACGACGACGCCGCCCTCGCCCTGACCAGCGCCGTCGCCACCCACGTCACCACGACCCTGCACAACGACGCGACAACCCGGCCCTTCGACGCACTGGTTGCCGAAATCCGCCAACTCCCCGCCGACGCCACCGCCGAGCGCTATCAACTCGTGCTACGCCCCTGGCTCTGGTGGCTGACCCTGGCCAGCAACAACCGGGTGTTCCAGAACCTATCCACATCAGACATCGTCACCACGATTTTCAAGGCACACGGCTTCACCGATTTCACGCTGAAACTCACTGGCAGCTACACCCCGCGCGAGTACTGCGTGCAATACAGCGAAACCGATTTCGCCTTCGTATCGCGCCTGTTGGAAGAGGAAGGGATTTTCTGGTTTTTTACCCACGAAGACGGCAAACACACGTTGGTGTTGGGGGACAGTAACGATGCCTTCCCACAAATCCCGAACGGGCCGAAGGTAAACTATCTCGGCCAGCAGTTGGGCGAGCGCGAACTGCATGGCATTCGCTCCGGCCAGGTGTGCATGCAAGCCGTAGCCGGGGTTTATCGGGCGACGGATTACGAGTTCACCACGCCGACCACTTCGCTCTACAGCCAGGCCGAAGCAGTCGCCGGGCCCCGGTCGATGTACGAGCATCCGGGCAGCTACAACGCCAAGGCCCGCGGCGATACGCTGACCAAGCAGCGCGCCGATGGCTTGCGCAGTCAGGAGAAGCGTTTTATCGGCGAAAGCGACTGCCGCTGGCTGGTGCCGGGACACTGGTTCACCCTCGCCGGTCATGATGATGCGAGCCTGAATATCGATTGGGTGGTGACGACGGTGACTCACGAAGTCAACCACGATAACTACCGCAACCGCTTCGAAGCGATTCCCAAAGCCACGCCTTACCGCCCGGCCCGAATCACGCCCAAGCCGCGCATGCACACGCAAACGGCGATTGTGGTCGGCAAGTCGGGCGAAGAAATCTGGACCGACGAATACGGCCGCATCAAATTGCAATTCCCCTGGGACCGCGACGGCCAGAACGACGAAACCAGTTCGTGCTGGGTACGGGTGGTGCTGCCCTGGAGCGGCAAGGGTTTCGGCATGCAGTTCGTCCCGCGCATCGGCCAGGAAGTGATCGTGACCTTTATCGACGGCGATCCCGATCGGCCGCTGGTGACCGGTTGCGTCTACAACGGTGACAACGCCCTGCCCTACGCGCTGCCGGCCAATCAGACCCAGTCCGGGATCAAGACCCAGTCGTCCAAGGGCGGCGGCGGTTTCAACGAGTTGCGCTTTGAGGACAAGAAGGACGCCGAAGAGGTGTTTCTGCAAGCGCAGAAGGATCTGAAGATCAACGTACTCAATGACACCACTGCCACCGTTGGCCACGACGAGACCCTGACGGTGCAGAACGCGCGCACGCGCACGGTGAAGGAAGGCGACGAGACCGTGACCCTGGAGAAAGGCAAACGCAGCGTGACCATCCAGACCGGCAGCGACAGCCTTGACGTGAAGGACAGCCGCACGGTGAAAGTCGGCGCCGACCAGACTCACAGCACGGGCGGAAACTACGACCACACGGTCACCGGCAACTACAGCCTGACCGTGGACGGCAACCTGACCATCAAGGTGACCGGCACCCTGACCCTGCAAAGCGGTGGCAGCTTTGCGATCAAGAGCGGCGCAGACCTTGCCGCCGAGGCCAACACCTCGATCAGTCAGAAGGCCGGCACTTCCTTGAGCAACCAGGCCGGCACCTCGCTGGAGAACAAGGCCGGCACGACAATGACCAACGATGCCGGGATCAGCCTGACCAACAAGGGAGCCGCTTCGCAGACCGTGGATGGCGGCGGCATGCTGACCATCAAGGGCGGCCTGGTGCAGGTCAACTGACAAGGAGAACCCATGGCCATCACACCGCTGGACTTGCAGCAGAACGATAAACAGCTCAAAGGTCGCTTGCTCGATGGTCAGCTCGACGGTGCGTTGCACATCAAGGATGACGGGCGCGCACAAGCCGATTTGCACTACAGCCAGGGCGAATTGCAAGGCACTACCCTGCTGTATCACCCCAATGGCAAGGTCTCGGCGCATCTGCCGTTTGTCCGTGACAAGCTGCAGGGGATCGCCAGTTTCCATGCGCCGCAAGGCTGGCTGCAACGCAAGGCGACTTACCACCGAGGGCTGCTGCATGGCGAGGCGTTCAATTACTTTCCCGACGGGCAACTGGCCGAGGCCGAGTTCTACCGCGATGGCGTGCGCGAGGGGCGGTATCAGCGCTTTCACCACAACGGTAAAACCGCCGTCGAGGCGAGATATCTCAATGGTCAGTTGCTGGAACCGGAACAGGGTTTCGCCGCCGATGGGCGACCGCTGGACGCAGGGGGCAAGCCGATCTCGAGGGTCCGCTGGTGGTTCAGGCGCTGGAGTGATCCTGCCGAGGCCTGAGGGATCGCGGGCAAGTTCACAAATTCTGAATTCACAGAAGATCCCCTGTGGGAGCGGGCTTGCTCCGGGCGGCGTTCCGACGAAGAGGCCGGCACATTCAATATCGATGTTGCCTGACACCCCGCTTTCGCGAGCAAGCCCGCTCCCACAGTTCGATCGTGTGAGTCAGGGAATGAGCATCTGCATCTGCCCGGGCATCACAATCTTGATCACCCCGGCCCAGTTGCACATCAAGGTGCTGTTGGCATCGATGGCCGGCATGCCGCCCAGCAGCACCGTAGGCGCCCCGCCCGGTATCCACGGCGTGGCGGTGGCCGGGATGCAGGGCATCGGTGTCAGCACACCCAGCGCCGCGGCGGTGGCGGCCGCGACCGTCGGGTTGGCCAGGCTCGTGCACACACCGAAGGGCATGATGTTGACCAGCGGGATGTGATCCATGATGTTCGCCGCCGGCAGGCCGGCGGTCAGTGTGCGATTGACCGGCAGCACGTTGAGCACGGCCGGTGCCGCGCCAAAACTGCATTGCAGGGTAGCGGTGGCACAGACTTGCGGACAACCCATTTCAAACCTCCTTCCTGGCAGCATCCTGCCCCCTGAACCATAGTCCGCCGGGCGTGTTCTCGCACATCAGGAACGCTGATTATCCTGCAACACGCTAACCTATAAGACCGTGCCACGCTTGTGGCACTCACGTCTCACCATTAGATTAGCCAATAGTTTAAGGCCTCCAGAATAAGCAGAAGGGATAAGCATGGCGCTTAACGACCAGTCCACCCGTATCCGCACCGGCGAAGAGCTCGATGCCAGCCTGATCGATCCGTACCTCAAGGCCCATATTCCGGGGCTCAGCGGCTTGCCGAAGATCAGCCAGTTTCCGGGCGGCGCTTCAAACCTCACTTACTTGCTGGAATACCCGGAACAGGAATTCGTCCTGCGTCGCCCGCCCTTCGGCCACAAGGCCAAGTCGGCCCACGACATGGGCCGTGAATTCCGCATCCTCAATCAGCTGCGCGACGGTTTCCCGTACTGCCCGAAAGCCTACGTGCACTGCACCGACGAATCGGTGATCGGTGCCGAGTTCTATGTCATGGAACGGGTCAACGGCATCATCCTGCGCTCGGACCTGCCACCGGAACTGGGCCTGGATTCGGCGAAAACCGAAGCCCTGTGCAAGAGCTTCATCGACAAGTTCGTGGAACTGCACCGCGTCGACTACAACGCCTACGGCCTGGGTGACCTGGGCAAGCCCGAAGGCTACGTCGCGCGGCAAATCAAAGGCTGGAGCGATCGCTACGAAAAGGCCCTGACCCCCGATGCGCCGCAATGGGACGTGGTCAAGGCCTGGCTCAACGACAAGATGCCGGCCGACCATCCGACCTCCAGCATCGTGCACAACGACTACCGCTTCGACAACGTGATCCTTGACCCGAACAACCCGATGCAGATCATCGGCGTGCTCGATTGGGAACTGACCACCCTCGGCGACCCGCTGATGGACCTGGGCAACACCCTCGCCTACTGGATCGAAGCCGATGATCCGGCGCCGGTGCAGATGATGCGCCGCCAGCCGAGCCACGCGCCGGGCATGCTGACCCGCCGCGAGTTCGTCGACTACTACGCCGAACGCTCGGGCATTCGCATCGAAAATTTCGACTTCTACTACACCTACGGCCTGTTCCGCCTGGCCGGCATCGTGCAGCAGATCTACTACCGCTTCTACCATGGCCAGACCCAGGACAAACGCTTCGCGCAGTTCATTCACATGAACAAGCTGCTGGAGCAGATGAGCCTGCAGGTCATTTCGAAATCCAGCCTCTGATCAGCGTCATCACAAGGCTTCATAACAAGGGAATCCCATGTCCAAGACTCAGTTGTTCGACCTCGACGGCAAGATCGCTTTCGTCTCCGGCGCCAGCCGTGGCATCGGTGAAGCCATCGCCAAACTGCTGGCCCAGCAAGGCGCCCACGTGATCGTGTCGAGCCGCAAGCTCGAAGGCTGCCAGCACGTCGCCGACGCCATCATCGCCGCTGGCGGCAAGGCCACCGCCGTTGCCTGCCACATCGGCGAAATGGAACAGATCAGCCAGGTCTTCGCCGGCATCAAGGAACAGTTCGGACGCCTGGACATCCTGGTCAACAACGCCGCGACCAACCCGCAGTTCTGCAACGTACTGGACACCGACCTCAGCGCCTTCCAGAAAACCGTCGACGTGAACATCCGCGGCTACTTCTTCATGTCGGTCGAAGCCGGCAAGCTGATGCGTGAAAACGGCGGCGGCAGCATCATCAACGTGGCCTCGATCAACGGTGTTTCGCCGGGCATCTTCCAGGGCATCTACTCGGTGACCAAGGCGGCGGTGATCAACATGACCAAGGTCTTCGCCAAGGAATGCGCGCAGTTCGGGATTCGCTGCAATGCCTTGCTGCCAGGCCTGACCGACACCAAGTTCGCCTCGGCACTGGTGAAAAACGAAGCCATCCTGAACACCGCGCTGCAACAGATCCCGCTCAAGCGCGTAGCCGACCCGAGCGAAATGGCCGGCGCAGTGTTGTACCTGGCCAGCGATGCTTCCAGCTATACCACCGGCGTTTCGCTGAATGTGGATGGCGGTTTCCTGTCCTGATGGCCTGAGTTCCACAACCCCCTGTGGGAGCGAGCTTGCTCGCTCCCACAAAGTGAACCCCGATTTACTGCGTGACGCAACGAGTCGTAGTGGTGACTCGGGTCACCTGCCCGTCTTCAGCCCGCACATCGCCCAGGACATCGGTCTTATCCATGGCCTGGCAGGTGCGTTCAGGAGGGGGTGGCGTGACCGCTGGAGGGGGTGGCGGACTGGCACAGCCGCCGAGGATCGCCACGCACAATGCCAGCGACAAAGGTGAGATAACGCGTTTCCCAAGAGTTTTCATAGGTTGACCCGCGATAAGTGATAGACACATTTTTTGTGACAACAAAACCGGCGTGCAAAATCCATGCACCTGTCAAAAAAATAAATATCCGCGAATCATTTATAGCTCAATCCGTGGCCAACACCCGTAAAAGCTGACAGTTCTTACATCACCGGATGCGGGGGTTACAGGGAGTTGCTTTGCAGTTCGTAACGCAGAACTTCGATCAATGTGGTGACCGATCGTGCGTTTGTACCTTAACCCTGCCCCTTCGACCGGGATTCACCAGAGAACAGTCCCCGCTCCCGAGCCCAGACAATCGCCCCGCTGCGACTGTGCACATCGAGCTTGGAATACACCGTAGCCACATGGTTGCGCACTGTGTTCGGCGCCAGTTTCAGGCGCGCGGCGATGTCCTTGTCGGCCAGGCCTTCGCAGATCAGGCCCAGCACATCGCGCTCACGGGCGGTCAGTTGCCCGGTGCTGGCCCGGTCAGTGACATCGTCCATGATCAACACCAGCGATTGCGGCTTGCCACGGCTGTCAGCCAATACCAGGCTGCGCACGCGATGGACCCAGGTGCACGCTTCGCTCCCCGCCGATGTCACCTCCACCAGCACATCGCTGAACGTCTCGCCACGGGCCACCCGATTGATCGGGTAGCTGTCGGCCGGCACGAGGTGATTGTTGCGATAACGAAGGACGAAGCGTTTGACATAGGCTTTGGCGTTGCTGCCCAGATCGCTGATGTGCGCTGCGCCGTGCATGGCCAGCGCGGCATCATTGGCCCACAGGATGCTCTGGTTGGGGTCCAGCAGAATCACTCCGTCGGACAGGCCGGCGATGATTTGCCGCAATTGCCGGCGATCGGTTTCCGTGGTCAGGACGTCATGGCTCATTACGTCTCCACATGTATTGTGACCCTGTGAAGAATACGACCGCCGGAATTTTGGTTAGTGCAATGAAACTTGTGGGAGCGGGCTTGCTCGCGAAAGCGGTGTGTCAGGTGACATACATGTTGACTGGTCTACCGCTTTCGCGAGCAAGCCCGCTCCCACTGGGATCTCCATCAAGCCCCGCCAATTTGTCCGGATTACGCATGATGAAAACCCGATTCACCCGCCCCGCCTCATCAAAGCCAAAGGTCATCGCCGCCGTGATGTTGCCGTCGGCCTTGATGATGACGCCTTGTGCACCATTGATTTCAGTGGGCAACCATTCGCACGCCTGCCAATAGGTGTGCAGCGACTGACCGATGAACTCCAGTACACGCGTGATACCCGACAGGGTTTCGCGGATGGCCGCAGCCTTGCCGCCGCTGTCGGCGCAGAGTTCAACGTCTTCGCTGAGCATGGCGCTCAGGGAAGCGGTCGAACCGCTGGCGATAGCGCCGTGAAACGCACCCAGCAATTGGGTTTGACGCAGGGGTTCGGGCTGGTAACGGGCGTGTCCGCCGCCAAGACTCGCCTTGGCCCGAGACACCAGCTTGCGGCAAGCGGCTTCCTGCACCCCGACCGCATCGGCGACCTGCGGGTAATCCATGTCGAAGATTTCGTGGAGCAGGTACGCCGCGCGCTCCTTGGGTGTCAGGCGCTCCAACAGCAACATGAACGCGGTGGACAATGACGAGGCCAGTTCAAGCCTGTGTTCGGGTGAGTCCTGGTGGGTGGTGTGAATCGGCTCCGGCAGCCAGGTGCCGATGTAGTCGACCCGGGATGTGTGCGCCGAGCGCAGCACATCGATGCAGTGCCGGGTGCAGGCTGTGGTCAGCCAGGCAGCCGGCGTGGCGATGGAGGCCCGGTCGGCCTCCAGCCACTTGATGAACAACTCTTGCACCGCATCCTCGGCTTCGGCGCGCGAACCGAGAATGCGATAGGCCAGACCAAGCAAAAAGGGCCGGCGCTGCTCGAACACAGTAGCGGTGTTTTCAGTGCAGTTCATCAATCAGTGCCTCGACACCTGCAAGCGGTTCCACAGGTTGATCATCCCGATCTCGGCCGTCAAGGCGCCGATCTGTTCGTCATTGAAATGCGCCCTCAGTTCAATGCGAAGGCTGGCGTAATCGGTTTTTGCATCCAGTACCGTCAAGGCTTCGGTCCACGCCAGCGCGGCGCGCTCCGAAGGGCTGAAATCACTGACATGACGCCAGACGATCAGGCGATCCAGGCGTTCATTGGTTTCATTGGCTTCCCGGGCCTCACGGCTGTGCATCTTCACGCAGAAACCGCACTGGTTGATCTGCGAGGCGCGAAGGTGGATCAAGTGCTTGAGGGAAGGATCGAGATCATGCTGATCGAGCACGACATGGACCTGGGTCAGGCTTTCGAAAACCTGTGGGATCGCTTGCAGCAGGTTGACCGCTTGGGTGTTGGACGACATCGTATTGCTCCACTGATTGAGGGATTCAACAGGATGACGATTGAGGATTGCGCGTTGTGACGTGCGCTGAAAATTTCAGCGCACGTCACTCGGTTCAGGCCGCCAGCTCGCCCTTCGCCACCGCCGCCGAAGCCGCCAGCATCGCCCGCAACAGCACCGCACAGCCGGCCGCCAGGTCATCCGGCGCGGCGTTTTCGATTTCGTTGTGGCTGATGCCGCCTTCACAGGGCACGAAGATCATCCCGGCCGGGCCGAGTTCGGCCAGGAAGATCGCGTCGTGGCCTGCGCCGCTGACGATGTCCATGTGTGACAGGCCCAGGCCTTGGGCGGCACCGCGCACGGCTTCGACGCAGCCTTTGTCGAAGTACAGCGGCGGGAAGTCTGCCGTTGGCGTGAGCTCGTAGGTCAGGCCGTGTTCGTCGCAGGTGGTTTCGATGACTTCGCGCACTTCGGCGATCATCGAATCCAGGCGCGCCGGTTCCAGGTGCCGGAAGTCCAGGGTCATGCGCACTTCGCCGGGAATGACGTTGCGCGAGCCGGGATAGGCTTGCAGACAACCGACGGTGCCGCAGGCATGGGGTTGATGGCTGAGAGCGGCGCGGTTGAGCGCACCGACGATCACTGCGGCGCCGACCAAGGCGTCCTTGCGCAAGTGCATCGGGGTCGGGCCGGCGTGGGCTTCGACGCCGCGCAGCTTGAGGTCAAACCATTTCTGCCCGAGGGCGCCCATGACCACGCCTATGGTCTTGCGTTCGTCTTCCAGGATCGGGCCTTGCTCGATGTGGGCTTCAAAGTAGGCGCCGACTTTGTGGCCGCTGACTTTGCGTGGGCCGGCATAGCCAATGGCATTGAGTGCTTGACCGACCGTCACGCCCTCGGCATCGACCTTGGCCAGGGTTTCCTCGAGGGTGAATTTTTCCGCGAACACGCCGGAACCCATCATGCAAGGAGCAAAACGCGAGCCTTCCTCGTTGGTCCAGACCACCACTTCCAGCGGCGCTTCAGTCTCGATGTTGAGGTCATTGAGGGTGCGCAGCACCTCGACGCCCGCCAGCACGCCGAAGCAGCCATCAAACTTGCCGCCGGTGGGCTGGGTGTCGATGTGGCTGCCGGTCATCACCGGTGGCAGGTCCGGATTGCGCCCGGGACGGCGGGCGAAAATATTGCCGACAGCGTCGATGCTGACGGTGCAGCCGGCATCGATACACCACTTGACGAAGATGTCCCGGGCCTGGCGGTCAAGATCGGTCAGGGCCAGGCGACACACACCGCCCTTGACCGTGGCGCCGAGCCTGGCCAGTTCCATGAGCGATTGCCACAGGCGGTCGCGGTTGATGTGCTGATGGCTGGACTGCAGAACGTCTACGGCCGCGTTCATGATGATCTCCTCTGGCTGTTCTTGTGTGTTTCTTCAGGCAATTCGTTGGTGAACTTGAGGCCGCCATCGCGGGCAAGCCCGCTCCCACAGTTGATCGGGTGTACACCGTATTAGTGTACGACTTCAGTCCCTGTGGGAGCGGGCTTGCCCGCGATGAGGCCCTCACTTACACCGCAGATTTCGCGACAGACGGGCTGGGCCGCATCACACTCAACCCGTAATAAATCACCCCTCCCAGGATCGAGCCGGTAAACCAGCCATAGCTGTAGAACCAGCTGAACGCATCGCTGCCCAGGGACAACAACGTCAGCACCACCGGCACGCCAAACGCGATGAACCCGCTCCAGTTCCACGCCGGGTACACGTCATCGCGGTAAAGGCCGGCAAGGTCCAGTTGCTGTTTCTTGATCAGGAAATAGTCCACCACCATGATCCCGGCGATCGGCCCCAGCAGGCTGGAATAGCCAAGCAACCAGTTGGAATAGACGGTTTCGAGACTGACGTCCGAGACAATCAGACCAAGTTTTTTCAGCAGCTCATGGGCCATCAATGCCAACCCGACAAACCCGGTGAGCAATACTGCCTTGGTGCGGTTGATCGCCTTGGGCGCGATGTTCTGGAAGTCATTGGTCGGTGACACGATGTTGGCTGCGGTATTGGTCGACAGCGTGGCGATGATGATCAGCGCCATCGCCAGTGCAACCCAAACCGGGCTCTGGATATGGCCGATCAAGGTCACCGGATCGGACACCGTCACCCCCACCAGTTTCACCGACGCCGCGGTCATCACAACGCCGAGGGACGCGAACAGGAACATGGTCAGCGGCAGGCCGATGATCTGCCCGACAATCTGGTCCTTCTGGCTTTTTGCGTAGCGACTGAAGTCCGGAATGTTCAGTGACAGCGTGGCCCAGAAGCCGACCATCGCCGTCAGCCCCGCCGCGAAGTAGCTGGCCACGCCGGCGCCTTCGGGACGCTTGGCCGGAATTGCCAGCAATTCGCTCATCGACACGTTGGGCATGGCCCAGACCAGCAGACCTACGCCCACCAGCACCAACAGCGGCGCCGACAGGGTTTCCAGCCATTTGATCGACTCGGCGCCGCGAATCACCACCCACAGATTCAGCGCCCAGAACACCATGAAGCCGATGACCTCGCCGGTGCCGCCCAAAGACTTCCAGCCCTCGAACACCGAGCCGAGAAACAGATGTATCGCCAGCCCGCCGAACATGGTCTGGATTCCGAACCAGCCACACGCCACCAGGGCGCGGATCAGGCACGGAATGTTGGAGCCGAGCACGCCGAAGGACGAGCGCAGCAACACCGGAAAGGGAATGCCGTACTTGGTGCCGGGAAAGGCGTTAAGCGTCAGGGGAATCAGCACGATGATGTTGGCAAACAGAATCGCCAGCAGCGCTTCACCGACGGTCAGGCCGAAGTACGCGGTCAGCACGCCACCGAGGGTGTAGGTCGGCACGCAGATCGCCATGCCCACCCACAGCGCGGTGATGTGCCATTTGTTCCAGGTGCGTTCGCGCACCTTGGTCGGTGCAATGTCGTGGTTGTAACGGGGACTGTCGAGGACATCGCTGCCGGCTTCCAACTCGAACAAGCCGTCGCGCTCGGTCACTTGCGATCTGATCTGTTGCATGGCCGCTCCACTGTTCTTTGAATTATTTTTTGCTCATCGGGGGCTGGCGGCATCAATAAACGTGCCGGGTACCCCGATTACGCATCGGGCAGTTCCATAAACACATTGCAACCAACTGATGTTTATCAGTTTTATTCGCTGACTCGTCTATTTGTCAGGCCACTCAGGCCGAATGCCTGGCAAGTTGTCGAAACAGTCAGGACTCAAACTGGTGCGTCGATCTTTTTTCAATGGCTGCGCATCAACCATAGACCATACTCAAACAGCTGATTTCACATAGGAAATCTTGACTATTTTTTGATCCTGTCAAGTGCGTCAAAATGGTGAACGGCCTCACCATTTTGGTGATTCTTATATTTAATCGTTAAATATCAATTAGTTAATAAACGAATAAGCTTATAAAAAATATTCTTGCCGATTCGTATAACTGCAGCTAGCGTTTAATCCTGACAGCGTTGACAGGAATAAACCTGCCTTGACTGTTTTCATATAGAACATCTAGAGCCGGCACAAGCCGGTCATTGCCTGCGAGGAACTCGGAATGTCTCTGTTGATCCGTGGCGCCACCGTTGTTACCCATGATGAAAGTTATCGCGCCGATGTGTATTGCGCAGACGGCGTGATCAAGGCCATCGGTGAAAAACTCGATGTTCCTGCAGGCGCCGAAGTGCTCGACGGCAGCGGCCAATACCTGATGCCCGGCGGCATCGACCCGCACACCCACATGCAACTGCCCTTCATGGGCACCGTGGCCAGCGAAGACTTCTACAGCGGCACGGCGGCGGGACTGGCCGGGGGCACCACCTCGATCATCGACTTCGTGATTCCCAATCCGCAGCAATCCTTGCTCGAAGCCTTCCATCAGTGGCGCGGCTGGGCCGAGAAGTCGGCGTCGGACTACGGTTTTCACGTAGCCATCACTTGGTGGAGCGACCAGGTCCGCGAGGAAATGGCCGAGCTGGTCAGCCAGCACGGCGTCAACAGCTTCAAGCATTTCATGGCCTACAAAAACGCGATCATGGCCGCCGATGACACCCTGGTGGCGAGTTTCGAACGCTGCCTGGAACTGGGCGCGGTGCCGACCGTTCACGCGGAAAACGGTGAACTGGTGTATCACCTGCAACGCAAGCTGATGGCCCAAGGCATCACCGGGCCGGAAGCGCATCCGCTGTCGCGTCCTTCGCAGGTTGAGGGCGAGGCCGCGAGCCGGGCGATCCGCATCGCCGAAACCCTCGGCACGCCGCTGTATCTGGTCCACGTCTCGACCAAGGAAGCGCTGGACGAAATCACCTACGCTCGGGGCAAGGGCCAGCCGGTCTACGGCGAAGTACTGGCCGGGCACCTGCTGCTGGACGACAGCGTCTACCGCCATCCGGACTGGCAAACCGCCGCCGGTTATGTGATGAGCCCGCCGTTCCGTCCTCGCGGCCATCAAGAGGCGCTCTGGCATGGCCTGCAATCGGGCAACCTGCACACCACCGCCACCGACCACTGCTGTTTCTGCGCCGAGCAAAAAGCCGCCGGTAAGGATGACTTCAGCAAAATCCCCAACGGCACCGCCGGCATCGAAGACCGCATGGCAGTGTTGTGGGATGAAGGCGTGAACAGCGGACGCTTTTCGATGCAGCAATTCGTCGCGCTGACGTCCACCAACACGGCGAAGATCTTCAACCTCTACCCGCGCAAAGGCGCGATACGCGTGGGTGCCGATGCCGACCTGGTGCTGTGGGACCCGCAAGGCACACGGACCATTTCCGCCAAGACCCACCATCAGCAGGTGGACTTCAACATCTTCGAAGGCAAGACCGTGAGCGGCGTGCCCAGCCACACCATCAGCCAGGGCCGCGTGGTCTGGGCCGACGGCGACCTGCGGGCCGAACGCGGGGCCGGGCGGTATATCGAACGGCCGGCGTACCCGGCGGTGTTTGATTTGCTGAGCAAGCGGGCCGAGTTGAATCAGCCGGTAGCCGTGAAGCGCTGAGAGCGGCCTTCGGCCTATCGCGGGCAAGCCCGCTCCCACAAAGATCTCGGGTGTCCACAAAACCTGTGGGAGCGGGCTTGCCCGCGATGAGGCCCGCACAGACAACACAAAAAACAATGCCCATTCAGAGGCAGCACCTCCATCACCGTGAGGCCAAAATCGTGATCAAGACCCTGGACCACCTCCCGCATCCCATCGAGAATGCGGCCGCCCTCGCCGGCCATTTCACCGATCTGGCACCGCCGCTCAACGAGCGCCAGGCGCAACTGGAAGCCTCGCGCTGCCTGTATTGCTACGACGCGCCCTGCGTGAATGCCTGTCCGAGCGAGATCGACATTCCTTCGTTCATCCGCAACATTGCGCAGGACAACGTGCAAGGCGCCGCGCAGAAAATCCTCTCGGCCAACATCCTCGGCGGCAGTTGCGCCCGGGTGTGCCCGACGGAAATTCTTTGCCAGCAAGCCTGCGTGCGCAACAACGCTCACGAATGTGCGCCGGTCATGATCGGCCTGTTGCAACGCTACGCCGTGGACAACGCCCACTTCAGCGCTCACCCGTTCCAGCGTGAAGCGGCCACCGGCAAGCGCATCGCCGTGGTTGGCGCCGGTCCAGCCGGTTTGTCCTGCGCCCACCGCAGTGCCATGCACGGGCATGACGTGGTGATCTTCGAGGCGCGGGCAAAGGCTGGCGGCCTCAACGAATACGGGATCGCCAAATACAAACTGGTGGATGACTACGCACAAAAAGAGCTCGAGTTCCTGCTGGAAATCGGCGGCATCGAAATCCGCCATGGGCACAAACTCGGGGAGAACCTGACCCTCGGCGAACTGCACCAACAGTTCGATGCGGTGTTCCTCGGCCTCGGGCTCAACGCCAGCAAACAGCTGGGCCTGGCCCACGAAGACGCGCCCGGCCTGCTCGCCGCCACCGACTACATCCGCGAACTGCGCCAGGCCGATGACCTGACGCAACTGCCCCTGGCCGATCATTGCATCGTCCTCGGCGCGGGCAACACCGCCATCGACATGGCGGTGCAAATGGCCCGCCTCGGCGCCCACGATGTGAATCTGGTGTACCGCCGTGGCATCGAGGACATAGGCGCCACCCATCACGAACAGGAGATAGCCAAGGCCAATCAGGTGCGACTGATGACCTGGGCACAACCCGAAGAAGTGCTGCTCGATGACCAAGGCCGCGTGTGCGGCATGCGTTTCGCCCGCACCCGTCTGGTGGAAGGCCGCCTGCAAACCACCGGTGAAACCTTCGAACTGGCCGCCGATGCGATCTTCAAGGCCATCGGCCAGGCCTTTGACAATGACGCCCTCGCCGATCCGCTCGCGCGCGAACTCAAGCGTCAGGGTGAGCGCATCGAAGTCGATGAAAACCTGCGCACCAGCATCCCCGGCGTGTATGCCGGCGGCGACTGCACCAGCCTCGATCAAGACCTCACCGTGCAAGCCGTGCAGCACGGCAAGCGCGCCGCCGAGGCAATCAATGCTCAACTGATGCTCAACGTGGAGGCTGCGTAAATGGCCGATCTGTCGATTGTCTTCGCCGGCATCAAAGCACCCAATCCATTCTGGCTGGCCTCCGCGCCGCCGACCGACAAGGCCTACAACGTGGTCCGCGCCTTCGAGGCAGGCTGGGGCGGCGTGGTCTGGAAAACCCTGGGAGAAGACCCGGCGGCGGTGAACGTGTCGTCGCGCTACTCGGCACACTTCGGGGCTAACCGGGAGGTACTCGGTTTCAACAACATCGAACTGATCACCGACCGCTCGCTGGAGATCAACCTGCGGGAAATCACCCAGGTCAAAAAGGACTGGCCGGACCGTGCGCTGATCGTGTCCTTGATGGTGCCCTGCGTCGAAGAATCCTGGAAAAACATCCTGCCGCTGGTGGAAGCCACCGGCGCCGACGGCATCGAACTGAACTTCGGCTGCCCCCACGGCATGCCGGAACGGGGCATGGGCGCAGCGGTCGGCCAGGTGCCGGAATACGTGGAACAGGTCACCCGCTGGTGCAAGACGTATTGCTCGTTGCCGGTGATCGTCAAGCTCACGCCGAACATCACCGACATCCGCGTCGCCGCCCGCGCCGCCCACCGGGGCGGTGCCGATGCGGTGTCGTTGATCAACACCATCAACTCGATCACCAGCGTCAACCTCGAACGCATGGTCGCCAACCCCATGGTTGGCAGCCAAAGCACCCACGGCGGTTACTGCGGCTCGGCGGTCAAGCCGATTGCCTTGAACATGGTCGCCGAAATCGCCCGCGACCCGCAGACCCAGGGCCTGCCGATCAGCGGCATCGGCGGCATCGGCAACTGGCGCGACGCCGCGGAATTCATCGCCCTGGGCAGCGGCGCGGTGCAGGTGTGCACGGCGGCGATGCTGCATGGCTTCCGGATTGTCGAAGACATGAAGGACGGTTTGTCACGCTGGATGGACAGTCAGGGCTACGCCAGCGTTTCGGAATTTTCCGGGCGCGCGGTGGGCAACACCACGGACTGGAAGTACCTGGACATCAACTACCAGGTGATCGCGAAGATTGATCAGGAGGCCTGCATCGGTTGTGGTCGTTGCCATATCGCGTGTGAGGACACCTCGCACCAGGCCGTGGCCAGCCTCAAGCAAGCGGATGGCACTCACAAGTATCAAGTAATCGATGAGGAGTGCGTGGGCTGCAACCTGTGCCAGATCACCTGCCCGGTGCAGGACTGCATCGAGATGGTGCCGGTGGAGACCGGCAAGCCGTTCCTGGACTGGAATCATGATCCGAGGAATCCGTATCACGTCAGTGTCTGAACTGACGCCATCGCGGGCAAGCCCGCTCCCACAGTGGTTTATGTCGTACGCAAATGTTGTGTACACCAGAGATACCTGTGGGAGCGGGCTTGCCCGCGAAGAGGCCAGCAGCCACCCCACCCAACCTCAGGGCTCCAACCCGATCCCCCGCAAAATCACACTGGTCACCGTCTGCACCGCTTTCTCGAACTGCATGTCCGACAACGGCTGATGATCATTGAGAATATTCACCTGGTGATCGAAGTCGGCGTAGTGCTGGGTCGACGCCCAGATCATGTACAGCAGGCTCGACGGCTCCACCGGCAGGATGCGTTTGTCGTCCACCCACTGGCGGATTTTCGCTTCCTTCATCTTGGCCCAGTCGTACAGGCTCGCATCCAGCGCTTCGCCGAGGGTCGGCGCGCCATGGATGATTTCGTTGGCCCAGACTTTCGAGCCATACGGCCGGCTGCGGGAGTGGTTCATCTTGGCGCGGATGTAGCTGCTGAGTACCACGCGCGGGTCATCGAACATCTCGAAGCACAGCGCGTCCTGCTTCCAGACTTCCAGCAAGTCGAAGAGCACGGCGCTGTACAGCTCGGTCTTGGTGCTGAAGTAATAGTGCAGGTTGGAGCGCGGCAGTTGCACTTCAGCGGCGATGTCGGCCATGGCGGTGCTGCCAAAGCCCTTTTCAGCGAAGACTTTTTCCGCCCCCAGCAGGATTTTTTCGACGTTACTGCGACGAATCTCGATCTTGTGATTGCCCATGCGGATCCCCGACAACAACGTTGAGCAAGACTAGCATCCGCTCTGGAATGCGGCGACAGGGGAAAACGAAACTTCGTACAGCCGCTGTCGTGAAGCTAAACTCTGCGCACTTGGAAACTGCCTGAGGTCCCTCCACGATGCTGCTCAAGAAAACCCTGACCATCACGGCCCTGCTCGGCTCGCTGCTCGCCGCTTCTTCGGTGTTGGCCCACGCCCACCTGAAAAGCCAGACACCGGCCGCCGACAGCACCGTGGCCGCGCCGGCGCAATTGCGCCTGGAGTTCTCCGAAGGTATCGAGGCCAGTTTCACCAAAGTCACGTTGACGCGGGATGGCGCACCGGTGGCGGTCAAAGCGCTGACCACCGAAGGCAGCGATAAAAAGACCCTGATCGTCACCCCGGCCGCGCCGTTGACTGCTGGCGCCTACAAAGTCGAATGGCACGCCGTGTCCGTCGACACCCATAAAAGCGAAGGTGCCTACGCCTTCAAGGTCGGCCAGTAATTCATGGCGAGTGCGCTGGTGCTGTGCCGCTTCCTGCATTTCATCGTGGTGCTGATGCTGTTCGGGGGCTGGGTGTTCAGGCCCTTGCTGGCAAATGGCGAAACCGCACTGGATCATCGGCTGACACGAACCTCCCGTTGGCTGGCCGTGGTGGCACTGGCCAGCGGGGTCTGCTGGTTGTTGCTGATTACCGCGAGCATGGCCGGCGCCTGGGACGCGGCCTTCGATCCGTCGACCCTGCACCTGGTTCTGGGCAATACCTTTTTCGGCCAGGTCTGGCGCTGGCATTTGCTGATCAACCTGCTGTTGCTGGCGTTGTTGCTGACCCCACTGCGCGCCAGCCTTGCGCTGCGCCTGATCCTCAGCGGCCTGCTGCTGGCCACCCTGGCCCCGGTCGGCCACGGCGCCATGCTCGATGGCGCCGCAGGGCGGTTGCTGATCCTCAATCAACTCATTCACTTGATCTGCGTGGGTGCCTGGCTCGGCGGCTTGATGCTGCTGGTGATGATCTTGCGTCAACCCGATGGGCATTCGATCCGCGTGATGCTGCAGCGCTTCAGCGGCGTCGGTTACGGCCTGGTCGCCGGGCTGCTGATCACCGGGCTGATCAATGTGCGGGTGCTCACCGGGGCGTTCTGGCCGACGCCGCTGTTCAGCGGGTTCGCCTTGATCCTGTTGATCAAGGCCGCGCTGGTGATGGCGATGCTGGGCCTGGCGTTGTTCCATCGGCTGCGCATCAATGATTGTGAGCTGCGTGTGCAAGCATTGCGCGCCAGCGTAATGCTGGAGTGGATGCTGGGGCTTGGCGCAGTGGCGGCGGTTTCATTGCTGGGCACCCTGCCGCCGATGATTTCCAGCTGACAACCCCATCTCCATCGAGCGCTGCAAGACTCAGGCACGCACCAGCATGTAAACGGCGACGACCAGACAGACACTGGCGAACCCAAGCTGCAACGCCCGCGCCGGCACCCGTGCGCAGAGCTTGCGGCCGATGATCATGCCGACGATGCTGGAGACGATGAAGGCAATGCCCAAACCGTCGATGCGCACCCCGGCATTGAACGCGCCGATCACGCCGATGGCCGAAATCAGGCTGATCACCATCAGCGAGGTCGCGATGATTCCGCGCATCTGCACGTCGGTCAGTTGCTTGAAGGCCGGGACAATCAGAAAGCCGCCGCCCACCCCCAGCAATCCCGAGACCACGCCGGTCACTGCCCCGAGCGCGGCGAGGGTCGCGGTGCATTTGGCGGTCCAGGAAAAGCGCCCGGTCTGTTGATCGAGCATGCAGTTCTTCTGGCCCCAGTTGGCCTGACCATGATCGCTGGGACCCTCGTCCTTGCGCTCACGGCGCAACATCCGCCCGGCCACCACGACCATCAGCAGGCTGAACAGGATCATCAGGATTTTTTCCGGCAACCGGTGGGCAAAGTAGATGCCCAGCGGCGAAAACACCGCGCCCAGCGCGGCGATCAGCAACGCCGCGCGATAACGCACCAGGCCGTGGCGCAATCCGTCGATGGCACCGACCGCCGCCGCACTGCCCACCGCAAACAACGCCACCGGAGCGGCCTGGGTCATGCTCCAGCCCAACCCCAACACCAGGGCCGGGACCGCAAGGATACCGCCGCCAGCGCCAGTCAAGCCGAGCACCAACCCCATCACTACACCAAACAGACTTGCCAGCAACATAGGGAGTTCTCAGTCGACCTTGGTCACACGTGTCAGCCACTCGCGGCCCTTGAGCATGCCGTTCCAGTAGAACCACGGTAGCAGTGTCGCCTTCAGCCACCACGCCGAGCGGCGCGGGGTCGTCGGGTCAAGGGGAAAGGTCGGCAGTAACTTGCCCGCGTACCCGAACTCGGCAAGGATCACCTTGCCTTTCTCAACCGTCAGCGGGCAGGAGCCATAGCCGTCGTACTTCAGCGGCAGCGGCTGCC
>NZ_AKJG01000013.1 GCF_000282455.1 Pseudomonas sp. GM74
AGCCCGCTCCCACAGGTTTTTTTTGGGGGGGTCAGATCGGGGGTTGGTGCAGGCAAATGATATGTGGGTCGTCATTCCAGTGCGGGAAACGCTCGGCGATCAGCGGGTCGTGGCCGGGGATGACGTGGTCTTCGCTGTCGGCCAGGCGGTCGATCTCGGTGAAGGCTTCGAGGGATTGCGCCAGGTCATCGAGAATCGGAAACGGACTGCGCTCGCGAATGTTGACCCACAAATGCGCGGCATCCGAGGCCAGCACAATCCAGCCGCGTCCGGTATTCACCCGTACCACCTGGCTGCCCGGCGTATGTCCGCCTACCGGATGCAGGGTCACGCCGGGAGCTACCTCGACAACACCGTTGTGTAAACGCATCCGCCCTTCGAACAGCGGCGGCAGTGCCGACATCACGTCCTCGACCTCGTAGGTTTTGTTCACCGTGCGATGGGCCATTTTCGGCCCGGTGCAGAAACGCAGTTCCGCTTCCTGCAAATGCACGGTCGCCTTCGGGAACAGTCCGAGGTTGCCGGCATGATCCCAGTGCAAATGGGTCAGGATCAGGTGCTTGACCTCGGCCGGATCGATGTCCAGTTGCCGCAGGGATTCTTCCGGCAGGCGGTACATCTGGCGATTGCGCCGGTCCGCCGTGGCCGGTTGGAAGCAGGTGTCGACCACAATCACCTGCTGCTCATTGCGGATGATCCAGAAGTAGTAGTCCAGCGGCATCGGCGCATTCGGATCACCGCAGCAGGCATCGTAGAGAAAATTCTCCCTGGCGGTGCGCTGGGCGTTTGCGCCGACACGGATAGCGAACACTTCGTACACAGGAGCAGACATGGACACCTCCGGGTTCAGGCGGCCGCCGTGGTTTTGAGGGTCGGACGGAAATCGAAATCGATCTGGTCGCTGATGCCCAGGTCATGGGCCAACTTATGCAGACCGCTGTAGTCGCGCATGATGGTCGCGTTCTTGTTGCTCTCGAGGGTGTCGGCAATGATCAGCGCCGCATCCTCGACCCCGAGCTGCGTCAGAATCGCCTCCCACATCGAGTAGTCCTGAGCAATAAAAGCACTCAGCGCCACCGACAGGTTGCGTGCGAAAAATTCCCGCTGGATGGGCGGCATGTTCGCGTACATGACTTTGGACACTTCGGCCAGCACCTTGCTGTGGGCATATTCGTCACGATTGTGCAGCTCGGCCACCCGGCGGTTCTGCGGCTGGATGGTCTGGTCGTCTGCCAGCAAGTCCAGATAGGCGTTGACGCTGATCTCGGCCACCACCGCAAAAGTGATCGCTGCCAGATCCCGCTGCCATTGCTCGGGCAGTGCTTCCCTCTGGGCTTTCAGGCGCAGGTAAGTGACGGAGGGCGGCAAGTCCAGATCCTGATCCAGCGCCCGGTCCAGCTTTGTCCGCTCGATGGCGCGCAGGTGCATCAGCGTGTGGTAGTGCTCGTCGATCAGGGTCTGTTGCATGGCCTCGCGAAAATGCCAGTCATCCTTGCCCAGGTACTGATTGGCGATGACGCTCAGCGCCGGATTGACCACATGTTCTTCGGCTGTGACGGTGCGCAGGTTGTAGCCGATCCAGCCCCAGGTCACCACGCTGCTTTTGAGCTCGTCGCTCAAGGCCTGAAATTTCGGATGATGGAAGAACGGCACCATGCACTCCGGGTAGTCCGGGCGCGTCGGGTCGAACTCCTCGTTGACCTGTCCCCTGTCCGGCGAACACACCGTGGCGCGCTTGGTCCAGGCCTGATTGAGCCGCACGATCAGTTGATGATCGACCTGGGCGATCTCGATTGCTGTTTGCATGACGCGATACCTGTAAGACGCGTACCCACCAAGGGGTACGCCAAAAGAATGAAGGGCGCCGGAAAAATCAGGCCAGCCAATAGCGGGTCAGGTTGCGCGCCGGGTCAGTGTAACGACTGCGGGCGTGGATCATTCGCCAGTTGTCCCAAATCAGCAGACACCCGTCGGGAATCAGCACCGGAACGTTGTGCTCGACGAAATACGCTTCACCGAACACGGCAAACCTGGCCAGCGGCGATGTGCTGTTGGTCACCAGCGATTGCTGCAACGCTTCCTTGGGAGGGTTCACGTCGCCGTAGTGAAACTGGTTGTAGCTGAAGCGGAAAATATCCCCGTCTTGCGTAGGCGTGAGGATGTACTCCTTGACCCGCCGCTGTCCCGGCTCCCCCGGTTTGGCGGTGGCGACGAATTCTACCGGCGTGTTATCCAGCCACTCACGCAGTTCTGGCTCACTGCGCTCCAGGGACTTGAGAAATTCGTAACCGTCCACCAAACCGGTGTGCCCGCCACCGCACCTGGCCTGTTTATGGCAATGCAACGCCAGGTAGCGCGGCGGCGGCCCGTACACCGGCGCTTCGGTGTGCGGGCCGATGCCGTTCATGCTCTGGGAGTACGGCAAGTCTTCGTAACCCGGCTTGCGGGTAATGGCAAAGGCCATCTGGCCGTTGAACTGCGGAATGATCGGGCCGAACTCGCGCAAGGTGCCTACGACATCGTCGGAAAATTCATCCGGGGTCAGCACCGTCCAGCCCAACGTCGACAGTTCTTCATGACGATGGCCGAGCGAAATGTAAGGTTGAGACGCAACAATCCCTTGGTCTGACATGATGAGATTCCTGGCGGGTTAACCGGCGTTGACGGTGGAGGTGTAGGCGGCGATGAAGTCGCGGCAGGCGTCACCCGGTCGGTAACGCTGCCCATCGATGCTCTGCACCGGGGTGATTTCGGCGGCGGTGCCGGTGAGAAAACACTCGTCGAAGTCGCCAAGCTCTGTAGGCAAAATCGTGCGTTCGACCACCTGGTAGTCCAGGGCCTTGGCCAGTTCGATCACCGTCTGGCGGGTGATGCCGTTGAGAAAGCAATCCGGTGCCGGTGTGTGCAGCGTCCGGCCTTTGACGAAGAACACATTGGCACTGGTGGCTTCGGCAACATGGCCGCGCCAGTCGAGCATCAGCGCATCGTGGTAGCCATTGTGCTCGGCGTCGTGCTTGCTCAGCGTGGCGATCTGGTAGTGCCCGGAGGCCTTGGCTTCGAACGGACTGCTACTCGGCGGCGGACGACGCCAGGTCGCGGTCTTCAAACGGATGCCGGCCATGCGCGCCGCCGGATCGAAATAGCTCGGCCACTGCCAACACGCGATGGCCAGGTGCACACGGTTGAAACGCGCCGAGGTGGAAATCATCTCGCTGCCGCGCCAGGCCACCGGGCGCAGGTAGCCTTCGACGACCTTGTTGCGTTGCAGGAGCTCATGGCTGGCCGCTTCCAGTTCAGCCAGCCCATAGGGGATGGCAAAATCCATCAGTTGCGCCGAGCGATACAAGCGCTCGCTGTGTTCGCGCAGCTTGAAGATCCTGCCGTTGTAGACCCGCTCGCCTTCGTACACGGTACTCGCGTAATGCAGGCCATGGGTCAGCACATGCAACTGCGCCCGGGACCACTCGACGAACTCGCCGTCGAGCCAGATAACGCCCTCGCGTTGATCAAACGGGATACTGCTCATATCCATATCTCCCCATTGTTCATGAATTTTCCTACGCCGTTTCCAGCAACACGGGTATCAATTCCGGCACGGCGGTGAGCTCGGTCTGAAAGAAGAACGCACGCTCGCCGAAGGCCGGTTGCAGGTCGTCGAACCAGGTCACCTGTGGATCGAAGCGCGCGTAGAACGTACGCAACACCCATTGCGGATCGCGGGCCTGGAGGAACTGCAGGACGAAGACCTTTTCCCCGGCGACGGTCTCGATACCGTTGATCAACACCTTGCCGTAGAAGGTGCTCATGGACGGCCCGCGCACCGTGCGCGCAAGCCCCGACACCGTGCGGTACGCCGCCTGGAAGATCTCGAAGGCCCGGGCCAGCGGCATTGCGAAGTAATGGCTGGGGCCGGTGTCACGTTCGACGAACATGTAATAAGGCACGGCCCCAAGCCGCACTCCCTCGGTCCACAACGCGGCCCAGTCGGCGGGGTTTTCGTTGATATGGCGGATCACCGGCGCCTGCATGCGCACCGTCGCGCCCGTCGAGCGAATGCGCTCGATGGCCTGGCGGGCAATGGCCTGGCGGATCTCCACCGGGTGGTTGTAGTGGCCCATGATCGACAGGTTTTTCCCCGCCGCGACGATGCGTCGGAACAGCTCCAGCAGCTCAGGCGCATCCTTGTCGCTGACAAAACGCTGGGGCCAGTACGCCACGGACTTGGTGCCGATGCGGATGTTCTTCAGGTGTGGCAACGCCAGTAGCGGCTCGATGTAACCGGCCAGGGAGCGGGTGTTCATGATCATCGGGTCGCCGCCGGTAATCAGCACGTCGGTCACTTCGGTATGCACCCTCAGGTAACTGACCAGCTCCCGGGATTCGCGGGCATTGAACTTGAGTTCTTCCTCGCCGATGAACTGCGCCCAGCGGAAACAGAAGGTGCAGTACGCGTGACAGGTCTGACCGGCACCGGGGAAAAACAGCACGGTCTCGCGGTACTTGTGCTGGATGCCCGGCAGGACTTTGCCGTTGAGGGTGGCAACGTTGTGGGTCAACTGCCCGGCCGGATGCGGGTTCATGCGCCGCCAGATCGCCTCGATCCGCCGCTTGATCGCCGCGCTGTCATCCAGCTCGATCAATTGCTTGAGCGAGGCATATTCCTCCGCCAGTAACATGTCCTTATGGGGGAAAGTCATGCGAAAAATCGGGTCGTCCGGAATGTTGTTCCAGTCGATCAGCGTGCCCAGCACGTATTCGTTGGTGCGAAACGGCATGACCCGGGCCACCACGGTCATCGCCTCCTGCAACGCCGGCGTCAGCTTGTGCCAGTAAGGTGTGTCGCGGATGGTGCGTGAGTTATAGGGTTTGTAGCGTTCGTGCTCCGACAGTCCTTGCATGACCGCGCTCCTGGTGATTGCCCTGAGTGTTGTTACGCGATGGCCGGCGCTTTGCGCTCTATGTCCATCCATGCCCGGACGCTGTCGCGATCCCACTGGCGACGTACATACGCTGCGAGCCGCGCCGGCACCGGATCGCCGTTGGCAACCAGTCGGTTGAGCATGATTGCCAGGTCGGTGTCGGCAATGCTCCAGTCACCGAACAGATGCTCGGCGCCCTCTTCCAGCAAATGCTCGGCGACGAAAAACAGGCGCTCGACGGCGGTTTGGGCCTCGTCGGACAGCGCGGTGTTTTTCTTGTCGAAGTACACCAGGTCAAACGGCCGCTCCTTGCGCACCACCAGCAAGTCACTGCGCAACCAAGCCTGCAATTGACGGGCACGGGCGCGCTGCCGGAGGTCCTGCGGGTAGAGCTTTTTATGCCCCGGGGAGAGTTCATCGAGGTATTCGGCAATCGCCGATGATTCCGACAAGGCAAAATTGTCGTGAACTAACGTTGGAATCTTGCAGGTCAGCGAAAGATCGCGATAACTCGCCAAATAGTTTTCGCGCGCTTTCAGATCAACACTAACAAGTTCAAATGAAAGTTGCTTTTCCTTGAGCGCCACAAAAGCCGACATCGCAAAAGCGCTGACATGGTCGGCGCCGACATACAGTTTTAGCTTCCTGTTTTCCATAGAACACTCCATTGACCAACTGCAGGGATTAACGTGCATTGGAAGTGATCGTAGTTAGTTGGATCAAAGCTGGATAGATACAGAATTTGCCCGTTTCAATCGATACAGAAATTTGTTTTCCACTGACAGACACACAACCAAAACCCCGGCAACAACGTTGCAAAAAGCGATACCGGGGGCAGGTCTTGAAAACAAAAAAAGGGAGCCGACGAAGGTGGGCTCCCTGGGCGTTTGCGGGGGGGAAATTATGCCTGGGTGGTGATCAGGCCATGGCTGTCGGCGAAGTTCGAGAGCAGTGCCATTTGCGGCATGTTGCTCATGTTCAGCATCGCCAGTGGCTCGTGTTTGCTGGTGTTGACGAAGCCGTGTCTGGTCCACGCCGGTACCAGCAACACGTCGCCATTGCTGACGTTGACCCCGTCGGCATCGCCGAGGGTCAACACGCCACTGCCACACTGGATGACAAACAGGTGCCACCAGGAATGGGCATGACCGTTGAGCGTCACACCGGGGTTCAGCCATTGCATGGCGATCGCCATGCCAGGTGTCACCTCACAGCCTTCAATGCTCTTGTCGTGAGCCAATGCGACAATATCAATGTCGCTGGCTTCAAGGGCCTGACGCATACCCGCCAGTTCGGTGCCTTTCCACACTTTGGCACTTACCGCTTGATGGTGCAGGCTCTGACGAAAATCCTTATATGAAAAAAACGCACCTTGAAAGTTATCCATTCGCACGCCCTTTCTTTTTATTCCCCATACTTTAGCGCTAAACCTTAAGTTAACGGTTCAGCGCTGTAAAGCCGGGGGAATAATTTATAAAACCGATGGACGCAAGGCTGCGATCATGTCCACTTCTATCGCCGCATTCTTGGGTAACTGATACACACCTATCGTGGTGCGTGTATGTTTACCGGCATCGCCCAGCACATGGCTGAACACATCCGAGGCGCCGTTGGCCACTTCGCTTAAATCGACAAAGTCCGCCGTGGACTTCACATAGACCGTGACCCGGATCAATGACTTGATCTTGTCCAGCGAACCAATGGCATCGACGATCAGCGCCAGGCCGCGCATCGCACTGATGCTGGCCGCCGCTTGCGCATCGGCCATGTTGAGGTCCAGCCCGACCCGGCCGGGGTAGTGGATCTTGCCGTTCATGCGCGGCACCAGGCCGCTGATGTACAGCTCATCGTGATGACGGATCAGCGGCGCGTAATGCCCGCCTGCTGTGTTTTCGCCGTAGATGTCATAGCCAAACTCTTTGGCCAGGGCGATGAAGCGTTCATCGCAGGTCATGTGCTGGATCATTGATCGAACCCTCTTGATCAGTAATGCAAAAAACGGGTGCTTGCGGGCTCAGCACACGGCGCGGGTGGCCGGTGCCAGGCAAATCACCTCAATGCGTGACTCAATCGCCTCGGCCAGACGCAACAGGTCGTTGCTCAGTTGCCCGTAGTGTTCGTTGAACAGCACGATGTGGCCGATGAATGAGAAGTTGTCCTTGATCTGCACGCTGACCGAGTCACCGACACGCTTGGCGTACTGCCCTTCCACCAGGTCGATACGCAGGGCGCGGGCCAGGGTCTCGATGTCAGGCGTCGCGCGCAGGATGCCGTCTGCCGGCGCCCTGAGCAGGCGAATGCCGCAGTAACCGCGAGCCACTGGTTCATGCTGCTCGGTCTTGCCTTCCACCGCCCAGCGCACCCAGCGTTCCCACGGATCGAAATTGACGAAGGCCTGCTTGGCCAGGTCCCAGATGTGCATGCCGCCGGGGCGCATGTTGGTCTCCACGGCGGAAGTCAGGTTGTCGCTGCGCAGGAACACTTCGTTGTGCCAGGCCCCATTGTCCTGGGATACCAGACCCGACATATGTCGACCGGCTGCCATCAAGCGTGCCTGTACCTCAGCCGGAAGCGGTGCCGGTACGACTTGCTGGATTTCCGCGCGGTAGGCGCCTTCGGTGGTGGTTTTTTCCGTCACCCAGGTGCTGCCGGCCACGTAGTCCCAGCTGTATTCCCGGGCGTTCTGCACCAGCGCTTCAAGGACGATGCCGCCTTCGCGATAAGGCTTCAGGGCCAGCCAGGCGTCATCGCATTCCGAAGGGTGATGGATGACGCGACAGCCCCGGCTGGCGCCTTCGCAGGCCGGTTTGATGAAGGCCTTGCCGCCCAGTTCAACGACGCGCTGGCGCAGTTCCGCCAGGCTTTCGACTCGTGCGGAAAACACCGGTCGGTATTCTTCAGGGGAGGTGCCGGCCGCCGCTTCGAGCCGGCGAAAGATCTGCTTGTCCAGCCCCGCCCGCGCTTCGTCCGGGGTAATGCCCGGCAGGCCGAAGTGGCTGGCCAGCGCTGCACCAAGCAGCACGCCGCGATCGGAGAACGGCAGTACGCCGATCAGTTTCCAGTTGTCGGCATTCAGACACCCCACCACCAGTTCAAGGGACGCCGCCACATCTTTTTCGGCCAGCGAAGTGCTGCAGACGTGATCGGCCACCTGGTCGTCATGGGGCTGAATTTTCTCGACCAGCAGGATGAGCCTGGCGTTGTAGAGCGACTTGCACAGCTCGCGCAGTTTCTGGATATCGTGAACCCGATTGCCGTTGTAACCGACCACTACTACGCATGAAGTCGTATTCATTAATGCCCCCGACCTGCAAAGTGAAAACCGCAACGGCGATGACTCAGTCATGCAACGACGCATTGGATTTACGGTTGAGCCAGTACCAGGCCAGGATCCCTCCGGCACCGATAACGGCCAGCACCAGCGCGTTGCAGGGCGCAGGCACCACCCGCATGATCAACACCGTCAACCCGGCCCCGACACCCAGGGACACTTCCTTGACGAACATGTTGTTCTGCTTGACCGAGAAGTAATCGAGATAGCTGAACGCGCATTCGGCGATGGACAGCAGCGCCACCCAGATCAACGCCCCGGCGAGGGTTTCGACGTGGAACGCGGCGGGCGAAGACAGCACGGCAAAGCCGCCGACGATGATCCCGATCACCGCCACGACCTTGAAGCGCCCGGTGCGCTCGATCAGCTTCATCACCGGCACCTGGGCAAACACCACCACGGCGCTGTTGAGGATCAGCATCAAGCCGTACCAGGCCGGCAGCTCGCCGGTCTTGAGCAGGATCGCCTGTGGCAGGATCGAGAACACCCCGAACAGCTTGATGCCCATGATGATGCCGGCGATCACCCACGGCAGTTTGTTGCCCCAGTTGCTGCCGACCTGATTGGCCGGGCGGGCCAGCACCGGTTCGGTGGTGAAGGTCGCGCCGAGGGCGATCGGCAGGCACAGCAACACAAAGGCCGCCGCACCGAGGAAAAACATCGTAGGCGTGAGCAACGGCGACAGCAGGATCAAACCGGCCACCAGGCTGCCCATGTTCATGGCCACGCGGTTGTAGGCCGCGCCTTCCTTGGTCTGGGCCGCTTCGCTCTTGATCAGGTAACCGGCAATGGCAATGCCGTAGGCAAACAGTGCGGCAGCAAACATCACCATGCCCTGGTTACTGGTGATCGCCAGAAGCACCAGCCCGAGCCCTGCACACAGCAGCGTGACACTCAGGGAACGGCGGCCAAGCACCAGTAAAGTCAGGGGTAACAGCAGCAACAAGGCGCGATATCCAAGGGCCAGGATGCTGTTGGTGGCCGTGTCGAGCCAGACGTTGGCCTTGCCCAGCACCGCGAACAGCGAGACGGCGGTGATGATCCGGATCGTGAATAACCGCAGGTTTATGACCGGTTTGGCTACCGCGACCGTTGTTTCGACACTCATGCAGCACCTCAGGAACCGGGTGAACGCCCGCCGACAAAGGCCGACATTCAGAAAAGTCTGTAAGGGCATGGTAGAGAGAGAGGCTTGTCCTGATCAGGGCAAGTTCGTATAGAATCCAACGAACTTTACTGCCGGAGAGACCAGTAAAATGCAGGTTCAACGCGCAGTCATTGCCGCCATTGAATTCCAGCCCGGCGCGCCGCTGGTGCAGCAGATCGTCGATCAACTGACCCAGGCGATCAGTACCGGTGGCCTGCCCCACGGCGCCAAGCTGCCGCCGATTCGCGAACTCTCCGACTTGATGAACGTGGGCAAGTCCACGGTGGTCGATGCCCTGGACCGCATGCGGGCCAAGGGGCTGGTGGTGTCTCGCCAGGGCTCCGGACATTACGTGCATCGCTCCGAAGCGGCGCTGAAAAGTGGCACCGGCCCGGATCTGCAACCCCAGGACACCCTCAGCGTGATTCGTCGCGCCCTGCTGCTGGACAACGGCACGCTGCGTCCCGGCTGCGGTTTTCTGCCGACCTCGTGGCTACCCGCCGAAGAATTGCAGAAAGCCGTGCGCGCCACCCTGCGAGCAACATCGTTGCGCATGGGCGAGTACGGCGTGGCCGGCGGTTACTTGCCATTGCGTCAGGCCTTGCGGGTCAAGCTGGCCACCTTCGGCATCGAAGCGCCGGTGGACCAGATCATCACCACCGCCAATACCATGCAGGCCATCGACCTGCTGATGCGCCTGCTGGTCAAACCCGGCGACACCGTGTTGCTCGACGACCCCTGCTATTTCAACATGCACGCCAACCTGGCGTTGCACGGGGCCAAGGTCATCACCATCGCCCGGGATTGCGACGGCATGGACCTCGACGCTTTCGAGCAACTGCTGATCGCCCACAAACCCGTGCTGTACATGACCAACAGCACGCTGCATAACCCCACCGGCCACTCGTTCACCCCGGCCCAGGTCTACCGCTTGCTGGAGCTGAGTCACCGCCATGGCTTGCACATCGTCGAAGACGATCTGTACTGCGACATCCAGCAACGCCGCACCCCGCGCCTGGCCGCCAGCGGGCTGGACAATGTGAGTTATGTGTCGGGCTTCTCCAAGACCCTGACCGCCAACAGCCGCGTCAGCTACACCGTACTGTCACCGCAACTGGCGGCACGCATGGTCGCGCTGAAAATGGCCTGCGGCGGGGTGACGTCGGAACTGGCGGAGCAGATCACCTGCACCATGCTCAGCGACGGCAGCTATGCCAAGCATGCGCGGCGCACGGTGGATCGGTTGTATGAGTCCAATAGTCGTGTGGCCGGTTGGTTGGCGGAGGCTGGGTGCTCGCTTTCCTCGTTGCCCGGCGAAGGCGTGTTTATCTGGGCGCGGCTGCCAGACGGCTTGCATGCCGAGAACCTGGCTCGCCAAGGGCTGGAGAACAATATGGTATTGGCGCCGGGTACCTTGCTGAGCAAAGGGCCGAATGCCAGTCAGTTCCTGCGCTTCAACGTGGCGCACAGCGACAGCTTGCAGGTGCGCGAGCGGTTTTTCCGGTTGCTCGATAAACCACTTAAGTAACTGACTGCCCTCAACCCTGTGGGAGCGGGCTTGCCCGCGAAGAGGCCATCACATCCAGCATCAATAATGAAAAAGCCCCGCGTTTAGTTTGAAACGCGGGACCGTGGTTGCTTGAGGGGTATTAATTCGAATCAGCCAAGGCTAAGCGCTCAGCCCACTCACATAAATTCTTCTGCCCTCAAAAATTCTTGTAGTTTCCATAAGGAGAAAACGATCAGACAAAGACCACTAAGCCAATTCAATGCGCGAATATTCTTCCTTCCACGCAACGCCCTTCCAACAACGTCTCCTCCCAGGACGTACAGCATCTGGCAGGCAAAACTACCGATAAAGAAACCGGTCAGGGAAAGCGGTACGTTAATCGTCACCCCGTCCGAATGATTAGCGATGACAAAAGAAGTGATTGCGACGATGGTCAGGGGATTGGTCAGTGTTAAAGCAAACACTGAGAGAAAACCTGACTGGCGCGAGTGGTTCATATCTGGATCTGAGTACACAGAAACCCTTACACCCAGATAGAACAGATAGACGATCGAGGCGATCGTCAACAGATCTAGATGCCTAAGTACAAATGCTTTAACGAGCGCTACACCCGCTAGCGCGACAGCCGAATACAGGGCATCTGCCAGTGCTGCACCCAATGCACCGGGAATCGCGCTTAATCGTCCATGCAAGATGGACTGCCTCAATATGATTAGCGCAATAGGCCCGAACGATATCGACAGGACAATTGAAAAAACCAAAGACCGTTGAAAATCCTGCACCGGCTCACTCCCTGAATTTCGCCGCAGGCAAAATATCTGCAGGTCGAATGAACGGCAATGGCCGACTGATGAATAACTTTTTCATTCAGAAGATTCGCCACCCAAAAAGACAAAATCCCTACAGACACAAAGCAGCGAATTATCCTCGCAAAATTCCTGATACACCGCGGCGCGGCCTTCGCGAGCAAGCCCGCTCCCACAGGGCTCAGCGTCGTGCTCGATATCAGCGATGACGCTAGTCCAATGTGGGAGCGAGCTTGCTCGCGATGGCGGCAACTCGATTCATTTGAAAACCCCAATAAAAAGCCCCGCTCTTCTCTCGAAGGCGGGGCTTTTCGTTACAGCATCTAAACCTTAAGGCGCGTACGTCAGCAGCAACTCCGTCGGCACTTTGAAGTCCAGAGACATCATCACGCTCAACGCGGTAATGGTGAAGATCGAGAACACGAACAGCTTGCGTGCCCAGACCGTGTCATCCACTGCCTTGTAGCCGGTCCAGGCCATGTACAGCCAGTACATGCCCATGGCCGCGGCGACGGCGAGGTAGCTCATGCCGGCGTAGCCGCTGAAGGTCAGCATCAAGGTCGCCACGAGGAAGGCCAGGATGTAGATCAGGATGTGCTTCTTGGCCACCTGGATGCCGCGCTTCACTGGCAGCACCGGAATCGATGCGGCCAGGTAATCGTTGAAGCGGAAGATCGCGATGGCGTAGGAATGCGGCATCTGCCACAGGCTGAACATCACCAGCAGGGTCAGTGCGGCCATGTCGAAGGTGTTGCTTACGGCGACGTAACCAATCACCGGCGGCATGGCACCCGACAGACTGCCCACCAACGTGCCGTGAACCGACTTGCGCTTGAGGTACAGGCTGTAGAAGCCGACGTAAATCACGAAGCCGATGACCGCGAACAAGGCGGCCAACGGGTTGGCCACCTTGTACAACAAGGCAACGCCGGCGACACCCAGGACGGTCGCATAGATCAGGGCCAGCTTCAGGGAGATCAAGCCCTGGACCAGCACCCGGTTCTTGGTGCGTTCCATCTTGATGTCGATGTCGCGGTCGATGCAGTTGTTGAACACGCAACCGGAGGCAACCACCAGGGACGTGCCGATCATGGCGGCCAGGAAGATGGCCAGATCGACATGCCCTTTGGAGGCCAGGAAAAATCCGCCTGCCACAGAAAGCACGTTACCGAAAATGATCCCCGGTTTGGTGATTTGGATAAAGTGCTTGAGGGACATGCGGACTTACCTCACTTCGCCATCATGAACGTGTGGATGCTGAACATGATCCACAGCGACAGGCCAACCAGCAGGACGATCACGATCGCGGCGAAAACAAACGCAATCACGTTGTTTCGCTGCGCGGCCGAACGGTCCAGGTGCAGGAAGTACACCAGGTGCACCAGCACCTGGATGACTGCGAACGCGACGACGATCATCAGGGTGATCGACTTCGGCAACGTCGGGTACATCACCAGACCGAACGGAATCAGGGTCAGGATCACCGACAGGATGAAACCGATGCCGTAGGACTTGACGCTGCCGTGACCGGCGTCGTGGCTGTCATGGGAGTGTGTGTTAGCCATTTACATAGTCCCCATCAGGTAAACAACGGTGAATACGCAGATCCACACGACGTCCAGGAAGTGCCAGAACAGGCTCAGGCAGCTCAGACGGGTCTTGTTGGTCGCCGTCAGGCCGTTTTTCTGCACCTGATACATCATGATCGCCATCCAGATCAGACCGCTGGTCACGTGCAGACCGTGGGTGCCGACCAGGGTGAAGAACCCGGACAGGAAGCCGGAACGGCTAGGGCCGTAGCCTTCGGAGATCAGTACGTGGAACTCGTTGATCTCCATGCCGATGAAGCCGGCACCGAACATGAAGGTCATGGCCAGCCAGCCCAGGACCTGCTTCTTGTTGCCCTTGAAGAACGCCAGCATGGCGAAGCCGTAGGTGATCGAACTGAACAGCAGCAGAGCGGTTTCGCCCAGTACGTATGGCAGTTCGAAGATGTCGTGGCCCGACGGGCCACCCGCTACGTTGTTAACCAGTACCGCGTACGCCGCGAAGATCGACGCAAACAGAATGCAGTCGGTCATCAGGTAGAGCCAGAAACCGAATACGGTCATCTCGCCCGAGTCGTGGTGATGGTCATCATGCCCATGTCCATCGACATGGGTGTGTCCAGCATTGGTCACTAAGTTCGACATGGTTTAAGCCTGTTCCAACGAGGTTTCAACACGGGTGGCGGTGGCCGGGATTTTCCCTGCCGCTACCAGACGCTTGTGCTGCTCGGCTTCGATGCGCTCGATCACGTCGACCGGCACCATATAGCCTTGATCATCACGGGCCGCGTGGATCACGAAGTAGATCACGGTGCCGGCCAGGCTAGCGATTGCCAGCCACCAGATGTGCCAGATCATCGCAAAACCGAACACGGTCAACAGCGCGCCCATGACCACACCGGTGGCGGTGTTGTTTGGCATGTGGATCGGCTCGTACCTGGCCGGAGCCTTGTACGCGGTGCCGTTTTCCTTGGCTTCGGTGAACGGGTCGACTACGTCGGCTTTTGGCAGCACGGCGAAGTTGTAGAACGGAGGTGGCGACGAGGTCGACCATTCCAGGGTGTGTGCATTCCACGGGTCGCCGTGTTCGCACATGTTTTCCGGCTTGTTGCGGTCACGCACGCTGACGTAAAGCTGGATCAGCTGGCAAGCGATACCGACAGCGATCATCACCGCACCGAACATGGCGACGTACAGGTACGGTACCCACTCAGGGTTAGTGGTGGCGTTCAGGCGACGGGTCATGCCCATGAAGCCCAGAGCGTAGAGCGGCATGAACGCGACGAAGAAGCCGCTGATCCAGAACCAGAATGCTGCCTTGCCCCAACCTTCGTGCAGCTTGAAGCCGAACGCTTTAGGGAAGTAGAACGCGAAACCTGCGATGTAACCGAATACTGCACCGCCGATGATCACGTTGTGGAAGTGCGCGATCACGAACAGGCTGTTGTGCAGAACGAAGTCGGCACCCGGGATGGCCAGCAGTACGCCGGTCATGCCACCGATGGCGAAGGTCACCATGAAGCCCAGGGTCCACAGCACCTGGCTGGTGAAACGCAGGCGGCCCTGGTAGATGGTGAACAGCCAGTTGAACAGCTTCACGCCCGTCGGGATGGAAATCAGCATCGTCGCCAGACCGAAGAAGGCGTTGACGCTGGCACCCGAACCCATGGTGAAGAAGTGGTGCAGCCAAACCATGAAGCCCAGGATCGAGATCGCGCCCGATGCGTAGACCATCGAGTGGTGGCCGAACAGTTTCTTGCCGGTGAAGGTCGAGATGACTTCGGAGAAGATACCGAACGCTGGCAGGATCAGGATGTACACCTCAGGGTGACCCCATGCCCAGAACAGGTTCACGTACATCATCGGATTGCCACCAAGTTCATTGGTGAAAATGTGGAAATCCATGTAGCGGTCAAGCGTCAGCAGTGCCAGGGTAGCGGTCAGGATCGGGAACGAAGCCACGATCAGGACGTTGGCCCAGGTGCAGGTCCAGGTGAAGATCGGCATGTCCATCAGCTTCATGCCGGGGGTACGCATTTTCAGCACGGTGGCCAGGAAGTTGACCCCCGTCAGCGTCGTACCCAGGCCCGATAGCTGTAGCGCCCAGATGTAGTAATCCATCCCCACGCCAGGGCTGTATTGCAGGCCCGACAGCGGCGGATAGGCAACCCAGCCGGTCTTGGCGAATTCGCCGACGCCCAGGGACAGGTTGATCAGCACCACGCCGGAAACCAGCAGCCAGAAGCTCAGGGAGTTCAGGAAAGGGTAGGCAACGTCACGCGCGCCGATCTGCAGCGGCACTGCAAGGTTCATCAGGCCGGTGAAGAATGGCATCGCCATGAAGATGATCATGATCACACCGTGAGCGGTGAAGATCTGGTCATAGTGTTCAGGTGGCAGGTAGCCAGGCGAACCCTCGGTGGCCATGGCCAGCTGGGTACGCATCATGATGGCGTCGGCAAAACCGCGCAGCAGCATGACCATGGCGACGATGATGTACATCACGCCGATTTTCTTGTGGTCGACCGACGTCAGCCACTCGGTCCACAGGTAGGTCCACTTCTTGAAGTAGGTGATTGCAGCGAACAGCGCCAGACCACCGAGCGCGATCATGGCGATGGTCACCATTACGATCGGCTCGTGGAACGGGACTGCTTCCCAACTTAATTTACCAAACATCGTTTACTCCTCTGCCCCGGCAGCTGAATGCGAGTTCATGTCCATTCCTTGCGTAGCGGCCACTTCTTTCTCTTCTTTCTCGTGCTTCACTTTCGGACCCGGTTTCATGCCTTCGTACTTGTCGACGATGGTCTGGAACAGGTTCGGCGTCACCGAGGAGTAGAGCTCGACTGGGTTGTTCTGGCTCTGCTTGGCAAGGGCTGCGTATTCAGCTTGTTCAAGCTGTTTAGGTGCCTTTTTGACTTCACTTACCCAGGCGTCGAAATCTTCCTGGGAAGTTGCGATCGCTTTGAATTTCATGCCGGTGAAACCAGCGCCGCTGTAGTTGGCGGAGATACCGTCCATTTCAGCGTTTTCGTTGGCGATCAGGTGCAGCTTGGTCTGCATGCCCGCCATCGCGTAGATCTGGCCGCCCAGCGCAGGGATGAAGAACGAGTTCATCACGGCGTCAGAGGTAATGCGGAAGTTGATCGGGGTGTGCGCCGGGAACACGATCTTGTTGACCGTGGCGATGCCTTGTTCCGGGTAGATGAACAGCCACTTCCAGTCCAGCGCGACCACTTCGATGGTCACCGGCTTCACGTCGGATTCCAGCGGTTTGTACGGGTCAAGGGCGTGGGTCGACTTGTAGGTGACGTAACCCAGGGCAATGATGATCAGCACAGGAACAGCCCACACCGCGATCTCGATCTTGGTGGAGTGGTTCCATTTCGGGGTGTAGGTAGCGTTGGTGTTGGACGCGCGGTATTTCCAGGCGAACAGGAAGGTCATGACGATGACCGGAACCACGACCAACAGCATCAGCAGCGTTGCGGTGATGATCAGGTTTCGCTCGTCCAGACCGACCTGGCCCTTGGGATTGAGCAAGGTCATGTTGCAGCCTGACAGCAACAACGTGCCGATCAGCGGCAATAAGCCTAGTAGTCTGGGGTACCTGTTTTTACTCATCTCACGACCTCTAAAGCAGCTTGCGCAATGCAGTTGGGTTTTGATCGCCAACACTTCACCCTGCCAAGGGTTGGCATTTTTCTTGGATTGAATAAGGGCATGCCCGTCGCGCGTCAGACGCTGTACGACAAATCCCGGGCCTGCGGTGAGTTCTTATTCGAATACGTGGTCAAAGGCCTTTTTACAGACCAATTCCATTTGGTGCGGGTAGTTGGAGGCTCCGACACCTGGGCATCGCATGAAGCCACCAGACCTCTCGACACCCTGTTTCTGCTCACGCCTGGTTAAGATTTGAGCAGTGCCGGGAATTCAGTGCGGGCGATTGTAGATATGTAATGTTTTATAAACCATGTCTCATCCCGAAATAATTTTTATCCGAACCGGCAACAATCATTAACCGTTTTCGCAAAAGTGGCGCATCTTATCGAAATTCATTCTCAACAAAAACACCAAAATAAGTAGGTCTTCCACCCACGGTTCAGACAGTATCGAGTCCTTCCTCTGTGCCCTTGACCTTGCCCAAGGCCCGATATGACGGGGGCTGCGGCCATTCGCCAGAGCCTGTTAAAACTGCCTGTTCGCGCTCACAACAGAGAAAAACGAAAGCCTGCAAAACAGCCCGATTTCGTTACGTTTCCATGCACTAATCCGGCCTTCTCGAACGCCCTGCGGCACTCGCTCTGTGACAACATGTCGCACACGTGTCGCACCCTTGATTGCCGCCCGTCACGGTCTTTTTACCCAGCCTCTGAAATGTGCCGCGCAAGACAAAAAAAGCCCCGACCCTCTCTTCGAGGACCGGGGCTTTTTTGTCCGACAATGCGCGGCGGCAGATGACCTCAGCGCAGTGTTTTGCGGTTACGCGAGGTGAGCAACGGCACCAGCACCACGATCAGCACGAAGGCGACCAGTGCCCACTGCGCCAGCGACAGACCGAGGATCGGCGGGTATGGCGTGGAACAGAAACCGTCGACCTGGAAACCCAGCGGGAAGATTTTCGCCAGTGGCAAGTCATCGACAATCGGTTGCAGCACATCGATGCCGCAGCTGACCGCTGGATAGAATTGCGTATAGACGTGATGCCCGGCAACGCCTGCGCCTGCCACTGCACAGATCACCACCAGGGTTTCAAACACCGTGATGCTGCGACGGCCGCGCATGGCCGCGCCGATGAAGGCAAAGATCGCGATCAGCAGCAACGCGTAACGTTGCAGGATGCACAGCGGGCAAGGGGCCTCGCCCAGAACAATTTGCATGTACAGCGCACCGCCGATCAGCGCCAGGCAAATGATGCCCAACAACACCAGGTAGCGCCGTTCACGCCCCAACCGCATGGATTCATCGCTCATCGCGTTTCCCTTCAAAATATCGATTGCCCGCCAGTCTACACGCTGGCCCGGACCTTTGAGAGTCTGGAGCATGTGAGGGGGATTCGGGGGAATAGACGACAAGGCGGTTAAGAAGGGATTAACTTTCTGGCTTTTTTCAGTTCAGGACCGAGGTGAAGCCATCGCGGGCAAGCCACGCTCCCACAGGTTTTGTGTCGTTCACATCAATCTGGATCGACACAAATCACTGTGGGAGCGTGGCTTGCCCGCGATGAAGGCGACGCGGTGAGCCTGCTGGCCCACCACGCCAACCCCTTACTCCAGCGCCGCTGCCGGCCCGAAGAACTCATAGCGGCTTTGCTTCTCCGGCACACCCAGCGCCTTGAGATGGCGCTTGATGGACGCCATGAAACCTTTCGGCCCCAGGAAGTAAGCATCCAGGTCACGCTGCTCCGGCAGCCATGCATCCAACTGCTGCTGGCTCAACAAACCGACCTTGTGCGCCGCCGGACTCACGCCGTCGTCCTCGGAGTAGCAATAGAAGCGCTTGAGTTGCGGGTGACGTTCGGCCAGGCCATCGATCCAGTCGCGGAAAGCATGGACGCTGCCGTTGCGCGCGCAGTGGATGAAATGCACCGGCCGCCGGGTTTCCAGCGCCGCTTCGAGCATTGCCAGGGTCGGGGTGATGCCGACACCACCGCTGATCAGCACCAATGGTTTGTCGCTGGCGGTCAGGATGAACTCGCCCGATGGCGGGAACAGCTGGATGCTGGCGCCAACATGCAACTGGTCGTGCAGGAAGTTGGAAGCACGGCCACCGTCCTCGCGTTTTACACTGATGCGGTACTGGCCATTGTTCGCCAGCGCCGACAGCGAGTAGTTACGACGGATCTCTTCCCCGTCGAGGATCAGTTTCATGCCGATGTACTGGCCGGGCTCTGCCACCAGGATCGGACCTTTGTCCGCAGGTTCAAAGTAGAACGAGGTGATCTCTGCGCTCTCCTCGACCTTGCCGGCCACGATGAATTCCCGCGCCCCGCGCCAGCCGCCGTGGGCCTGTTCTTTTTGGTCGTAAACGCTGGCTTCGGCGCCGATCAGGATGTCCGCCAGTTGGCCGTAGGCTGCGCCCCAGGCCGCGATCACTTGCGGGGTGGCGATCTCTTCGCCCAATACTTCGGCGATGGCCCGCAGCAGGCAGCTGCCGACAATCGGATAGTGTTCTGGCAGGATCTGCAGGGCCACGTGCTTGTTGATGATTTTGGCCACCAGGTCGCCCAACTGGTCGAGCTGGTCGATATGCCGCGCATACATCAATACGCCGTTAGCCAGAGCACGCGGCTGATCACCGCTGGCCTGGTGGGCCTGGTTGAACAGCGGGCGGACTTGCGGGTATTCGGAGAGCATCATGCGGTAGAAGTGCGTGATCAGCGCCTCACCACCGCTTTCGAGCAGCGGCACGGTGGATTTGATGATGGCACGGTCTTGAGCGCTCAGCATAAGGTGACTCCTGGTCTTCTTGGGTTGCTAACGGACTTCCCTATGCTTATCAGTTTTCGTGCCAACTATTTAGTTCTTAAAAATCAATAAGTTAATAACTCAATAGTCATTTCGACACTGCCTGCTTTATAGTCATACCGACTACACGGAGTCACTATGACTGCAAAACCGCTGCTCACCGCCCTGCTGCCCCTGGTCTCCGACCTGTCCCGCGAACTGCCCGAGGGCGAGCGTTATCGACGCCTGCTGGAGGCCATGCGCGCCCTGCTGCCGTGCGATGCCGCCGCCCTGCTGCGCCTCGATGGTGAATGGCTGGTGCCGCTGGCCGTTGACGGCTTGAGTACCGACACCCTCGGTCGGCGTTTCAAGGTCAACGAGCACCCGCGTTTCGAAGCGCTGCTCAGCGGCCCCGGCCCGACCCGTTTCGCTGCCGACAGCGACTTGCCCGACCCTTATGACGGCCTGGTCGATGGCCTGGATGATCATCTGGAAGTTCACGACTGCATGGGTTGCCCATTGTTCATCGACGAGCGCCCCTGGGGTCTGCTGACCCTCGATGCCCTCGACCCGGAGCGCTTCGAACCGATCGAACTGGACGCCCTGCAGGCCTTCGCCAGCCTCGCGGCGGCCACGGTCAACGCCGCCGAGCGCATCGAGCGGTTGAACAACCGGGTCGAAGATGAACATCAACGCGCCGAGGTCTACCGCCAGGCCAGCGGCCAGCAGAATCGCGAGATGATTGGCCAGAGCAAGGCCCACAAGCGTCTGGTCGAAGAAATCAGCCTGGTGGGCGGCAGCGACCTGACCGTGTTGATCACCGGCGAAACCGGAGTCGGCAAGGAGTTGGTGGCCCAGGCCATCCATGCCGCCTCGCCCCGCGCCGACAAGCCGATCATCAGCCTCAACTGCGCCGCGCTGCCCGACACCTTGGTGGAGAGCGAGTTGTTCGGCCATGTTCGTGGCGCATTTACCGGGGCGATGAACGACCGCCGTGGCAAGTTCGAACTGGCCAATGGCGGCACGCTGTTTCTCGATGAAGTCGGTGAGTTGTCGCTGACCGTGCAGGCCAAATTGCTGCGGGTGCTGCAGAGCGGTCAGTTGCAGCGACTGGGTTCGGATCAGGAGCATCAGGTCGACGTGCGCCTGATCGCGGCGACCAACCGCGACCTCGCCGAAGAAGTGCGCAGCGGCCGTTACCGCGCCGACTTCTACCATCGCCTCAGCGTTTATCCGCTGCTGGTACCGGCCCTGCGCGATCGCGGGCGCGATGTGCTGCTGCTCAGCGGTTACTTCCTGGAGCAGAATCGCTCGCGCATGGGCCTCAACAGCCTGCGCCTGAACAGCGACGCCCAAGCCGCGCTATTGGCCTACGACTGGCCCGGCAATGTGCGTGAGCTTGAACACCTGATCGGCCGCAGCGCCTTGAAAGCCCTGGGCAATTGCAAGGAACGGCCGAGGATTCTAAGCCTGAGCGCAGCCGACCTGGACTTGCCCAATGCCAGCGTTGAAGCCGCCGCCGAGCAACCCGTCGCTACCATCACGCAAGCGGTGACCGGCGATTTGCGCGAGGCCACCGAGCGTTATCAGCGCCAATTGATCGGTGCCTGCCTGGAGCGGCACAACAACAACTGGGCAAGCGCGGCCCGTGAGCTAGGCCTGGATCGGGCGAACCTGGGGCGGATGGCCAAAAGGCTCGGCATGAAGTGAAGGCCCATCCGGGCGGCGTTCCGACGAAGATGGCCTGACATTCAATGCAAATGCTAAAGCCTGCCCCCGACAAGTCGATAACCCGGCATCGAAGTCATCGGCGATCCCGGGATTGCCCGTCACCTTTTTCCTGAGAAGGTTCTTATGTCCTCCACCAAAGCCCGCGCAGACTCACTTTCGCTTCTGCTGTTTACCTTGCGCAGCGGCAAGCTGATGGCGATCAACCTGCTCAAGGTCAGCGAAATCATTCCCTGCCCGCCGTTGACCAAACTGCCGGAGTCGCACCCTCACGTCAAAGGCATCGCCACCCTGCGCGGAGCCTCGCTGTCGGTGATCGACCTCAGCCGTGCCATTGGTGAGCGTCCGCTGGAAGACCCCAACGGTGGCTGCCTGATCGTCACCGACGTCAGCCGCTCCAAGCAGGGCCTGCACGTGCAGGCCGTGAGCAAGATCGTCCATTGTCTGACCACTGACATCCGCCCGCCGCCCTTCGGCTCCGGTGGATTGCGTGCCTACATCACCGGCGTGACGTCGGTCGATGGCACCCTGGTGCAAGTGCTGGACATCGAAAAAGTCATCCACGGCATTGCCCCGGCACAAATCGAAATGGCGCCGACCGAACTGAGCATGGAAGACGCCGAGCTGCTCGGCAACGCGCGCATCCTGGTGGTCGACGACAGCCAGGTCGCCTTGCAGCAATCGGTGCACACCCTGCGTAACCTTGGCCTGCAATGCCATACGGCCCGCAGCGCCAAGGAAGCCATCGACTGCCTGCTGGACCTGCAAGGCACCGCGCAGCAGATCAACCTGATCGTCTCCGACATCGAAATGTCGGAGATGGACGGCTACGCCTTCACCCGCACCCTGCGGGAAACCCCGGATTTCGCACATCTTTATGTACTGCTGCACACCTCGCTGGACAGTGCGATGAACGCCGAGAAAGCACGACTGGCCGGGGCGAACGCGGTGCTGACCAAATTTTCTTCGCCGGAATTGACCCAGTGCCTGATCACTGCGGCCAAGGCTGTCGCCGAACAGGGTTATTGAGCGTTGAACGAAGAATTTTGCTGGCTGATGCGGCGCGACCTCTCTGTCGTCGTGCCGTCGCCCGATTGGCCAGCCGGCCTGCAATTGAGCGAGTACCGCCCGGAACTGGGCGCCGCCGTGCACCGATTGATGGAGTTCGGTTATCTTGAGGGCGGCGGTCGCGTAGCCGCGCTGGAGATGTGGCAACGGCAGTTCGAAACCGACCCGGAATATGACCAGGCCCTGTGCTTCATTGTCCTGGATGCCGGAGAAGTGGTGGGCGTTTGCCAGTGCTGGACGAGTGCCTATATCAAGAACCTGGTGGTGCATCCGCGGTTTCAGGGCCGGGGGTTGGGACGTGCCCTGTTGTTGCAGGCGTTCAAGGTGTTCCAGCAGCGGCGTGAAGGTTTCGTTGACCTGAAGGTGCGTGAAGACAACCTTCGGGCCCGGCGCTTGTATGAAAGTGTCGGGATGCGAGCGGTTCGCCGGGAGCCGGTTCCACTCTGACATGCCGCCATCGTCGGAACGCCGCCCGGAGCAAGCTCCCACAGGTTACCCGCCGAACACACAATCTGTGGCCACACTCGACCACGGTGGGAGCGAGCTTGCTCGCGAAGAGGCCGGCAAAGTCTCCATCAATCTTTCAGGCATACTCCTGCTCTGGCCACTCAGCCCAAGGAAGCCTGAACCATGAAAGCTGCGCCCCTGATTCTATTTTGCTTCACAGCCCTCACCTCCCACGCCCACGCCTCCAGCCCTGACGCCTGGGCCACCTACGACAAAGCCGTACTCACCAGCTGCACCAAAGCCAGCGGTTTGAAGGACAGCAAACCGGTCGGCAACGCCGCGCAGTTCGATGACCGGGTCGGCTACACCGCGCTCCTGCTCCAGGGCCAGTACCCGCAAAAGCACATGAAAGGCGCACAAGGCACCGAGTTGTGCCTGTACAACAAAAAGAGCAAAACCGCGTATGTCACCGAATGGGACTCCATCCACCCGACCGGCAAGACAAACTGAATGGCGCATAACTTGCTTCGATAACGGCCTTTGCGGCGGCATTCTGTCGCCGTTTCATGCCCTGTGATGCGAATGAACGCTCAATGAATACGACGTTTTCCTGTGTAGGCTGCGGCAAATGCTGCAACGACCACCATGTGCCCCTGACCTTGAGCGAAGCCCGGATGTGGACAGCCGACGGCGGTCAGGTGATCGTGCTGGTGGAAGCCTTTCTGGGCAATGGCCTGGGTCTGCCGATGCACCAACGGGAACACGCCGAACGGCGCTCGGCGGAGGTGCGCAGCGGTGAATCCGAAGCGTACGTGGCCATCACCTTCGCCGCCTACAATGTCGGCCCCTGCCGGAATCTTGACGAAGACAACCTCTGTCGCATCTACGAACGCCGGCCGCTGGTGTGCCGTATCTATCCGATGGAAATCAATCCGCACATACCTCTGAACATCGCCGTGAAGGAATGTCCGCCCGAGTCGTGGGAAAAAGGACCGGACCTGATTGTAGGCGGTGAACTGGTAGACCGGGAGCTATCGGAATTGATCCAGCGCTCCCGTCAGGCCGATCGCAATGACATTCAGATGAAGGATGCGATTTGCGCGTTGCTGGGGATTCGGACAACCGCGCTGAAGGGCGATGGATTCACCGCTTATCTGCCGGACATGAACGAGTTCGCCACGATCGTCGATGAATTGACCGGACAGGCCTTGCCGCAATGGAGCAGCGAATGGCTGTTCCATGTCTCGACTGAGGATGTCGCCGGACAGGTACTTGCGGCCGGCGCTCAAGTGGCGACGGATGCGCCGGCGAACTATGCGTTTATTTCATTGCGCACGGCCTGAACGCCTGACTCTGACGCAAACTCGATCTGCGCCAGAGCGATTCCAGCGTTATGTCAGCGGGTAGCAACCGCCATGCATTCGACTTCCACCCGCGCATTCATTACCAGTTTTTTCGCAGCGAACGTTGTCCGGGCAGGCAATCGATCTGTCGGGAAGTAACGCTTGTAGATTTCGTTCATCGCACCAAAGTCCTTCATATCCGCAAGAATGACCGTGCATTTGGCAACGTTCTCCAAAGACGAACCAGTGCGTTGCAGGGCGCTGCTCAGATTCTCCATGGTTTGGACCATCTGCGGGCCGAAGCCACCCTTGACGAGTTCGTCACCGGCGCTGACGCCAATCACACCTGACAGATGGATCATCTCGCCGACCTGTACCGCATCGGCAAACGGCAGGCCTTCTCCACCTGGGAAGTACCGAGGAAAATCGGGGGCTGCTGGCAAGTACCGCTGGGTAATCGCCTGATACCGGCCATCTTGCTTCAGCCGCTCAAGGGCCAGATTCAGGTTGTCGCGCAATTGAGTATCGGTTTTGCGCAAGGCCATGGCCACGCCGCTGCCCAGCATGGGGTCCTCGAGGGCCGGACCGGAAAAATCGAACGCCTGGCCTTGGGGCTGGCTGAGTAATGCGTAAGTGATTTCGATGGAGTCTTGCAGGGTGGCATCGACCCCCCCCGCAAGCAGGCTCTCGATCAATTGTTGGTTGAAATCGAAACTGCGTACCGTTACCCCGGCCGGAGCCCAACGGGCCTTGGCGAACGCTTCGCGGCTGGTACCCGCGAGGACGCCGACTGTTTTCCCCTTGAGCGATTGCGCATCCGCTTGCAGATTCGCCCCTTTGCGCGCCACAAGGCGGCTGCTCAGGGGGTAGAGATCGTTGGTGAAATCAACCCGCTCTTTACGCGCCGATGTGGCGGTCATCGGCAGGATCACATCAAAGCGGCCAGCTTCAAGGGCTTGAATATTGGAGGCGTAATCCTGATCTATCCAGACACAGCGGGTGTTGAGTTCGGCGCAGAGCGCATGACCCAACTCAATGTTCAATCCCACCAACTCACCCTTGTCGTCACGGTTTTCAAACGGTGGAACAATGGCTTCGATACCGAAACGAATCTGTGGCTCTGGTGCGGACGACACGCAACCAGCGGTCATGACCAGTAGCGACAATAACGAAAAAGATTTCACCTGAGACATGTTGACGGCCTTCATCAGGAATTCATGAACCTGGAATGCTCAACGAATGGCCATTGCATTTCCCAGCAGCGTAATCGCCAATTCTTGTGGGAAATATCTTGATGAATGAGAGAAAAAAACCGCCAGCAATCTCGCAGGGTCAGCGCTTGCCCATCGAACGACGAGTCCCCGGCGGTGCCATGCCCGGGGTTTTGGTGTGGCCGTTCTTGGCGCCGTTCTTGTACCACGGCTGGCTCGAGCCTTTGGCGGCCGCCAGTTCGCCCGGCTTGAACGGGAACTTGAAGGCCGGAATCTCGGCTTTTGTTTCGCCTTCGGCACTGGACTCGAGACTGTCTGGCAGTGTGGCCGGCTCGTCGCGCATGGCGTCGGCGACCGGCGGTTGTTTCGGGGAAGTCATGAAAGCTCCGGGTGATGCATGAAGTGTCGGGCCCGGTGAGCGAGCCGCATGCCACAGTATAAGAAGTGCGGCAGTATAGCGGAACGGCGCCTGCAAGCTTCAAGCGACTAGCTTCAAGTTAAAAACGATGGGGGCGACTTTTAAACTTGCAGCTAGCCGCCTGAAACTTGTAGCTTGCTAAGCATTCTTCACCGCCCGACGAGCCCGCCTCTCATGAAAAAGACTGTCCTGGCTTTCAGCCGCGTCACCCCGGTAATGGTCGAACGCCTGCAACAGGATTTCGATGTCATCGTGCCGAATCCGAAAAACGGCGACATCAACGCCCAATTCAACGAAGCCCTGCCCCACGCCCACGGCCTGATCGGCGTCGGTCGCAAACTTGGCCGCGCCCAACTGGAAAACGCTGCCAGGCTGGAAGTGGTGTCCAGCGTCTCGGTGGGCTACGACAACTATGACCTGGCCTACTTCAACGAACGCGGGATCATGCTGACCAACACGCCGGATGTGCTCACCGAAAGCACCGCCGACCTGGCGTTTGCCCTGTTGATGAGCAGCGCCCGTCGCGTCGCCGAACTGGATGCCTGGACCAAGGCCGGGCAATGGCAGGCCACTGTCGGTGCGCAACTGTTCGGTTGCGATGTGCATGGCAAGACCCTGGGTATCGTCGGCATGGGCAATATCGGTGCGGCCATCGCCCGACGCGGTCGCCTGGGGTTCAACATGCCGGTCATCTACAGCGGCAACAGCCGCAAGACCGCGCTGGAACAGGAACTCGGCGCACAGTACCGCAGCCTCGATCAATTGCTGGCCGAAGCTGATTTCGTCTGCCTGGTCGTGCCGCTCAGCGAGAAAACCAGACATTTGATCAGCCATCGTGAACTGGCGCTGATGAAGCCAAGCGCGATCCTGGTGAATATTTCCCGAGGTCCAGTGGTGGATGAGCCGGCGCTGATCGAAGCGCTGCAAAACAACCGCATCCGTGGTGCCGGGCTGGACGTATACGAAAAGGAACCGCTGGCCGAGTCGCCACTGTTCCAGCTGAACAATGCCGTGACCTTGCCGCACATCGGCTCGGCCACCCATGAGACCCGCGATGCCATGGCCAACCGTGCCTTGGCCAACTTGCGCAGCGCCCTGTTGGGCGAGCGCCCGCAGGATCTGGTCAACCCGCAAGTCTGGAAGGGTTGAAAAAAGGGCAGGCGTTATTTGCGCCTGCCCTTTTATGCAAAGAATAAAACAATATCACTCTCAACCTGTCATAAAACTGCCTGAATACACACCCTGCAATTCAGTCAATAAACAAACAACAAAACAACCCGCTAGACTCTCCTTACTTTTCCAGGAACAACGAAAACATTAAAGGAGATCACCACCTTGAACCAACTTACGACAAGTAAAATCATACGTTTCAGCAAAGCCACACTGATGTTATTCATTAGCTTTTTTGGATTGCTGGTGATGTACAGCAACTTTACAGACTACGCAAGCAACTACGAAAGCATCAGCAACATCCTGAGCATGGAGAGCACAGGTGACGACGGGAGATACAGCTACAGGGCCGTTACCTCGCACATGCTCCACCACCGTATCTACTGGCTCATCATTACACTCGAGGTTATCTACACGATCTTTTTCATGATCGGAACCTGTTATCTTTATAAAAACATGAACGGCAGCGCTGAAGAGTTTCACGAGGCCAAAAAGCCCGCGATCATTGGATTACTCATTGCACTCTTGCTTTACTATGTCGGCTTCCAGGTTATCGGCGTGGAATGGTTCAACATGGACCAATCACACGCTTGGAGTTACAAAGACTGGACCCGGCACATTGTCGACTTCATACTTCCGCTGCTGATTTATATTGCGATCAGAGTCGAGGACTGAGGACTTCAGCGCTCGATGAAAGTCATCTCAAGCGAGCTTGCCACTCCCCTGTACCAAGCGTGGTTTGGGGTTGCGAAACACCAGTACGTTACCCGACATCACCAATACCAGCCCCAACAGCGCCGGCATCGTCCACTGATAACCCTCGACGAACGCTGACACGTTGAGTGCCACCACCGGAAACAGCACCGTGCAGTACGCAGCACGCTCAGGCCCCATGCGGCCGACCAGGGTCAGGTAGGCAGTGAAACCGATCACCGATCCCGGAATCACCAGGTACAACAGTGACCCGATGTAACGTGCGCTCATTTCCATGTCGAAGGGAATGCCTTTGACCAGGCACCACACCGTGAGCATCGCCGCCCCGTAGGCCATGCCCCAGGCATTGGTGGTCAGCGGCTTGAGACCGGCCTTCTGTTGCAGGCTTGAAAGCATGTTGCCCGCCGAGAAACACAAGGTGCCGCACAGGGCCAGACCGAGACCGAGCAAGGTTTCCGGGCTGGCGGCATGCCCGGCCAGCTCCGGCCAGAACAGCAGTCCCAGCCCAAGCAGGCCCAGCACACCGCCCATCAGCACATTGCGGGCGATTTTCTGACCGAAGAACACCCGCGCGTTGAGGGCATTCCACAGGGTGGCGGTGGAAAACACCACGGCCACCAGACCGCTGGGGATCCACTGGCTCGCGGTGAGGAAGCACATGAAGTTGATGCAGAACAGGCACAGGCCCTGAGCCAGACAGATCAGGTGCCCGCGACGGTTCATCACTTGCAAGCGTCGGCTGAGCAGCAGGATCACGAACAGCACCAGCGCGGCGAGGCCGAAGCGATAGACGATCGACACGGGAATGGCCACCACGCCCAGTTGCCATTTCAAGGCAATCCAGGTGGTACCCCAGATCAGCACGGTCAGCAGGTACAAAGAAAGGTTCATGACTAAGGCTCCTCGATAGGAGCCCAGTGTCCGGCGCTACGCCCAGGCGCACTTGCATAAACTTGCGCTTTTGTCCGGCGACACGCTGGCAGGCGCGCGTCTACAGAGTAGGATGCAAGGCGTTGGATGCAGGTGTTAGAGAGCAACGATCATGGCTGCACTGGATACCCTACAAGTTTTTCAAGCCCTCAACCGCTCTCCCAATGCTCGTCTGGAGCACAGCGCCGAGCTCGGTGACGGCTTGTCTGCAGCCTTGTGGAGCAATCACCACGACGCCCAGGAGTACGAAGCGCCCAGCCACCACACGTTGTCCTGTTACATCGCCGGCGGCACCGGCACCTTTCGCCGCGACCGGCCCGGCAACAAGGGCGGCCCGGACAAACTGTGCATCCTCCCGGCCGATCACCAGTCAGGCTGGGTGATCAATGGCGACATCCGCCTGGCACACCTGTATTTCAGCCCCGAACAATTTGCCCTCGGCTGCGTCACCCTGCTCGATCGCGAACCACGGGAAATGCAACTGCGCGAGCAGACCTTTCTCGATGACCCGCAGCAGGCGCTGCGCTTTCGGCAGTTGATCAGCTTGAACTGGGACGAGCCGGGCGAGCGACTGCTCACCAGCAGCCTGGCTCACGAATTGCTCAGCCATGCTCTGCTCAGCCAGGTCAACACCCGGCAAGGCCTGCGCCTTAAAGGTGGATTGGCCGCGCATCAGCGTCGGCATCTGGTGGAGTTCATCGACGGCCATCTGGACGAGGCCATCAGCCTCGGTCAGTTGGCGGCGCTGTGCGCGTTGTCGGAATACCACTTCGCGCGGATGTTCCGCGAAAGCTTCGGCTTGCCACCCCACCAGTACGTGCTGGCGCGGCGCCTGAACCGGGCGCGGGAGTTGCTGCGCACGACGTTGCAGCCATTGGGGGAAATTGCACTGGCTTGCGGCTTTTCCAGTGCCAGCCACTTCACCAATCGGTTCCGCCAGGCGCTGGGTGGAACGCCCGGTGAATATCGACAGGCGTTTTTGCGCTAGTCCCGAGATTTTTCGTGGCCTGTATGAGCGCCTTCGCGGGCAAGCCCGCTCCCACAAGGTTTGGTGGTGCTCAGCTGTTTTGTGATCACCCTTTTCCCCTGTGTGAGCGAGCTTGCTCCGGGCGGCGTTCCGACGATGAACGATGACGCGGTCTATCGTCAGAACTCCAAAGTGCTCGACAACGTCACCTGCCGCGAATCCCCCATCGAAACAAAGAAGCGGCTCGCCGCCGAGGTGTAATAAGTGCGGTCGAACAGGTTCTTCACGTTGAGCTGAAATTTGACCTTCTGCCCTTCGACCCTGGTGTCGTAAGTGGCGAACGCGTCGGCCACGGTGTAGCTCGGCAGGTCGAAATCGTTCACCGCGTTGCCCGCACGCTCACCCACATAACGCGCCCCGGCGCCGACCCGCAGCTGATCACCGCCAATGATGCTGCCGAAGTCATAGACGGCCGAGAGCGAGCCGCTGTTCTTCGCCACGTTTTGCAGTTGATTGCCTTTGTAGTCCGGGTCTTCGGTGACTTCGGCATCGGTGTAGGCATAACTGCCGATCATGCTCCAGCGATCGGTAAGCTGACCGCTCAGGTCCACTTCCAGGCCACGGGAACGCACTTCGCCGGCGGCACTGTAAATCGTGGTCGGGCCTTCGGCGTTGGCCACCAGCACATTGCGTTTCTTGATGTCGAACAGCGCAATGTTGCCGGTGACGCGGCCCGGCAGATCAAGCTTGGCACCCAGTTCCCAGGACTTGGCTTCTTCCGGGGCCATACCGCCGTCAAGCACGGTACTGCTGCCGCTCAGTGGCGCGATGGTGGAGTTGGGTTTGAACGACTCGGTGTAACTGCCGTAGAACGACAAGGCATCGGTGTACTTGTACACAAGGCCCGCGCGCGGCACCCATTTCTGCCCGTTGCTGTCAGTGTTGGCGTGGAACGGCACGCCTTTGCCGGCGTATTGGTCGTATGCCTGGAAACGCGCGCCGGCCACCAGAATCCACTGCTCGTTGAGGTGGATGGAGTCCTGCAGGAACACCGAGTCGCTGCGCAGTTCATCGGTCTGCGCGCTGTCGGCCGCACTGACGGTGGTACCCGGCACCTCCCGACCATAGACCGGATTGACGTAACTGAATGTGGTCAGGCTTTTCTGGCGAATCAGGTCTTCGCGGTAGATCTTGCGGTACTCGTCATCAACGCCGAACAGCAGGTCGTGCTGCATGCCGAGTACGTTCACGTTGCCTTCAAGGCTGGCGGTGGTGAAACGGTCGGTGCTGATCGCATTCCGGGTGCCGTCCATGCTGCGGGTCAGGGTGCCCTTTTTGGTGTCGATGGCGGTCACGCGCACCTGGCTGGCATCGTAGGTTTCGCGGTTCCAGCTATAGCCGAAATGGGCTTTCCAGTTGTCGTTGAGTTCGTGATCGGCCTCGAAATGATAGAGGTCCGAGCGCCCTTCCATGTTGTTGAACGGTTCGTCGAGACGCTCGTTGCGCGAGATGTCCAGCGGGTGGTTGGTGCGTGGATCGATCAGCGTGCCGCGGTCGAACGGTGTGAGAAATTCGCGGTGTTCATAGGAAAACAGCAGGCTGGTGCTTTCGCCGTACCAGGCCAGCGACGGCGCGATCAGGCTTTCGCGATGCACTCCGAAGTTGCGCCAGTAATCTTCGTCTTCGTAGTCCAGCACCATGCGGTAGGCCAGCCCGGAATCGCCTAGGGCACCGGTGCTGTCGAGACCGCCGCCGCTGCCGTTCTTGCCGTCGCCATAACTCGAACCGCGCGCGTTCAGTGCGTTGTACTGCTCAAGCTCGGGCTTCTTGCTGACCATGTTGACCACACCGCCCGGATCCTGGATGCCATAAAGCAACGAGGCCGGGCCCTTGAGCACTTCGACCCGGTCCACGCTGGCGTTGAGGCCACGGCCCTGCACGATCGGCATGCCGTCGCGCATGATCGAGCCGTTACGGTTGTCGCCGAAGCCGCGGACCATCACCGAGTCCTGGGTGCTGCCCAGAGTGTTGGCCTGGGTGATGCCGCTGACATTGGCCAGGGCGTCATCGAGATTGCGCGGCGCCTGGTCGCGGATGACCTGGGCCGGGACGACGTTGATCGTCTGCGGGATTTCCTGAACAGGGGCCGAGGAGCGCATCACCGAAGTGGTGGGTGGCGGCTGGTAGCTCATGGAGTCATCCATCGACGAGGTGATGGTGGTCGCGCCGAGATTCAATGCACCTTCAGTTGGCCGAGGTTCCAGAGCGAAGGTGTGGCCGTCGGTGCGGCGGAAGGTCAAGCCCGAACCGGTAAGCAAGCGTTGCAGGGCCTGTTCGGCGCTCATCTGGCCGTTGATGGCCGGCGCATTCAGACCATAAGGCGCTTCATCGGTGTAGACGACGCTGTTACCGGTCACCCGGCTGAAATCACTCAGGGCCTGGGGCAGCGGTTTGGCGGCCAACGCGAAATTGAATTGCCCACGCGACTGACTGCTGCCCGCCTCTGCGGCCAGCGCCACGCTCAGCGGCAACAATGCCATTGCCGAAAAGCTCAACGCAGACACACCCAACCATTGTTTGACCGAACCCGATTTTGCCCTGGACTTCATTACTCACGACCTGTGTAGAACCGCTACGGATGCGAATGACTCGCAGTTTCAGTCACTACACGAATGACGCTGAGGTTTACCTCATCACAATTTGAAAATATTTTTATTCCGGGTGATGCAGTGTTTGAACTGGCCCCTTCGCGGGCAAGTCGGATCGCCGCACCGCCGCTCCCATAGTTGATCTGTGTCGGACGCGAAATCGGCGTAAACCCACTTACCCTGTGGGAGCGGGCTTGCCCGCGAAGGGGCCACCAGCTTCAACGCAAGATAATCAGATGCCCCAACACCTGATGCTGCTCAAACCCCATCACCCCCTGCAAAGAATTCAACACCGCCTGCGGGTTCTTGCTCGGGAAGCTGCCACTGACCCGGCGTGCCGCCAGTTCATCGTCGAGCAACACGATCCGCCCGGGGTAATAGCGCGCCAAATCCTGTACCACGTCGGCCAACGTCGCCTTGTAGTAATTGAGCCAGCCCTGACGCCAGGCCAACTGCGCTTCGCTGTCCACCGCGTGGAGTGTTTGCGCTGTGCCTTCGCCGTAGGCCACTTGCTGGTCGGCGGTAAGAATTTGCTGTTCGGCGTTCTTGTCCGCCGACACGCCAACCCGCCCCGACAACACCGTGACCTGCGCGCCGTGGGGCTGCAATCGAACTTCGAACTGCGTACCCAGGACCCGCACCCGGCCTTCCTCGGCGTCCACCACAAACGGCTCGCCGGTGTGGGTGACACTGAAAAAACCGGCGCCGCGACGCAGTTGCACATGCCGCTCACCGCGACTGAAATCCACGGCGATGGCGCTGTCGGCATCCAGTGTCACCTGCGACTGATCGGCCAGGGTGACTGTGCGAATTTCCCCAGGTGCCGAGACGTAATCCGCCCCCAGGTCATCCATCCAGCGCATCGGCTGCCAGCCTGTGCCAAGGCTGATCATCAACAGCAGGCACGCGGCCATCACCAACGCACCGGACCAGCGCGCGACCGTGTTGCGCCGCGGCTTTTCCATGGCATTGAGATAGCCCCGCAAGGCAAAGGCGTCTTCATCGGCGAGCGTACGCGCCGGCCCTTCGCTCAACTCCCACAGCACTTGCGCCTGGGCATAGGCTTCGGCATGGGCGGGGTCGGCCTGCAACCATTGGCTGAATGTCGCCTGGTCACCGCTGCTGGGCTGGTTATGCAACAAACTCAGCCAGGCCAGTGCGGCCTGCTCCTGCGCGGGCGTCGGAATGACGCGTTCGAGGTGGTTCACGGTGCTTTCCCTGGCGTTCGTGTTTCGGGCTCCCGAAGGCTCGCCTTGCAGGCTTCGAGGGCGCGCATCATATGTTTTTCCACGGCGCTTTGGGACAAGCCCATGGCCTTGGCGATCTCGGCGTACTTACGGCCATGAATGCGATTGAGCAAAAAGATCTGCCGCGTGCGCTCCGGTAACGCGCGCAACGCAGCTTCGACATGGCGCAAATCGTTGCCCGCCTCCAGCGCGGCTTGTGGTCCGCTGCCATGGCTGTCCGCAGGCTCCACCATCAAGCCTTCGCTAGCCCGGACTCGTGTGCCTTCACTGCGCAAATGGTCGATGGCGATGTTGCCGGCGCAGCGCAGCAAGTAGGTGCTGAGTTCCTCGACCTGCACCAGCGGCCGCCGCCAGAAACGCAGGAACAAGTCCTGAACCAGGTCAGCCGCCGTCGCCCGGCAACCGACGCGACGATTCACCAACGCCTCCATTTGCGAGCGCTGGGAGAGAAACACCTGGAGAAAATGCGCACGGTCGCCGCGCTGCTGATCGAGCTCGATATCGTGGGGGTCGGGGGGCAGAGTGATCATCGTTCATGTTTCGATCTGAAAACCGGGGAGGCCACGACAGCATCAGGGGGCCGGCAAGGTCGCAATATTAATGATAAATATTCTCATATGCAAAAAGATCGGAGGCAGCCCTCTATTACACCCGTTGGTTGCACCGCAAACCTGGCTGCTCCCAGAGCCAGCCAATGGCCATGGAATCCAAAAGCCACCGAAAACAAAACGGGCCTGCAATGCAGGCCCGTTTTCATGGGAAGGTAAAAAGTGAATCAGGTATCAGCCGTTAAGCGCTGCCTGTTCGTTCTCAAGAAACTCTTCTTCCAGCAGATGGTCGGCATGGGCGGCACTCTCGATGGGCACCACATTGGCTCGTTTTCCGCGTAATTTGCCGAACATATGCTCCAGCGCATGTTCAAGTTTGGTGGCCGCTCCGTCGATCGCCTGCTCCATGGTGGAGGCTTTATGGGTGACGGAAACCGGTTGATGGCCTTTTGGCCGCGCCTCCAGCTGGCAGCGCATGTCGTGGGGACCCGGCTTGTCGCCGTTCTCGTCCCGCAGGTGAACCTCGACTCGTGTCAGGTCCTCTTCGTAGCGTTCGAGCGTGCTCTCAATGGTCGTACGTACCCACTCCTCCAGTCGTTTACTGCCTTGAATATGGTTATCGCTATTGACTTGGATTTGCATAGTTCATCCCTTATTTCAGCTAGCTCGCGAGAGGCCGGTCAGCTAAGCCCTTGGGCGTCATCACCGTGACCTCTTGGTTACACAATCGGTCTGTACGCTGAACAATTCAACCCCTGAAAAAAGATAAATATTCATACGCAAAAAAAGCCGGACAAGGAGCAAAAGCGCTGTTAATGTCGGGAGTTGGGTCGCCCTGCTCCTACGTAACAATTACTCACATTTGCCGCTCCCCCAACGGGTGCAGGCTGCGAAAAGCACCCGCCTCCTCCACCAACCAATCGTGCACCGCGCGCACACCCGGATGGCTCAACGCCCCCGGTGCGTAAAGCAGCATGTAGCGCTTGTGATTGGGCACCGCCAGGCCAAACGGCACGATCAAGGCACCACGCTCCAACTCATCATTGAGCAAGGTTCGTCGCGCAATCGCTACGCCCATGCCAGCGATGGCCGCTTCGATGGTCAGGTGATTGCGGTTGAACGTATGCCCGCGTCGCACATCCGCCCCTTCGAAGCCGATGGCATTGAGGTAAAACTCCCATTCCGCGTACTCATAGCTGCCGCGCCAGGCGGTGATGTCGTGCAGCAAGGGAAAGTGCATCAGGTCTGCCGGACCGTGCAGCGGCGGACGACCACGCAACAGGCTCGGCGCGCACACCGGAAAAATCTGTTCATCCAGCAAGGCTGTGGATAACAGGCCTGGGTAGCTGCCGTCGTTCAGGTCGATCGCCAGGTCGAAGTCGCCTTCATGCAGCGGCACGCTGCTGTCCTCGGCCACCAGGCGCAACTGGATGTCGGGAAATCGCTGCTGCAAACGCGGCAGGCGCGGCGTCAGCCATTTGCTCAGGAACGACGGAATCGAACGCACCCGCAGAATCCCGCTGATCATGCCTGCATCCAGTCGCCGCAATTCCGCGTCGATGCTGCCAAAGGCCTCGTTGACGGTAATGGCCAGGCGCTGGCCCTCTGCACTCAGCTCCACCCCGCGGGCCCGGCGATGAAACAGGCGAAAGCCCAGGCGTTCTTCCAGCTGGCGAATCTGTTGGCTCACCGCTCCCGGTGTGATGTGCAGCTCTTCGGCGCATCGGGTGAACGACAGGTGCCGCGCGGCACAGGCAAACACGTTCAGCCAGACATACGTCTGGGCGTGTAATTGACGGCTCATCGTTTAGTACCGCTAAAGGATGTCTTAGGAATTTTCGTTGGTCACACAGGATCGTGACAGGCAGTATCGCCCAAATTGCGCTTGTCCTACAGAAATGGCAGCGATTTCCCTTCCATTGCATGTACAGGCTTTAGCATGGCTATCAGTGTTTTCGATCTCTTCAAAGTCGGCATCGGCCCGTCCAGTTCCCATACCGTCGGTCCGATGCGCGCTGCCGCAACCTTTGCCCAAGCGCTGGTAGATCAGGGTTTTCTGGCTGAGGTGCGACGTGTGGAGATCCGCCTCTTCGGTTCTCTGTCAGCGACCGGCGTCGGCCACGCAACGGACCGCGCCTGCGTCATGGGCTTGATGGGCGAATGGCCTGATCGTATCGATCCCACTACCATCGACAGTCGCATTCACACCCTGCGGGAAACCGGTAAATTGTGTCTGGCAGGTGCCGTGGAAATTGCCTTCGACTGGCAACGCGACCTCCTGCTGCTAGACGAAAGTCTGCCCTACCACCCCAACGCCATGTCCCTGACAGCTTTTAGCGAAACCGGTGAACTGTTCGAGCAGACCTACTACTCGGTGGGCGGCGGTTTCATCATCGAAGCGGCCGAAGCCGAATCCGGGATCGCACCGACCGGCGATGTGGTGCTGCCTTACGACTTTTCCAGTGCCGCCGAACTGCTCAGGCTCTGCAACCAGCACGGGCTGCGGGTGAGTGAACTGATGATGGCCAATGAACGGGCATGGCGCAGTGACGCAGATATTCGCCAGGGTCTGTTGCATATCTGGTCGGTGATGCGCGAATGCGTCGAACAGGGCTTGCGCCACGAAGGCATTCTGCCTGGCGGTCTGAATGTCCCGCGCCGAGCGGCGAAACTGCATCGCAGCCTGCAGGAAATCGGCAAGCCGAATGTCATCACGTCCACGTTGTCAGCGATGGAATGGGTCAACCTGTACGCCCTTGCCGTGAACGAAGAAAACGCGGCCGGCGGGCGCATGGTCACGGCACCGACCAACGGCGCGGCGGGGATCATTCCGGCGGTACTGCACTACTACATGAAATTCAATGCCGACGCGTCTGACGACGATGTGGTCGCGTTCTTCATGGGCGCAGCTGCCGTCGGCATCCTGTGCAAGAAAAACGCTTCGATCTCCGGGGCCGAAGTCGGCTGCCAGGGCGAAGTCGGCTCCGCCTGCGCTATGGCCGCCGCGGGCCTGGCAGAGGTGCTTGGTGCCACCCCGGAGCAATTGGAAAACGCCGCTGAAATCGGCCTGGAACACAACCTCGGCCTTACCTGCGACCCGGTTGGCGGATTGGTGCAAGTACCGTGTATCGAGCGCAACGCGATTGCCGCGGTGAAGGCCATCAACGCCACGCAAATGGCCCTGCGCGGCGACGGCAAACACTTCATTTCCCTGGACCGGGTGATCCGCACCATGCGCGACACCGGGGCCGACATGCACGACAAGTACAAAGAGACGTCGCGGGGCGGCCTGGCGGTGAACTGGGTGGAATGCTGATCGCTTTGGAGGCACGTCGAGGCTTAGTGCCCTGAAACGTGCAGAAAACGCGGCCCCTGTAGGAGCGAGCTTGCTCGCGAAAAACCAAAAGGCACCGTGGGGTGTCTGGGTTTACGCGTTATCGTTGACGACCATCGCGAGCAAGCTCGCTCCTACAGAACCAGTTTTTTGTCCGACAATTTTGTCGGCATGCCCCTTGCTACATCCTGCCTGGAACAATGATGGCGAGATGGCCGGTGGTCTGACATAGCGAACCAACCCGATCACGGCCGGTCAACAACTGCACGTTCAATCAGGCGGTGACGCATCATGGACAACCCTTTCCAGCTCATTACCGATGCCTTTGCAGCGGATTACCAGATCAACCTGAGCATTCAGGGCCTGGACGGCAGCATCATGCTGACCCTGTCCAACAGTGGGCGCGTGGTGGCCAAGCGCATGATCAGCGCCGAACAACGCAATGACCCCGAGCGCCTGAAACGACTGGTGCAAAGCATTCAATTCGGCATTGCCATCGAGCAGGGCCACAGCGCCGTGACCATCCTCGAATCCATGACCGATGACGGCACCCGCAGCCTGCCGCCACCGGCCAATGGCCGCCCCCGACCCGCCATGGGGCTTTAAAGCTCGCCCTTTTCTACTTCCGGATGTTCACTGGAGCCCGCACCTGTTTTGCGGTGTGGGTTCTCGATCTTCACCGAAGGAAATTGCGACGAAGCGTAACGCACCACCAGGATCGCAAACGCCAACAGCAGAATCCCGCCGCACAGGTAGATGATCCCCAGGTCCGGCGGGTTATGGTGCGAAACGTTGGAAATCAGCAGCCGCGTCAACGCGGTGATTGCCACATAGATCAGGAAGCGCACGGGCATGTGGTTGGTCTTGAAGTAAATCCCGACCATCGCCCCCAGTTCCAGGTAGATGAACAGCAGCAAGATGTCATCGATCTTGATGTGCCCTTCTTCGATCATCCCGAGAAATTCCATCACCGCCGCCCACGCGGTCACCGCACCAATGGCGAACAGCGCCAGGTAGTGAAAGGTTTCGACGAACAGATTGCCCAGGGACTCGGCCAGTTCATGCACGTTCTGCCGCAGTTTTTCGGCCCAGTTGATTTTCACGATGCTGCTTCCTTAGGTCGACTCGACCGGATGATGCGGGTTGGACGTGACGGTTTTCCTGCATGCAGAAAAAAGGCCAGCCCATGATGGCGAGCCGCTCTGGATTGCGCGCCGTGGCGTTTGGTCGCACCTGCGCAGCGCCTTGCCTGACAAATCCAGAATCCGGTCTACATTAAAAAGCCACTACCCAAGAGACAGGGTTTCGCCTATCCTTTAGCTGTATATAGATACAGTAGTCGAAATCGACAACCAATGTGAAGGCATGTGAGGTGGTGAATGGCCGTCGAAGTGGTATACCGCAGCAGCCGAGATCTGGAGCGCTTGTTCATGGATAAAGCCGAAGCTGACCGTCATGACAAAATGCTCGAACTGGCTGAATTGCTGGCTGAAGTGTTGCAAAAAGCCGTTCCGTCCCTGACCGAGCAGCAAGTGGAAGAAGCCGGGATTTACATGGCGAAAAATCGCGACGTGTTCGCCAAGGCGTTCAAGAGCCAGCCGGACGCCCTGTCCGAACTGCTCAGCGCACCGGTTGAAGTCGCACAACCTGTTGCGGCGACCGAGGTCGTTGAGGCCGCTGAGCCGATCACCCCGGCCAAGCCTGCCAAAGCCCCCAAAGCCGCCAAGTAGGCAAAGCCCGAATTGAACAGGCCCTGAGTCGAATGACCCAGGGCCTTTTTCATGCCTGTGGATAACGCATGCCCAATTCAGCGGTACAACACTTTCTCCGCCAACTCGTCGGCCACCCGAGCCGGGGAGCGTTTTTCCGCCTGGGCATGGGCGAACACTTCGGTCAGGCGCGAGCTGATTTTCGACAGGTGCGCGGTGATGGTCGACAGTTCTTCACCACGGTGTTTGAGCGACACGTAAATCAGCCCACCGGCGTTGATCACATAATCTGGTGCGTACAGGATGCCGCGGCGTTCCAGTTGGTCGGCGACATCCAGATGTGTCAGCTGATTGTTCGCCGAACCGGCCACCGCCGAGCAGCGCAGTTGCGTCACGGTATGGCTGTTGAGTACACCGCCCAGCCCGCAGGGCGCGAGGATGTCGCAAGGAGTGCTGAGCAGCGCTTCGTTGGCAATCGGGTGGGCGCCGAGTTGCTCCATGGCCAGTTGCACCTTGCCGTGATCGATGTCGCTGACCAGCAGTTCGGCACCGGCGGCGTGCAACTGTTCTGCCAAGGCATAACCGACATTGCCCAGGCCCTGGATGGCCACGCGCAGGCCTTCGAGGTTATCGCTGCCCAGTCGCGCCATCGCAGTGGCGCGAATGCCGGTGAACACGCCCATCGCCGCGTGTGGCGCGGGGTCGCCCGCCGAGGTGGTGCTGGTGACGTGCTGGGTCTGCTGGGCGATGCAATCCATGTCCGCCACTGAAGTACCGCTGTCGATGGCGGTGATGTAGCGACCCTCGAGCTGTTCGATGCAGCGTCCGAAGGCTTCGAACAGCGCTGCACGGTTTTCCACATGGGCCGGGCGCACGATCACCGCCACGCCGCCGCCCTGGGCCAGACCGGCCAGCGCTGCCTTGTAGCTCATGCCCTGGGCCAGGCGCACGGCATCCTCGACCGCCGATTCGTCGCTCGGGTAGGCAAGGTAACGACAACCACCCAGGGCAGGCCCCAGCCGGCTGTTATGAATGGCAATGACCGCCTTCAACCCGGTGACCGAGTCAACGCTCAGATGCAGCGATTCAAGGCGGGTGCTTTGCATGAGAGCGAACATCGTAAGGCTCCCGAATCACTTCTTGTAGTCGCCAGTATAGGCTTGCGCCCAAAAATTGCAGAAGCGCACCGGAATAAGCACGGCCCCAAAGCAGGCTTTCGGAAATAACCGGTGGTCGCCCTTGTGCAGCACTGGACGAAAGCCGGAGAGGGGGCTAAAACGAGGCATTGCCCGGAGATTTTGATGACCCCGCGCCAATCGTTTTTCGCCTGCCTGCTACGTTCACCGCCCGCGCTGTTCGAGGCGGCTCTGTGGATTGCGGCCGAGCACGACAGCGAGGTGCAGCCGCAAGCGCTGTTGGCCGATTTCCAGGTGTTGCAACAACGGGTCAGTGGCGGCTTGCCGATGCTGCCGGTCAGCGAACTGGCCCAGCCACTGCTGCGGCGCATGAATGACCTTGGCTTCGCCCAGGACGACTTCACACCCTTGCGCCCGCAAGTGGCACTGATTGACAAAGTACTGGAGCGCCGACGAGGGCAACCCTTGACGCTGGGGTTGATTGCGCTGGAGTTGGCCAGGGGCCTGGAGATTCCCATGGTCGGGGTCAACTTCCCCGGGCATTTCCTGCTGCGGGTTCCGGGCGCCGATCATTTGCTCGATCCCTGCGGCGGCCGTCGCCTTTATCCGAACGATTGTCGAGAACTGCTGCACCGCCAGTACGGCCCGAACATGAAGCTCAGCGCCGAGCACCTGGTTACCGCCGAGCCAGTGCAGATGCTGCAACGGTTGTCGCGCAACCTGCGCCAGCTGTACCTGTCCCACGACGATGTCATCAATGCCTTGATCGACGCCGAGCGCGTCCTGGAACTGGGCAATGCCACTGCCGCCGATTATCTGGCCCGGGCCAGCCTGTACCAACGGCTGGACTGCCCGAATGCCGAGCGTTTTGACCTCGAGCATGCGCTGCTGCTCAGTGACGACCCGATCCAGCGGATTCGCCTGACGGAACGGCTGGGGCATTTGCCGCCGAACGCCATCGTTCACTAATCACAATAAACCTTGTGGGAGCGGTGGTGCGGCAGTCCGACTTGCTCGCGAAGAGGGCGTGTCAGCCAACAATAATGTGGCTGACACACCGCTTTCGCGAGCAAGTCGGACCGCCGCACCGCCGCTCCCACATTGGGTTATGGTGTATCTGGCTGATTCGCCGGATGCGCCTTGATGAACGCCGGATGCGTCGCCGCCAATGCCGCCACTCGCCGGATGCGTGGATAAGCCTCAAGGGAAACATTGAAGCGCTCGGCCGCGTACAACTGCGGGATCAGGTAGACGTCCGCCAGCCCAGGCTCGGGGCCGAAGCAGTAACCGTCATCACCGATCAATTGCTCCACCGTGGCCAGCCCCTGGCCGATCCAGTGGCCGATCCACTCCACCACCTGCGGTTCGTCGTAGCCCGACTGGCGCAACCGATTGAGCACGCTGACGTTGTGCAGCGGGTGCACATCGCAGCCGATCACTGCCGCCACGCCGCGCTCGTGAGCGCGCGCAGCCAGGTCTTTGGACAGCAGCGGGACCTGTGGATAACGTTCCTCCAGGTACTCGATGATCGCGGGAGACTGGATCAGCAACTCGCCTTCATCGGTGCGCAAGGCCGGCACCCGGCCTTGCGGGTTGATACCCAGATAAGCCGGCTGCCGATGCTCGCCGCCCTGGGGTGCGATCAGGTTGACTGGCAAAGATTGATAATCCAGGCCCTTGAGTGCCAACGCGATACGCACCCGGTACGAAGATGTCGAACGGTAGTAGGTATAGAGATCCATGCCCTGCTCCTCTCAGCGCGCCGGCAGCACTTTGCCGCGGCATTCACCGAAACCGATGGACGCGAAACCGTCGCGGCGGCAACGGCCGCGCAGGATGATTTCGTCTCCGTCCTCAAGGAATTTACGCACCTCGCCCGAGGCCAGTTCGATCGGCTTTTTACCGCCTTCGGTAATTTCCAGCAGGCTGCCGAACTGACCGCTCTGTGGCCCCGACAAGGTGCCAGAACCGAACAAGTCACCGGCCTGCAATTGGCAACCGTTGACGCTGTGGTGCGCGACCATTTGCGCCACGGTCCAGTACATGTGCCCGGTGTTGCTCAGGGTCAGGCGATGGGCTGGCAGGTTCTGTTCGCGCATGGCTTCGGTGAGCAGCAACACTTCCAGTTCGATGTCGAATGCTCCAGCGGCCTGGTCGCGCTTGTCGAACAGATACGGCAGCGGCTGCGGATCGCCTTCGGGACGCGCAGGCTGGGCACGACGGAACGGCTCCAGCGCTTCGGCGGTGACCACCCACGGCGAGATGCTGGTGATGAAGCTTTTCGACAGGAACGGCCCCAGCGGCTGATATTCCCAGGCCTGGATGTCCCGTGCCGACCAGTCGTTGAGCAGGCAGAAACCGGCGATGTGATCGGCGGCGTCGCCAATGGCAATCGAGTCGCCCATGTCGTTGCCCTGGCCGATCCAGATGCCCAGCTCCAGCTCGTAGTCCAGGCGCGCGCAAGGGCCAAAGGTCGGTTCACTCTGACCGGCCGGCAAGGTCTGGCCTTTCGGGCGACGTACATCGGTGCCGGAGGGGCGAATGGTCGATGCGCGGCCGTGATAGCCGATTGGCACGTACTTGTAGTTGGGCAGCAACGGGTTGTCGGGACGGAACAGTTTGCCGACGTTCTGCGCGTGCTCGATGCCGACGTAGAAGTCGGTGTAATCGTTGATTTTCGCCGGCAGGTGCATCTCGCAATCCGCCGCCAGCGGCAGCAGTTTTGCGCCCTGGGCTTCGATCTTGCCGTGCAGGGTGCTGCCCTCGACGAACAGTTCCAGCAAACGCTCGCGCAACGCGACGCGAGCCTCGCGGCCCAGTTCGAAGAATGCATTCAGCTGGCCGCCACGGGTGGCCTCGACGGCAGCCTTCGCGGCGCCATCGAACAACCCGGCCTCCAGGGCCGCTTGCAGATCAAAGATATGCTCGCCAATGGCCACGCCACTGCGCGGTGCCGAACCGTTGAGACTGAACACGCCCAGCGGCAGGTTTTGCAGGGGGAAATCCGCGTGGCCGTTGGCGGATGCAACCCAGCTGCGAGTGATGGAAGTCTGCGTCATGGGTTATCTCCGGGTCGGGTCGAAAGTGGCGGGCAACGTAGCCCAGCAAGCGTCGTATGTGTTTTGCAGTTGCGGGCAATCGAGGGCGAAACGGCTTGGGCGCAACACCTGGCTGGTCTCGAACATGAACGCCATGGTGTTGTCGATTTTCGCCGGCTTGAGGTCGGCGTTGATCGCTTTGGTGCAAGTCTCTCCGTCGGGACCGTGGGCGCTCATGCAGCTGTGCAGCGAAGCACCGCCGGGCACAAAGCCTTCAGCCTTGGCGTCGTATTCGCCCTGGATCAATCCCATGAATTCGTTCATCAGGTTGCGATGGAACCACGGCGGACGGAAGGTTTTCTCGGCCACCATCCAGCGCGGCGGGAAGATCACGAAGTCAAGGTTGGCCAGGCCGTGAACGCTGGTCGGTGAAGTCAGCACGGTGAAGATCGACGGATCGGGGTGATCGAAACTGACGGTGCCGATGGTGTTGAAGCGGCGCAGGTCATATTTGTACGGCACGTTGTTACCGTGCCAGGCGACCACGTTAAGCGGCGAATGATTGAGCTCGCAGGCCCACAACTGGCCAAGGAACTTCTGCACCAGCGTGGTGGGTTGTTGCAGGTTTTCGTAGGCCGCCACCGGGGTCAGGAAATCCCGCGGATTGGCCAGGCCATTGCTGCCAATCGGCCCCAGGTCCGGTAGTCGCAACGGCGCACCGTGGTTTTCCGCGACGTAACCGCGGGCTTGCGGGTCGAGCAGTTCGATGCGGAATTTAAGGCCGCGAGGCAGTACGGCAATTTCCAGCGGTTCCAGTTCAAGCACGCCCAGCTCGGTGGCAATGCGCAGGCGCCCCCGTTCAGGCACCAGCAACATCTCGCCGTCGGCGTTGAAGAACACGCGCTCCATGGAACGGTTGGCGCGGTAGTTGTAGATGCTGATCCCGGTCGGTTTTTCTGCGCCCGAGTTGGCGGCCATGCTCACCAGGCCGTCGATGAAATCGGTCGGCTCGGCGGGAATGTCCAGCGGGTTCCAGCGCAGGCGGTTGGGGGTCACCTCGCCCAGCGGGCCGCCGGCCAGTTGCCGGTCCAGCTTGACGAATGCCGGGTGATTGGCCGACGGCTGAATACGGTACATCCAGGTCCGCCGCGCTTCGCTGCGCGCCATGGTGAACGCCGTGCCGGAGAACAGTTCGGTGTAAAGGCCGTACGGGGCTTTTTGCGGGGAGTTCTGGCCAACAGGCAGTGCGCCGGGCAACGCTTCGCTGCTGAATTCGTTGCCGAAGCCTGACAGGTAGGCCAGCGCTGGCGTCGTTGAATCGGGGTTCATGGAGCCTCCTGAACAGGGAGTCGGCAGTGGCCGCTCGCTCTATTGCAGAGGTCGAGGCACGCCCGGGTTGTTTTTATCGTAATTTGATTACGCATAACGTAATTTGATTGGTATTGACCGTCAAGCTATAAAGACGCCCATTCGTCCCGGGATCCCAGCCACCATGGAAAAAACCAGCGACAACAACGGTAAACAGAAAGTCCGCTCGGCCGAGGTTGGCACCGACATCCTCAAGGCGCTGGCCGAGTTGTCGCCTTCGACTTCGCTGTCGCGCCTGGCCGAACACGTGCAGATGCCGGCGAGCAAGGTTCACCGCTATTTGCAGGCCCTGATCGCCAGCGGATTCGCCGAACAGAACGCCGCCACCAACCATTACGGTCTGGGTCGCGAAGCCTTGCGCGTCGGGTTGGCGGCACTCAACAGTATGGACGTGCTGAAAGTCGCCGCCCTGCCCCTGGCTGAACTGCGCGACGACTTGAACGAAACCTGTTTTCTGGCGGTGTGGGGCAATCAGGGCGCGACCGTGGTGCATATCGAACCGGCGGTGCGTGCGGTGACGGTGGTGACACAACTGGGCTCGGTGTTGCCATTGCTCAGTTCTTCGACGGGACTGGTATTTGGCGCCTACTTGCCTGCGCGTGAAACCGTGGACCTGCGTGAACAGGAATTGCAGAACAGCACCGCCCACGCCTTGGCCGATCAGCAGGCGTACACGACGATGTGCGAACAGATCCGCCAACGGGGCCTGCATCATGTGCATGGATTGTTGATGCCCGGTGTGGATGCCTTGTCGGCGCCTGTGTTCAACGCGATGGGCAAGATTGCGGCAGTGCTGACGGTGGTGGGGCCGACGTCGCTGTTTCATGCCGACGAAAATGGCCCCGCAGCGCAGCGATTACTGGCTGCGACACGGGCCATCAGTTGGCGGATGGGCTACGAGAGTCCTTCCGTATCAGATCAGGAACTGCGGAGCGATTTCGATCACTAGGTCACTGATATCCTTGATCGTGAGTTGCGGATGCAAATGAGCTTCCCGGGAACTGTAGGCGATCGAAAAAACACCAACTCCTTCGCCGTGATAGTAAGGAATTTCATTATGTTGAAAATGAACAAAGACATCTTCGGCCAGCCTTCGGGACTGAGTTATTCTCCGTCCGCCCGGCTCAATCACAAAACTGGTCACGTACACGTTATCAATATTGATCTCGGGGATTTGATGTTTTAACGCTGCGTGGACTTGCTCGATGCCCGAAACATTGATCTCGCGCTTTGAAAGATTGATTGAGGGTGCATCGGTGAGCAGGCGCACGACATCAATAACTATCTCCTCAAACTGTATAAGGCCGAGCCCTTTAACCCGATGTTTCGGCTCGTAAGAAAACCGCCGATCGAAGATGCCATTTAGGCCATGATCATAATTAGGCATTGCCTCCTTCTCAACCCACTCCAGCGTTTCATCGAATAACGTCCTGGACTCGCCGACACCAGTGCCAACTAAATCAACCAGGGTATTCAGATAGGTAAAGTACGGATTGATTTCGAGTTCCCCCAAGCGCTCAGCCAACAGCACCTCGACGGCGAAATCCGCACGAATACGCTTCAATCGCAAAACCTTACTGTAAGAAAAAAAACTGTCACTCATACAGACTTCCTGTCACGTTAAAGAGCCGAGCATCCTGCTCGAACTGTCGACCAATATACTGACAATGCAACAAATTGCTTATTTATCAGCGCCGACTACCATACTAATCAACACGGTTATTTATGCACGCGACCGTATGTTTTAATTTATTTACAAACTAAAAACCAACGACTACCAAACCTGCATTATCAATCCCAACTTCTTCGCCATGGCAACTGCCTGTGTACGCCGCTCCACACCCAACTTGCTGTGAATGCGCCGGGCATGGGTTTTCACCGTATGCAGCGAAATGAACAACTGCTCGGCAATTTGCTGATTGGAATTACCCTGGGCAATCAGGCCGAGCACTTCCAGCTCCCGACAACTCAGCAGGCTGACATCAAGGGCCAGCGCGGTCACCGTATCCTCCCCTTGTAAACGACAGATCAGGTTTGGCTGGCGCAAGTTCAAATCACGCAATGCCTGTTGCCCGTGACAACGCTTCACGAGCACCAGACCGGCCTCCAGTGCTGCGTGAGCCATGTCCGGCTCCCCCGTCAGGTCCGCCACTTCGCAGATCGCCAATTGCAGCTCCGTTTCCAGCGCCAGCATGGCGTGTTGTTGCGCGTGCTCGAGTAACGCCTTGAGTCTATCCAGTGGACGTTGCACCAGTTGCAGTTGAGTCTCGGCCAACACCAACTGATACTCGATACGTGCAATCAGCTGTAGCGTGGCCGGCGGTGCCTGGCGCGCGTGGGCCCCGCGGTAATGACGCAAGACCCGGGTCAACGCTTCCCGGGCCAACTCAGGGCGCCCTTGTTGCAGCCAGAAATGACTGCTGACTTGCAGCAGCACACCGCGATAAACCGTGTCGGGGATCTGCCGTTGCTGCATCAACCGTTCGGCCTCGCGCAGACGATCAAATGCATGGGCGTAATCACGTTGATTGGCCGCCAGTTGCGCCTGCCCGAGAAACCCATACAACACGTGCTTGTCCTGACTGTGCAGGCAGTCATCAAGGCCCGCCTGGAAACATTCACCGGCCAATTCATCCTGGCCCTGGCACAAGGCCAACCGCCCGCGCCGCAGGGCGATTCGTCCCAGCAACAGCGTCGGTCGATCCGCCTGCCGTCCGAGCATTTCATGGATGTCGGCCAGCAACTGCCCGGCTCGCCGGGGTGCACCACGCTGCTCCAGCAACTGCGCATGATCGAGTTCGAGCAAGCCTTCAAACAGCAACGAGCCTTGTGCCCGCGCCAGGCACAGGGCGTCACGATTGAAGGCCTGGGCGGCATCGAGGTCAGCGTTGAGCAGCGCTTGCTGGGTCAACCCGGACAGACACAGCAACCGAGCGGGCCACGCCTCGGCGTCCAGCCCGTCCAGCGCCTCGATAAAATGCGCCCGTGCCGCCGGCAGGCGTCCCTGCAAATGCAGCAACCACCCTTGTTGCGCCTGCCAACGCGCCAGCAGTTGCCGTTGCAAGGATGCCGTCGGTTGCGGGGCAAATCTGGACAACTGCCCAATGCAGGCCGCTGCCTGCTCGAAACGCCCGGCAAACAGCAAAGCCGCAGTGATCAACCCCACCCGTTGCGGCGTGCCCAGGGTCAACTGTTCACCCAGTTGCTCGTGCAGCTTGAGTAACCAGCTGACGTTCTGACGCTTGAACAGATGCTCAAAACTGAAGTGTTGCATCAGGCTGACCGCGACTTCGTGCTCTTGCGCCAGCAATGCCTGCTCGAAGGCGCCCTGCCAGTCTTCTTCGGCGCTGAACCATTGGCACGCGCGGCGATGCCAGGATCGCCCGGCCGGGGTCGGTTCCTCACGCATCTCCCGGGCCAGTGGCTCGAAGATCCGCAACCACTCGACGGAGTCTTCCCAGGGTTCAATGAAGCAGCCCATGTCCTGCAACGCGTGCAGCCACTGCGCGCCCTCACCCGTACCGAAAAGATGCTCGCACAGGCTGGCATTGAATCGTGGCAGATGGACCAACACCTTCCAGACCTCGACCAACTCCGACGGTAAGGTGTTGAACAACTCGTGTTGCAGATAATCGAGCAATGTCGCCGAACGCCCCTGCTCACCCGACCATGGACAACCATTGAGCAACGCGATGCGCACGCCAGCGCACCAGCCACCGTTGCGCTGAACCACCCTTTTTGCGGTTTGTGCCGCCAGGGTCGGCTCGACATGACCGAGCAACTGCCCGACCTCGGCCTCGGTAAAGGCCAGCGTCCGGGCTTCGCACTCGTACAGCTCATCATCGAGCAGCAACCGCGGCCAGTTGCAGGGTGGTCGCCGCCGGGAGCCCACCCACCAGGTCAGCGCCGGACTGGCAACGGCCAACAGGCGATCGAGCATCCGGTCGAGCTCCGGGTTGGGTGCGCGGCAGTAATCATCGAGAAACAGCCAGGTCGGCGTCTGCAATAGCGCCAGATGCGCCAGCAACCCCGGCTCATCCGCCGAGGGCAGACCCAGCGCTTGCGTCAGGCGCAACAGAAAATCCGCTGCACTCAACGACTCCCCCACCAGCGGCAGCCAACAGACCCGAGCGCGCTCCGGCGCCCGCAGCAGGCATTCGGTGAGCAACGCGCTCTTGCCACTACCGGCCGGAGCGCAAAGCAACTTCACCCGCGCGGTCGAGACCAGCATGGGCTCGATCAGCCGCTCGCGGGACAGATGATGGGACGACAGTCGGGGCAGGAAGCCAGGGCGGTCCAGACAGTGCGTCATTGCGGTCATTGTGATGCGCCTTTTTTATAATTCTGGCGCCACCCTAGCCCCCTCCCGAGCGCTTGTTGAAGAAGTATTCAACACACTGATCGACCGCTATAAAAAAGGTGACCGCAAAGTCACCCTTTTGTGTAGGAGCCTGTAGGAAACCTACCTGACTCCCGTGCTACGCAACGCTGCCGGCGTGTAGTCCCCCGCTTTTGCATCAATGTTGAATTCGAAGCTGCGCTTCTCTTCGTTCTTCATTCCCAGGGCGATATAGCGACCGGCAATCAGGTCATACAGCGCTTCGACGGTGTAGGCTGGCACCTGGTGATCGTAGTAAAACTGGGCATGCCCTTCGGCGACGCGCCAGAGCTGACCACGCCCGTCATAGTGGTCGGCCAGCGCCACTTGCCAGCTGTCTTCGTCGATGTACATGTGGCGCTTGGCGTACACGTGGCGCTCGCTCGGCTTGACCGTGGCGACGACTTCCCAGACCCGGTGCAACTCGTAGCGAGTCAGGTCCTGATTGATGTGCCCGGCCTTGATCACATCGGTGTACTTGAGGTCGGGCGAGTCGAGCTTGTAGCTGTTATAGGGGATATACATCTCCTTCTTGCCGATCAGTTTCCAGTCGTAGCGATCCGGCGCACCGGAAAACATGTCGAAGTTGTCGGTGGTGCGCAGGCCGTCGGATGAAGTGCCGACGCCGTCATAGGCGACCTGCGGCGCACGCCGAACCCGGCGCTGGCCTGCGTTGTAGATCCAGGCCTTGCGCGGTTCCCTGACCTGGTCGAGGGTCTCGTGGACCAGCAACACGTTGCCCGCCAGCCGCGCCGGCGCGGTCACTTCCTGTTTGAAGTAGTTGAGAACGTTATCGTCGCTGCCCGGTTTCAGATCGCTGAGCAACGACGGCACGGCAACCTCGTCCTTGAAGCGGATCACGGTGAAGTCGCCATTGGACTGCGGTGTCGCCTGGGTGATAGTGCGGCGCAGATTGCCGCCGTGGTAACGAGTGACGTGGTTCCAGATCACTTCCACGCCATTCTTCGGAATCGGGAACGCGTAGTAGCGATTGCCGGTGAAATTGGCCAGACCGTTACCGTCATTGATCGGTGTTACGTTCAGTGCACTGCGCTTGGCCGACTCATAGATTTCGGCCGGTAACGCCACGGTGCGATGGGTGGGATAGACCGGAATCCTGTAGGTCTCCGGATAGCGTTTGAACATTGCAATCTGGCCGTCGGAGAGCTTGTCCTTGTACTTGTCGACGGTCGCCGCGGTGATCACGAACAAGGGCTTTTCGTTGGCGAACGGGTCGGCCAGGAAACCTTTGCTGTCCACCTCGCCAGCGTTTTTCGGGATGCCGCCGGTCCAGGCCGGGATCGAGCCATCGGCATTGCCGGCCTTCTCGGCACCAAGCGGTGTAAGGCTGGTGCCGAGCTTGCCGGCTTCTTCCGGCGGCACTGCGGCCATCACGTTGGCGGCCAGCAGACTCAGGGCCAGAACGGTGCCCAATTGCAGAATCATCTTGCGCATTGAATTCATCCTTTTCAGCCAGATCAGAAGTTCACACCAAAGCTCAACGCCACGAAGTCACGGTCGGTGAGGACGTTGTAGTCACCGCCGAAAAAGTCGGTGTAACTCAGGCTCGCGGTATAGGTGTTGCGATAGTCCGCATCGACACCGAGGCTGATGGCCTTGGCGCCTTCGTTGAACAGACCGTTGGGGCCATAGCCGGAGACATCGTGGGACCACGAGAGGTTGGGCCTGACGTTGATCCCGGCGATGAGGTTGTTGTAGTCGAGGATGGCCCGGCCGCGATAACCCCATGAAGTCGAGGTCACGAAGCCATCGATATCACCGCCGAAACCATACTGGCCATACACCGAGTCGCGGCCGTAGCGAAGTTTGCTGCGCGATTCCAGTCCACCGACCCGGACCACCGCCGCCTCGCCCACCAGGGTCAGGCGATCCGCACCGGCGATCTGGTCGATGAAGTGCGTCAGGGTGCTCTGGATCTGTGTCACTTCCTTGCGGCGATAACCCTTGTTGTCAGCCCCGGGCGACGTGGCGATGGGCGATGCCGCACCGCCCGCTATCGGATTGAGCATGGCCAGGGTCAGGTCATTGGTGTTGACCTGCACCGGGAGGTTGGGGCGGTAGCTGATTTCCCCGCTCCACGCGGTGCCGGTGGATAAGGTGGTGGCGAAGCTCGCGCCGTAGAGGCGGATGTCCTCCGGGTATTCGAGGTAATACTGGCCGCGACCGAGCATCACGCTTTGGGCCAGGCCCGAACCGCTGCCGGGGGCGATGCGGTTGGCGGTGGCAACGATCCCTGGAATGCTCGCCAGCGTACCGGGGGCGGCGGTGGTGGTCCCGACATTCGGTGAACGGCTGTGGTAGTTCATGACGTACAAACCGTACTCGGTATCGTCCCCCAGCCAGCGCAACGCCGTACCCCACTGTCCCGAATCCCGGGCATCGCGGTCACCGCCACGGGGGACGATCACCCCCTCCTTGCTGACCTCGAAGCCCTGGCCGAAGGCAGCAGCAATCGGCTGCAAGGGTGCAATGGCCGGGTTGGCCACGGTGTAGCCCTTGTTGCAGCCGTCCGCCACCACATCGACACCAAAGAAAGTGCCGCAGTTATCGACGACCGTCTGGTCCCATTCCAGTTGATAAAAGCCTTCCACGGTCAACTTCTCCGTCAGGCCCTGGGAGGCGAACAGCATGTTGACCGGGATCAGGCCTTCCTTGATCTCGGCGCCAGGACGACGGAACGCGGACACGTCGACCGGATTGATGCTGTTGATCGAGTTGCCGATGAAGGTGCTCTCGCCCCAACTGACCACCTGCTTGCCGGCGCGGACCGTGCCCGGCAAATCGGCGAGGGAGTAGTTGTGATAGACGAAAGCGTCGAGGATTTGTCCGCCTGAAGACTTGGCGCCTTCTTTGCGATTGTGGTCGCTGATGTCCTTGAATGGGCGGCTTTCATCCTTGAGTTCAAAGTCGTACCAGTACTTGCCACGCACAAACGCACCGGTGTCGCCGTACTTCAGTTCGAGGTCGTGAATACCCTTGAAGATCTTCGAGAAGGTTTCACCCTTCTTGAAATTCAATCGCCCGTCATCACCGGTCGAAGACTGGCCGGAACCACCGTTAACGGTACCCACCAACGCGCTATCCGCATCACGCATGCCCCAGCTCGCGCCGACCGACAGCGAGGAGTCGAACGTCCCCTCGATTTCCCCGATGTTGAACGAAATGGCCTGCGCCTGGGTGCAGCAACCCAAGGCAACCGCAGCCGCCAGCGCCTGCGGTGTGAAGATGGCGCGCATTGTTGTTTTTGTCATGCGTCTTCCCCGGTGAGTGACAGAAGGCCTCACCCTACTGCCGGGCATCGGGGTCGATAAGCGCACCAAGGAGGTATTCGTGGTGTACCTCTAAAGGATGATTGGCACCGGGTCATCACCCGGACGTCGAACCACCGAATCCTGACTGTTGCCCGGGCTGCAACAGTGCATGTCGGGAATTGGTATTTTTCCTACAGCGCCGAGGGCTTATTCTTATCTGGCTGCCACGGCCGCAAGGCACGCTGTAACAGCCTGCGCCGTGACTGAAAAAATTTAGATGAATTGAGGATTCGGCTCATCGCCCCGTGTTCACCGACGTTGATTTGTAGCTCCTGATCCAACGTCTTACTTTGGCCGCTGCGTTTGCAGCGGCCTTTTTTATGGGCCTCATTTTCAGCGACGGCACGGTCCCTTGTGGGAGCTGGCT
>NZ_AKJG01000014.1 GCF_000282455.1 Pseudomonas sp. GM74
CCGAGGCGGTGCCATTGCTGTCGCCCACGGCTTGCGGCACGTCGTCGATGATGCTGATATCCAGCGTACCGGTAGCGCTGTCGCCATTGCTGTCGATGGCCACCACGGTGAATTGTTCGTCGAGACTATTGGCCCCGCCGCCGCTTGCGTGGGTTTCGGAACGGTTGAGGGTGTAGCTGTAACTGACCACGCCCGTAATCGGGTTGTAATCGGTGAAGGTCAAGGTACTGCCCAGAGGAGTGGTGATCGACTGCGCAATACCTGTCGCCACCCCGCCGCTGATCACGTTGATTGCGCCGATGGTGAGGCTGGTCAATCCGTCGGGCGCATTGATGGTGAAGGTGCCGCTTCGCGTCAGCGATCCTTCGCTCCTCGCCGAACCCTCGGCCAGGTTGGCTTCGTTGACGGTCCGCTCGCCGTTCTGCTCTGACAGGCCGACGAAGGTGACCGGATTGTTCGGCACCTGCGCAACCACCGGCGGCACCACAGGGGCTTCGTCCGCAACAGCGTTGTCCGGATTAACATTCAGGCGTTCTTCGGGAAGTTCGGGGATGCCATTGAATCCGGCAGTGGGGAAGCCGATGACCGGATCGACTCGTCCGCCCACTTCTTCGAGCATGACGAAACTATGGCCACTGCCCGCGATGCCACCCGGTACACCGGCAGTCGTGGTAGGCCCGGCAGCAGTGGCTTCAGCGGTTTGGGTCGGGTCGTCGCCCGCCGCAATGGCTTTTTGCAGCTGTTCGACATCGGTCAGTTGCGCTTCGCTCGGCGTCAGCGCTTCAGACGAGTTCACATGGGGAATCTGATTGGCGAGCAACTGCGGCGTCATCTGCATGCTGCTGTCGCGCCCGAGGGTCAGTTCCTGGCCATTTTGCAGATGCACCGCCACCGCGCCTTCGGCGCCGGTGTTCAGTTGGTCGCCGGCGAACAGCCGGTCCCCCTCGACCAAAGCACGCCGGGTGCCGTCGCTCGCAACCGCGAACACCTGACCGATGACCTTACTGACGATTCCGATGAGCGTTGCCATGTGCACTTCCTCCGCCGCCAACCGCTGTCGGCACCTTGATTGTGCGAAGAACGTGCGCATGGCTCGAGCGGGTTGCCTGGCGGATCGTGTTCCGGGTGCCGGCTTACTTGAGTAAGCCGTGGACCCGGCAATGATCTCGCCCAGCCAGTCGCTCACGGCGCTGTTTACGATTTCGGGAAAATTCCTCTGCAATCAATGGCATCGGATCCCTGTTCGCAACAACCTTGCCTGTGAGCGATGCGTAACGATCTCGAAGCACTCAAGTGACAAAAAACCGTCGCCATCAGATCGCTCGCATCCCTCCCCTCCAGCACTTCTCCGCCCTATTTCGATAAGTGGATTGGAACTTTCCTCAAACCCCGATGAGCGCCCTAGAGCCCATAAAACAAGGGCTTTCTAATTGAACAATGTGCTGGATTTTGTAGAGCGCATAAGTTTTTTTTGGCATACCCGCTATGAAAAAAATTTCTTAGCTACGCTCCAGAATGTTCTTAGCTCTTTTGTTAAAGATGTGAAACAACTTTACCTACAAATGTCGTCAAAAAATTGGCGACCGATAAGCACCATCAGGAATCAGGGAGATGCACCATGCGCCTATTAACCCCCCTCTGCAGCGCGGTTCTTTTGGCCATGGCCTGCTCGTACCAGGCCCAGGCCATGACGCTGACCGAGGCAATCCAGAGCACCATCGCGACGCACCCGGAGCTGGCATCACGGGTGGACAGCCGTCTGTCGGCTGACGAGGACGTGAAGGTCGCCAAAGGGGGCTTTTATCCATCGGTTGATCTGAACGCTGCCTACGGACGCGGGTACAGCGACAACACCAATACCCGGGCGCTCACCCCCGGCGGGCACAACACCGAAACCTTGAACTACACCCAGTCGGAATTGCGCCTGCGGCAAATGCTCTTCGACGGGTTCAACACTTCCAATGAAGTCCAGCGCACCAAAGGCGTGGTCAACTCGCGAGCCTATTACGCTCAGGGTACGGCTCAGGATCTGGCCCTGCGCACCACCGAGGTTTACCTGGATGTCCTCAAGCGCCGCGAACTGGTGACACTGGCCAAGAACAACCTGCAAGCGCACTTGCGGGTCAACGACCAGATCGGCCTGCGCACCCAGCGCGGCGTGGGCAGCAACGCCGATGCCGACCAGTCCAGCGCTCGCCGGGCACTGGCGGAAAACAACCTCGACACCGCCGAAGTCGATCTGGCCGATGCCGAGTCGAACTTCTACGCCGTCGTGGGGCGCATGCCCGATGAACTCGAAACCCCGCCGTCGATTCGCGGCGAAGTCCCCCCCACCCTGCCCGAAGCCCAGCAGAGCATGGTGGAAAACAACCCTTACCTGAAATCCGCCCAGGCCGACGTGCAATCGGCCGAAAGCCAGTACGAAGTCGCCAAGTCGCCGTTCTACCCGCGCCTCGACGCCGAGGCAGCAGTGGGCGCGAACAACAACGTGCAGGGTGACGAAGGCCACGACAACGAATGGCGGGTCGGCGTGGTGATGAACTACAACCTGTTCCGCGGCGGCAGCGACAAGGCGCGCCTTGCCTCCGACTCGCACAAGATCAACCAGGCCATGGACATCCGTAACAATGCCCTGCGCCAGCTCAACGAGAACATTCACCTGGCCTGGAACGCCATGGTCAATGCCAAGAAACAAACCCCGACCGCCCGTGAATACGCCGAAACCAGCAAGCGCGTGCGCATTGCCTACCAGGATCAGTTCGGCCTCGGTCAACGGACCCTGCTGGACCTGTTGGACAGTGAAAACGAACTCTACAGCGCCAACCGCCGCTACACCGAAGTGCGCTACACCGAAGAGTTCTCGATGTACCGTGTCCTGGCGAACATGGGCCAGTTGTTGAGCAAACAAAGGGTTGTACTGCCCGCCGACGCGATCGCCCAGACCGAAGTGAAAAACGAAGCTCGTCTGCCTGAAATGAAGTAGTGCCCGGGAGGGTTCAATGACCAGCATGGAACCCGGCAACACCGGTGTCGACCCGCGCTTGAGCTTCGATGACCCACTTCTGGACGGTCTGTTGATCCTCTGTAAACTCCACGGCGCGACGGTCAGCCGCGCCAGCCTCAGTGCCGGGCTGCCCATGGCACACCAACGCCTGAGCCTGGACCTGCTGCCCCGTGCAGCGGCCCGGGCCGGTTTGCAGGCACGTTTGCTGCGCCGTGACCTCAAGGACATCTCCGCGCTCAACCTGCCCGTGCTGCTATTGCTCAACAACGGCCGCACGGCCGTCCTGCGCCGTTATGGCGAGGACGGCAAGGTGCTGATCCTGCCCAGCGAAGCCGACGGCGGCGAACAATGGCTCAGCCCCGAGGAGCTGGCCGAACACTACAGTGGCCAGGCGTTGTTTGCCCGGCCACGCCACGAACTCGAAGACTTGCGCTCGCCGCTGCTGCCTCGGGTCCATGCCTGGTTCCGCGATACGCTGAAGCTGTCGAAATGGCTCTACAGCGATGCGATCCTGGCGAGTTTCCTGATCAACCTGCTGGGACTGATGGTGCCGTTGTTCGTGATGCAAACCTATGATCGCGTGGTGCCGAACCAGGCCACTTCGACCTTGTGGGTGCTGGCGATCGGTCTGCTGATCGGCACTGCGTTCGAACTGGTGCTGCGGGTCGTGCGTGCGCACTTGCTCGATACCGCCGGCAAGAAAACCGATGTGATCCTGTCGGCCACCCTGTTCGAGCGCATCACCGGCATGGCGATGAAAGCGCGGCCGGCGACCATCGGTGGTTTCGCCCAAAGCATTCATGACTTCCAGGGCCTGCGGGAATTTCTCACCGCCGTAACCCTCACCAGCCTGATCGACCTGCCCTTCTGCCTGCTGATGCTGCTGGTGATCGGCCTGCTCGGTGGCTGGCTGGTGGTGATCCCGATACTGGCGTTTCCCGTCACCATCATCTTCGCCATGGTGATCCAGGTACGGCTGCGCGATACCGTGCAGAAAAGCCTCAGCCTGGGCGCCGAACGCCAGGCACTGCTGATCGAAACCCTAAGCGGCCTGGAAACCCTCAAGGCCTGCAGCGCCGAAAGCGAACGTCAGCACAAATGGGAAAGCACCCATGGCGCCCTCACCCGCCTCGACAGCCACGCGCGCAACCTCTCGGCCCTGGCCACCAACGGTACGCTGTTCATCCAGCAACTGTCCGGCATGGCAACCATCGTCGCCGGGGTCTACAGCATCATCGCCGGCAACCTCAGCGTCGGTGCACTGGTAGCCAGCTACATGCTCGGCAGTCGGGTACTGGCGCCACTGGGGCAGATCGCCGGCCTGATCACCCGCTACCAGCAAGCGCAACTGACCATGAAAAGCACCGACGCGCTGATGGGCCTGCCCCAGGAGCGCGACGCCAGGCAACGGCCGCTTGAGCGCACCCAACTGCAAGGCGCACTGGATGTTGTCGGCGTGACCTTCCGCTACAACGGCCAGAGTTCTCCCGCCCTGGCCAATATCAGCTTCAGTGTGAAACCCGGCGAGCGCGTCGGCATCATCGGCCGCAGCGGCTCAGGCAAAAGCACTCTGGCGCGACTGGTGATGGGCTTCTACGAACCGGATGAAGGCCAGTTGCTGCTCGATGGCCTGGACCTGCGGCAACTGGACGTCGCCGACCTGCGCCATCAAATCGGTTACGTCGCCCACGACCTGCCGCTTCTGGCCGGCAGCCTGCGCGACAACCTGACCCTCGGCGCGCGCTACATCAGTGACTCACGCATGCTCGAAGTGGCGCAAATGACCGGCGTTACCGAACTGGCCCGGCAACACCCGCAAGGCTTCGACCGGCCCGTGGGCGAACGCGGGCAACTGTTGTCCGGCGGCCAGCGCCAGGCCGTTTTGATGGCCCGGGCGATGTTGCTCGACCCGCCCATCATGTTGCTCGACGAACCCACCAGCGCCATGGACAACAGCAGCGAAGACGTCCTGCGGCAAAAACTTCACGGCTGGGTCCAGGGCAAAACCATCCTGCTGGTGACCCACCGCACCTCGATGCTGAGCCTGGTGGACCGGTTGGTGGTACTGGACAACGGACGGATCGTCGCCGACGGTCCGAAGGAAGCGGTTATCGATGCTCTGCGCAAGGGCCGTGTCGGCTCTGCGGCCGTCTAGGAGTAGCCCATGTCTGCCGATCAAGGATCCCGTGGCTACTTCGACAGTTTCAACAAAAGTGCCGAGACCGAGTTCATGCCGGAAACCGCCGGCGCCTCGTTGCAGGACTCACCGCGCTGGTCGCGAATCACCGTGTGGCTGGCCGCCGCGCTGCTGGTCAGCGCAGTGGTCTGGGCCAAATTCGCCGTGTTGCAGGAAGTGACCATGGGCGAAGGCAAGGCGATTCCGTCGAGCAAGGTCCAGGTGATCCAGAACCTGGAGGGCGGCATCGTCACTGAAATTTTCGTCCGTGAAGGGCAAATGGTGAACAAGGGCGACACCTTGCTGCGCCTGGACGACACCCGCTACCTGTCGAACAAAGGCGAAAGCGAAGCTGATCGTTACGCCTTGACCGCACAGGTCGAACGGCTTTCGGCCGAGGCTGAGGGGCGGCCGTTCAAGCTGTCAGAGGAAGTGATCGCCAAGGCTCCGCAAGTGGCCGAAGACGAGCGCTCGCTGTACGAGCAACGGCAACGCCGACTGGCCAGCGAGCAACGCACCCTGAGCGAGCAACTTCGGCAAAAAACCCAGGAGCTTGCCGAATTTCGCTCGAAACAGGGGCAGTTCAGTGCAAGCCTGGCGCTGCTGCAACAAGAGATGAACATGTCCACGCCGCTGGTGAGCACGGGGGCGGTCTCACCGGTGGAAATCCTGCGGCTCAAACGCAGCGCCGTGGAGATTCGCGGCTCATTGAACGCCACCACCCTGGCGATCCCCCGGGCCGAATCGGCCATCGACGAGATCAAAAGCAAGATCGACGAATCGGAGCAAACCTTCCGCTCGGAAGCCGCCAAAGAGCTGAACGAGAAACGCACCGACCTGTCGAAAATCACGGCATCGAGCATCGCCATCGACGACCGTGTCACCCGCACCACTGTAGTCTCGCCGGTGCACGGCATCATCAAGGTGTTGAAGGTCAATACCATCGGCGGCGTGGTCCAGCCCGGCAACGACATGGTGGAAATCGTGCCATTGGAAGACAACCTGCTGATCGAAGCCAAGGTGCGGCCACAGGACGTTGCATTCCTGCATCCGGGCCAGAAAGCCATGGTCAAGTTCAGTGCCTACGACTACACCATTTACGGTGGCCTGAGCGCCAGACTGGAATTGATCGGCGCCGACACCATCACCGACGACAAGGGCAACAGCTTCTACCTGATTCAGGTGCGAACCGACAAAAACCATCTGGGCGGGGATGTGAAACCACTGCTGATCATCCCGGGGATGGTGGCGACGGTGGACATTATTACCGGGGAGAAAACGGTGCTCGATTACTTGCTTAAACCGGTGCTCAAGGCGCGGACCGAGGCGATGCGGGAAAGGTAGGCAGTCTCCAAATTCTGCTGTGACTGATCTGCCGCTTTCGCGGGCAAGCCCGCTCCCACAGGTTCATTGGCGTTCGCAAACTTTATGTACAACACGAACACTGTGGGAGCGGGCTTGCCCGCGAAGAGGCCGGCACATGCACCAATCACCTGTCGGCATGATTACGCTGATAAACCTCCTCCCCCATCGCCGCAATCTGCCCCTCGATCAATGCCTCGAACGGCTTCAGCAACGGCTCAAACGTCGCTGGCGCTTCGAGGGTTTCCAGCGCCTGCACAATCGCCTCCACCGTCGACAGCGCCCCGGGGCCCGGTGCCTTGCGCAGCCGATAACGGGACACACCACCTTCGGCCAGCGTCACCCTCGGCAACGCCGCCAGCAGCGGATTGAGGTGCAGCATCTTGCGCGCCTTGCGCCAGGTGCCGTCGGGGACCACCAGCAGCAAGGGTTCGTCTGTCGCGGCACAAGCCTGAATCGGTTGGGCATCTTCGCCGGGAAACAGCAACCGCGCCCGATACCCCGGCTGATTCAACAGCGTCGGCAAATCCTCGAACACTTCCCCCACAATCAACTCGGCATTCTTCAACCCAAGCGCCGCCAACCGCGCCGTATTCAACGCATGGTTCACTTCACTCGGATGCTGCAACAGCAACACCCGGGTGCGGCTGTCGAGGCTCGGGATCAACGGGCACAGGCAGTGGCTTTGCGGGCGCAGGCAGCGCGGACATTGAACTCTGGACATCGTCTTTACGCCTGATTCAGTTGTGCTTTGAGCAGATCACGGAAGGTCTGGATCAGCGGCTCGCGGCTACGGCCCCGGCGCACGATCATCGAGAACGGTGCCTGGTAACCGAAGGTCGCCGGCAGCAACACCCGCAAGTCCCCCTTGTCGGCCCAGGCCTGGGCGTAGTGCTCCGGCAGGTAGCCGATGTAGGCGCCGGACAGCACCAGAATCAACTGGGCCTCCATACTTTCTACCGTTGCGGCGCTGTGCTTGAAACCGTGGCGCGCCAGTTCGGCCTGGCTCCAGTAGCCACGTCCGACCATGCGCTGTTGGGTAATGACTTGCTCGGGGATGCGCCGCTCGTTGAACAGCGGATGCCGCGTGCTGCAATACAACCAGTGTTGTTCACGGTACAGCGGCATGTACACCAGGCCGCTCATGCGCGTGGAAAACGCGCCGATGGCCAGGTCGAGGCGGTTGTCCTGCACGCCGAGTTGCAATTCGTAAGGGCTCATCACCGACAGGTGCAAGTGCACGGCCGGGTGCTCCTGGCTGTAGGCGCCGATGGCCTCGGCGAACGGCAGGGCCTTGTCGCTGACGGTGGAGTCGATCACCCCCAGGTTCAAGGTACCGCGCAACTCGCCCTTGAGGGCGGCGGCGTACTGCTCGAAGCCTTCGAGTTCGCCCAACAGACGCAGGGTTTCCTGATGGAACAACTCGCCCTTGCTGGTCAGGCTGAAACCGCCGCGGCCGCGATGACACAGCACCAGGCCAAGGGCTGCTTCGAGCTGGCTCATGTAGGTGCTGATGGCCGACGTCGAGAGGTTGAGTTCCTGCTGGGCGTTGGCGAACCCCTGATGGCGCACCACGCTGACGAAGATGCGCAAAAGTTTCAGGTCGGGTAAAGCGTTGGCCATGAGGGCTCCAGCAGCAACACAAAAATCAGGTGGACGATAACGCTCTGTAGCAGCTGGCGAAGCCTGCGTCCGGCGGCGAAGCCGTCGTGAAATCAGGCGACGCGCTGTTTCAGGAAAACCTCGCGTTCAGGTTTTGACGACGGCTCCGCCGCCGAACGCTGCCTCGCGGTGCTCGACAGCTGCTACAGAGAACACGGCAAGTCTATCGCCGTCCTCGCCATTAGTTTAGAAAAATCTGAACTAAGTATTTGCCCGTAGCGATTCTTCCCGCCCACTACATTTCGCAGAATCGCCCCACAACGGTGCCCGTACCTTCCGTGAACGGCGCAACCGACATAAATAAAACAACGACGATGAGGCCCTACCCGTGGACAAGATTCTTCACCAGCCACTGGGCGGCAACGAAATGCCGCGCTTCGGCGGCATCGCCACCATGATGCGACTCCCCCATTTGAATACTGCTGCCGGCCTGGACGCCGCCTTCGTAGGCGTGCCGCTGGACATCGGTACCTCCCTGCGCCCTGGCACCCGTTTCGGGCCTCGTGATATCCGTACCGAATCGGTGATGATCCGTCCTTACAACATGGCCACCGGTGCTGCGCCGTTCGACTCGCTGTCGGTTGCCGACATCGGCGACGTGGCGATCAACACCTTCAACCTGCTGGACGCCGTACGCATCATCGAAGAAGCCTACGACGACATCCTCGAACACAACGTGATCCCCCTGACCCTGGGCGGCGACCACACCATCACCCTGCCGATCCTGCGTGCCATCCATAAAAAGCACGGCAAGGTCGGCCTGGTGCACATCGACGCTCACGCCGATGTGAACGATCACATGTTCGGCGAGAAGATCGCCCACGGCACCACCTTCCGTCGCGCTGTCGAAGAAGGCCTGCTGGATCCGGACCGCGTAGTGCAGATCGGCCTGCGCGCCCAGGGCTACACCGCTGACGACTTCAACTGGAGCCGCAACCAGGGCTTCCGCGTGGTTCAGGCCGAAGAGTGCTGGCACAAATCGCTGGAGCCTTTGATGGCTGAAGTTCGCGAGAAAGTCGGTGGCGGCCCGGTGTACCTGAGCTTTGACATCGACGGCATCGATCCTGCCTGGGCACCTGGCACCGGTACCCCGGAAATCGGCGGTCTGACGACCATTCAGGCGATCGAGATCGTTCGTGGCTGCCAAGGCCTCGACCTGGTCGGTTGCGATCTGGTAGAAGTCTCCCCCGCTTACGACACCACCGGCAACACCTCGCTGTTGGCCGCCAACCTGCTGTACGAAATGCTCTGCGTACTGCCTGGCGTAGTCCACCGCTGAGGATTGGTCATGAATGAACGTGATCAGGTGCTCAAAACCGCCGCCGATCTGGTGTCCGCTTTTGCCCGCAACGATCGCGAAGCCTACTTCGGCGCATTCAGCGCGGACGCCAGCTTCGTCTTCTACACCCTCGAACAACCCCTGCTGTCGCGCGACGCCTATCAGGCGATGTGGGACGGCTGGCGCGCCGAGGATGGCTTCGAGGTGCTCTCGTGCACCTCAAGCAACGCTTTCGTCAGCCTGCAGGGTGACGTGGCGATTTTCATCCATGACGTAGCCACCGAGTTGCGCATGCAAGGGGAGCAACACTTCAGCCAGGAGCGCGAGACGATTGTTTTCAAGAAACAAGCGTCTGGCCAAGAACAACAAGGCCTATGGCTGGCCTGCCACGAACATTTGTCCGCGATGCCGGAAGGGCTGCCACCCCCTTAGCCAACACAGGTGACGCTCACGCACGATGAGCGCGCCTTTATGATCGGAGCTGATCATGAATAACAACAACAACAACAACGACCAAAGCCTTACGCATATTGAAACCCACGGGGTCGAACAGATCCCGGACAACGAACGCACCGCAGGCCCGACGGACTTGTTCCGGATGATCTTCGGTGGTTCCAACACCTTTGCAACCGCCGTCCTCGGCAGCTTCCCGGTACTGTTCGGCCTGTCTTTCCAGGCGGGCGTCTGGGCGATTGTGCTGGGCGTGTTGCTCGGTTCGCTGATCCTCGCGCCAATGGGCCTGTTCGGCCCGATCAACGGCACCAACAACGCCGTCTCTTCCGGTGCGCACTTCGGCGTGCACGGGCGGATCGTCGGTTCGTTCCTGTCGCTGTTGACCGCCATCGCCTTCTTCTCGCTCTCGGTGTGGAGTTCGGGTGATGCGCTGATCGGTGGCGCCAAACGCCTGATCGGCCTGCCGGAAACCGACCTGACCCTGGGCCTGGCCTACGGTCTGTTCGCGATCCTGGTACTGACCGTGTGCATCTATGGCTTTCGCTTCCTGCTGTGGGTCAACAAGATCGCGGTGTGGAGTGCCAGCCTGCTGTTCCTGCTGGGCATCTTCGCCTTCGCCGGTCCCTTCGATGCGAACTACGCCGGCACCGTCAACATAGGGCAACCCGGTTTCTGGGCCGCGTTCATCGGTGCTGCGCTGGTGGCCATGAGCAACCCGATTTCCTTCGGTGCGTTCCTCGGCGACTGGTCGCGCTACATTCCCCGTGACACCTCCAAGCGCCGCATCATGGCGGCGGTGGTGATTTCGCAGATCGCAACGTTCATCCCGTTCCTGTTCGGCCTCGTCACTGCGACCATCGTAGCGGTCAAGGCTCCGGACTACATCGCGGCCAACAACTACGTTGGTGGTCTGCTGGCGGTATCGCCGAGCTGGTTCTTCCTGCCGGTGTGCCTGATCGCGGTCATCGGCGGCATGTCCACCGGCACCACCTCGCTCTACGGCACCGGGCTGGACATGTCCAGCGTGTTCCCTCGGGTGCTGTCGCGGGTCAAGGCCACCTTGCTGATCGGTGTGATGTCGATTGCCTTCATCTTCATCGGGCGCTTTGCGGCCAATCTGGTGCAGAGCGTGTCGACCTTCGCCGTGCTGATCATCACCTGCACCACCCCGTGGATGGTGATCATGATCATCGGCCTGCTGGTGCGTCGCGGCTTCTACTGCCCGGATGACCTGCAAGTGTTCACCCGCGGCGAAAAAGGTGGCCGCTACTGGTTCACCCACGGCTGGAACTGGCGTGGCCTGGGCGCCTGGATCCCGAGCGCGGCCGTCGGCCTGTGTTTCGTGAACCTGCCGGGTCAGTTTGTCGGGCCGCTGGGCGAAATGGCCGGTGGTATCGACATCAGCCTGCCGGTGACCCTGGGCCTGGCCTCGCTGGTGTACCTGGCGCTGCTGGGCCTGTTCCCGGAGTCGAGCGCAGTGTTCGGTCCGAACGACCCTCGCAGCAAGAGCACGGATTCGCTCGCTAAACCGGCGATGCGTCAAGTCGCCTGAGCAAACGCATTAAACGCACTACCTGTGGGAGCGGGCTTGCCCGCGAAGACGGCAGCACATCCAACATAGATGTGACTGACAGACCGCTTTCGTCGGAGCGCCGCCCGGAGCAAGCCCGCTCCCACAGGGATTGATTTTCAGCCTCACATAAAAAAGACAATCGGAGACACGCCATAATGGCTTTGGATTTATTCGTCGTACTCATCTACGCCGCCGCGATGCTGATACTCGGCTACTACGGCATGCGCAAGGCCAAGACCAACGAAGACTTTTTGGTCGCCGGTCGTAACCTCGGCCCAAGCCTGTACATGGGCACCATGGCTGCCACCGTCCTGGGCGGCGCGTCCACCGTGGGCACCGTGCGTCTGGGCTACGTGCATGGCATCTCCGGCTTCTGGCTGTGTGCGGCCCTGGGTTGCGGGATCGTGGCGCTGAACCTGTTCCTCGCCAAACCGCTGCTGAAACTGAAGATCTACACCGTTACCCAGGTCCTGGAAAAACGCTACAACCCGATGGCCCGCTCGGCGAGCGCGGTGATCATGCTGGCCTACGCGCTGATGATCGGCGTGACCTCGATCCTGGCAATCGGCACCGTGCTGCAAGTGCTGTTCGGCCTGCCGTTCTGGATCTCGGTACTGCTCGGCGGCGGCGTCGTGGTGATCTACTCGGCCATTGGCGGCATGTGGTCCCTGACCCTGACCGACATCGTCCAGTTCGTGATCAAGACTGTCGGCCTGATGTTCATCCTGTTGCCAATCTGCCTGTACCGCGTCGGCGGTTGGGATGAGTTGGTGTTGAAACTGCCGGCGGCGAGCTTCAGCTTCACCACCATCGGCTGGGACACCATCATCACCTACTTCATGATCTACTTCTTCGGCATCCTGATCGGTCAGGACATCTGGCAACGGGTGTTCACCGTCAAGACCGCCAAAGTGGCTCAGGTTGCCGGTACCGCGGCCGGTATCTACTGCATCCTCTACGGCCTGGCCTGCGCCCTGATCGGCATGGCTGCACACGTACTGATCCCGGATCTGGACAACGTCAACAACGCCTTCGCCGCCATCGTCAAACTGTCCCTGCCGGACGGTATCCGTGGCCTGGTGATCGCTGCCGCACTGGCCGCCATGATGTCCACCGCCAGCGCCGGCCTGCTGGCCGCTGCCACCACCCTGACCGAAGACCTGCTACCGAAACTGCGTGGCGGTAAACAGTCGAGCCTGGCGATCAACCGCCTGTTCACTCTGTTGACCGGCATTGTGGTACTGGGCATCGCTCTGATCGTGAACGACGTGATCAGCGCCCTGACCCTGGCCTACAACCTGTTGGTAGGCGGCATGCTGATCCCGCTGATGGGCGCGATTTTCTGGAAACGCGCCACCACCGCCGGCGCTATCGCCAGCATGGGCATGGGCTTCGCCACCGCGCTGCTGTTCATGTTCAAGGACGGCCTGGACGCCAACACCCCGATCTACTACAGCCTCGGTGTAGGCCTGGTGAGTTTCGTGGTGGTGAGCTTGATGTCCCGCCGCCCGGCAGTGGTGGCCAGCGCCGCCTAAGCTGAAACATAACGACTCGATGCTTTCTTCGACGAGTGTGGCGTCGGTTGCCACACTCGTTTTTTTTCGCCTGAAGGAAACTGCACATGAAGATCGTCAGCCGCGATCAGTGGTTCGAAGTCAAACATTTGAGCGACGGCATCCGCCTGATTCACGAGCCGTACATCCGCCCCTTCTACCGCTGCAATCTCTGGCACATCCAGGGCCGCGACAAAGACCTGTTGCTGGACAGCGGCTCGGGCCTGGTCAGCCTGCGCGAGCAACTGCCGTGGATCACCGAACGGCCGCTGGTGGCCGTGGCCAGCCACTGCCATTTCGATCACATCGCCGGTCATCACGAGTTCGCTGAACGACTGGTGCACCCCGCCGAGGCGGACATTCTCGCCGCGCCCGATGGCGACAACGACCTGAGCAAAGCCTTCGTCGGCGACGACATGTTCGAGGCGCACCCCGATTGCCCGCTGTGCTACGCCGAATACAGGGTCAAGGCCGCACCGGCCACGGGGTTTATCGAGGATGGAGATGTACTGGACCTGGGCAATCGGGTGTTGCAAGTCGTGCACACACCGGGACACTCACCGGGCGGCATCTGCCTGTACGAAGCCGCCACCGAGACCTTGTTCAGCGGCGACATCATCTACGACGGCCCGCTGATCGAAGACGCCTACCATTCCAACCTCGATGACTACGCCCGCAGCCTGCAACGCTTGCACGCGCTATCGATCCGCACGGTGCATGGCGGGCATTTCGGCAGTTTTTCCGGGGAGCATTTACGCAGCATGATCGACCAATGGCAGCGCTCACACGGCTAAAGCCTGCTGTACTCAACGGCAGGAACTGCACCGGCAGGTAGAACTACACCCACCTCCTCGAAGAACGATCATGAAAGAAGCTGCCCTTCGTACTGTCGTACATCGCTACATCAGCCGCCTGCTGGAGGGCCGGGATGACTTCGACGACAACACCAGCCTGGCGCAGTTGGGATTGGATAAAAAAGACATCGAAGAGCTGATCTTCCATCTGGAAGATGAACTGGGTGTCACGGCGTTTACGGTGGAGGAAGACCGGATGCTCAAGACCGCCAGGACGGCGAATGATTTGAGCCGGTTCTTGCTGGAAATCGGGCGGTACTAAGGCGGGTGATCAAACGTACACGAAGCGGCAAGGGAGCTTGCTCCCTCGCCACTGGAAACCTTTCACCCGTCAGATATTATCTGCCATTACCGGCGTCGCTGCTGGCGCCGACGCTGTTCGTCATCAGTACGAACAGGCACGGGTTGCAGAGGCGGCTCGATCAAACCGAGAGCAACGCCCAGGTCATGCAGCCAGTTTTGGATTTTCTCTTTCATGGTGCCCCCTTCAGGGTAATGCCGAGCGGCCAAAGTTCTGTAGCCCCTTCGTACAGATAATAGTCCGAACTCCTACGCAATGCTCGCGCAAAGTCACAATGATCTGTTACTGAATCCATCACAATCAGCCTGTGTTCAGGCAATTTCCCGTGCCCGCACCTGTGCCGGCGGAAAAACCACCTGTTGCTGTTCGATCCAGGCATTCAGGTTGGCCCCGACCATGCCCTTGCGCCACATCAGCCAGGTGGTAGCGCTGGCGAACGGTTCGGCCAACGGATGCACCGCCACACTCTCACGGCCCGGCAGACTGGCGAGCATCGACTCCGACATCAGCGCCACACCGGAACCGGCAATCACGCATGCCAGCATCCCCGGATAGGACTCGATCTCCATCGCCCGGCCCATGGCCGCGTGGTCATGGGCGAACCAGGCTTCCAGGCGCATGCGGTAGGAACAGCCCTGGCGAAAGGTGAACACCGAACGACCTTGCACATCCAGCGCACTGCGCACGGGCGGATGGTCGGCCTCGCTGATCAGCACCAGGCGCTCGTCACACAAAGGCACCCCGTCGAGCCCGGCCAGTTCCAGGGGGCCATCCACCAGCGCCGCATCGAGCCGGCCGGTGAGCAGGCCTTCGAGCAGTTCACCGCTGGGCCCGGATTGCACTTGCAGGTTCACCGCCGGATACAACCGGTGGTAGTGCGCCAAAAGCCCCGGAAGGTGAATCGCCGCCGTGCTGTACATGGTGCCGAGCACGAAGTCGCCCGCCGGTTGCCCGCCCTGCACTGCCGCGCTGGCTTCGTCGCGCAAGGCAAACAGCCTGGCGGTGTAGTCCAGCAAGACTTTTCCCGCAGGCGACAACTGCAAACGCTGACGTTCGCGCAGGAACAGTTCGACACCCAGTTGCTCTTCCAGTTGTTTGAGCCGGGTCGACAGGTTCGACGGCACTCGATGCAGCCGTTCGGCGGCCCGGGTGATGGACCCTTCCTCCGCCACCGCCTGGAAGATGCGCAATTGGCTGAATTCCACGACATTCTCCATAAAAGAACAAGTTACTCACTATTATTCATTTTTAAAGAAAGTCAATCAGTCCTAGCCTGACGGTCATTGATCCTCCAGACGGAATCCAGACCATGTCTCCCCTGATCCGCTTATCCGCCAGTTTCGTTGCCCTGATGATGGCCATGGGCATCGGCCGTTTTGCCCTGACACCGCAACTGCCGCACCTGCTTTTCGAAGGTCAGATCGACCTGACGGCCGCCGGGCTGATTGCCGCCGCCAACTACCTCGGCTATTTCATCGGCGCGGTGGACGCCATGTTTTCCCGGCGTCCGGCGCAAGTGCACCGGCGCTTGCTCGGCGGATTGTGGCTCTGCGTGCTGCTGACCCTGGCGTCGTTCTGGGCCAATGGTTTCTGGTCGCATCTGCTGCTGCGCTTCGGCACCGGCGTGGCCAGCGCCTGGGTGCTGGTGATGATTACCGCCCTGAGCCAGCCACTCGCGGCAGCGGCCGGTCGCCCTCGGCTCGGTGCCCTGGTGTTCGCCGGACCGGGGTTGGGGATTTTTCTGACAGGCCTGTTGGCCCTTGGCTCGAATCTGCTGGGCCAGACGTCCGCCACCTTGTGGCTGGTGTACGCCGCCGCAGGGCTGGCGATGCTGCTGGGGATCCTGCCGTTCCTGCCACAACCGGGAGTCACCGCGACGGCTGCGCCCAGCGCCAGCGCCTCAGACAATCAAGGTATCGCTCGCCTGGGCTGGATCTATGCCTTGTACGGATTGGGCTACATCATTCCGGCGACCTTTTTGTCACAAATGGCCAATGCGCAATTCCATGGCCAATGGCAGGCCGACCTGTTCTGGCCATGCTTTGGTTTGGCGGCGGCAACCGGCGTGGTACTGGTGAGCCTGCGGCGGCAAAAACCCGGTGTCACGGGTCACTGGCTGATGGCGACGTTATGGCTGCAAGCCGCTGGCGTGTTCGCCTGCCTGCTGGGCAACGGGCCCGGCCTGGCGCTGGGTGTGATCCTGTGCGGCACGCCGTTCCTGGCCTGCATGCAACTGGTGATGCAACGTTCCCGGGAACTGGCGCCCCATGCCACCCAGCGTAATGCCGGCCTGCTGACAGCCTGCTTTGCCGTGGGTCAGCTCAGCGGGCCATTGCTGGCGGCGCTGAGCAGTCATTTCAGTGGCGGTTTGCAACCGGCGCTGGTGGTCGCCGGCTGCGGCTTGCTGATCGCCGGCGGTCTGTCGCTCGTCAGTGCTGCCCGAGGGCTTTGCGCAAACGACGGCGCAACCACTGCTCGGCACTGACAAAAGTGATGCCCGCCAATACCAGCACGGCACCGATGACGAAGTTCAGGCTCAGCTCCTCACCGAGCAGTACCACACCGAAGGTGACGCCGAACAACGGCGTCATGAACGAAAACACTGCGAGGTTGGCCGCCAGGTAACGGCGCAGCAGCCAGAACCAGATCAGGTAACTGAAGAACGACACGACCACGCCCTGAAACAACACACTGGCTACCGCCACATGGGTCAGGCTGACATGGGTGATCTGGCCGCTGAGCAGCGCAATCAACAACAAGCCGAAGAAGCCGACAATCAACTGATAAAACAGCGTCAGGGTCACCGGCGCTTCCGACAGGCGCGAGGCGCGCACCACCACCGTGGTCGCGCCCCAGGCGGCACCTGCCAGCACACCCAAGGCATCGCCCATCAACATGCGGTAATCAAGGTTGTCCCAGGACACCCCGCCGGCAAACGCAATGGCAATCCCGATAAAGGCCAGGACAATCCCCAGCCATTGCAGCGGCCGTAATCGCTCACTGGGCAGCAGCCAGTGCACCCCCAACGCGGTGAAAATCGGCGCGGTGTAGAGGAACACCGACATGTGCGCCGCCGTGGTCAATTGCAGGCCTTCGGAAATGAAGAAGAACTCCAGGCCAAACAAGGCACCGGCCAACAGACCGCCGCGCCAGGTCGCACCCACCTGGTTCCAACCGCCCTTCCAGCAGATCAGCAGCCCGACCAGCAACGCCGACATACCGGAACGTCCAGCCGCCTGCATCACCGGCGCAATATCGGCCGCCGCCCACTTGATCATCACCTGCTGCACGCCCCAGACCAGGCACAACCCGACCATCACTTGCAGGGCAAACCCGTCGGCGCTGCGCCGAGTGGCGCTCACCGGAACACCTCGAAGACACAATCCATGGCAAAGACTCGACAGTAAAAGCAAAACCCCGGCCTTCTCGTTGAAAAGAAATTACCGGGGCGAAAAATCATGTTGTCGATTATTAACCAGAAGGCCAGAAAATGCCGCCTGCCAGAGACCTCGACTTCTCTGCTTGCGCCATCCTGGCCCTCTGTCTTGTCAGCGCATCAACTGAGCTCAATGCGATCGGCATGAATGACAATCTGGCCATTCTTGTACAACGCACCGATGGCCTTCTTGAAGTTGCCCTTGCTGACACCGAACAGGCTGCTGATCAATGCCGGATCGCTCTTGTCGCTGACCGCCAGGGTGCCGTTGTTTTCGCGCAACCTGGCGAGGATCTTCGAGTTCAGGCTGGTGGCCGCTTCCTGGCCGACCGGTTGCAGGCTCAGGCTGATCTTGCCGTCGGCGCGAACTTCCTTGATGAAGCCCTTTTCTTCTTTACCGGCGCGCATGAACTTGAAGATTTCGTTCTTGTGGATCAGGCCCCAATGCTTGTTGTTGATGATGGCCTTGAAGCCCATGTCCGTGGCTTCGGCCACCAGCAGATCCACTTCCTGGCCCGCCGTGTAGTTGGCCGGGGTCTTGTCCAGGTAGCGGTCCAGGCGCGCGGTGGCGGTGATGCGACGGGTGTGTTTGTCGAGATAGACGTGCACTACCACATACTCGCCCGCTGTCATCTGGCGCTTCTCTTCGGAGAACGGCAGCAACAGGTCTTTGGGCAACCCCCAGTCCAGGAATACGCCGATGCTGTTGACTTCAACAACTTTCAAACTGGCGAATTCACCGACTTGAACTTTAGGTTTTTCAGTAGTTGCGATGAGTTTGTCATCGCTGTCCAGATAAATAAAAACGTTGAGCCAGTCTTCATCTTCGGTAGGAATATCTTTTGGAATATAACGATTAGGCAGAAGGATTTCGCCATCCGCGCCACCGTCCAGATATAAACCGAAGTTAGTGTGTTTAACCACTTGCAAACTGTTGTAACGCCCGACTAAAGCCATGTCCAATACCCTCATTGCGTGGGCGGCATTCTACCCGGTTTTAAGCGCTGCGTTCGGCAGCCGGCCCGGTGGCACGAGAAAATCCTCTGAAACCCTTAATTTTCCCGGGTTTTCATCCCGCGCCTGGCCGCTCGTCAGGCCGCTCCGGGCATTTACGCCATGCCCAGGCAAGCGTCACGCGGTATTTTTTCAGGCAATGTTCTTAGTTAAAACAGCGGCTTAGGTGCATATTTCGAATATTGGCCGGTGACTAATTACCCCGCCCTCACCAATATGCCGAGGGGATATTTGCCAAGCAATTATCAGGTAATTCCTGTACGATGCCTGGCCAAGTTAATTTTCTACAGGTTAATGGCCGCCATGCGCGTAAAAGCATCCACCAGCAAAGCAAAGCCAGCTCCAGCCGTCGAAACCAGCGAATCGATCAATAGCCAGATCGCTGCGTTCCTCAAGTCCGGCGGTGAAATCCAGCAAATTGCCAAAGGCGTCAGCGGCCAGACGTTCGGCCCGTCCAAGCAGATCACTCTGGGCAAAAAGTAATCCCCTCGCGTCACCTGGTCCCAAAGCGCTTTGAGCTTCGAAGCGCTTGGACTGGAACCCTCGTTACTCCTCCGGCACTCCTTCAAATCCTCTGAAAATCGACGAACGGCCCTCATTGCCGATCATTCGCCGGTATCCTTGCACACGTCTGGATCAAGCGTTTCAGCGGGCCCGCCAGCCCGTCCTCGCTGTTCATGGAGTGACGCATGTTCAAACCTATCTATCGATCGGCATTGCTCGCCAGCCTGCTGGCCTGCTCCGTAGCACACGCACAAATCTTTCAGCGTGAGCTGGGTGCCTTCGACCTCAAACTCGGCACCAGCCCCACCCGCAGCATGGCCCAGGGCCTGGTCAAACCCTCGGCCGTCGGCTCGTTTCACGGCGGCCTGGACCTGAGCCACGACAGCGGTTTCTATGTGGGCCAATGGTCGCCCAGCATGGGTATCAGCCCGGGGAAAAACCTCGAGATCGATTCCTACATGGGTTTTAAACAACCCTTCGACAAAACCCTCGGCTACGAAGTGGGCCTGATCCGCTACAGCTACCCCGAAGTCACGCTCCCTGACAGCCAGGAACTGTTCGGCGGCCTGACCTTGCTCGGCAGCCGTTTCGGCATCGCCTTCAGCAATGACCCGGACAAACAGAACAACACCCTGTTCGCTGACTTGAGCGGCAATCAACCGTTCGGTGTCGGCATCAGCCTGAAATACACCACCCACCAATTCAATACGCCAGTGGCGGTGGATGGCGGCTATGTAGGCAGTTTTACCGATTGGTCGCTGAAATTGTCCCGCCCGTTCATGCGCATCGACCTCGACCTGATCTACAGTGATTCCAGCCTGAGCGGCAGCGGTTGCCCGGCCTATGCCGGGCACAACAGCCAGTGCGACGGGCTGGTGACGCTCAAGGCCGAACACCCGTTCTATTGATCGGCTGAACTGCCGGACTCCTCTTGGGTTCACATGAGAATCAGCCCCCGAAAGCTGGCTTTCGCAAGGATTGGCCCATGCCCCTCTGGTTCAAACATATCGCGGTTGTGTTGACCATTGCCCTCGCCCTCGGCGCGTGCAGCCGCGTGGGCCTGGCCTACCGCAATCTCGATGTGATCATCCCGTGGACGCTCAGTGACTACCTGGACATGAACGGCGAGCAGAAAAGCTGGCTGGACGAACGCCTGAAGGAACACCTGAGCTGGCACTGCACCACCCAACTGCCCGGCTACCTCGACTGGCTGGATCGCCTGCAAACCATGATCGCCACCAACCAGGTCACCGATGCCGGGTTGCAGGCCCGCGCCCGTGAAGCCGAACAGGCGGTCGCCGAGACCGCGCGGGAAATCACCCCGTCGGCCATCGAGTTGCTGCAAGGGCTGGATGACAAGCAAGTCGCCGAAATGAACGACGCCTTTGCCAAGGACCAGCGCAAACGCCAGGAGGAATACCTCAAGCCTTCCCTCGACCAGCAGATCAAGGAACGCGGCGCGCGCATGGAGAAGCGCCTGAACGACTGGCTCGGGCCGCTGAACACTACCCAGCAACAACGGGTAGCCACATGGTCCAACGCCTTGGGCGAGCAGAACACCCAGTGGCTTGCCAACCGGGTCCATTGGCAGAAGCAGTTCAGCGCGGCCGTTGCCCAACGCCAGAGCCCCCAATTCCCACAACGCATCGAGACGCTTCTGGTCCATCGCGAGAGCTTGTGGACGCCCGCCTATCGTCAGGCCTTTGCCAACACAGAAGCCCAGGCGCGTTCACTGTTCGTGGATCTGATGGCTGAAAGTACACCGAACCAGCGCGCACGCCTGCTGAAGAAAATCGAGGGTGTGCGCAAGGACTTCAATGACTTGAAGTGCCTGAAAGCGGCAGCGCAACGCTGACTGAAACACAGGGTGGAGTATGAAGACTTCAGGCAATCTGCACCTTCGACGCCACCTGATCAAACGCCTCCTCCAGCGCATCGTCCTGCTCGTCCAACTGCTGCCGCGGGTGATCATTGCCGGGAATACTGCTGTCGTTCAGCCGGGCATTTGCTGACGACCGACCGGCGACATGTCGAAATCCATGCAAGCCAAACGACTAGTCTGTGTAAGTCACCTCCCCGCCCCACGCAGGAGAACACAACATGAACATTCAGAATCATCCCGTCGTATCGCGGGAAGAATGGCTCACCGCCCGCAAACAACACCTTGCCCACGAAAAAGCCTTCACCAAGGAAAGGGACAGGCTCAGCGCCGAACGCCGCGCCTTGCCCTGGGTGAAAATCGACAAGGACTACCACTTCCAGGGGCCTGCCGGCGAACTGAAACTGGCGGACCTGTTCGGCGGCCGCAGCCAGTTGGTCATCTACCACTTCATGTTCGCCGAGGGCTGGGACGAGGGCTGCCCCGGTTGCTCGTACCTGAGCGATCACATCGACGGTGCCAACCAGCACCTGGCCCACCATGACGTTGCAGTAGTGGCGGTTTCCCACGCACCCTTCACTGAATTCCAGGCGTTCAAGCGGCGCATGGGCTGGAAATTCGATTGGGTGTCATCAGAAGGATGCGATTTCAACTACGACTTTGGCGTCTGTGCACGGGCCGAAGAGGTCGCCGCCGGAAAGGCTACGTACAACTACGAAAAAACCGATGGCGCCGAGGAAGAACTCCCCGGTCTCAGCGTGTTTTTTCGCAATGACGCCGGTGAAATTTTCCATACCTACTCCACCTATGCCCGGGGCCTGGACATGCTGGTCGGCGCCTACAACTACCTCGACCTGACGCCCAAGGGTCGCAACGAGGACGAAATCATGGAGTGGGTGCGGCATCACGACAAATATGAGGAACAGGAGAAGTCGACCTGCTGTCATGGTGGATAGACCCAGACACCGAGGCGCGGCCTTCGTCGGATCGCCGCCCGGAGCAAGCCACTCTCCCACAGGTTTTGTGTCGTACACAAGATATGTGTTCTCACCAGGCCCCTGTGGGAGCGGGCCGGGCGCACATAAAAAAACCGGACATCAGTCCGGTTTTTCTGGGTCACGACAACGACTTACTCAGCCGCCGGCGCTTCCGGCTTGCGGCGCTTGAGCGGGGCCATGCCGTCCTTGCTGACCAGGGAATCGGTCTTCGGGCGGTTGGCGCTCTTGCGCTTGGTAGGGGTCTTGGCGGCAGTCTTCTTCTTGTCGCCCTTGGCGTCGGTCTTTTTCTTCTTCACGCCGACGGCCTTGCCCGAGGCCTTGACCTTTTTCGGTCCGCCGTAGGTGCCTTTGACTTCCTTGATGGTGCGGCGCTCGAAGCTCTGCTTGAGGTAGCGCTCGATGCTCGACATCAGGTTCCAGTCGCCATGGCAGATCAGCGAGATGGCCAGGCCATCGTTGCCGGCGCGACCGGTACGACCGATGCGGTGCACGTACTCGTCGCCGCTGCGCGGCATGTCGAAGTTGATCACCAGGTCCAGGCCGTCCACGTCCAGACCGCGAGCGGCGACGTCGGTGGCCACGAGGATTTTCACGCCGCCCTGCTTCAGGCGGTCGATCGCCAGTTTGCGATCCTTCTGGTCTTTCTCACCGTGCAGCACGAACGCTTTGTATTCCTGCGCCACCAGGCGGCCGTAGATACGGTCGGCCATGGCCCGGGTGTTGGTGAAGACGATGGCCTTCTGGTAGGTCTCGTTGGCCAGCAACCAGTTGACGATCTGTTCTTTGTGCTGGTTGTGGTCAGCGGTGATGATCTGCTGGCGGGTGGTGTCGTTCAGTTGGCTGACCGCGTTGAGCTGCAAGTGCTCAGGGTTGTTCAGGACCTTGGCAATCATCTCGCGCAGGCCCGAACCGCCGGTGGTGGCGGAGAACAACATGGTCTGCTGACGGTTGGTGCACTCGTCCACCAGACGCTGCACGTCTTCGGCGAAGCCCATGTCGAGCATGCGGTCGGCTTCGTCGAGCACCAGCACTTCAACTTCTTTCAGGTCGAGGTTACCGGCGTTCAGTTGCTCGATCATCCGGCCCGGCGTACCGATCAGGATATCCGGCACCTTGCGCAGCATCGCGGCCTGGACCTTGAAGTCTTCGCCGCCGGTGATCAGGCCGGACTTGATGAAAGTGAACTGCGAGAAGCGTTCAACTTCCTTCAAGGTCTGCTGGGCCAGTTCGCGGGTCGGCAGCAGGATCAGGGTCTTGATGCTGACGCGGATTTTCGCCGGGCCGATCAGACGGTTGAGGATGGGTAAAACGAATGCAGCGGTTTTGCCGCTACCGGTTTGCGCCGTCACCCGCAGGTCACGCCCCTGGAGCGCCAGCGGGATGGCCGCGGCTTGCACAGGCGTTGGCTCGACAAATTTCAGCTCGGCCACGGCTTTGAGCAGGCGTTCGTGCAGGGCGAATTGGGAAAACACGGGTGCTACCTCGAAGAAATGCAAAAAAACAGCTGCATAGGGTAACGGTTTCGAGCGCTCAGGCCGAGTTTCTTTATACAAATGTCGGTAAACAGTTGGTTTTTTGTTGCCTGATTTTTCCCGAAACGTAATACAAAGCGTCTTAAATGCTCTAATCCCCTCTCGCGCCTTACAGAAGAATCGTTTTCGACCATGGATATCAAACAGCTCTGGACCAACGTCCTGGACCTTTGGGGTGCCCTCGACCAGCACCCGCTCGTGCACTCCAGCCTGTCGCTGTTGCTGCTGCTGGCAATTGCGTTGTTCCTCGGACGGGTGGCGCGCTACCTCATCCTGCACGCTGCAAAAATGCTCAGCCGCCAGCCGGCCTTGCACTGGGTCAATGATTTCCTGCAGAACAAGGTGTTCCATCGCCTGGCGCAGATCACCCCTTCGCTGGTGATCCAGTTCGGTCTCAATCTGGTGCCGGACCTGAGCAAAACCAGCCTGAATTTCCTCGGCAACGTCGCGCTGTCCTTCACCTTCCTGTTTCTGCTGCTGGCGGTCAGCGCCCTGCTCAACGCCCTGCTGGACATCTACGCCCGCACCGAGCACGCCCGCACCCGCTCGATCAAAGGCTATGTGCAACTGGCGAAAATGGTGCTGTACGTATTTGGCGCGATCATCATCGTCGCCACGCTGATCGACCGCTCGCCGCTGTTGCTGCTGTCGGGTCTGGGCGCCATGTCGGCGGTGATCCTGTTGGTCTACAAGGACACGCTGCTGTCGTTCGTCGCCAGCGTGCAGTTGACCAGCAACGACATGCTGCGGGTCGGCGACTGGATCGAAATGCCCCAGGTGGGCGCCGACGGCGATGTGGTGGACATCACCTTGCACACGGTCAAGGTGCAGAACTTCGACAAGACCATCGTCTCGATCCCGACCTGGCGCCTGATGTCCGAGTCGTTCAAGAACTGGCGCGGCATGCAGGCTTCCGGTGGCCGCCGGATCAAGCGCAGCCTGTTCATCGACGCCAGCGGCGTGCGCTTTCTGCGTGACGACGAGGAGCAGAAGCTGTCCCAGGTGCATTTGCTCACCGACTACATGACCCGCAAACAGGCCGAACTCAAGGCCTGGAATGAGGCCCAGGGCAACGTCGCGGCCATGTCGGCCAACCGCCGGCGGATGACCAACATCGGCACTTTGCGCGCCTATGCGCTGGCCTACCTGAAGAGTCATCCGGGGATCCAGCCGAACATGACCTGCATGGTGCGCCAGATGCAGACCACGGCCCAGGGCATTCCGCTGGAAATCTATTGCTTTACCCGCACCACCGCGTGGGCCGATTACGAGCGGATCCAGGGTGATATTTTCGATTACCTGTTGGCGGTGCTGCCGGAGTTCGGGTTGAGTCTTTATCAGCAACCCAGCGGATCGGATTTGCGTGCAGGGATATTGCCGGCGGTACTGGGCGCGAGCCATCTTCCCGAAGCGGAAAAACGCAGGGTGTAACACCACAAAAACAAATGAGGGAGCGGCGGTGCGGCGATCCGACTTGCTCGCGAATGCGGTGGGTCATTCAACATTGATGTCGACTGACACTCCGTATTCGCGAGCAAGCCCGCTCCCACAAGGGTTACATCGTTTTCAGAATTTGCGGGTTACTTGACCTGCCGCTGCGGTGCCTTGTGCACCATGGTGTAGGCGTAATCCACGCCCATGCCGTACGCACCGCTGTGTTCCAGCACCAGTTCCATCACAGCCTCGTAAGTGTCCTTGTGCGCCCAGTCACGCTGGTATTCGAGCAACACTTGTTGCCAGGTCACCGGTACCGCGCCAGCCTGAATCATCCGCTGCACCGACATGTCGTGGGCTTCTTTGCTGGTGCCACCGGAGGCGTCAGTGACGATGTACACCTCGTAGCCTTCAGCCAGGGCTTCCAGTGCCGGGAAAGTCAGGCAGACCTCGGTCCATAGCGCGGCAATGATCAGCTTCTTGCGACCGGTGGCTTTCACCGCGTCGACCAGTGCCTTGTCTTCCCAGGAGTTCATCGAGGTACGCTCGATCGGCTTCTGATCCGGATGCACTGCCAGCAATTCGGGCCAGATGTAACCGCTGAAGCTCTCGGTTTCGACCGAGGTGTAGATGGTCGGTACGTTGAAGATCTTCGCCGCCTTGGCCAGGCCCACGGTGTTGTTCTTCAGGGTCTGGCGGTCGATGGACTGCACACCGAATGCCATTTGCGGCTGGTGGTCGATCAGGATCAGGGCGGAGTTGGTTGGGTTGAGCAGTTCACGAATTGACATGGCGCGTTCCTTTTGATGTCGATACTTCGAATGGGTAAGGGGTTAGTCGACCTTGCCTTCAGCGGCGTTGTTGTCGGCCTGGATGTCACTTTAGGGGCTGGCAATAAAAGGGACAATTACCTAAAATCGAGAATGATTGATTCTAAAATAGGGACAATATGGATCGCATCGAATGCATGCGCGCCTTCGTCGTCACGGTCGGCGAGAACGGCTTCGCCGCAGCCGCCCGGACCATGGACGTGCCGCGCTCGAAAGTCAGCAAACAGATTCAGGCGCTGGAAGAAGCCATCGGCGTGCAATTGCTGCAACGCACCACCCGCAGCCTGCACCTGACCGAGGCCGGAGCCGAATATTTCGATGCAGCACGGGAGGTGTTGGCGGCACTGGACGAGGCCGAGCAACGCGCCCGTGACGGCATCGGCGAGTTACGCGGTGTGTTGCGGGTCAATGCGCCGATGTCGTTCGGTCTTCGGCGGCTGGGGCCGTTGATTCCGCTGTTTCATGAACAGCACCCGAACATCGAGCTGCAACTGGTGCTCAGCGACCAGCAGGTCGACCCGGTGCGGGGCGGGTTCGACGTGACCATCCGTATCGCCAGCATGCCCGACTCGACCATGATCGCCCGGCAACTGGCGCCCGCGCCGCGCATCATGGTGGCGTCCCCGGCTTATCTCGAGCGCGCGGGCATTCCACACACTCCGCAGGATCTGCGCGCCCATCAATGCCTGAACTACGGGTATCTGCAGAGCGGTGTAAGCCTGCAACTGTGCAATGGCAAGGAAACCCAGCGGGTGAACGTCACCGGCCCACTCCACGCCAACAACGGCGACCTGCTCGCCCAGGCCGCCGAAGCCGGCATGGGCATCGCCTTGCTGCCCGACTTCATCGTCGAGGATGCGCTGGCGGCCGGGCGACTGGTGCCGGTACTGTGCGAGTGGCAGGCCCCGGCGATTACCATCAATGCGGTGTACTCGTCGGCCCGACGGTTGCCGCAGAAGACCCGGGCGTTTATCGAGTTTCTGGTGGCGCAACTGGCGCCGAAGTGATTTTCAAAGATCACACAATCTAGTGTGGGAGCGGGCTTGTTCGCGAAGGCGTCGTGTCAGTCGATATCATTGCCACTGGACACCGCATTCGCGAGCAAGTCGGATCGCCGCACCGCCGCTCCCACAAGGTTCAGTGAACGGCCAGAGGTTTACGTACACCCAATCTGCTGATCCACACCGCCAGCAAAATCACGGAACCGCCGAGCAACAACCGCCCCGGTTCTTCATGCTGGTTCCAGATCAGCAGGTTGACCAGCAGCCCCACCGGCACATGCAGGTTGTTCATCACCGCCAGGGTCCCGCCGTTGACCAGGCACGCGCCCTTGTTCCACCAGTACAGCCCCAAAGCGGTCGAGACCAGACCGAGGAACAGCAGCACACCCCATTGCAGCGGTGCTTCGGGCAGGAAGTTCTGTTTGCCGAACAATAGAAACGCCGGCAACGCCACCGCCAGTGCGCCGAGGTAGAAGTAGCCGAAGCGTCGGTAATGCGGCAGATCGCTCGGGTGGCGCGCGACCAGGTGTTTGTAGAGCACCTGGCCTGCGGCGTAGGTGAAGTTGGCCAGTTGCAGCAACAGGAACCCCATGAAGAAGTCCGGGTTGATCCGGTCAAAGCGAATCACCGCCGCCCCCGCCACCGCCACCAGCGCCGCGACCAGGGCCCAGGGATTGAAGCGACGGTTGAGCGCATCTTCGATCAGGGTGACGTGCAGCGGCGTGAGGATGGTGAACAACAGCACTTCCGGCACCGTCAGTACGCGAAAGCTCAGGTACAGGCAGACGTACGTCACGCCGAACTGCAACGCGCCGATCAACAGCATGCCGCGCATGAACGCCGGTTCCACCGAGCGCCAGCGGGTCAGCGGGATGAACACCAGCCCTGCCAGCAGCACCCGCACCAGCACGGCAAAGTAACTGTCGACATGACCGGCCAGGTATTCGCCGATCAAACTGAAGGAAAACGCCTGGATTAGCGTGACAAAAAGTAGATAGCCCATGCTCGCCTCATTTCGAATGGCGGCGACGATAGCGGGTTTTGCTGCTGATCGCGAACACCCAAACAATACAAAAATCCATTGTGGGAGCGAGCTTGCTCGCGATAGCGGTGGATCAGTCAACATCATTGTCGACTGACACTCAGTCATCGCGAGCAAGCTCGCTCCCACAGGTTTTTTAGGTGCTTGTTAAATCCCGGGCAAAAAAAAGCCCGATCTCGCTAAAGCGTTCAATCGGGCCAGGGCACTCAGGAGCAACAAGTGCGAAGGGAGGTTCGATGCGCGTACAGGCTTGAAGGGTTGCGCCAGGTCACTAGACCATCCAGCGATTATCTGGCGATTAACCGGTCAGGCCACTTGGGAAAGCTTGGCGTTCGCCTGGTTCAGGCCTTTCTCCTGGAAGTCACCGCCCAGGTTCATGCCTTCGGCGTGGATGAACGTCACGTCGTGGATGCCGATGAAGCCCATGACCTGACGCAGGTACGGTTCCTGGTGATCGGCGGTGCTGCCGGCGTAGATACCGCCGCGAGCCGTCAACACATAGGCACGCTTGCCGCTGAGCAGGCCTTGCGGGCCGGTTTCGGTGTACTTGAAGGTCACGCCGGCACGCAGCACATGGTCGAGCCAGGCTTTCAGGGTGCTGGGGATCGCAAAGTTGTACATGGGCGCGGCCATGACCAGTACATCGGCGGCGAGCAATTCGTCGGTCAACTGGTTGGAGCGTTCCAGGGACGCCTGTTCGATGTCGCTGCGCTGCTCGGCGGGTTTCATCCAGCCACCCAGCAGGTTGATGTCCAGGTGCGGCACCGGCTTGACGGCCAGGTCCCGGACAGTGATCCGGTCATTCGGGTGAGCGGCTTTCCACTGGCTGATGAAGGTCTGGGTCAGTTGGCGGGAAACCGAGTCTTGCTGACGGGCACTGCTTTCGATGATCAGAACGTGGGACATGGGATGTAGCCTCCATCTGAGAATGCTGTAGGTCGATGGAGTGAAGGTTAAACAGAGTCATATCGATGAAAAAGCGCAAATAACTGCTATAACCCATCAATAAATTCGTTTATAAGCTCAGCATATCTGTGGGAGCGGGCTTGCTCGCGAAGGCGCCGAGTCAGGCAAATAATATTTTGAATGACAAAACGCTTTCGCGAGCAAGCCCGCTCCCACAGGAGATTGCTGTCATTTCGGGGTGCAGCTCAGCTCGATGCGCAGCTTGATGATGTTGCGGCTGAACTTGGCGGTGGCATTTTTGTGCTTGCCGGCCGGTACGTCGATCTTGCGGGTACGTGGTGCTTCCGGACCATTGATGAAAACGGCTTTGCAGCTTGCATCGACGTCGCCGTAGTTGGCCACCTGGATGGAGCCGATGTCGCTATCCGTGTCGTAGGTCTGGTAATCGATTTTCATGCCGTTGAGGTCTTTCTTCACATCGATCGGGTAAGCCATCGCCGTCAGCGGCAGCAGCGCCAGCAGCACACAACAGAATTTTTTCATTCAGCAGCCTCCAATAAGGGCTGCCAGCTTAGGACAAGAGGAGCTCAACATGAAAGCGCCCCGCGTGACCCTTGATCAATGGCGAACGCTGCAGGCCGTGGTCGATCACGGTGGTTTCGCCCAAGCCGCCGAGGCGCTGCATCGCTCGCAATCGTCGGTCAGCTACACCGTGGCTCGCATGCAGGATCAGCTCGGTGTGCCGTTGCTGCGCATCGACGGACGCAAAGCCGTGCTGACCGAAGCCGGCGGCGTGCTGTTGCGCCGCTCCCGGCAACTGGTGAAACAGGCCAGTCAACTCGAAGACCTGGCCCATCATATGGAGCAGGGCTGGGAAGCCGAAGTACGCCTGGTGGTCGATGCCGCTTACCCAAGCGCCCGCCTCGTCCGCGCCTTGACCGCATTCATGCCGCAAAGCCGTGGCTGCCGGGTGCGCCTGCGTGAGGAAGTGCTGTCGGGCGTGGAGGAAGTCCTGCTCGAAGGCGTGGCCGACCTGGCCATCACGGGGTTCAGTATTCCCGGTTACCTGGGCGCGGAATTGAGCGACGTCGAGTTCATCGCGGTTGCCCACCCGGAACATCCCCTGCACCGCCTCAACCGCGAACTGAGCTTCCAGGACCTGGAAAGCCAGATGCAAGTGGTGATCCGCGACTCGGGGCGCCAGCAACCACGGGACGTCGGCTGGCTCGGTGCCGAACAGCGCTGGACCGTCGGTAGCCTGGCCACCGCCGCGACCTTCGTCAGCAGCGGCCTGGGTTTTGCCTGGCTGCCCAGGCACTTGATCGAACGGGAACTCAAGGAAGGCACGCTCAAGCTGCTACCGTTGGATCAGGGCGGCAGCCGCAACCCGAGCTTCTACCTGTATTCGAACAAGGACAAACCGCTGGGGCCGGCCACGCAGATTCTCATCGAACTGCTGCGTACGTTTGACACCGCCCCACTGGACGCACCGTTCGCCGCCCCCGAACAAGCCTGACACGGAGTGTATGCATGGCCTATTTCGAACACGAAGGTTGCAACCTGCACTATGAGGAATATGGCCACGGCACGCCGCTGCTGCTGGTCCACGGCCTCGGTTCCAGCACCCTGGACTGGGAAAAGCAGATCCCGGCACTGGCCACCCGCTACCGGGTGATCGTCCCGGATGTGCGCGGTCACGGCCGATCGGACAAACCCCGGGATCGCTACAGCATTGCCGGATTCAGTGCCGACCTGATTGCATTGATCGAGCACCTCAATATCGGTCCGGCACATTATGTCGGCCTGTCCATGGGCGGCATGATCGGCTTCCAGTTGGGCGTGGATCAGCCGCAACTGCTCAAGAGCCTGTGCATTGTCAACAGCGCGCCCGAGGTCAAGCTGCGCAGCTACGATGACTACTGGCAGTGGTTCAAGCGCTGGACCCTGATGCACGCACTCAGCCTGCGCACCATCGGCAAGGCGCTGGGCGGCAAGCTGTTCCCAAAACCCGAGCAGGCCGAATTGCGACAAAAGATGGCCGAGCGCTGGGCAAAAAACGACAAACATGCTTATCTCGCCAGCTTCAATGCCATTGTCGGCTGGGGGGTCCAGGAACGACTTTCGAAGGTCACCTGTCCAACCCTCATCGTCAGCGCCGACAGGGACTACACACCGGTGGCGCTGAAGGAAAACTACGTAAAACTGCTGCCCGACGCGCGGCTGGTGGTGATCACCGATTCACGCCACGCCACGCCGCTGGACCAGCCGGAACACTTCAACCAAACACTGCTGGAGTTTCTGGCCGCAGTCGACACCACCACTCAGGATCACTGACCCATGCTGAAAAAAATCGCCCTCGCCGCAGGCTCCGTCCTGTTTGCCGCCAACCTGATGGCCGCGACGCCGGAAAAGGCACCGCATGTGCTGCTGGAAACCACCAACGGCCAGATCGAAATCGAACTGGACCCGGTCAAGGCCCCGATCAGTACCAAGAACTTCCTTGAGTACGTCGACAAAGGCTTCTACAACAACACGATTTTCCACCGGGTGATCCCGGGGTTCATGGTCCAGGGTGGTGGATTCACTCAACAGATGCAGCAAAAAGACACCAACGCACCGATCAGGAACGAATCGAAAAACGGCCTGCATAACGTGCGCGGCACCTTGTCCATGGCCCGTACCTCGGTGCCTGACTCGGCCACCAGCCAGTTCTTCATCAACGTCAAGGACAACGACTTCCTTGACCAGGGCGATGGCTACGCGGTATTCGGCAAAGTGGTCAAAGGCATGGACGTGGTGGACATCATCGTCAATTCGCCAACCACCGTCCGTGGCGGCATGAAGGATGTGCCGGCCGATCCTGTGTTCATCAAGTCGGCCAAGCGCATCGACTGAGACTAAGCTGGACAAGGATGTCCGAGCCGTTGCCGGTGTTTGCCGGCAACGCTCAAACCGTTAAAAGGAGAGCCCGCCCGCGGGCGAACAACCCATGCTTTATCGCCGCTTTGAAAAACTGATCGATGTTTTCCGTGAAGCACCGACGGCGTCTCCGCCAGACCGTGTATTCCCTTTTTATACCTATTACCTCAAGCAGGTCTGGCCGAGCTTCGCCGCCCTGCTGATCGTCGGCCTGATTGGTGCTTTGATCGAGGTGGCGTTGTTCAGTTACCTGAGCCGCATCATCGACCTGGCCCAAGGCACGCCGAACGCCAATCTGTTCCGGGAGCACGCCCTCGAGTTGACCTGGATGGTGGTGGTTGCGCTGGTGCTGCGCCCCATATTCGTGGGCCTGCATGACCTGCTGGTGCACCAGACCCTGAGCCCCAGCATGACCAGCATGATCCGCTGGCAGAACCACAGCTACGTGCTCAAGCAGAGCCTGAACTTCTTCCAGAACGACTTCGCCGGGCGCATCGCCCAACGCATCATGCAAACCGGCAACTCACTGCGCGACTCCGCCGTGCAGGCCGTGGATGCGTTGTGGCATGTGCTGATCTACGCCATCAGTTCCCTGGTGCTGTTCGCCGAAGCCGACTGGCGCCTGATAATCCCGCTGCTGACGTGGATCTTCGCCTTCATCGGTGCCCTCTGTTACTTCGTGCCACGGGTCAAGGACCGCTCGGTGGTGGCGTCCGATGCGCGCTCCAAACTCATGGGGCGGATTGTCGACGGCTACACCAACATCACCACCCTGAAGCTGTTCGCCCATACCAACTTCGAGCAGCAATACGCCCGCGAAGCCATCAAGGAACAGACCGAGAAGGCGCAACTGGCCGGCCGCGTGGTCACCAGCATGGACGTGGTCATCACCAGCATGAACGGCTTGCTGATCGTCTGCACCACCGGCCTGGCCCTGTGGTTGTGGACGCAGTCGTTGATCAGCGTGGGGGCGATTGCCCTGGCCACCGGTCTGGTGATCCGCATCGTCAACATGTCCGGCTGGATCATGTGGGTGGTGACCGGCATCTTCGAAAACATCGGCATGGTGCAGGACGGCCTGCAGACCATCTCGCAACCGGTCAGCGTCACCGACCGCGACCAGGCCAAACCCCTGGCGGTGGCCCGTGGCGAAGTGCGTTTCGAGCATGTGGATTTTCACTACGGCAAGCAGAGCGGGATCATCGGCGACCTCAACCTGAGCATCAAAGCCGGTGAAAAAATCGGCCTTATCGGCCCGTCCGGTGCTGGTAAATCGACCCTGGTGAACCTGCTGCTGCGCCTGTATGACGTGGAAGGCGGACGCATCCTGATCGACGGCCAGAACATCGCCGACGTCAGCCAGGAAAGCCTGCGCGAACGCATCGGCATGATCACCCAGGACACCTCGCTGTTGCACCGTTCGATCCGCGACAACTTGCTGTATGGCAAACCCGACGCCACCGACGCCGAACTCTGGGAGGCCGTGCACAAGGCCCGGGCCGACGGTTTCATTCCTTCACTGTCGGACGCAGAGGGCCGCACCGGTTTCGATGCCCACGTTGGCGAGCGCGGGGTGAAACTCTCCGGCGGCCAGCGCCAGCGCATCGCCATCGCCCGTGTGTTGCTCAAGGACGCGCCGATCCTGATCATGGACGAGGCCACCTCGGCTCTGGATTCGGAAGTCGAAGCGGCGATCCAGGAAAGTCTCGAAACCCTGATGCAGGGCAAAACCGTGATCGCCATCGCTCACCGGCTCTCGACCATCGCCCGGATGGACCGGCTGGTGGTGCTGGAAAACGGCAAGATCGCCGAAACCGGCAGCCATGCCGAACTGCTGGCCCATGGCGGTTTGTATGCACGCTTGTGGCAACACCAGACCGGCGGGTTTGTCGGGATCGATTGAGCTATTGAACAATACACTTCCCCTGTGGGAGCGAGCTTGCTCGCGATAGCAGATTGACATTCAACATTGGTGTCGACTGACAAACCGCCATCGCGAGCAAGCTCG
>NZ_AKJG01000015.1 GCF_000282455.1 Pseudomonas sp. GM74
CCGCTCCCACACTGGTTCAGTGGTGATCTTGAGATTTGCGTGGTGGTTGACCCAAGGCATCTGTGATGAAATGCGACCCCAATCTTTATCGCGCAGCGTCGCCATCACTCGCCGTGAAACCCCGTCTGGTTCGTCATTTGTTCCTGCCGCCGCTGATCATCGCCATGATGATCGGTCTGGGCTGTATCGGCTTCTGGATCAGTGAACACTACGGCATCCGCAGCCTCAGCGAAAACGGCCAGCGCCAGCTGGAACTGCACGCCCGCGCCGTCGAAAGCGAAATCAGCAAATACACCTACCTGCCCAGCCTGCTGGAGCTCGAAACCAGTGTTTCGCAGTTGCTGGCCGACCCGACCCCGGAACACCGGCAGACGGTCAACGATTACCTCGAAGGCCTGAACCGGCGCAGCCGCAGTCGGGCCATCTACGTGATGGACACCACCGGTCGCGTCATGGCCACCAGCAACTGGCGCGATGTCGACAGTTACCTGGGTGAAGACCTGTCCTTCCGCGCCTATTTCCAGAATGCCGTGCGCGGTCAGCCGGGGCGCTTCTACGGCATCGGCAGCACCAACGGCGAACCCGGTTACTACCTGGCCCATGGCCTGGAAGAACACGGCAAGATCATCGGCGTCGCCGTGGTCAAAGTCCGCCTGGAAGCCATGGAGGAACGCTGGCAACGGGCGCGCCTGGAAGCCTTTGTCAGCGACGAAAACGGCATCATCATTCTGTCCAGCGATCCGGCGCGGCGCTTGAAATCGGTGGTGCCGCTGAGCGAAGAAACCAAGGAAAAACTCGCCCGCAGCCTGCAGTACTACTGGTTTCCGCTCAATGAACTGCAGCCGCTGGCCCGGGAAACCCTGTCCGAAGGCGTGGAAAAACTCACGTTCCCGGCCAACAGCGAGCTGGTGTCCGACGATGAAAACATCAGCTACCTGGCGCAAACCCGGCCTCTAAGCGATACGCCGTGGAATTTCACCCTGCTCACGCCACTCCAGGATTTGCGCCGCGAAGCGATCAACCAGGGGATCCTCGTGGCGGTGGCGTTTGCCCTGCTGGCGTTCCTTTTGATCGCCTGGAACGAGCGACGCAAGGTGATCGCCACCCGCCTGGCGGCCCGGGAAGCCTTGCAGGAAGCCAACAATCAGCTGGAGCGTCGGATTACCGAACGCACCACCGACCTGCGCGCCAGCAACGAACGGCTCAAGGGCCAGATCCGTGAACGCCGCCTCGCCGAAGAGACCTTGCGCCGTGCCCAGGATGAACTGGTGCAGGCCGGAAAGCTCGCGGCCATTGGCCAGATGTCCACCAGCATCGCCCACGAACTGAACCAGCCGCTGGCGGCGCTGCGCACCTTGTCCGGCAATACCGTGCGCTTCCTCGAACGCGGCCAGCTCGACGTGGCCAGCACCAATCTCAAGACCATCAACGAACTGATCGACCGCATGGGCCGGATCACCGCCAGCCTGCGCTCGTTCGCCCGGCGCGGGGACGACAAGGGCCAGGCCTGCCTCGGCAAAGCGGTGGACGCGGCCTTGCAATTGCTCGGCGGCCGGGTGGAAAACATTCACCTGCAACTGCACCGTGATTTCACCGATGTGCAGGTGCAGATCGACCAGACCCGTCTGGAGCAGATTCTGGTCAACCTGATCGGCAACGCCCTGGACGCCATGCAAGCGCAACCGCAACCCGAGCTGTGGCTCGAAGGCGAAGCGTTCGATGGCAAATACCGCCTGCGGGTGCGTGACAACGGCCACGGCATCGACGCCGAAGCGCGCAAGCACCTGTTCGAGCCGTTCTTCACCACCAAACCCGGCGAACAGGGCCTGGGCCTTGGCCTGACCCTTTCCGCCAGCCTTGCCGCCGCCACCGGCGGTCACCTGGGTGTCGAGCACCCGGCCAGCGGTGGTACCGCATTCGTCCTCAGTTTACCGTTGGTAAGCCTCACTTCCGCCGAGCCAATATGAACAACGACCTTAGTGTATTGATCGTCGAAGACGACCCCCATGTGCTGCTCGGCTGCCAACAGGCGCTGACCCTGGAAGACATTCCCTGCATTGGCGTGGGCAGCGCCGAAGAAGCCCTGGAGCGGGTCGGCGACAACTTCGCCGGCATCGTCGTCAGCGACATCCGCCTGCCGGGCATCGATGGCCTGGAGTTGCTGACGCGACTCAAGGAGCGCGACCGCAGCCTGCCGGTGGTGCTGATCACCGGCCACGGCGACATCTCCATGGCCGTCGGCGCCATGCAAAAAGGCGCCTACGACTTCATGGAAAAGCCGTTCTCCCCCGAGCGCCTGGTGGATGTCGCCCGCCGCGCCCTGGAGCAACGCAGCCTGGCGCGGGAAGTCTCGTCGTTGCGTCGGCAGCTGGCCGAACGCGACTCCCTCGAAGGGCGGATCATCGGGCGCTCGCCGGCCATGCAGAACCTGCGGGAACTGATCGCCAACGTCGCCGATACCTCGGCCAACGTGCTGATCGAAGGCGAGACCGGCACCGGCAAGGAATTGGTCGCGCGTTGCCTGCATGATTTCAGTCGGCGGCACACCAAGCAGTTCGTCGCCTTGAACTGCGGTGGCCTGCCGGAAAACCTCTTCGAAAGTGAAATTTTCGGCCACGAAGCCAACGCCTTTACAGGTGCGGGCAAACGACGGATCGGCAAGATCGAGCATGCCGACGGCGGCACGCTGTTCCTCGACGAAGTGGAAAGCATGCCCCTGCCCTTGCAGATCAAACTGCTGCGGGTGTTGCAGGAACGCACCCTCGAACGCCTCGGTTCGAACCAGAGCGTAGCGGTGGATTGCCGCGTCATCGCGGCGACCAAATCCGACCTCGTCGAGTCGAGCAAGGCCGGCGAGTTCCGCAGCGACCTGTATTACCGCCTCAACGTGGTGACCCTGGAACTGCCACCGCTGCGCGAGCGCCGCGAGGACATCCTGCAACTGTTCGAACACTTTTTGCAGCAGTCGTCCCTGCGCTTCGACCGCGCGGTGCCGGAGCTGGACAACCAGACTGTTTCGAACCTGATGAGCCACGACTGGCCGGGCAACGTGCGTGAACTGCGCAACGTTGCCGAGCGCTTTGCCCTGGGCCTGCCGGCGTTCAAGAAAGCCGGTGCCGGCGGCGGCAATCAGGGCCTGGCCTTTGCCGAAGCGGTGGAAGCCTTCGAGCGCAACCTGCTCAGCGATGCCTTGCAACGCAGCGGCGGCAACCTGACCCAGGCCAGCCAGGAACTCGGCATGGCCAAGACCACGCTGTTCGACAAAGTGAAAAAGTACGGGCTAAGTCACTAGGGGGGTGGTGGCGGCCACTGCCGTGGTGACTGTCTGGCTACGCTTTCACGGATAGATGCATTCTCCTGTGGGAGCGGGCTTGCTCGCGAAGAGGGAGTATCAGTTGGCATTTGAGTTGACTGACACACCGCTTTCGTCGGATCGCCGCCCGGAGCAAGCCCGCTCCCACATTGGATGGGGGGTTACAGGAGATTGTGATCGGCCACAGGCTCGATCTGCGCCCAGTGCGAAGTGTCCTCGCGGTGCTCGCGCAAATACGGCAACACAGCCCCCAGCAACGGCGCCTTGAACGCCTCCTGGAAACGATGGGCCAGGCCCGGAATCAGGATCAACTGACTGCCACGCAGATGCGCCGCCAGGTGCACACCGTGCATCACCGGCAGCAGCGGGTCGGCCGTGCCATGCACCACCAGCGCCGGTACCCGCAACTGGTTGAGCAGCGCCACCCGGCTCGGCTCGGCGAGAATGGCCATGATCTGGCGTTTCACACCCTCTGGATTGAACGCCCGGTCATAGGACAGTGCCGCCTGATGCAGCAACGCCTGGCGATCATCGGTGACCATCGGGCTGCCCAGCGCGGCCAGCAGATCGGCCTGTTGCTCCAGCGCCACTTCGCGGTTCGGTGCGCCGCGCCGGGCCAACAACTGCACCAGCGCCGCACTCGGCGCCGGCAAGCCTTCAGCCCCGGAGCTGGTCATGATCAGGGTCAGGCTCTCGATTCGTTGCGGTGCCATGGCCGCCATATGCTGGGCGATCATCCCGCCCATGCTGGCGCCCAACACGTGGAATCGATCGATGTGCAAGGCGTCCATCAGTCCCAGGCCATCGTCGGCCATGTCGGTCAGCGAATACGGCGACGACACCGGCAACCCTAGCTTGTAGCGCAGCACTTCGAAGGTCAGGTTGGCTTCGGCCGGTGCTTGCCGCCAGGTCGACAGGCCGACATCGCGATTGTCATAGCGGATCACCCGGAAGCCCTGCTGGCACAGGGCGACCACCACCTCGTCCGGCCAGTGAATCAACTGCCCGCCCAGGCCCATCACCAGCAGCAAGGCCGGGTCCGACGCACGGCCGATGCTCTGGTACGCCAGGCTTACCTGGGCCAGATCCACCCGTTCGGTCGGAACATTGACGTCGCAACGCGCAGCCGCCAGGGACGGCAGGCCGAACAACAGCGCGGCCAGAAATATGATTCGTGAAAAGAATGCAGCACCCATGAAAAAACACCAAAACGCAGAACCCCAGTAGAGCGCGAGTCTGATGAAGTTTGTTCAAGCGCGCTGCCACAGTTCCATGACAGTTTGATGAAGAGCGCCGGGCGGTCGTCCGGCGAATACAACACGACACGCGATAACTATGTACCGCCCGCCCCCATAACACCTGACCTCTAATGGCCGCAACGCCGGCATGGCCCGGCCTTCTGGAGATCTGTCGTCATGCAAAACGAACCTGCGTACCAACCGGCCGATTTCGGCCTTGTCGCCCCTTTGGCACCGAACACCGAACAGAACCTGTTCCTGAGCGCCGCAACTCGCTGGAGTGATTGCCATGATCAATGGCTGGAACTCTTGGCACAGAGCCCGACATCAGTACTTGACGAGCACTGGTGGAGTGCCCGCGCACGCAACACGGCCCTTTCACGCCGGGCTCACGCAACCCGGCTGTATCAACAGCATTTCGAGACCTCGAGCCAGCTCGCATTCGCCCGGGGCGACCTCAGTAGCGAACAAATGAAGGACCTTCTGGCGATCATCGATCCAGCCAACGCAGAAGAACTGGTCGACGCCCGTCAGTTTCAGGTCAGCCGGCCAGCCTTGAAGGGAAGTGACGGCCGACGTGTCGAACTGTCGGGCGCAATGGTCATCGGTCTCGATTCCGCCCGACTGTACCCGCGGATGCTGTACTTGCCCTCAGCGCAAACTGCCTGGATGAGCTTTGCGGAACGCGTCGAAATGGAACGCTGGCTGATCGAACATCAGCCACAGCTTGCGGACCATCTCCGATTCGACACAGCCACTGTCAGCGTCGACTACACCGCTCTCAATAAACCCGTGTTGCAGAGCAGTGCCGAATTCCTGTGGTTGCAATTGGCCGTTGCGGCTGTGGACCGGCATCGACACAAAAGCGTTTTCTCACTGCCACCCGAACTGCCAATAACCGATGCGAGCGACAACATGGCGCCGTTCGGCCAGTTGAGTCCCGATATCCCGCTGGAGCTGCGCCACACCGCCCTGAGGCAACAACAGGCGGCACTGGAGAGCCTGCTCGGTACCGATTTCCAGAGTCCTCAACACGATCCGCGCCTGCAGCACTTACAACAGCAACTCGACACACTCGCCGCAGCCGAACAGGCCAGCACCGCCGCGGCAATGGCCCTGCTCGGCAGCCAAAATGCCCTGCACATGCTCGAACTGCGACACCAGCCGAGTCTGCACTACTCTGCCCTGTACCACGCGCGTCTGGACGGCCTGCGCGCCGAAGCCGATATTCAATTGAGCCTGAAGCAAATCAGCGCCGAAGAGCACCAACGGCTCACCATCGTGCTCGACGCCCCCGAACGAACGGAGGAACGCCCGGAGGTTGTGGTGGCCCGACTGACCCTCTCGGGGAGTGACAGCGAGGGCGGCAACACCATAATGCAAACCCATGAACTGGACGGTGTGCTGCTGTTTGCCCAACCGTCCGCGTTACAGCAGTCCGAGCCCCACAGCCTGTTGCTGTACTGGCCTGGGCGCTTCGGTGGCCTGCAACACTTTGCCTCGCGCCAGGACCTGGAACAGACGCTGTTCAAACGATCGGCCAACGACAGCAGCCTGTCGTTGCAGCTCTTGCCGCTAAGTCGCGATCCATTCGAATATGCATTGCAGAGTCAGCTCTACAACTGTGAACAACAGGCAGCACGACTGATTGCCGAGCATCCCGTTCCCGCCCATGCCAGCCAACGCGCAGTGGAGCTGGAAAAGCTGCGCGAGCAGACTCTCGCCCACCTGACCGTGCCAACGGCCGCGGCCCGGGAACTGGCTTACGCGCAGCTCGTCGAGCAAAACCGCGGCAGCATGCTGGCCAGCCAACTGCCGTCGTGGCACGGCGCACTCGCCGACGCGCAACGCGAGCGACTCAAGACGCTGTTCAAGTCCTACATCAAAGCCATGAAACGCTCCCATGCAATGCTTGAACGCGATCTGCCACCCCGGGAAGACTTCAGTCAAAAGGCCATCGACACCCATTTGCGCCGGACCTTCGGCCTCAAGCAAAACGTTCGGGTGCTGCTGGATGTGCCTGATTCCACCTCCTGGCGCAAAATCACCGTGGAAGGCGCTGCACTCGGGACGCCGCAGCAGAATGTACTGATCGGCAGTCAACAGCGCAGTAAACTGTCGCTGACCGAACTGGCGCAAAGCAATGTCGATCAAGCGATGTGGTGGCGGCTATCGTTGATGAACGTCGAGATCAGTGGTGCCGGCGAGGCCGAACGGCAAAAGCTCAAGGACGCCATCACCCAACCCTGGCTGCGAACGCTGGTCACCGAACTCGATCTGGCCGGGAAGTACGAAACGCTGATCCGCGAGACTTTCCTTGGCACCCCGACCGCATCGGCCTTCAGCAATGAACACCGACGCGAATGCCTGAGCGAACCCTGGTGCCTGATGCTCCGGTTGCAAGGCGAATTCGCCATGCTGAACAAGGACATCGATGCCGACGGTCAGCGTGTGCTCAATATCGCCATCGACGCCAACAGCCGCGAGGCTTACTCAATTGATGGCAAACGCATTGCGCTCCTGCCGGCGCACTTGAGCGTGGGTGGTGCCGATACTGACAAGCAAGGACCGAGCACCTTGAGTGGCGTCACCTTTATCGTGGAGCAAACCAGCGGTCTGACCCTGCTCTATCTGCCCGACAGTCCGGACAGCATCTTCGTGCGCCAGTACGACAGCCTTGAACGAGCACGCAAGGCCCTGTTCAACCTGTGCCTGCGCACCGGAATGGCGGATTACCTGGCCGGCCGCGCCGTGCACGGTGACGTGGCGCGGCATGTCAGCCGGATCAATCAGGCCCTGCTGAAAAACTTCGACGCGATGATCGGTATCGGCATGGCCTGGCCGGCGACCACTTCGCTGGCGGCCCATATGGTCAACACCCATATGGGGCGTCTGCTGGAAGCTCACCGGGCGACCTCGCGTTCCAACGATGCGTTGTACCTGGAGCAATGCGCACTGCAGTCCGGTGTCGTGTTCAATTACCTGAAGATGGCGATAGGCATGGTGCCGTTCGTGGGCAGTGCCGTTGCCTTGTATGACGCCTGGGGTAGCGCCAATCTGGCAGTGGCAGCGTTTCTGCGGGGCGAGGTCGGACATGGGCTGGCCGAGGTCGAAGCGGTGTTGCTGTCATTGATTGATGCCGCCATGGACGTTCTTCCCGGAACCAGTGCAGCGCCTGTGAATGTCCGCGGCATCACGCGCCAGCGTCAGCTTCGAAACGTCATGAAAAATGCCGGCGCTTTGCAGCTGCCAACCCGGCAGCAAGCCCGACGCACACTGGACCGCTTCAAAGGTTACGAATACGAGCACGACATTTCCCTTGCCGGCCTGCATCCGCAGACCCACGGTATCTACCGCAATGTCTATCGACATACCGATGGCGACTTCATGATCAGCCACGGACGCATCTATCGCATCGAACTGAGCACCAACCCCCTTCAGTGGCGATTGAGCGGCACGTCGACACGGTCTTATAAACAGCCCATTGCCCTGGATGACGCGGGCAACTGGAACACCCATTACGCGGTGTACGGCACTATCATCGAAGGAGGTGGTGCTGGCGGTGGCGCCGTACTCGGGCACATGGTCGACGGCCTGGATCCACTGTGGCCCGCCGCCATTCGCCGCTGGCTGCCGCGCTGGTTTACTGATCGCACCTTGCGTCGCCAGGTGACCCTGACCAACACCGCTGAGGCCTATGGGCGGCGTCTCGATGTCGAGGTCCGCAATACCAATAGTCTGCTGAACCATTATAGCGGTCTGGAGCGCAGCCAGCGTCAGGCCCATCGGGCGCGGCTCGATGCCGCCTGCCAAAACGATATCGAGATCGCCCAGAGCAATTACCAGACCCTTGAGCAACTCAAGCCGTTGAGTCATGGCAGCAAACACGCAGCGCTCGATTTCAATCAAAGCCGCTGTGCCTGGATCGTGGTCGAACGTTCGTTACATCGGATCGATTTGGCCAGGGACCGATTATTGCACCATCTGGACCAGATTGATCAGCTCGCGGCCCGTTCGGAGGCAACACCCGGCAGCAATATCGCGGCGCACCTGGACCTGATGGCGCAGCGCAAAATTGTTCGCAAAGACGTTCTCAAGCAGCTCGACCAGCAGCAAGCCATTGTCGAAGAGGCCAACAGCTGGAACGCTCGAATTTCCAACCGCGCGCATAAAGCGAACGCGGCCCCTCGCATGGCTAAACTGAATGACATGCTGAGCGACACCCATTACTACTATATGAAAACAACCCAATGCCTGGAAATCATCGCCCGTTATGAGACTGTCGACGATCTGTCCTGGTTTTACTTTCACACACAGTTCGCAACGGCTCGGGCCAAAATGGGGCGTACGCTTTACACCCAACACGAGCTTCCGCAAGTGAACCCCAGTGTGGCCAAGCACAACAAAACTCTCGAGGACTGCCTTACCACCTATGCAGAATTTCGACGCAACCTCCAAGCCTTGACCCTGGGCTATCCGCAGCACTTGGATCTGGAGCAGGTCACAATGTTTTTAGACAATCTGCAGCAGTTCGAAGACATTGCGCGCAACGCCATCAAGCGCCGGCCTCCCGTCACACCCGTCAAGGATCGCAGCAGCAAACAACTCTTCGAGACTGAAGACAACCAGCTGCTGATCGGGGTTGCCAGCACCGATACCGTCACCCGACAAAAGAGCTTCACCATCGAGGGTGTCAATGGCCACACGGAAACCTGGCTACCGCGCAACAACGGCAAATATCACTTGAGTGAATCACCAGGTTCGACACTGCCCGAACTTACAGGCGATGTCCGGGCATTGGTGACAGAAGCCAAGGCCAGACTGGGCGCCGCGGACGCTTACAAAAACAAAGTCGAAGGTTACGCACGGCAAAACATGCTGCCGATCGATCTGGAACAGATGATGAGCAGTGAAGCCGCCGAATTGAGCATCCGCGCCCACAACATAGAAAAGCTTTTGCCCACCGACCCGATCCTATTGCAATTACGAAATCGTTCGGATGCGTTTCTGCGAGCCGGGCGAACCCTGAGAATCGAGCAATCCCTGAACAGCAGGACACCCACCGAAGGATATCTGGATTATCTGCTTGAACAGCAAGTGGTGGACATTCGCAAGGAAGGAGGCTTGCGCGACCTGGGCAAACGCGCCGACGGACGACGGGATTTCCTGCAGGAATACGAAGTGCGCGACCTGCGCAGCGAACCTGCACAAACCCTGTGGTACGCCCACTTCCACTACACCTCGGCCAAGCCTCAGTTCAGCGACTTCGTCAAAGGCCACCTGAAACGGCCGGAACAACGCAACCTGGGCCTGCAATGGCAGAAGGACGTGGCCGCCAGTGGTGGTACGGTCGAGGCGATCTGGCGCGGCGACATCGGCAAGCCGCTGGGCAACAAGCACTTTTCCACGCTGTGAAGTCACAACGGCGGAGCACGCAATGTGCTCCGCCGTGCTAAGGGTCGACAGCGGCATCAACATGAGACAAACTCAATCTTTTCGATTTATCGACAAGTTTTACTCATGGAGCCCCCGGTGCTTGAAATCCGTCACCTCAAGACCCTGCACGCCTTGCGCGAAGCCGACAGCCTGGTGGATGCGGCCGATCGCCTGCATCTGACCCAGTCGGCCCTGTCTCACCAGTTCAAGGAGCTGGAAGAGCGAATGGGCATGCCGTTGTTCGTGCGCAAGACCAAACCGGTGCGTTTCACCAGCGCCGGTTTGCGCCTGCTGCAATTGGCCGACGCCACCTTGCCGCTGCTGCGCGCTGCCGAGCGTGACATCAGTCGCCTGGCCGGTGGTACCGCCGGGCGCCTGCACATGGCCATCGAATGCCACAGTTGCTTCCAGTGGCTGATGCCGACCATCGACCAGTTCCGCGACGCCTGGCCGGAAGTCGAGCTTGACCTGGCTTCGGGTTTTTCCTTCGCCCCACTGCCGGCCCTGGCCCGTGGCGACCTGGACCTGGTAGTAACCTCCGACCCGCTGGATCTGGCCGGGATCACCTATGTCCCGCTGTTCACTTATGAAGCGATGCTGGCGGTGGCCAACCAGCACCGACTGGCCGGCAAGGCCTACATCGTCCCCGAAGACCTGCTCCCGGAAACCCTGATCACCTACCCGGTGGAACGGGACCGACTGGACATCTTCACCCGCTTCCTCGAACCCGCCGACATCGAACCGGCCCAGGTCCGCACCTCGGAATTGACGGTAATGATGATGCAACTGGTGGCCAGCGGTCGCGGCGTGTGCGGCATGCCCCATTGGGCGCTGCATGAATACAGCTCGCGGGGTTACGTGAAAGGCAAGCGGCTGGGTGAGAAAGGTTTGTTCGCCACGCTGTATGCGGCAATCCGCGCCGACATGCTCGATGCGCCGTACATGCGCGACTTCTTGCTGACGGCCAAGGACACGTCGTTTTCGACGCTGGATGGGGTTAGTGCGGTTCGATAGGGCGACACACATCCCTGTGGGAGCGAGCTTGCTCGCGATGGCGGCGTGTCAGTCAATACAGGTGTTGAATGTCAGTCCGCCATCGCGAGCAAGCTCGCTCCCACAGTGTATTGCGGTGTTCTTAAAGTTCGCGCCACATGTGGATCTTGTCGAAGTAATCTTCCCCCACCCGCACGGCCATCGGTTCAAGCCCGAACTGGACGAAACCGCAACGCTGGTAGAGGTTGAACGCGGCATCGTTGCCGGCAGTGACGGTCAACTGGATCAGGCGCAAACCCGCATGGCTCTGCGCCTCGGCCAGTGCAGCCCGGACCAGTTGATAACCGAGCCCGCGCTGGCGGACCGTCGGTGATACATACATGCCAAACAGTGTCACCTTGTGCCGGGCCTTTTCCCGAGGCTCGAACGCGAGGCCGACGATGCCGGCCAAGTGCCCTTCTTCGAACGCCCCGAGCACCACGTCCAGCTTGCCGGTCAGGCGCGACTCCCACCAGCCCAGCGGCATCGCCGCCCGCTCGCGCACGCTCGAGGTGAAGGCCTGCGGATGCAGATCGTAGGCTTCGAGCATCAGCGCCCGGTAGTCCAGGGCATGGCTGGCATCCAGTCGTTCGATCCACATGCTCAAACCATCCGTTTTTGCTCAAGCATCAGCCGCAGCGCCAGCGCCGACAATACGAAGCCCATGAAATATCGCTGCATCGCCAGCCAGGTCGGGTTGTTGACGAACCACGAGGCGATGCCCGCGGCAAACATGGCGATCAACAGGTTGACGCAGAAACTCACGCTGATCTGGGTCAGGCCGAGGATGATGCTCTGGCTGAACACCGAACCGTGCTCCGGTGTGATGAACTGCGGAAACACCGACAGATAGAACACCGCGATTTTCGGGTTCAGAGCACTGGTCAGAAAGCCCATGGTGATCAGTTTGCGCGACGAGTCCGGGGGCAATTGCTGCGCCTCGAACGGCGAGCGCGCACCGGGCTTGATCGCCTGCCAGGCCAGCCACAACAGGTACAACGCACCGGCCCACTTCAACACCTCATAGGCCATCGGCACGGCCAGGAACACCGCGGTCAAACCAGCGGCGGCGGCAAACAGGTGCACGAAAAATCCCGCAACCACCCCAAGCAACGAAATCACCCCGGCCTTGCGACCCTGGCAGATCGAACGGGAGATAAGGTAGATCATGTTCGGCCCCGGCGTCAGTACCATCAGCAACGCGGCAGCAGCAAAAACAAGCAGGTCTTGAAGCGGGATCATGGGCGAAGTCCTTTGCGTGATGATCAGGCGATCGCGGTCAGCGATGCACGATAAAACGGCAGGATCAGGTCCCGTGTCAATGGCGCCAGGCTGACACCGCCGTCGGTGGCCGGGTCGATCCAGATCACTTCTTCTATCTCTGCCGCGGGCGTCACGTCGACATCGATGTGCAGCTGAAAAATCTCGGCGTGTACGACAAAGCCCGGCTCGTTGGCGGCCGGCGCCGAGAAGTGACCGAGGTAGACGGCCTGCGCCGGATCGATCTCCAGCCCCAGCTCTTCTTCCAACTCCCGGGCCAGCGCATGAACCGGCAACTCATGGGCCTCGATCTTGCCGCCCGGCTGCATGAACGCCGTGGTGCCGCGCTTGCGCACCAGCAACGTGCGGCCGTCAGGGCCGATCAACAGAGCGGCGGCGATATGGATAATGCGCGGTGAAACAGCGGATGCAGATGTCATGTGTCGGCCATGGACCCTGATGGAAATCACAAGGATCCCATGTCCGACCGTCCGTCGTCATGCCTTGGCCTGAAGCACCTGCGGCGTATCCTGCGGGACCTTCACGAAAATCCTGTACTTGCCGCCTTCCATCGCTTCGAAGGCGATCAGTTTTTCCACCAGCGGGTCGCTCAACACCTTGCCGGCATTGAGCAGGAGCATGCCGTTATCGGCGTTGAGATTGCGCGCCAGCACCATCCCGGCCGTCAGTTCCCGGGTGGTCAGGACCTTGACCTGCGGGTCGGCCAGGGTGATATCGCTCAGGAATGTGATGCATACCTTGATGAAATCTTCGAGCAGGTCAGGATCGTAAAGCCGTCCGGCGTACTGGCGCAGGTAGAGCAGCGCTTCGTCGCTGTTCATCTGTCGTTCGAGAATCAATCCTCGTTGCAACTCGACGAAGTCGACCGCCAGCTTCAGCAATCGCGATCCGAACGGAATGGCGTTGCCCTTGAGCCGGTCGGGGAAACCGCTGCCGTCCCAGCGTTCCTGATGGTGCAGGATCAACCGCGCCGCATCCTTCATCGGGTCCAGGGACATCAGCAGCGATTCGCTCTGCTTCGGATAACCACGATAGCGGTCGCAGTCAGTGTGCCTGAGCAGATCCGAAGGGGTGACCATCATGCTGTCGGACCAGCTCAGCTTGCCGATGTTGTACAGAGCGGCCGCCATGGTCAGGTCGCGGTTGGCGGCTTCGTCCAGCCCGTGTTCCATGCAGTAGCCGCGCACCAGTTCGATGACCTGCCGATTGGTCTGCTTGGCCGGTGGCAGGCGCAGGTTGGCCAGCAGCGAGAACACTTCAGTGCCGGTGACATAGCTGTGCTTGAGCTCCTCGTAAGCCAGGTCGAGCATGTCGGCGGTCTGCTGCAATTCGGCGGTGCGGGCGGCGACGTGTTTTTCCAGGGTGCTGTTGAGCAACTTGAGTTGGTCGTTCTGCACCCGGGTCAATTGTTCCAGGCGCTGGCGCTCACGCTCCGAATGCTGGTGGTCCAGGGCCTGGCGCAGGGTCAGGAGCATTTCGTCGTCATTCCAGGGTTTGCTGATGTAGCGGTGAATCCGCCCCTCGTTGATGGCCTTGATGATCGCCGACGGGTCGACGTGCCCGGTCAGCATGATCCGCGTGGTCTGCGGATAGAGCTGATGGACATGCGCCAGCAACGTGGCACCGTCCATATTGGGCATGCGTGCATCGCTCATCACCAGATCCACCGGCTGCTGCGCCATGATTTCCAGCGCCTGCGCGCCACTGCCGGCCAGCAGCACATCGTAGGGTTGGCCGCGCAACAGGCGGCGCAAACTGCTGAGGATCGATTCCTCGTCATCGACCAGCAACACCTTGGGTCGACGGGGCAAAGTCGGGGCAGACTGCTCTTCCATGGCATGGCCTCAAGTGAACCTTGAATGTGTCAGTTGGCACGGGCCTACGTCCTTTCTTGCCCTTGCTTGAGTGACAGGCTAGATGATTTTTCCGCCATGGACGCAAATCACCGCTTGAACCCGACAGGCAAAATGACGAACTGGCAACTATGCTCTGCACACTGGACGATACAACCGGCCTGTGCGCAGACGTGTGGAGGGGAAAAGGATGCTCCCGATGTTGAACCCGTGTACCCCGGCGGGTGCCGATCAATGAATATCCGGCCGCCGCAAATCAATCGCCGCATACTCATTGTCGACGACACCGCGTCGATTCATGCCGATTTCGCCAAAATTCTCAGCCCCGGCATTGCCGAGGACGACAGCCTGGGACAAACCGAAAACCTCCTGTTCGGCACCCTGTCCCCCACGCAGACCCAACACTTTGAACTGGACTCGGCGTTCCAGGGCCGCGAAGCCCTGGACAAGCTCGAAGCCGCCCTGGCGAACGATCGCCCCTACGCCATGGCTTTCATCGACATGCGCATGCCGCCTGGCTGGGATGGCCTGGAGACCATCGAACGGTTATGGCAGGTCGACCCCAAATTGCAGGTGGCGCTGTGCACCGCCTACTCCGACTACTCCTGGGAGGACATCGACCAACGGCTGGCGCTCAATGACCGCCTGCTGATTCTGAAGAAACCCTTCGACGCCATCGAGATACGCCAGATGGCCAGCGCACTCACGGTCAAATGGCAGATGACCGAAGATGCCGCGCTCAAGATGAACCTGCTGGAACAAGCGGTCCAGGAACGTACCCGGGAACTGTCCGACGCCAATATCATCGTGCAGAACAGCCCGACCATCCTTTACCGGTTGCGTGGCGAGCCGTCGTTTCCGCTGATGTACATTTCCCATAACATCACCCGCTACGGACACGTCGCCGCCGATCTGGTGAGCTCGGCCAACTGGGCTCAGCAGTTGATCCACCCGGAAGACCAGGCCAGTGTCGATGCGGCCATGGCCCGGGTGCTGGACCGCCATGCGCTGGGCGCCTCGATTGAATTTCGCCTGCGCACCGGCCAGGGTGCATGGCGCTGGGTGGAGAACCGCTACATTCCCGTACGCGACCATGACGGTCGCCTGCTGGAAGTCGAGGGGATCATTCTCGACATTACCGAACGCCGGCTGGCCGAAGAAAAAATGGCCCTGCTCGCCCGCACGGACGGGCTCACCGGCCTGGCCAACCGCGCCACCCTGATCGAACGCCTGCATCAGGCCTTTGCTGCCGCACGTCGAGGCGCAGAGGCATTCGCGGTATTTTATCTGGACCTTGATCACTTCAAGCGGATCAACGACACCCTCGGCCACCCGGTGGGTGATCTGCTGTTACAGGAAGTGGCCCGGCGCATCAAATCCGGCGTGCGGGAAAACGATGTGGTGGCACGCCTGGGCGGGGACGAGTTCGCGATCCTGCAACTGGACGTCAGCGACCCGACCCAGTCCGCCGCCATGGCAGCCAATATCCGCGATGCGCTGCTGACGCCGTACAACCTCGCCGGCAATGCCCTGCATATTTCAGTCAGCATCGGCATCAGTAGCTACGGCGTCGCCTGTCTCGACGCCGACAGCCTGCTGAGCCAGGCGGACATGGCGCTGTACCGCTCCAAGGAAATGGGCCGCAACCAATATCACTTCCACTCGCAGGAAATCACTCAGGAGGTGGCCGAGCGCATGACCATCGCCAATGACTTGATGACGGCCATCGAGCGCGATGAACTGGCTCTGCATTACGTTCCGGAAGTGGATATGCACAGCGGCAGGATCCTGGGCATGGAAGCGCAAGTGCGCTGGTGCCATCCCCAGCGCGGCGAACTGCAGGCGTCGGCTTTCGTGCCCGCAGCGGAAAAGACCGGTGCCATCATCCCTCTCGGACGCTGGGTGCTGAACCAGGCCTGCCGGCAAATGAGCCTGTGGCGCAACGAGGGAATGGCGCCCCCCGTGATGGCGATCAAACTGTCCCTGGCGCAGCTAAAGAGTGGTCCGGAACTCATTTACGACGTGCTGCGCACCACTGCGCGATGGGAACTCGCCCCCTGGGACCTGCGTTTCGACGTGACCGAAGCGACTCTGGCGCAAACCAAGTGGACCCAAAACGATGTACTGCCACGGCTGCGGGAGCTGGGGGTAAAGATCGCCATCGATGATTTCGGTACCGAATATTCATCATTCGACTACCTGAAAACCTACCGGGTCAATCACCTGAAGCTCAACCAATCCTTTATCGACGGCGCGACCCAGGATGCGGCTGGCGCCAACAGCCTGCGGGCAATCGTCAACTTCGCCCGGGACCTGGGTATCGGCATCATTACCGAAGGCGTCCAGCCGTCGGATCGGCCCCAAACGCCAGAGTCAGCCGCCCCGCTATCAAGCGCACAAGGCCTCTACTTCAGCGAGGCCGTGAATCCTGAACAAGCGGCCCGATTGCTCAAGGATGGGAGCATCGCTCCTCCGTCCCCCAGGGAGGATGAGGGATGAAAACACTTTCCCCCCAGACCAACCGACGTATTCTCATCATCGACGATGCACCGGCGATCCATGCCGATTTTCGCAAGATCCTCACCCCGAGTACCAGCGACGAGGTGGATCCGGACAGTCTCGAACACTCACTGTTCGGGACTCGGCAGTCACTGCGTCTCACCTTCCAGATCGACTCCGCCTATCAGGGCAAGGAAGCCCTGGAGCTGGTCGAACGTGCATTGGCCGATAGCCGCCCCTATGCCCTGGTATTTATCGACATGCGTATGCCGCCCGGCTGGGACGGCCTGGAAACCATTGAACACCTGTGGAATGCCGACCCGAACCTGCAAATTGCCTTGTGCACCGCCTATACCGACTACAGCTGGGAAGCCATGGCCGAACGACTGGAGTTCGGTGACCAGTTGCTGATTCTGAAAAAACCTTTCGATACCCTGGAAATCCGCCAGATGGCCAATGCCCTGACCTGGAAATGGCAGCTGGCACAGGACGCGGCGCTGAAGTTGTTGAGCCTTGAGCAGACCATCGAGGCGCGGGTACACGAACTGCTCAAGGTATCGCACCTGCTGCAGTACGACGCCCTTACAGGGTTGCCCAACAGCACATTGCTGGGTGATCGCCTGAGCCAGTCGCTGGCCACTTGCCGACGCCATGACAAGCATCTGGTGGTGATGTTTCTCGGGCTGGACCGGTTCAAGCGCATCAACAACGCTCTGGGCCACCCGGCCGGGGACGAAATGCTCAAACGGGTCGGGCAACAACTGCTCAAGTACGTGCGAGAGTCCGACTCGGTCTTTCGCTATGGCGCCGACGAATTCGTGGTGATCCTCAGCGACATCAACCACCCCCAGCAGACCCGCGGCATCGCCGAAAAACTGCTGAGTGCCGTGCGCAGCCCACAGTCGATCGCCGGCCAGGAGATCAGCATCACCGCCAGCCTGGGCATCAGCGTTTACCCCGATGACGGGTTCGAGGCCATTGACCTGATCAAAAAAGCCGAATCCGCCATGCGCCACATCAAGGAAAGCGGTCCGAACGACATCGGTTTCTTCATCGAAGCCATGAACCAGCGTGCCCGGGAGCAGCAGAGTATCGAATCGGGTATTCGTCAGGCCTTGCAAAGGCACGAATTCATCCTGCACTACCAACCGAAAATCGAACTGCGCAGCGGACGGGTGGTCGGTGCCGAGGCGCTGGTGCGCTGGCAAAAACCGGGGCATGGCTGGGTCTACCCTTGCGAATTCATCCCCGTGGCCGAAGACAGCGGCCTGATCGTGCCACTGAGCAAGTGGGTATTGGCCCAAGCCTGTCGCCAGACACGACTCTGGCAAGCGGCCGGACTGCCGGCGATCCGCATGTCAGTCAACACATCGGCCATCGACTTTCGTCAACGTGATTTCGTCGAAGGCGTCAAACAGATACTCGAACAGACGGGAATGCCCCCCTGCCTGCTGGAACTGGAGATTACCGAAAGTGTACTGATGCAGAACGTCGAGGCGACCATGACCGCGCTGAACCGGCTGAAGACGCTGGGAGTGCGGCTGGCCATCGATGACTTCGGCACCGGTTATTCCAGCTTGAGCTATCTACGCCGGTTCCCCATCGATGTGCTGAAAATCGATCAGTCGTTCATTCGTGGCTTGAGCAATGACACCAACGATGCCGCCCTGGTCAGCGCGATCATCAGCCTGGGCAAGAGCCTCGATCTGAATGTCATCGCCGAAGGCGTCGAGACCGAGGAGCAACTGGCGTTTCTCAAGGCCCATCAATGTGAGGAAGGCCAAGGTTACTACTTTAGCAAGGCCCTGCCGGCAGACGCGTTTGCGCAGCTGCTGGCCGTTGGCTGGGCAGAACAGCGAGACGACTCATGAACAGGCAGAAACGACAGTCCGCAGGTAAATCAGCGAGACGATGGCCCATGTCCCTTGTCCCCCACTCCCTTGCGATCCTGCTTTACGGGCTCAGTGCAATCGCCGGCGCCGCGCCGCTGGACGAACCGCTCAAACCGTTGCCCGAGATACCGAAACAGAACCCCGGTCAGGTAGAACTCGGTCGCAGGCTCTTCAGTGATCCGCGCCTGTCGGTCAACAACACCCTGTCCTGCGCCAGTTGTCATCAACTGGACAAGAGCGGAGCTGACACCCGCGCACTTTCCCTCGGCTTCGATGGACAACCGGTATCGATCAACACGCCGACGGTGTTCAACGCCAGCCTCAACTTTCGCCAATTCTGGGACGGCCGCGTCGAAACGCTCGAGGCGCAAAGCAACGTCGTCATTACCAGTCCCCACGAAATGGGCAGCGACTGGAACACCATCGTCCAGCGGATCAACGAGGATGCAGACTACCGCGCAGGCTTCAGCGCGGCGTACCCGAATGCAGTGACCAAGGCCAATATACAGAGCGCCCTGGCCGCCTACGAGCGCACCCTGCTGACGCCCGGATCCCGTTTCGATCAATACCTGCTGGGGGATACGGACATCCTGACCCTGGAGGAAAAATACGGCTATCAGCGCTTCAAGGATTACGGCTGCATCGCCTGTCATCAGGGCGTGAACATCGGTGGCAACATGTTCCAGAAATTCGGGGTGTTCGGTGATTACATCGCCGATCGCGGCAACCCGACCGCCACCGACCAGGGACGGTTCAACGTTACCGGTGACGAAGCGGACCGCTCGGTGTTCAAGGTCCCGAGCCTGCGCAACGTCGCGCTGACCGCCCCCTACTTTCACGACGGCTCGGCGCCCACCCTCGAAAGAGCCGTGGATGTCATGTTCCAGTATCAGTTGGGGCGCATGCCGAGCGCTGAAGACAAAGCGCTGATCGTGAAGTTTCTCAAGACCCTGACCGGCGAATGGAAGGGTAAGCCATGATAAAGCTGTCACGCCGCTTCAGCCTGCTGTTACTCGGACTCGTCGCCGTGCTCCTGGCCTCGATCCTGATATTTCTATACTTCAAATCCAACTCGGAACAGACCGTGACCTACTCGGAATCCCGGGATCTGATCCGCCGGATCAAACAGCAGGACGCGCAGTGGGAAAACGAGATCCTCAAATCCCGGGTGGCGATTTCGCATAACTACGACCCTCTGGTTTCGCCAATGAACGAGATGAATCGGTTATGGGAGCGCTTCGACACCATGGAGTCAGGTCATGGGCGCAACGACTCACGGCAATGGAACGATGCCCACGAGGCTTTTCTGCAGGCGATGCAGGAAAAGACCCGCCTGGTGGAGCAGTTCAAGTCGCACAACGCCTTGCTGCGCAACTCGCTGGCCTTCCTGCCCACCGCCGAGGACGACATCCAGGCACAACTGGCCGACCTGCCTGACCTCGACAAGCTGCAAGTGCAAAACATCGCCACCGATACCTATGACCTGTTGCTCAGTGCCCTGGAGTTCGCCCAGGTCACCTCCACCGACAAAGCCGCCGACATTCAGGTGGGGCTGAGCAAACTGGCGGTGAACGCACAACGCTTGCCTGGGGAGTTTCATACCTCGATCCGGATCCTCAGCAATCACGTCGCCCTGATCCTGCGCGAGCAGCCGCTTGTCAACGCTTTGCTCGAAGACATCGAGGCGGTTCCCGTGGCGCATCGTCTGGACGACATCACCAATATGCTCAACCAGGATCAGCAACGGGCCGAGAAAGTCGACAAACAGTACCATTTCTACCTGCTGGTGTTTTCCGGCCTGCTGGTGTTGCTGCTGATGTGGCTGGCATTTCGCCTGATCCGTAGCTTCGCCGAGATCAACCGGGTCAACAGCGCTCTGCAAACCGCCAACGACGTGCTCGAACAGCGGGTCGAGGAACGTACCCGCGAGCTCAGGAATGCCCAGAGCGAACTGCTCGCCACCGCACGCCAGGCCGGCATGGCCGAAATCGCGACCAACGTGCTGCACAACGTCGGCAACGTGCTCAATAGCGTGAACATCTCTGCCGACCTGATTGCGCGAAAGCTTCGCAGCAGCAAGACCCTCGGACTGGGCAAGGCAATGCAACTGATCAACGGCCATCCGGACGACCTTGGCCATTTCCTGACCGAGGACGACAAAGGCAAACTACTGCCCGGTTATCTCAATCAACTGGTCGGCGCCATCGCCCAGGAACAGCAGGAGATGGCCGACGAACTGGGGCAGATGAGCAAGAGCGTCGACCACATCAAGGACATCGTTGCCACCCAGCAATCCTATGCCGGCGCCAACAGCATCACCGAACCGCTGTACATCAGCGAACTGCTCGAAGACGCCCTGCGCATGAATGCCGGCGCGCTGACCCGGCATCACGTCACGGTGATCAAGGAATACAGCGAGGTGCCTCAGGTGATGGGGGACAAGCACCGCTTGCTGCTGATCCTGATCAACCTGATCAGCAATGCCAAGTACGCAATGTCCGACCTCAACAACCGCTCAAGGGAAATGACCCTCGGTGTGCGAATCGTCGACGACACTTTCCTGGAAATCAGCGTCAGGGACGATGGCGAAGGTATCGCACCGGAAAACATGACGCGGATCTTTGCCCACGGTTTCACCACCCGCAAGGAAGGACATGGTTTCGGCCTGCACAGCTGCGCGCTGGCGGCCATTGAGATGAATGGCCACCTCACCGCCCACAGTGACGGCCCGGGCCTGGGCGCGTTGTTTACCTTGCAGATACCGCTGATCACCGTAACGGAGAACGCATGAGTGAGCTCTCGAACCGCCGCATTCTGTTGATCGACGACATGCCGTCGATCCACGACGACTTTCGCAAGATTCTCGCCCCGCCCCAGGCTCACTCGGCAGAACTCGACGAGATGGAGGCCGCACTGTTTGGCGAACAGGCCCAACCCGAGCGCCCGATGTTCGAACTGGATTCGGCCTATGGTGGCGAAGAAGGCCTGGGCAAACTCAACCGCGCGCTGCAGGAACAACGCCCCTACGCGCTGGCGTTTGTCGATATGCGAATGCCCGACGGCTGGGACGGGGCAAAAACCATCGAACACTTGTGGCAGCAGGATCCGCAACTACAGGTAGTGGTCTGCACCGCCTATTCCGATTATTCCTGGGACGATCTGCTCAATCGTCTGAATGCCCATGACCGGCTGCTGATCCTGAAGAAACCGTTCGACAACATCGAAGTCCAGCAGATGGCCAACACCTTGCTGACCAAATGGGAAATGACCGAACGGGCCTCGCTGCAGATGCATCACCTGGAACACCTGGTGGATCAGCGCACCGCCCAGTTCAAGCAGGCCAGCGAGGCTTTGCAGCGGGAAATCGACGAGCGCAAGCAACTGGAAAGCCAGTTGGTGCAATCGGAAAAGCTCGCTTCGCTGGGCCAACTGGCGGCCGGTGTCGCGCATGAAATCAACAATCCGATCGGCTTCATCTCCTCCAACCTTGGCACCCTGGACGGTTACTTTCAGCAATTGCTGACCATGCTCGACGCCTATCACAGCGCTGAACAGGTCCTGGCGGGCAGCCAGACAGCGCTGCAACTGGAACACATGCGCGAGCAGATCGAACTTGAATATCTGCGCGAGGACGTGCCGCTGTTGATCAAGGAGTCGAAGGAGGGAATCAGCCGGGTCGGGCAGATCGTCAGGGACCTGAAAGACTTCTCCCGGATCGACAACAATCAGGAATGGCAATGGGCCAATCTACAACAGGGCATCGAGTCGACACTGAACATCGTCGCCAGCGAACTCAAGTACAAGGCCGATGTGGTCAAGGACTACCAGGCGCTACCGGAAATCGAGTGCCTACCCTCGCAAATCAACCAGGTCATCATGAACCTCGTGGTCAACGCCGCGCAGGCCATGGGCCCCGAACGCGGCACCATCACCCTTCGCACCGGGACAGAGGGCGAGACGGCGTGGATCGAAATCGCCGATACAGGATCAGGCATCGCGCCCGACACCCTGCAAAAAATCTTCGATCCGTTTTTCACCACTAAACCGGTGGGCCAAGGGACAGGGCTGGGCCTGTCCCTGTCCTATGGCATTGTGAAAAAACACGGTGGCGATATTTCGGTGAGCAGCGAGCCGGGGAGCGGGACGACGTTTCGCGTACAACTCCCGCTACGCCAGACCTGACCTGACCGGCAGCCTGATGACGTCTCAGAGCGCTTCCTGGAAGTCCATCTCCGGCGGCTGCCGACGGAAGCCGCCGGTCAACACCGCCAGATACACCACGCCGATCGCCAGCCAGCTCAACCCCAGATAAACCGCCAGGTGATCGAGGCTGACCATCAGCCACAAATCCGCCGCCAGGCCGATGAACGGGAACAGCAGGAACAGCACGAATTCGCGCGGGCCTTTTTTCTCGCCTCCGATCCAGTAATGGAAGATCACCGACAGATTGACCAGGCTGAAGGCCAGGAATGCGCCGAAGTTGATGAACGAGGTCGAGGTGGTGACATCCAGTTTCAGTGCCAGCAACGCCACCACCGCGCACAGCAGGATGCTGTTGATCGGCGTGCCGAAGCGTTCGTGCAAGGTGCCGAAAAAACCTTTCGGCAACACGCCGTCGCGGCCCATGGCGTATAGCAGCCGAGATCCGCTGGCCTGGGCTGACAGCCCCGAGGCGAACTGGCCGACGATCAGGCCGATCAGGAAGATCGACACGAACAGGTCGCCACCGATGTTGCGGGCAATTTCATAGGCCGCCGAGTCGACGCTGTCGAACTGGAACGACGGATGGGCGATTTGCACGAAGTACGACACACCGACAAAAATCAGCCCGCCGATCAGGGTGATCAGCATGATCGCCCGGGGAATGGTGCGGCGCGGATCGCGGGTTTCTTCGGTCAGGGTGCTGACCGCGTCGAAGCCCAGGAACGAGTAGCAGGCGATGGCCGCGCCGCTCATGATCAGCGGCATTTGCATGTCGCCATTGAAGAACGGCTTGATCGACCACAACGGCGTGCTCGCATCACCGCCGACGTAATGCACGCACAGCGCGACGAAGGCGATCAGCACCAGGAACTGCACCAGCATCAGCAAGGCGTTGATGCCATTGGCCAGTTTCAGGCCGACGATGTTGATCGCGCTGGTGATGCCGATGAACGCCAGTACCCAAACCCACTGCGGCACCGCCGGGAAAGCGGAGTTGAGGTAGGCCGCGCCGATCAGCCAGATCGCCATGGGCAGGAACAGGTAATCGAGCAGCACCGCCCAACCGGCGATGAACCCGAGTTTCGGGCTGATGGCCTTGCGCACATAGCTGTAGGCCGAGCCGGCCACCGGAAACGCCGAGGCCATGCGCCCGTAGCTCATGGCGGTGAAGAACATCGCCACCAGCGCCGCGAGGTACGCGGCCGGCACCATGCCGGCGGTGGATTGAGCGAGGATGCCAAAGGTGCCGAGCACAATGATCGGCGTCATGTAGGCGATGCCAAACAGCACCACCGACCCCAGTGACAGGGTGCGTTGCAAACGAGCCATGAGCGACTACTCCGGATTTTATTGGATTTATGGCAGAGCCGAGTTCGGCGCAAATTACGGGTGTTGCGTTGTTGTTCTTGGGTAATTGGTCAAACAGGTGTGTCGTCTGTCAGGGCCTCTTCGCGAGCAAGCCCGCTCCCACAGGATTTGTGTCGTTCACAAAATCTGAATTCACAAAGAATCCCTGTGGGAGCGGGCTTGCCCGCGAAGGCGTCAGTCAAGCCAACACAGAACCCGGATCAGCGCGCAGGAATCAGCAGCTCGCGCAACCCGCAGGCCCGCTCAACCACTTCCCCCGGCAACCTCAGCCGCTGATCATCCAGATAGCGGTAATCCTGGCGCGCCGCCGTCAGCTGGTTCAGGTCCAGTTCGACCGCAAACTGCCCTTCCTCGCGTCCGGCTTCGAACAAAAGGGTGCCCAGCGGATCGACCAATGCGCTGCCGCCGGCAAACAGCAAGCCACCGTCACCCTCTTCCACCCGGTTGACCATCAGCGCAAACGCCTGGTTTTCCTGGGCGCGGGCCATGATCGCGGTGCGGTGGGTCGGGCCGTACGGGTCCATGTTGCCGTTGGTGACAATCAACAGTTCGGCTCCCAGTTGCGCCAGGGCGCGTGCGCTTTCGGGGAATTCGATGTCGTAGCAAATCAGCAGGCCCACGCGTACGCCGTTCCACAGGCAGGTGGCGTAGCGATCGCCTGCCTCGTAGACACCACGATCCGAGGCCCACAGGTGAGTCTTGCGGTACTTCAGCGCGATGCCTTCAGGGGTGATCAGCAGCGTGGTGTTGTAGAAGCGGCCGTTGTCGTTCTCGGCCATGCCGATGGCCACGGAGATATTGCGCTGGCGGGCGGCGGCGACCACCGCACTGACGGACGGGCCATCCAGTGCCTCGGCCACCTCGGCCACGGACTCGGCCGAAGGGAAGCCCATCAAGTGGCCTTCGGGGAACAGGATCAGCTGCGTATCGGCAGCGCACGCAGCCATCGCCGCCAGGGTGCGTTCGAGGTTGTAGGCCGTGTCGTTGTCACGGCCTGCCAATTGGGCGAGTTCGACCTTCATGGGTATTCCTTGTCATGGGCCGGGCGGCAGAAAGATTGCCCGGTCGGTGTCTGTGCGCCAGTATGCGCAGCAAGCAACCGGGCGGGGAATTACGCCGCTGGGGTAACACGATAGGGGTAGATGCATGACACTCTCGTTGGACGACATCGCCTGGCACCGCTCGGTGGGGCAACTGATCGACGCCCTGGACAAGCCCAATTTCTGGACCCAGCTTGTACGCCTGCTGGACCAGTACGTACCCTTCGACAGCTGGGTGGCGCTGCTTTTCAGTGCCGATCAGCACCCGCAGGTATTCGCCGAATGCCCAGGCGTTGACGGCAGCCCCGACCAGTTGTTCCAGGATTACCTGCGCGGCCTGTACCTGCTCGATCCCTTCTACATCGCCTGCCGCGAGCAGTCGCGCACCGGGCTGTATCGCTTGTCGGAAGTGGCCCCGGAGCACTTCGAGCTGACCGAGTATTACCAGCGCTACTTTCGTCTGAATGTGGTGGCCGACGAAATCCAGTTCAATTGTCAGCTCGAAGGCGACCGCACACTGTGCCTGTCCCTGGGCAGCAAGCAGCGCTTCAGCGGCCAGCAGATCGCCTTGCTGTCGTTGATCCAGCCATGGGTGCTCGGATTGTTACGCCAGCGTCTACCCTATGAAATCAACGAAGTCGTGGCCCTGGCCCCCACCCCGCCGCAAGCCGACTGGCGGGTACAGCTGGAAGCCTCGGTGCAGCAACTCAAAGGCGCGCAGTTGACAGCCCGGGAGCTGGATGTCGGGCGTTTGATGCTCAGCGGTTGTTCCAGTAAAGAAATCGCCCGTAAGCTGGAAATCTCGGTCGAAACCGTGAAAGTCCACAAGAAACACATGTACAGCAAGCTGGGGATCAAATCCCAGTCCGAGCTGTTTTCGATTTTTCTCCAGGCACAAAATGCCTGAACGTCCTGTGGAGCGCTTTGCTTGTATGTGGGAGCGGGCTTGCTCGCGAAAGCGGTGTGTCAGTCAACAAAAATGCTGGATATGACTGCGTCTTCGCGAGCAAGCCCGCTCCCACAGTGTTTTGTGTTTAGCCAAATTTATTGAGTCCGAACCCAAGGAAACCGTATGAGCCTGTCACTCCTGAGCCGCTACGCCTTCTTTGCCGTCTGCGTGATATTCACCCTCGCCAGCCTGCCTTTTCTTGACTATGACTGGCTCTGGCCAATTACCGCCGTCACCGCTGTCCTCAGCCTGATCGGCCTGTTCGATCTGCTGCAAAGCCCACACGCGGTGCGGCGTAATTACCCGATCCTCGGCAATATCCGCTACCTGGTCGAAGGCATCCGCCCGGAAATCCGCCAGTACCTGCTCGAATCCGACAGCGACGCCCTGCCCTTCTCCCGGGCCCAGCGTTCGCTGGTCTATTCCCGGGCCAAGAATGAAACCGCCGACAAACCCTTCGGCACACTGATCGACGTGTACCAGTCGGGTTTCGAATTCATCGGCCACTCCATGCGCCCGGCACCGTTGAGCGACCCGAGCAGTTTCCGCGTCACCGTCGGCGGCCCGCAGTGCACCCAGCCGTATTCGGCGTCGGTGTTCAATATCTCGGCCATGAGTTTCGGCTCCCTCAGCGCCAACGCCATCCGCGCGCTGAACCAGGGCGCCAGGCTCGGCAACTTCGCCCATGACACCGGCGAAGGCAGCATCAGCCCCTATCACCGGGAAAACGGTGGCGACCTGACCTGGGAGCTGGGCAGCGGCTACTTCGGCTGGG
>NZ_AKJG01000016.1 GCF_000282455.1 Pseudomonas sp. GM74
CACTTCGGTCACCGTGCATATCGCCGGCAGCAACGACTCACCGACGATCACTTCCAACGGTGGCGGTGCGACGGCTTCGATCAACGTGGCGGAGAACACCACGGGGGTCTCGACAGTGGCGGCGACCGATGTTGATCTGCCGGCACAAACGCTGGGCTACAGCATCGTCGGCGGAGCGGATGCCGCGAAGTTCTCGATCGTTTCAGGCACAGGCGTGCTGAGCTTTATCTCTGCACCCAACTTTGAAGCACCGACTGATTCGGGAACGAACAACGTTTATGACCTGATTGTGCGGGCGTCGGACGGCACGCTGTTTGACGACCAGGCGATCGCGGTAACCGTGACGGGAGTCAACGACAACTCCCCGGTGATCACCTCCAACGGTGGTGGTGCGACGGCTTCGGTCAATGTGGCGGAGAACACCACGGCGGTTACGACGGTGGTGGCGACCGATGCCGATATGCCGGCGCAGACGCTGAGCTACTCGCTCCTGAATACGGCCGGGACGGACTTCAGCAAGTTCTCGATCAGTTCGAGCGGGGTACTGACGTTCAACTCAGCGCCCGATTACGAGAATGCCCAGGATGTCGGTGGTACTGACGGCGACAACGCCTACGTTGTGGACGTTCAGGTGTCCGACGGCAATGGCGGAATCGACACGCAGACGATTACGGTGAACGTGCAGAACGTCGTTGAGACGCCGGTAGATACCGTGCAGCCAACGGTGATAGTGACAGGGACTGCCTTAGGGAGTTCGATAGATTCAACGTCGACGGTCACATTCCAGTTCAGTGAGACGGTGAGCGGTTTCAACCTGTCTGATGTAGCAATGACGACAACGAGCGGAACGCCACGCGGAACCTTCAGTAACTTTACCCAGGTTGACGGCGATACCTACACGGCAACGCTGACCAGAACGCTGGGCGGTAGCATAAAAGTCGACGTTGCCGCGAACAGCTACACCGACCTGGCGGGTAATCCTGGTGCGGCCGGGAGCAGTGCAAACCTTCCGGCAGGCGTTGCCGGCGAACCCGTCAATCTGGCCCTCAACGTTCCACTGGCCGATATTAGCGGCCCCGTGACGGTGACTATCAGCGGTGTTCCTTCGGGGTGGGTGTTCAACGCAGGAACAGACAACGGCGACGGCACCTGGACCGTGCAGACCAGCGATCCCGGCGCATTGACTGTGACAACTCCAAGCGAATTCGCCGGTGCGTTGGTGCTCGATGTCAACATGTACTGGAGCAACAGCGACGGCAGCACCTCAAGCGCCTACGTGTTCAACAACGTCGAAATCTATGCCCCAGGCGCGCCGATCTTCGCCTTGTCCACCGACGACAACCTGACCGGCTCGTCCGGTGCCGACACCTTCGTGTTCGCCCGGCCGATCGGCAACAACGTCATTTACAGCTTCGATGCGGCGGCGGACAAGATCGACTTGATCGGCTTCACGGGCGTCAACGATGTTGCGGATGTGAGTATCGCCAATGACGCGAACGGCAATGCCGTGCTCAGCATCAGCGCCGACCAGACGATCACGGTCAACGGCGTGGATGCGGCGGCGTTGGGCGCGGCCAACTTACTGTTCGATGTGGACCCGGTCACGACCAATACGGGCACCCTCACCATTGCCGACGGCGCGATCATGCCGTTCGGTGGCAGCATCGACAACAGCGGCACCATAGCGCTCGGCTCCACCGGCAGCGGGACCGATCTCGAGATTCTGTTCCGTGGAGCGACGTTGAGCGGTGGCGGGCAAGTGGTGCTGTCCGACAGCGCGCAGAACGTGATCTTTGGTGGCAGTGCGGACACGGTGCTCACCAATGCCGACAACACCATCTCGGGTGCCGGCCAGTTGGGCGCGGGGCAGATGATGCTGGTCAACTCGGGCCTGATCCTTGCCAGCGGCGTCAATGCGTTGGTGATCGATACCGGCAGCAGCTCCATCACCAACACAGGTGTGCTGCAAGCCAACGGCAGCGGCGGGTTGGTGATTGAAAGTGCGCTCATCAACAGCGGTAGCCTGTGGGCGAACGATGGCAACATCACCGTCCACGCAGATGCCAGTGGCGCGGGAAGCGCGACTATCAGCGGTTCGGCGATACTGGAGTTCGGTGCTGCCTCCGATCAGCATGTGACGTTCGACAGCGGCGCGGCAGGCACGCTCAAGCTCGATGTGTCGGCGGCGTTCAGTGGCAGCGTCAGCGGTTTTGCCGCAGGTGACAAGCTGGACTTTGGCGATGTTGCGTTCGGCGCCAACACGCAGATCACCTATTCAGCGAATGACACAGGCACCGGCGGCATGCTGAGCGTGAGTGACGGTGCGCATGTGGCGCAGGTTGCCATGAATGGCCAATACGCGGCCGCGGGTTTGCAGGCGAACGCCGAGGGCAGCGGCAGTGAACTGGCCTACGATGCGGCGGCGGTAAACCACAGGATGCTGGGCGGCCAGGCCAACGACACTCTGATCGGCGGTGCGGGTGACGATCTGTTCTTCGGTGGACTGGGCAACGACACGCTCAACGGCGGCTTCGGCAACGATACCTTCATGTTTGCTGCGGCAGGCTTCGGCAACGACTCGATCCAGGGCTTCGATATCGATCCGGCGGGAGGACAGGACTTGCTCAATATCTCGGGGCTGGGGATCAGCAGCGAGACGTTCGCTGCCAACGTGAGCATTGCGGCTGACGGGGCGGACACGGTGATCGGGATCGGAGTGGACACTATTCGCCTTGTCGGTGTTAACAGTGCAGGTATCGATCAGACGGACTTTATCCTGACGACCTGATGATTTTGCTGCTGGCCACACATTGCTACGCGGTTGCAGACCCCATCGCGAACAAGTCCGCGATGGGGTCTGTTGGCGGTACAGTCCTGGCCGCGGTGGCCTTTGCAGTGGGAACTTCAGGGGACTGCCCAGGTCAATTGGGGCCCCGTATCACAGATGTCGAGCAGCGCTTTGGCCTGTTTTACTTCCGTGCCGTCCGAGATCAGCCGAGTTCGTCCCCCTGATGCCAACCAAGAGTTTTCTGTCGGGACTCATCCTGGCGTTCTGCGCCGTCGCGTCGCTTTGTTCGGTTGCCGCCGAGCGAAGAGCGCCCGCGCAAAGTAACAGCGCATCAACCACCCTGATCGAAACCGCCTCGCGGCAGTATGAAAATGGCCAACTGGATCAGGCCGCTGCCACGCTGGAGCGTGCCCTGCATATCCAGCCTAACAATCCCGCGACGCTGCATTACCTCGGCGTATTGCGTCTTCAGCAGGGGCAGTACCAGCAGGCTGAAACCCTGGCGGCGCGCTCGAATTTGCGGGTTGGTCGCAACGTCGCGTTACGCAACCGCAACTTCCAACTGATCCAGGCGGCGCAGCAGGCCCAGTCTTCGGGTACCCCACCCAATGCAAAAGAGGACCTGGTCGCAGTACAGAAGGGGCTGCAAGAGGAGGCCCAAAGGCGTCGCGAAGCGGAAATGGCGGTTGTTGAGCAATCCACTCCGGACACTGGGCGCGACGCTGGCAACTTCGCTGGCGCAGAGACAGATCGGGTTTCGGATGCGCCGGCGGCTGGTAGAGCCGGGGCCGAGGGAACAATGCAAATGGCTAGTGTCGAGCCTCAGCGGGCGTACGCTGAGGTTGAGATTCCCCTCGGCCATATGCCGCCTCCGGGTAAATGCCGAATCTGGTTTCCTGATCGTCCGCCGGGGCATCAGCCTGCACCCGGCAAATGCAAGAAGCTGCGATATCGGGTTCCGTCAGGGGCCTACCTGGTGCGCGGTTGAGTTTCCAGGTAGCCACTTCCGGTCAGGGGGCCGATCGTCGCGAAGGGATGCAAACGACTGTGATCGGAACAAAGCTACCTGCCGAAAGCGCTACCAAATGTGCACTGACCGATCGTCACCAATCGGATCAAAGCCAATACAGGAGCGCAATGGTATACAACCAGCCGATGCTGAGGGTGATAGTCAGGTAGATCACCACGAGCACCAGAGAGTGATTCCACATGACACTGACCTCCCATAACCACGGTTTGAGGCGCGTCAGGGGCGTCCGATAAACCGAATGAACCTAGAACAAGCCCGTACCACAGCATCCGCGTTGCTTCTGAATCGGCGGGCACTTCACCGTGCCAAACGAACAGAACACACAGCAGTCACCGGGGGCCGGGCGTAGCAGGGTCTTGCAACTGCCACATTCGTAGAAAAACTGACAGGCATCGGTGGGCATCGCTTCACGCTTGGCGAAACCGCAATGCGGGCAGGTCAACACGGATTCGAGGATGACGGCGCTCATGGTTGCCTCACTTGTGAACGGTGGAGGGATAACTGCTCCAGTGGACGCTTGACCGCGATCGGACATGCCGGACAGGTCATGTTCTGAACGTCGAGCCTGACGGTTTGCGCTGGAGCCCGAGCCATCGTTTTCTCCATTGAACTGATCTAACCTAGGGTCACTTTACACTCCGTACCTGAGTACAGAATCAAGGGGCGTGTGATGACGACAGGGCTGAGAATCGGCAAGTTTGCGCAAGCTGCCGGGGTGAACATCGAGACTATTCGCTATTACCAGCGACGCGGCTTGCTGGATGAGCCGCCAAAGCCGCTCAGCGGTTATCGATGCTATCTACCGGAGCAGGTCAAACGGCTGCGCTTCATCAAGAGGGCGCAGGCGCTGGGATTCACGCTGGATGAGGTGGGCACACTGCTGACACTTGATGCGGCCTGCGCTTGTCGCGAGACGCGGGCACTGGCCGTGCACAAGCTGGCCCTGATCGAGCAAAAGATGACTGACCTTGCCGCACTGCGGCAGGTACTGGGCGCACTGGTGCAGGAGTGCGATGCAGGTGCCGGCGGGGCCGCTTGCCCTATCATCGATGTGCTGAACAGGGAGTGATGCCTGGTTGCAGGGCATCATGCACAGGCGTCAGGCCAGCAACCAGCACCGGCAGGTACGGTTCGCCGGTGCCGTAGTGCTCCACGCAAGGGTCGCGTGCGCAGGTGATGCCGCCAAGGCTGGCGAGGAAATTTCCGATTAACGTGGTCTTGCCGATCCCCGGTTCTCCAGCGCGCCAGACCACGGCACGCTGGCCGCCATCCGCCCGCTCCCACGCCCGTTGCAGTCTTGAAATCTCGTCGGTACGACCGATGAATGGCGGTGGCGGATGCGCGCCGGCCGGCGGCACCGTCGCGGGTGCAGGCGGCATAGAAGGTGCAGGGGAGGGCGCGGCGATGAAGCGATAGCCGCGTCTCGACACAGTCTCGATATAGCGGGGCTAGCACCTTGCGCAGGTCGCTGATGGCTGTCTCAAGCACCGAATCGCTGACGAACCGATACCCCCACACGGCATCAAGCAAGGCATCCTTGGTCACTCCAATAACAACGCTGATCGACTCGGAAGCCAAGCCTCACCGGTCGCAAACTGGCCTCCCGCATAGCTCACATGGCCTCATCACGGTGCGGTCATGATCCAGAAAAAATAATGACAAAAACATCAATATTGAAATTTGTCTCAATTTTACATACCTTGGCCTTGCCTGACGATGAGACCTGCGCGCCTCACGACTTCAATCACAACAAGGGCTCGAGATGAACAACAACAAGAAAGGTACCGAACTGCTTCCCACCGCTGTCGATGTGCTGGTCGTCGGCAACGGTCCGGTAGGGGCGACAATCGCGGCGCTGCTCGGCCGCTATGGGGTGACGACCCTGGTGGTGGACAAGCTCCATGAAATCGTACTGATGCCTCGTGCCATTGCTTTGGACAACGAAGCCCTGCGCATCCTGCAACTCGCCGGATTGTCGGAAGACGCCTTTGAGAAGATCGTTATTCCTGAAGTGAAGATGCACTCTCCGGTCCTCGGGCAATTCGGTCGAGCCAATACTGAAGGCTGTATCGATGGCCATCCCAAGCTTGTGACGTTCTATCAACCCGACCTCGAACGCGCGATGCGCGGCCAGATTTCCCGGCTGAAGTCAGTGACCAGTCTGGGCGGTTTCGAACTGGAGAATCTGGTCGAGGAGTCGGATTGCGTGGTTGCCACCGTACGGGATCAAAATGGACACTCGCATTCCGTTTGCGCCCAGTATGTGATCGGTGCGGATGGCGCAAGCTCCAGGGTCAGGGCACTGATTGGCCAGGAGTTCGAAGGACAAACCTATGCAGAGGACTGGCTGATTGTCGATGCCAGGAACCGGCATGAGTCTGCCATTGATCACATCGAATTTATCTGTGATCCACGACGTCCAACGCCGCACATGCCCGCACCCGGTGGAAGGGAGCGCTGGGAGTTCATGCTGCAACCAGGTGAATCCCGGGAAGAGCTGGAAAGCCCGGAAAGCATAGCCCGGTTAATCGCGCCATGGATCAACCCGCAGGAGCTGGAAATCGAGCGCAAGGCGGTGTATCGATTCCACGCGCGCTGCTGCAACAGATTCAGCAAGGGACGTATCTTCCTCGCCGGCGATGCGGCGCACATCACCCCTCCTTTTGTCGGGCAAGGCCTCGTAGCGGGACTTCGAGATGGCGCCAACCTGGCCTGGAAACTGGCCTGGGTCCTTCGCGGCCATGCCGCGCCTGCAATACTCGATACCTATGACGAAGAGCGCCGCCCTCATGCCCAGGCGATGATCGATCTAGCGAAACTCATGGGCCGTCTGGTGATGCCCAAGAACAGGATCGCAGCTTTTTTCATCCACGGCTTGATGCGCATGCTGGCGTTGACTTCCGCTACCAGAAGGTACTTCGAGCAGTTGGACATCAAACCGAAGAACACCTTCAGGCACGGCCTGTTCGTGCAGCATCGTCGGGGCGACAAGCTGGTACGTGGCAGCCTGTTTCCCCAAGCCTGGGTTCGCAACATGCAAAAGCAGATCAAACTGAGCGACGATGCGCTTGGAGACAACCTGACCCTGGTTGGATTCGGTGTTGATCCGTTGTCGCTGCTAACCACTGACCAGATCGTTTCCTGGGAAAAAATGGGCGGCCACTTCCTGGAGATCAGAACACGCGGGCAACGCTCCGGCGGCAGTTGTGACTTCATTGAAGACATGAACCATGACATCCTGCCGCTGGCTGCCAAAGGAACGCTCGTCGCGGTTCGTCCCGACCGTATCATCATGCACCACGCCCCTGGCTTCGATGCAGGCAGTCTTCTTCGGGGCTGCAGGGACCTGCTGGTTAGCGAAGACGCCACTCCTGACAGCATTTCCATTACCATCAACGAGCCCCCTCGATTAAGAGCCTGAAGATGCCTTCCTCCACTGATCCTTCAGAAGCAACTACGCAAGAGCCTCTCACTCGAGGTCACAAGAAGCGTGAGCGCACTCGCCGTGGCCTGGTGGACGCGGCCTTGCGTCTTGTCGCACGCAAGGAGGTGGGGGAGATCGCGCTGCTCGAGGTAGCCGAGGAAGCAGCGGTATCCAACGGCACCATCTACAACTATTTTCGAACGCGCGACGAAGTACTCGAGGCGGTTGGAATCGCCATGGCAAGTGAGTTCTCCGATGCCATTTCCGCCCTGAGTTCGGACGTGCACTGCGGTGCACAGCGGCTTTCGATTGGTGTGCGCATGTTCGTATGCCGGGCCGCGTACGACCATCAATGGGCCAACGCACTGCTGCGCATCATCTATTCCGATCAGGCCATGCGCTCGCGCCTGGCTGCTCATGTGCTGGGCGACCTGCGTGAAGGTCTGCGCGCGGGGACTTTCGCCTATGAGGACGAGGGGGTCGCCCTGGACATGGTCGTATCGTGCACAACCGGAGCCATGCGCTCGGTTGTCGAAGAGCGTGCAGTGGTGGAACACGACCAGCGGGTCGCCGAGATGATTCTCAAGGCTCTGGGCGTAACACCTGCCAAAGCCAGGAGAATCGCCGGTAAGCCGCTACCCTAGTCCGGATGTCATCCGCGGCCGGCTAAGCCCGGCCAATCCATTGCTTGGCAGGGCCAGCTTGATGGCCTGCCGAGAAGGCGAGCCACGAATAAGATACGTAAATGAACATACGTGTTCATTTATGTCGATGTGCGGCGCCCTCAATCGATCCTGCCATATCAATTTAACCTTCATATTTTCGGGTTTATAACGGGTTTCATTGAATCTGACGTACTCAATTCAAAAAACGTTGTTGACGTATACTGAACACGAGTGTTCAATCTAGCCATGAGGTAATCCTGGAGAGAGAACCGTGGAATCCCTAAATCCAACACAGCGCCGCATTCATCAAGCCGCCTTTCGCCTGTTCGCTGAAAGAGGTACCTCACAAGTGAACATTCTCGACCTCGCACAAGAGGCCGGAGTGGCGCGCGGAACGGTCTATAGCAACATCGACAGCATGGAAAGCCTGTTTGAGGCAGTCGCTGGCCATCTTGCGAGGGAGATGCATGAGCGCGTCAACAAGAGCTTCAATTCCCTCTCCGATCCGGCTCAGCGGCTTGCCAATGGCATTCGATTTTTCATTCGTCGAGCGCACGAGGACTCCCAGTGGGGCGCATTCATCCATAAGTTCGCCATGAGCAATTCTTCGTTGCGCGAAATGTTTAGCAGCCAAGCGACTACGGATCTTCTGAACGGGCTTTCCAACGGGCGCTACCAGTTTCAGCAGGAGCAATTGCTCTCAGTACTGACGCTGATATCGAGCAGCGTCCTGGGCTCGATTTTTCTGGTGCTGGAAGGGCACAGGACGTGGCGCGAATCAGGATCTGACACCGCGGAACTCGTGCTGCGGGCATTGGGTGTGCCTCTTGAGGAGGCAAGAGCGCTGGCAACCAGAGAGTTGCCGGTACTTCCTCCTCTCGACTGAGCGCGGTAACCGACTCAACAAAAAACACCCCTGTAATTTTCAGGGGTTCGGGGATCGCTTTGCCCTGAAAACTGGAAAACAAGAACAATGAATAACAAAAATCAAATGCCCCGGTTGGCAACACAACAGCCTGTCCGGCATCCGCAACCGACGGTTAAAGCCCAAGGCCTGACTCACCTGATCTTTCAAAGGCCAGACTTGAAGGAGGCGGCGCATTTCCTGACAGACTTCGGCCTGACCGTCAGTCATCAGAACGCCGAAACGCTCTATCTGCGCGGCACTGAACCGGCTCCCTATTGTTACCGTGTCCACCGTGCAGAAAATGCATGCTTTGTCGGGTTCGGGCTGGCAGTCCAATCGCTCAATGATCTGAAAAGGCTGACGCAAATTCCAGGTGTGTCATTGATCGAGACATCGACACATCCTGGCGGCGGCCATTACGTCAGACTGACCGATCCTTCCGGCTTTATCGTCGAGGCAGTGTGCGACCAGACGCTCAGTGAAACCCTGGAACACAGGGCCCCACTGCCTTGGAATCTGGCGCAAGAACAGCCGCGAATCAACGCCACACAGCGCCCACCGATTGCACCGCCTGAAGTGCTAAAACTGGGTCACATCGTCATTGAAGTGGCCGACTATCAGGCGACCTGTGCCTGGTACACCCAGCATTTCGGGTTCATTCCCAGCGATGTACAGGTACTCCCCGACGGAACCCCCATCGTCGCTTTCATGCGCCTTGATCTCGGTGACAGGCCGGCAGATCACCATACGCTTGCGATCGCGCAGGGGTTCATGGCTACCTACAGCCATAGCGCCTATGAAGTTGTCGACGCAGACGCGGTGGGCATGGGGCAACGGGTCCTGCGAGAGCGGGGTTGGGAGCACTCATGGGGAATCGGTCGGCACATCCTGGGCAGTCAGATCTTCGATTACTGGCAAGACCCTTGGGGTGATAAGCACGAGCACTACTGCGACGGGGATATCTTTACCGCCATACATCCCGTGGGCATCCATCCCGTGAGTCCCGAGGCTATGGCGCAGTGGGGGCAGCGTATGCCCAAGAGTTTTACAAAACCCAGGATGAGCGTCGGCAACGTACGAACCCTGATCCGTAACCTGCGGCGCAGCCCGGACTTAACGATTCGCAAGTTGATCACGCTGATGCGGATGTTCGGGTAGAGCGGCCGCCATGTCGGGCAACGCTACACGATATGGCCGGCGAGACGTGCTCAAAGCCGGTGCCTTGATCGCCGGCGGCTCGTTGATCTACAGCGTCGCCAGCCAACCCTCAGAACAACACCACAGTTCTCGCGCCATCGAACGCGGGACAAACGCTGCTCCAGGAGTACCTTCAATGTCTGCTGTACACGTAGTTCGCTTTGAGTTTGAGAACGGTATCCACTGGGGCGTGCTACGCCAAGACCGTATCACGATTGTCCCGGGTACTTTTGAGACCACGGGTGACTTCATCAGCCACAACAGTATCGATGACCTCGCTCAACTCAATGGTACTCAGTTGGAGGCGCACCAAGTGAAACTGCTGTCGCCGGTGACCCGCAATCAACAGTTCGTCTGTCAAGGGGCCAACTACCGACAGCACATGATCGAGTCGGGCATGGACCCGGATGCGAAGAAATACAACATGATGTTTACCAAGGCGACCAGTTGCCTGGTGGCCGCAGACAGCGTCCTTATCAAACCGCGCAACGTCCGTTTCCTTGACTATGAGATCGAACTCGGGCTGGTGATGAAACGCGTAATCAGCGGCGCAGTAACCGTCAACGATGCCAACCTGCACGAGTTCATTGCCGGCGTGGTCATCGTTAATGATTATTCGGCACGCGACATTCAGATCCCGCAGATGCAGTTCTACAAGGGCAAGAGCTTCCGTACATTTGGCCCGGTCGGTCCTTATCTGTGCCTTCTGGATGCCCAGGACATGCATTACCTGAAAGCATTGCAGTTGCGCTTGACGGTCAATGGTGAAGTGCGACAAAGCGACAGCACGGCCAACCTGGTGTATGGCCCCGCTGAAACCCTGACCGAACTATCCGCCGTTCAAGATCTTGCCCCCGGCGACCTGATCGCCACCGGTACTCCTGCGGGATGCGCGCTGACCATCCCTTCGCCGGCCAAACAGCGCATTGCGGCCCTTATGCCAGAAGCCACCAAGTGGAAGCTTTTCCTCAAAGCACAGGAAGGGCGGACGCAGTATCTCAAGCCAGGAGACGTCGTCGAAGCGCACATTCGCAGTGCGGATGGCGTGATTGACCTGGGTGTGCAACGCAACCGAGTCGTAGAGGAAGCCTGAAGATGATGGTGCGATCTCTGAACGACATTGAAAGTATCGAGCAGGTTCCGTTATCGGAGCGTGGCTTGGCTGGCAGCACCTATGAAGCACTGATGCGTACAGCCGAGCTTTCTCCCAATGCGCCCGCACTGAGTTTCTTCGCCGACGCTAGCTGCTTCAGGAACACACACCACTGGAGCTATGCCGAACTCGTCGAAGATATCACTCGCGCGGCGAATGCTTTCCACGACCTGGGCATTACCCCGGGTGAAGTGCTGGCCTTCATCCTGCCCAACCTGCCGGAAACCCACTTCACTATCTGGGGGGGTGAAGCGGCCGGTGTCGTCATGGCGGTCAATCCGCTGCAAGAGGCCAAACAGATGGCTGCCTTGCTACGGGCCGCCAAGGCCAGCGTGGTAGTAACGCTCGCACCGACGCCGGGCAGCGACTTGTGGCCCAAGCTGGCCTCGCAGCTGGATCAACTTCCCGAAATCAAGCACGTCGTTTGGGTTGGCATGGGACCCTATGTTGATGTAGCTCAGTGCCAATCGCTTGAATCCCTTGCAGAGAAAGAACGTGAGTTGCACAGGGGGGCTACGATTCACGAATTACGGACGTTGATGGATGCTCAGCCGGCCACGCACCTGAAAAGCAACCGGACATTGCGCCCTGAGGATCGTTCCTCTTACTTCTGCACCGGTGGTACCACCGGGCTGCCCAAGATAGCGATGCGTACCCATGGGGCGGAGGTCTTCAACGCGTGGGCCATGGCCACGCACATGCAACCACATGGGAGTGGTCAGGTCATTTTTTGCGGGCTGCCACTATTCCACGTAAATGCACAGCTGGTGACAGGCCTGATGCCTTGGACCCAAGGTGATCATGTCATCCTCGGAACGCCGCAAGGTTATCGCGGCGAGGGTGTGATCCCACGATTCTGGGAGATGGTTGAGCACTTCGGCATCAACTTCTTCTCCGGCGTTCCTACCGTCTATTCCGCATTGTTGCAAAACGAGCTGGAAGGCCGTGACCTGTCCAGCCTTCGTTATGCCATGTGTGGTGCCGCGCCGATGCCGGTTGAGCTTTTTCGGGAGTTCGAAAGTCGGACCGGAGTGAAGATACTCGAAGGCTACGGACTCACGGAAGGCGCATGCGTTTCTTCGGTTAATCCACCCCATGGCGAGCGCTACATCGGCTCCATCGGCATACGGATTGCCTACCAGGACATGCGCGCAGTCATGCTCGATGACGCTGGAGAGTATTTGCGCGACGCCGACACCGACGAAATTGGGCTGATCACCATTACAGGTCCCAACCTGTTCGAGGGTTACGTTGAAGAAAGCCATAGCCGGGGCCTGTGGATCAACATCAATGGTCAGCGCTGGCTGAACACGGGCGATCTGGGTCGCCAGGATGAAAATGGCTACTTCTGGCTGACCGGGCGCAAAAAGGAGCTGATCATCCGCGGCGGCCACAATATCGATCCCAAGCAAATCGAGGAGGCTCTGCAAGCCCATCCAGCGGTGGCGTTAGCGGCTGCCATCGGCAGCCCGGATGCCTATTCGGGTGAAGTGCCGGTCGCCTACGTGCAGCTGCGACCAGGTCACGTCTGCAGTGTTGAAGAACTTGAGCAGTTTGCTCAGCGCCACATCAGTGAGCGGGCGGCCATTCCCAAGCGGATCGATATCCTCGAAGCACTGCCGTTGACGGCGGTTGGCAAGATTTTCAAGCCTGCCTTGCAGCAGCGCGAGGTGACCCGAGTAGTTCGCCAGGAAGTGGAACGCATGTGTCTGAAGGACATCGAGGTCGAGGTCATTGCGCATGAACAACGTGGATTAGTCGCGTGCATCCGGGCCGGGAGAAATCAAGAGTCCCTGGCCCTCCTTCTTGGTCGCTATAGCTTTCAGGTGGAGTGGCTCAAATGATCCTGACTGCATAAGTTCGGCACCTCAGCCCTGGTAGTAGTCAGCCAGGGCCTTTCACAACTTCGATCAACTCCAACCGGCACTGCCAAGTGCACCGGAAGGCGAAGCTTTGCCTGCGCACCAATCAATAACAACAATACGAGGTAGGAAATGAAACTGAGCAACCGTGCAACCCCGTGTCACTCAGCTGTGCGAGAAGTGTCTTCCTGGATAAAGTTCGCAGGTGCCGCGGCAATACTCAGTGCTTCCACGAGCGCGGGGGCCAATGGCATTGCCTTGAACGAACAAAGTGCAAGCAGCGCGGGAACTGCCTATGCGGGAAGATCGTCTTCCGCGCTGGACGCCAGCACCATCTTTGGCAACCCGGCGGGCTTAACCAAATTGAAGCGTAGCGAGATTTCCGGCGGAGCCGCGGTCGTCTCTGTGAGCGATGACATCAGTGATGCGCAGAGCAGTGCCACGGGAACGAATAAAGGGGACTCGGTACCGTTGGGGGTTGTGCCCTTCGCATATATGTCGACGCCGCTTGATGATCGTTTTTCGATTGGCCTGGGTCTCTATGCTCCGAGTGGCCTGATCAATGACTACGAGAGCAGTTTTCAGGGCCGCTACCATGGTTCCTATAGTACGACCAAGGAGATCACCCTGCAGCCTACCATTGCCTATCGGATCAATGACTACGTGTCCATTGGTGGCGGACCGACCATAAACCGTTTCAATGCAAAGCTTCAGAACTACCTGGCCACCGGCGCCCTGAACAATGGCCAGGACACACTGGTCACCATCAAAGGCGATGACACCGCGCTTGGGTACAACGTCGGCATCCTGGTTGACTTTACCGAGGCTACCCGTTGGGGGATTAACTATCACTCGAAGGTGGACTATGAACTTGAAGGGCATACTGAGGTTTCCGGCTCCCCGAGCGTCATCCCGCTGGACGGAAAGTATGACAACAAGATAGACCTCACTATGCCCGAATCCGTGGATACGTCTATCACCCATCATTTCAATAGTCGCTGGACGGGATACCTGGGGACCACCTGGAAACGCTGGAGCCGGATCAAGAAGGTAGAGGCGGTCAACAGCGGTCTTTCCCCCTTGGGCCAGGCGGCTGGCCTGGGAAGTGTGACCGAAGAAATGAACTGGCGTGACACTTGGGCCACCGCAGTTGGCGCATCCTATCAAATGAACCAACAATGGCTGCTGCGCGCAGGCTACGCCTATGATCCGTCGCCCATCAGAAATGCCGATCGCAGCGTGCGCATACCGGTTGGGAATCGCCAGGCCGTGACCCTGGGAGGCGCTTACTCTCCGAATTCCGATCTGACGATAGACTTTGCTTATGGTTATCTCTGGGACTCCAAAGTCTCAGTAAAACAGTCGAACAACTCCGGTCTTCAACCGCAATACAGTGCCAAATACGAAAATAGTGCGAATGGATTTTCAGTACAGGCAACCTATCGGTACTAATCGACCTGACCCAGAGCATTTCAACTACGAACTGATTGGGTAACAGCTTTGGCCGTTTGCTGCTTGTCACGAAGGACTGAAACCACAACCCATAGCAGCCAGTCGTAGCTAATTGGCAAACATCCCCCGATGACTGCAGGTTCAGCGCAGGTGCACGTAGGTACCCGGCGCAGCCTCGGCAGCGGCATAAGTCCTGTTGCCCAGTTTACCGGGAGCCTTTTTACGATCACCCGAGCGTGCCTGCAGCCCCCCCCGGTTAATTATGTGGGGGCGCACAACATCAAAGGTGAATCGGAGCCGCGGTCCGGAAAAGAAACCGCGGCGACCGATCAATCAGGCGGCGGGGAGCAGGCCTTTCTGTTTGGCGACATGAGTCGCCAGTGCGTCCATCAAGTCCGGGGACAGGCAGTCATAGGGCTCCAGGCCGATCGAGCGCAGGCGCTCGCGGATAGCCTTCATTTGCGCTGGCGGTGTGCCGGTTTCGATGATGGAGGACACGAACGCCGCGAATCCCGGCGCAGCCCATCCGCTCTGTGGCGAAAGCTCGGTGTGGACGAAGTCCAGGCCATAAAACGCATGGTCCTTGTTTTCGATGCGCCCAAAGAGATGGGCGTGACACTGTTTGCAGGCGTGGCGCTGGATAGTGGCGGTTTCGTCGACAATCGCCAGTTTTTCGCCGTGGGCAATGACGCTGACCTTGTCTCGAGGCACCACGGCGATGACGGCGAATGTCGCGTTTTGTGGTTTCCAGCATTTGCTGCAGCCGCACGCGTGGTTATGCAGAGTTTGTGCGTCGATCCTGATCTCGACCTTGTCGGTCGCACACAGGCATTGCAGAGTGCCACCTGTGAAATTCGCGGCGGCGGGCTGGATACCATTGTCCAGTGCAGGGTGAAGTTGCAAGGTGCTCATGCTGGCGTCTCCGTTTCAGGGTGTCAGACAAAAGTGCCTGGGGCCGTGCCCCAGTCCGGTAGTTCATCGGAACTCCATGACCGCGCGGATCGATTTGCCTTCATGCATCCGATCGAACCGCGGCGGATTTCGAAAAGGACACAGTGCATAAACGAGTGACCTCCTTCGGTGCGACCGGTCGGTTACCCAGATCAAGAATAGTCTGCGATGACGCCTCGAGCGCGGCCAGGGTCGGCGCTCGGGCGAGTGTGCCGAATTCAGGTGGAGTCCACAGCCACTCAGGCGGGGAATCGGGCGATCCAGTGCCTGGCAATCTCTTCGCGGCGGCAGATCCACACCGCGTCGTGGCCTTGCACGTAATCGAGAAAGCGCGCCAGCGCCATCGCACGACCAGGATGGCCACTGATCCGCCCATGCAGGCCGACGCTCATCATCTTCGGGTGTTGCGCGCCCTCCTGCCACAGCAGGTCGAAAGCGTCCTTGAGCAGCCTGAAGAAGTCTTCACCGCAGGCGAAACCGTTCGGCAGCAGATAGCGGGCGTCGTTGTTGACCAGTGTGTAAGGGATCACCAGGTGGGCGGGCGAACCCGGGAGCCAATAGGGCAGATCATCGTTGTAGGCGTCCGAGCTATAGAGCAACCCGCCTTCCTCACGCAACAGGCGGCGGGTGTTCTGGCTGACCCTTCCTGTGTACCAGCCTGTGGGGCGTTTACCGCAGATCTGCTCGATCACGTCGAGGGTGAGGCGGATATGGCGCCGTTCCTGGTCTTCAGGCATGTCGCGATAGTCCAGCCAACGGTAGCCATGCCCGGCAACCTCATGCCCGGCAGCGCAGAGCGCATGGCCGATCGCCGGGGTGAGTTCCAGTGCCCGGCCGACGGCGAAGGCGGTTAGCGGCAGGCCTCGGGCGCTGAACAGCTCCAGAATGCGCCACACACCTGCGCGCGATCCGTATTCGTACATGCCCTCGACGCTCAAGTCCGGTTCCCCCACACGCGCAGGGCGCCCCGGCAGCTCGTGCAGCCAGGCCTCCGACTGTGCATCGCCATTGAGGATGCATGACTCCGCGCCTTCTTCGATGTTGAGTACGAACTGGACCGCGACGCGCGCCTCACCGGGCCATCGCGGGTGGGGTGGGCAGCCGCCGTAACCGATGAGGTCGCGAGCGGACATCAGCCCAGCTCGAAGGTCGTGACGCCGAACACACGTTCGTGCGCGATCGCCGGAGGAGGGCCGAGGTACATGCGTGCGCAGCCGAACACCTCGATCATGCCCTGTTGGCGCACGAGCGCCATCGCGGCGGGGTTATTCTGCGGGGCATCGAGAAACAGCGGGCCACCCTCGGCAAATTCCGCCAGGCGAGCGTAGAGGGCATTGGCTGCCAAGGCGTCATCGGCGAACAAGGGGCCGATCTTGTAGCCTTCCCGGCAGCGCCTTACTACGCCATAGCCGCTTAGCCTGCCCTCGCGCCGGCAACCCACGGCGAGTGCGTCGGCCTGGGCTATCCACCCGCTCAGGAAGCTTGCGCGCGGGGCGGGGAAGCAGGTGCGGTCGTAATCGACAACCTGATCGAACGGAACGGAGGCCAACGGGACGATGTCCTGACCGTCTACCTGGGAGGTCGTCGGGCGGGCGGTGAGACTGGCACGAAAACGCATGTTGCGATGGGAGAAGACGAAACCACCCTTGGCGTAGTAGTCCTGCATCGCGAAGACGCCGTCCATGCCGATGCTCGCGCCCGGGCGCAGGCGGGCGAGGAGCCGCTCGCGACGTGCGTGCCAGAGGGTATTGCCCAGCCCCTGACCGCGATATTCAGGCCGGACGATGAAAAAGCCCATGAAACCGAATTCTCCATCGTAGGAGGTGATGGCACCGCCGCCGATCAATTCACCGCCCTGGTACGCCGCGATGAAGGCGGCAGGGTCCGTAGCCCAGAACAGTTCGGCATCGTGAAGGCCGGGATTCCAGCCCTCACGGGCAGCCCAATCGACGAGCTCGTCCAGCTCGGGACGGGTCATGTTGCGTATGACCAGCTGATTCGACACCGCGAAGTTCTCCTCAGTCGTTAATCGAGCGTGTGGTCCATCCCCACCCTGAACCCTTTCGGTATAGCTTCAACCTGAGTATTGATCCAGATCGTCACGCCATTGTCGCGCTGAGTGACTGCTTCTGTCCGATCTCTGCCTGTCACCAAGGGCTGTATCCGACCCACAGCTGCCCGTCGGAGTCTTGAGCGAGAGCGCAGATAGCAGTCAGTCAACGAATGGGAGGCAGTTTAGCCATAGGCAGGCCCGAGGCGAACGGTAGCGGCTGCACCCGTGGAGCGCTGGCCGAATAGCCAAAGCTGTCTGATTCCAGGCTGCTACAATCAATCGGCGTGCCGCCGCGGTGCTGTCGCAGGGGTCCAGTCGCCACAACGTTTGACCCCTTCTTTTCCGCATGTCTTTCGGCATCCATTCACGTATTCACGGAGTTTGGAGGTTGAACATGTCGACTGAATCTTGTGCTGCCAGCCGAGGAAATTATCGGGTCAAGGAAACTGATCGTCGATGTTTAACCGTTTTACTGGGCGTCGGGGCAGCCTTCCTGATGCTGGCGGGTAACGCTCAGGCGCAGCAGGTGGCGATCCCTACAACCGCCAGCGAAGTTCCCGGCCCGGCGAGCGGCACCGCCATGACCACGGCCTACGTGCAATCGGTGGGGCGCATGGCCTACCTGTGGGGCTGGCCGCTGGTCAACATGGCCAACCGCGGCAACGCTTTTTCGAAGGCCCCCGAGCCCGGCTTGATGGGCGGCGTGATACCGATCGCATTCAACCGGAACGCAATGTTGACCGGGTACATCAGCCCGGACGAAACCTTCATCGCTTGCCCTAACCAGGATGTCGCGTACGGCGCCGGCTTCATGACGCTGGACAAAGAGCCCATCGTCTTCCAGGTCCCGGATTTCGGTGATCGTTTCTGGGTCTACGCCCACTATGACGCGCGCACCGACGAATTCTCCGAGATCGGTAAGGCCTATGGCACCAAACCCGGCTTCTACATGATGGTCGGCCCAAACTGGAAGGGCGAAACTCCAGCCGGCATTACGGCAGTGGTGCGCTCCTCCACGTCGCTGGCCTTTGTCGTTCCGCGTATCTTCATCGATGACAGCGCTGAGGACCAAAAAGCCGTCCAGCCGGTGATCAGCCAGATCGTCTACTACCCGTTGTCGGAGTTCGACGGCAAGATGAAGTCCAAGGACTGGAGCAAGCTACCGCATTTCCCCACGCCGAAGACCACCGGCAAAGGGGAGGCCTCGTGGGTGAACCCGCAAACCTTTTTCGACGAACTACCTGCGGTGATGAAAAGCGTGCCGCCGCTGCCAGGCGAGGAAGCCCTCTATAACTGGATCGGCAGTGTGCTGGACGCAGCCGCCAAGGACCCGAAAATCATGCAGACGCTCAAGGCAACCGCTGTCGCGGCTGAGCACGAGATGATTTCGCCGTTCCTGCGGTGGAGCAACAACGGTCGTGCCGCCGGCAATGGTTGGAATTCGCCCGTGAACAATGCCCAATGGGGAACCGACTACCTCAACCGGACCGCCACCGCCAAGTCGAACATGTACGACAACCGCCCGGAAGAGACGAAATATATCTACACGGACAACGATAGCCAGGGCAAGCAACTCAACGGAAACAACACCTATGCCGTCACCTTTGGCAAGGGCCAGCTGCCACCGGTCAAGGGCTTCTGGTCGCTCACGCTATACAACGACGTCCACCTGTTTCATCCCAACGCGCTAAAGCGCAATTCGCTGGGCACGAAGAACAAGAATCTCAAATACAACCCGGACGGGTCGCTGACGCTCTATGCCGGCGCCAGGACGCCCGGCAAGGACAAGGAAAGTAATTGGCTGCCGGCCCCCAGCGGCCCATTCTCGCTCTACATCCGTGCCTATTGGGCCGACAAAGCCATACTCGACGGCACGTGGCAGCCACCGGCCATCGCGACGGTGAAGTGATCAAACGGCAGAGGACGCAACCATGAATCCAAAGAACTTGATCGCCGCTGCGCTCGTGGGCGCGTTAGTAATGAGCGAATTGGCAACGCAGGCCTGCGCTCAGGAAGCCAACTTCAATAAACTCGCCGACCTGCCGTTCACGCAAGGCCGACCCACGAAAGAGGCCGCGCAGATACTACGCGACGAACTGCTTTTTCAACGGGCGACGCAGACGTATCTCTGGGCGCTGCCTTTGATCAACACCCTCGGCATGCAGGTGGGCTCGGAAAAGACATTCGGCGCCGGCTACAACGTCTTGCCGATCTGGAAGCGCAGACTTGACGCCAAGACCCTGGTGACGACCCCCAACTCCGATGTCCTTTACGCGATGAGCTACATCGACCTGGGAAGGGATGGACCGCTGGTGATGGAAGCGCCGCCTGAGTTGCAAGGCATCCTGCTGGATGTCTGGCAGCGCCCCATCCCGGTCGATGGTGGCAAGTTCTTCGGTGACGTTGGCCTGTTTGGACCGGATGAGGGAAAGGGCGGCAAGTTTCTCCTCTTGCCACCCGGCTACAAGGGCGCAGTGCCGGAGGGCTATTACGTGTACCGCTCTGCCACAAACAATGTCTTTGTCTTTCTGCGCGGGTTCTATAAAGATCCGAAGAATCTGACGCCGGCGGTTACGCATCTTGAACAGACAAAGATATATCCACTGAACGGCGCGGCCGGGGCGAAACCGATGAAATACCCCGATGCCTCCGGCGTCCCGGTCAACATGCTGCCGAGCAGCGACGGCAATGCCTTCGATCAACTCAAGCTGCTTGTGGACAGTGAAGGCACCAACCTCGCCGGTCCCGATTGGCTCGGCATGCTGGCGGCGATCGGCATCGTCAAGGGGCAACCGTTCAATCCTGATGCGCGAACACGCGAGATCCTCGATCGGTCCGCCAAGACCGGCTACGAAATGAGCCGTGTCATTGGCTTTTCAGACAAGGCGAATGGTCTCTCGTTTAGAGTCTATCCAGACCGTCAGTGGCTTAATCCTTTCGCCGACGGTACTCCCGCGAATCCGGGCGGGTCGAAGAATGATAGTTGGGAAAATGTCGCCGGAGCATATCCGTACCTGGCCCTCGATACTCGAATCTGGATGTTCACCAACTACTACTCGATAAGCCCGGGAATGATGTCCCAAACCCCAGGCAAGGGTGCCAAATATATGATCAGTTTCACCGACAGCGGCGGCACGCCCTTGTCGGGTGACACCAGCTATCACCTGAGCCTGCCGGCCAACATTCCTGCCGCCTTGTTCTGGTCGGTGACGCTTTACGATGCCGCCAATGCTTCCGGTCTCGACAACGGCCAGCCGTTCCCCTCGCTCGGTTCGCGTGACAAGCCGGTGCAGAACGCCGACGGCAGCACCGACCTCTACCTCGGACCAAAAGCACCCGAAGGCAAGAAAGCCAACTGGCTCGCCACTGTGCCAGGCAAAGGTTATTTCGCCATCATCCGACTCTATGGCCCGAAGGAACCCGCCATCGATAAGAGCTGGAAGCCCGGTGACATCGAGCAGGTGAAGTGACGTTGGCCTGCCCATGTCGGGAGGTAAACATAATGCGGATGAGATCGCCAACGAGGGGGGCTTTAAGCAGAGAACGTTGACCGGCAGCTTTTGGCCGGTAGCTGCCCTTCGCGACAGGCAGCAATGGGGCGTTTTTAGTCCCTCGCAGCAGTCAGCGTTTGACCGTTCCCGGTCGGTCATCACTGCGGCGCCTGTAGGTCAAATGGATGCAATATTCCACCCTCAAAGAGTCCGATTCTTCCCGCATTGCAATGGGACTCGCTCATGAAGGAGGGGCCGCGGGGCGTTAGATGATGCCTACAACCTCCGTAGTCGCATGATGGCGTCCGTGATGCCTAGAGCATTCGTGTCCAGTGTTTCCATGGCGCGTTAGCGGCGGTACTCCCACTTCACTCTCAGAGAGCCACTTAGTCTCCTCTTCAATGGCCGCACAAATGGCGTGCAGGAGCAGCGTTAGTGCGTCGGCTGTGGTTATTTGTAAGACGTACTGGTGCGGCTGCCGACGCAGAAGATGAATCAGATTGACGAGTTGCTGCCGCATGTGGCAACCAGCGTAATCAGCCAAAGTGGGTTTGCCAGCCGCTTACAGATGCCCGGAATGTTACCCATTAGCTAAACTGCTGACCGCTCAACAGTAGGGCTGTTGTCATATCACCGATTAATTCGGTTTTTGGTGAATATCAGCGCAAGTTTAACCGAGAAGTAGCTATTTTACGGTCTGGATTTTTTCATGATCTCTTCTATCATTTTAAGCGTGTCCGAGCCACGCCCCTCGATAAGTTCAACATAAAAATTGCTGTAAGCATCCGAAAGCTCGCGATATTTCCGAAGGTTTGATTCATCCATGATGCGATGGCCTGGTATATCCCTTGCTTCAACTTGGGTGTTGATCTCACCACGCTCAGCTGCGGATATCAAATATTCCATTTGTTCATACAAAGCCAGGGCTGCCGATTCTTGTTCTTTATACAATTCCAGTTGTTTTCGCAACTCGATTGCGGCCTGTTTTAACGCTAGAATATCCATGCTAGTTCCTAATTGTCGATTTCGCCAATGAGCTTTGCTGCAGACCACTCGTGCCGATTAGGCACCAGATACTGTGCCGCCTCTCCCGCTCTCGTGATTCTACCCCCAAATTCTACCGTTGGCGCGACCTTGCTAACGAAAACTTCAGTAGGCTCAAGTGGCTTAATTTCAAAAATAGAATATCTGGCATTTTCGCTGATGACCGGCAAACCGAGTGAATCCGCTAAAGTTTTATCGGACTTAGCTGCCGCCTTCAATTCTTCCATTGTAGTGAAAAATGGTGAATAGTCGGAAATGCCTTTTTCACCCACAGGTACGATCTTCACAAGCGGCGTTCTTATGCTAGTGGTAACTGGTACAGTACTTCCTGATGCCACTTGGCCAAAAGCTCTCTCTAAGAGACTTGCAGATGATGCCTTAGGGTCTGCCAATGCGAGTTTAGCGATGTATTTTTGCCCGTCCGCGCTCTGGAGATAATTATGGATTTCCTGGTTGCTTAAACCCCTTGGCTCAAATGTCTTTACCGACTTTCGTTTATTTTCGGCTGAAACGAATTCAGTATCTTGCTTCGCGTAAAACTCACGCATCTGATTTTCCCGCGCAAGCTTCTCAACTGAAGTGACCCCCCTAATCTGTAGCTCCGGATGCTCCAAAAGTAGTTTTTCGTTTTTCGTGAGCCATACAGCGAACGGCTTGTTGGAAATCTCTGATCGAAGCTTGGCACTTCTCGTCGCAATACTTTCGAGGCTGTTGACCACACCCGCTTTCATCTGCCCTCGGGTGAGATAGGTAACAATTGCCGTCAGTAGCAGCAACACCAATTGCTCTTGTAGTGGTCTAATGAAACCGG
>NZ_AKJG01000017.1 GCF_000282455.1 Pseudomonas sp. GM74
CGTAGGAGGCATGGTTGCCACGTAGCAGCCATTTCAGCCCCGTGTCATCGTACATCGACGGTTGCAGGATGTTGACCTGTTCGTGCGTGGCAAGAAACGCGACGCTTTCGGCGATATTGCCGGCCTCAATCGCCTCGAAAGCCAGGAGGATTTCCCTCTGCTCGGTTCCGAACTCCAGCGTTTCCTGCCCGATTGGCCACACCACCGGGTGTCCACCCTGCCCGTAAATCCTGCTACGTGACGCCAAACAATCCTTCAACGCCTCCAGCCCCCGTTCCTTGTAGAACAGATGCAACGGATACACATCCAGGAACAGCGTGGTATTGCCCATGGCCAGCATTTCGTACACGAACCGGTACAGCCGTTGTGCGTACGACAGCGAATCGTCGCTAGCTCCGAGGGTGCCGCCCGGTACCGGGTTGTTGCGGTTGGCCTGTTCGTAGTCGCGCTGGCGCTGTTCGAATTCGCGTATTTTCGCCCGCTTTTCCCATTCGCTGGGGCTGAGCAAGCCCACCAGTCCTTGCCTGGCGCTGTACTTCAGGTGCTCTGTGGCCTGGTATTCGGCGTGGATCCTGTCGATCGATTCGGCCGCATGCAGCAGGCCGCAGCCCACCTGCTTGGAGGCGAAGGCGGCTAGGCCGGCCCACTGGAAGCGTGGGTCGTCGCGCCACAGTTGGGCGTAGGTGGCATTGATCGCCTGGTTGCGCGCCTTGGGGTCGGCAATCAGCTGGCCGCCCGGCGCCACGATGTTTTCGACTCGCTGTTGATACCCGCGCCAGTAGTTCTCGCAGAGCCGCCCCGGCCATTCGCTGAAGGTCGGCACGGAGGGTTTCGGCGTCGAGGTATAACTGGCGGGGCGATTGCCAGGGGCCGAGGGAGTTTCCGGTTGCGCGGCTGTCCTTGCCGCTCGTGGTGTCGGGGCTTCTTCGTTGCAGTAAGTGGTATCGAGCACGGATGGAATCAGCCTGGCGTTGCAGGGGCAACTGCTGAAGCTGTCCAGCGTGCCGGCCAGCAGCCTGCCGTGACTTTCGATGTGTGAAATGCCACCGACGATGGCGTAGATCCTGTTGTCCTTGCCGCAGGAAACCGGGTCCCCGGCGCATGCGGCGGCAAAGTCAAACATCATCAGGTGGCAATCGGCTTCCAGCACCTTGCCGCCGCAGGTGGTCCAGTCATCCTTGCGAATGAAATATCCCTCTGTCATTGCTTGATTTCCCTGTCTGTTGACGACTTGAGGCAGACGCTCGGGGCGCCCGCCAACACTCAAATGGCTCCCGTTCCCGATTGAAAAGGGAGGCATGGCAATGCGCGGCGCACAGGGTTAACGCAGGGGAAATGAACGTAAATGGGACGTTTCCGGGATACATGTAGGAAATGGAGAATTAATCGCTTACTGCTACGGTCTTCCAGCGATGAGTGTGAGGGAAATCGTATTTTTCCAGCCAGCACGCGTAATCGTTAGCGTGCATCGCGAGCAAGCTCGCTCCTACACAATGCTGGTCAAGCACGCAGGACTCCCTATAATCGCGGCGTTTTCGTCTACCCTCACGAAGCGTCGTGCAGCAATCAGCTTGTGCGGGGCGCATCGACATTTTTCCGCTATTGAACCGGAGAACTTCCATGCTCAAACGTACCCTGGCTATGGCCGTCGGCCTGACCCTGTCCCTTTCCACCCTGCTGGCACAGGCTGCCGAGACCCTCAAGGTCAGCGCCATTCCCGACGAAGCCCCCACCGAATTGCTGCGCAAGTTCAAGCCACTGGGCGAATACCTGGAGAAGCAACTGGGCATGAAGGTCGAGTTCGTACCGGTATCCGACTACCCAGCGGTGGTCGAGGCGCTGGCCACAGACCGCATCGACATGGCCTGGCTGGGCGGTTTCACCTTCGTGCAGGCGCGTTTGAAAACCGGCAATGCCATTCCCCTGGTACAGCGTGAGCAGGATGCGCAGTTCACCAGCAAATTCATCACCGCCGACCCGGCGGTCAAATCCCTGGCCGACCTCAAGGGCAAATCGTTCGCCTTCGGCTCGGTCTCGTCGACGTCCGGCAGCCTGATGCCGCGTTATTTCATGCTGCAGGACGGCATCAAGCCGGAAACCTATTTCAGCCGCGTCGGTTACTCCGGCGCCCACGACGCCACGGTCGCCTGGGTTCAGGCGGGCAAAGTGGATGCCGGCGTGCTCAACGCCAGCGTCTGGGAAAAACTGGTCAAGGCCGGCAAGGTCGACACCGACAAGGTCAAGGTCTTCGCCACCACGCCGGCCTACTTCGACTACAACTGGACAGTGCGCGGCACCCTCGACCCGGCCCTGGCCGAGAAAATCAAGGTCGCCTTCCTCGCGCTCGACCCGGCCAACCCGGAGCAAAAGGCGATCCTGGACCTGCAGGCCGCCAGCCGCTTCATCGAGACCAAGCCTGAGAACTACAAGGGCATCGAGGAAGCCGCGCGCGCTGCCGACCTGCTGAAATGACCTTGCATCTGAACCAGGTCAGCCTCACCCACGACACGGGCGTGCGGGCGTTGCATGAGATCGACCTGCACATCGGCGCCGGTGAGCAGGTCGCGATCATCGGCCCGTCCGGCGCCGGCAAGTCGAGCCTGCTGAACCTGCTGGCCACCGCCCTGCGCCCTGGCAGCGGCACAGTCGAGGTGCTCGGCGAACAAGCCTGGCAGCTCGGCGCCCGACAGCGCCAACGCCTGCGCGCGCGCATCGGCCTGGTGCATCAGGCGCCGCCACTGCCACCGCGCCAGCGCGTGGTCACGGCGGTGCTGGCCGGCAAACTGGGTCAGTGGGGGTTTGCCAAAAGCCTGCTGAGCCTGCTGCATCCGGTGGATGTGCCCGGCGCACGCGCGGCCCTGGTTAAACTCGACCTTGGCGACAAGCTGTTCGCCCAGTGCCAGCAATTGTCCGGTGGCCAACTGCAGCGCGTGGGCATTGCCCGGGTGCTGTACCAGGCCCCCGAAGTACTGCTGGCCGATGAGCCGGTGTCGGCGATGGACCCGGTGCTGGCCGGGCACACCCTGTCGATCCTCTGCCGCCACGCCCGGGAACACAAGGTGACCCTGGTCGCCAGCCTGCATGCGGTGGATCTGGCGTTGAGCAACTTCTCTCGCATCATCGGTTTGCGCGACGGCCAGATCCTCTTCGATCTTCCCTCTGCCGACGTCGACCACGATTTGCTCGACCGGCTCTACGCCAACGAGCAACTGCAATCCCCGCCCGCTCCGGTGGCACCCTTGAACCTGCAGATTCCCCGATGCTGACGCGCGATACACGAGACCCGGCCACCCTGCCCCGCCTGCTGCTCAGTCTGTTGGCGCTTGCCCTGCTGTGGCCCGGCATCCACTTCAGCGAACTGGACCTGGGCGTGCTGCTCCAGGCCGACAGCCAGAGTGAAATGGGCCGTTTCGTTTCGGCCTTCTGGCCGCCGGCCCATGGCGAAGAGTTCCTCCAACTGCTGTGGCAAGCCACCTTGCAGACCCTGGCCATCGCCACCGCCGGCATGGCCCTGGCCTTGCTGCTGGCCGTGCCCGCCAGCCTGCTCGCCAGCCGCGCCCTGTCGCTGTCGGCCGCCTCGCGCGGTGGCCGCCCGAGCGCCCTGGGCCGGTTGCTGCGCTGGCCGGTGCGCGGGCTGCTGATCTTCCTGCGCAGCGTGCCGGAAATCGTCTGGGCCCTGCTGTTCGTGCGCGCCGTCGGCCTTGGCCCGACGGCCGGGGTGCTGGCCATCGCCATCACCTACAGCGGCATGCTGGGCAAGGTCTACGCAGAAATCTTCGAGTCGGTCGACCAGCGCCCCGCCCACTCACTGCTGCAAGCCGGCAGCGACCGGTTGGCGGCGTTCTGCTACGGCATCCTGCCCAATGTCGCGGCAGAGTTGCTGTCGTACACCGTGTACCGCTGGGAATGCGCGATCCGCGCGTCCGTGGTGATGGGCTTCGTCGGCGCCGGCGGGCTGGGCCAGCAGATCGACCTGTCACTGCGCATGTTCGCCGGCGGTGAAGTGGCGAGCATGCTTCTGACCTTCTTCGTCCTGGTGCTGTTCGCCGACCAGATCAGCCGCCTGCTGCGCTGGAGGTTCGCATGAATCGCCTGATCAATCTGCTACTGATTCTCTGTATCGGCGTAGCGGTCGTCGCCTCGTTCCGTTATCTGGGCATCGACCTCGGCGAACTGGGTGGCAGCAGCAACCTGAAGCAGATGGGCGCCTACGTGCTGCGTTTTCTCAGCCCGGACCTGAGCACCAGCCACCTGCAAGCCATCGGCCGTGGCGCCGTGGAAACCATGGCAATGTCCGCCCTCGGCACCCTGCTCGCGGCGGTGTTTGGCCTGCTGCTGGCGCTGCCGGCGGCCGGGCGCTTCGGCTGGCTGCTGCAGAGCGCGTCGCGACTTGTGCTCAATGGCCTGCGCGCCATTCCCGAACTGGTGTGGGCCGCGCTGATGGTGCTGGCCGCCGGCCTCGGACCGAACGCCGGCACCCTGGCACTGGCCATGCACACCACCGGGGTACTCGGCCGCCTGTTCGCCGAAGCGCTGGAGAACACCCCGCCACAACCTGCCGAAGCCATTCGATTGCAGGGTGGCAACGTGGTCTGGGCCTTCTGTTACGGCACCCTGCCCAACCTGTTTCCGCAGCTGTTGGCGTACATTTTGTACCGCTGGGAGAACAACATTCGCATGGCCAGCGTGCTGGGGTTTGTTGGGGCTGGGGGGTTGGGGCAGATGCTCTATGTGAGCCTCAGCCTGTTTCAGGAGGCTCAGGCTAGTACGGTGATACTCGCGATGTTGTTGTTGGTGTTTGCTGTTGATGGGTTGAGTAGTTGGAGTCGGCAGCGTTGGGTTAAGGCTTGATGGGGAGTTGCATAGGTTATGCTCATCCGATTGCGTTCGAGATGAGCAGGTATTTGTATGGAGTTGACTACCGCGTTTTATGGTTATGACTGGTAGAAAACGACCCCAAAGCTGACGGTGGCGACGGGCAGAGATCGGCCAAATGCTGTCGTTCGTCAAAGGCCAGTGTCGTCCTGGTGTAGTGGTCTAATGAAACC
>NZ_AKJG01000018.1 GCF_000282455.1 Pseudomonas sp. GM74
TGTGGGAGCGGGCTTGCTCACGAAAGCGGTGTGTCAGCAGCGTTGACGTCGACTGACACGACGCCTTCGCGAGCAAGCCCGCTCCCACATTGGTCCCCGTGTGTCAGCGGGACTTGGGCTTCTTCGCATCCAGCCGACGCAAATGGCAGGTCACTTCCTCGCGGTCGTGGTACAGCTGCTTGCAGCCGATCTCGACCTTGATGCCCCGCGCCTTGAAGCCATCGGCAATGCGTTCGAGCAAGCGCTTCACTTCGGCGTAGCGCTGTTTCATCGGCAGCTTGAGGTTGACCACCGCCTCGCGGCAATGCCCGTCGCCGATCCACTCTTCCAGCATCGCGGCGTTGCGCGCCGGCTTCTCGACGATGTCGCAGACCATCCAGTCCACAGGTTGCTTGGGCTTGAAGGTGAAACCGTCGGCCATCAGGTGTTGCACCAGCCCCGTATCCATCAGGCTTTCAGCCATCGGACCGTTGTCGATGGCGGTCACCAACATGCCGCGGTTGACCAATTGCCATGTCCAGCCACCGGGGGCGGCCCCGAGGTCGACGCCGGTCATGTCGCTGTGAAGGCGCTCGTCCCACTGGTCGCGCGGGATGAAGTGGTGCCAGGCCTCTTCCAGTTTGAGGGTCGAACGGCTCGGCGCCTCGCGGGGGAATTTCAAACGGGGAATGCCCATCGGCCACATCGCCGAGTTGTTCGACTCCGCCAGGCCCATGAACACTTCGCGGCCGCTCTTGAACGTCAGCAACAAACGCGGCTTGTGGGCGTCTTCCACCAGCTTGCCGGCGGCCATCAGCGCCTTGCGCAGGTGCACTTCGAATTTCTTGCAGAAGTTCGACAGTTCCTTGCCGTCGTTGGTATCGACCATTTCCAGCCACAGGCTGCCGCACAACGGAAAGTCCGCCATATGGGCGAGGATCACGCTGATGCGGTCGGTTTCCGGTAGATCGATGAAGATCCCCCGGGCCCACTGGCGCGGGAAGATCAGTTCGGCGAAACGCTGCCCGCGCATCAGGCGCTCGGCGCCGTCTTCTTCGGTGCAGACAAACTCGGCGCAGGCGGTTGCCGCCTTGGCCTTGGCATAACCGGCCACGTTCAAGCGCGCGGCAAGGTCGGAAATCTCGGAACAGACTTCGCCTTCGAAGCCCGGCCGGCAATGCATGAATAGGGTGTTCATTCTTACTCCTGGGCAATGGCGAGGAATTTCGGCCACTGCGCGATGCCCAGACTTGCGTTGAAGCAAAGCCTGTCACGAAAACCCGCGCATCATAGCCGACTTCGGAACCTCGAACTTGCCCATAGAGTCCAGTTATTAGCCTTAAGCACTAAAGAGGACTAGGTTTAGTCCTCTACCCGTTCCCCCAGTCCGTAGCCGTGCGGACTCAAAGGAGTGATCGCAATGCCGTCCCTCGATAGCCTGAATACGCTCAAGACCCTGCAAGTCGGCAACAAGACCTATCACTACTTCAGCCTGCCCGAGGCCGCCAAAAGCCTGGGCGATCTGGACAAGTTGCCGATGTCGTTGAAAGTCCTGCTGGAAAACCTGCTGCGCTGGGAGGACGAAAAAACCGTCACCGGCGCCGACCTCAAGGCACTGGCCGCGTGGCTCAAGGAGCGTCGCTCCGACCGCGAAATCCAGTACCGCCCGGCGCGGGTGCTGATGCAGGACTTCACCGGCGTACCGGCGGTGGTCGACCTGGCCGCCATGCGTGCGGCGATGGCCAAGGCCGGCGGCAATCCGCAGCGGATCAACCCGCTGTCGCCGGTGGACCTGGTGATCGACCACTCGGTGATGGTCGACAAGTTCGCCACCAGCAGCGCCTTCGAGCAGAACGTCGACATTGAAATGCAGCGCAATGGCGAACGTTATGCGTTCCTGCGCTGGGGCCAGAGTGCCTTCGACAATTTCAGCGTGGTGCCGCCGGGCACCGGGATCTGCCACCAGGTGAATCTTGAATACCTCGGCCGCACCGTCTGGACCAAGGACGAGGACGGCCGCACCTACGCCTTCCCCGACACTTTGGTGGGCACCGACTCCCACACCACCATGATCAACGGCCTCGGCGTGCTCGGCTGGGGCGTCGGCGGTATTGAAGCGGAAGCGGCAATGCTCGGGCAACCGGTGTCGATGCTGATTCCCGAAGTCATCGGTTTCAAACTCACCGGCAAGCTCAAGGAAGGCATCACCGCCACCGACCTGGTGCTGACCGTGACCCAGATGCTGCGCAAAAAAGGCGTGGTGGGCAAATTCGTCGAGTTCTACGGCGACGGCCTCGCCGACCTGCCCCTGGCCGACCGCGCGACCATCGCCAACATGGCCCCGGAGTACGGCGCCACCTGTGGATTCTTCCCGGTGGACGACATCACGCTGGAATACCTGCGCCTGTCCGGCCGCCCCCTGGAAACAGTGCAACTGGTCGAGGCCTACAGCAAGGCCCAGGGCCTGTGGCGCCTGCCCGGTCAGGAACCCGTTTTCACCGACAGCCTGGCGCTGGACATGGGCAGCGTCGAAGCCAGCCTCGCCGGACCAAAACGTCCACAGGACCGGGTGTCGCTGCCCAACGTCGCGCAAGCGTTCAGCGACTTCACCGACCTGCAATTCAAACCCACCAGCAAGGAAGAAGGCCGTCTGGAAAGTGAAGGCGGTGGCGGTGTTGCCGTCGGCAATGCCGATATGGCCGGCGAAGCGGATTACGATTACGAAGGCCAGACCTATCGCCTGAAAAACGGTGCCGTGGTCATCGCCGCGATCACCTCCTGCACCAACACCTCCAACCCCAGCGTGATGATGGCCGCCGGACTGGTGGCGAAGAAGGCCGTGGAAAAAGGCCTGAAACGCAAACCCTGGGTGAAGAGCTCTCTGGCCCCCGGCTCGAAAGTGGTCACCGACTACTACAAGGCGGCCGGACTGACCCATTACCTCGATGAATTGGGCTTTGCCTTGGTCGGCTACGGTTGCACCACCTGCATCGGCAACTCCGGGCCGCTGCCGGAGCCCATCGAAAAAGCCATCCAGCAAGCCGACCTCACCGTGGCCTCCGTGCTCTCGGGCAATCGCAACTTCGAAGGCCGGGTGCATCCACTGGTGAAAACCAACTGGCTGGCCTCCCCGCCACTGGTGGTGGCCTACGCGCTGGCCGGCACGGTGCGCACCGACCTCAGCCGCGAGCCGTTGGGCGAGGACAAGGATGGCAAACCGGTGTACCTGCGGGACATCTGGCCAAGCAGCAAAGAAATTGCCGATGCCGTGAATCAGGTCAACACCGCCATGTTCCACAAGGAATACGCCGAAGTGTTTGCCGGTGACGCGCAATGGCAGGCGATCAAGGTTCCGCAAGCGGCGACCTATGTCTGGCAGGACGATTCGACTTACATCCAGCACCCGCCGTTCTTCGACGACATCGGCGGCCCGCCGCCCGTGGTCAAGGACGTCAGCGGCGCCAGGATCCTCGCACTGCTCGGCGACTCGGTGACCACCGACCACATCTCCCCGGCCGGCAACATCAAGGTCGACAGCCCGGCAGGGCAATACCTGCGCGACAAAGGCGTGGAGCCGCGGGACTTCAACTCCTACGGCTCGCGGCGTGGCAACCATGAAGTGATGATGCGCGGCACCTTCGCCAACATCCGCATACGCAACGAAATGCTCGGCGGCGAAGAAGGCGGCAACACCCGCTACATTCCCACCGGGGAGAAAATGCCGATCTACGATGCTGCCATGCGTTATCAGGCTTCAGGCACGCCGCTGGTGGTGATCGCCGGCCAGGAATACGGCACCGGCTCGAGTCGCGACTGGGCCGCCAAGGGCACCAACCTGCTGGGGGTGAAAGCGGTCGTCGCCGAAAGCTTCGAACGGATTCACCGCTCCAACCTGGTGGGCATGGGCGTGCTGCCGCTGCAGTTCAAGCTGGATCAGAACCGCAAGAGCCTTAACCTCAATGGCAGCGAAACCCTGGACATCCTCGGCTTGACCGGCGTCGAGCTGACGCCACGGATGAACCTGACGCTGGTCATCGCTCGCGAAGACGGCAGCAGCGAGAAGATCGAGGTGTTGTGCCGCATCGATACGCTCAATGAGGTGGAGTACTTCAAGGCGGGGGGGATTCTGCATTACGTGTTGCGGCAGTTGATTGCCTCCTAGCCATGTGCTGATACAAACACCGCCTTCGGGCGGTGTTTTTGTTTGTGACCACATCCCTATAATCTCGCATTGCTTGATGTTGGCCCGACATTAGTCCCTGTGGGAGCGAGCTTGCTCGCGATAGCGGAGTGTCATTCAACATCATCTTTGAATGTTCCGCCGTCATCGCGAGCAAGCTCGCTCCCACTGGAGACTGGGGGAATCCACAGAATTTCGATACAAGGACTTTCAATGTTTTTTCTGCCAAGGACTTTTCTGGCCCTCCTCTCCCTCGGCTACTACTTAGCACTGGACTTCAGCAGTATGAGTTGGCCGGCGGCGATTTCTGTTGCTTTGCTGTTGGTTTCCGGTTTTGCCGCTAGCCAGCAAACACTTCAGTTCGGTCGGTACCTCGGCCATGGCCTGTTCATCATTCTCGCGCTGGCCCTTGCCACGCATTGGTGGCCCGGTTTCTACAACGGCCCAATCATCGCCACGCAACGTTTCACCGACGACGCGGTGCCGTTTTCCATGTACGCGAACCTTGACAAACCCCTGATCGGTTTCTGGCTGTTACTGGTCTGCCCATGGCTTGTCGGTCGGCGCTCGTTTCGATCGATCCTGTTTGCCACCGCACTGGCGTTGCCCCTGAGTGCCGTGCTGGCCTTGGGCGGCGCACTGTTGCTGGGTGTCGTCGCTTGGGCACCGAAGTGGCCGGATTCTGCCTGGCTGTGGCTGCTCAACAATCTGCTGCTGGTGACGATTGTCGAGGAAGCGCTGTTTCGCGGTTACATCCAGAGCGGCCTGAGTCGCTGGCTGAAAAATCTGCGTCAGGGTGAAAACCTTGCGCTGCTCCTGGCTTCGCTGATCTTTGGCCTCGCGCATGCCGGTGCTGGCTGGCAATGGGTCCTGCTGGCCGGCCTGGCCGGGATCGGCTATGGCCTGGCCTACCGTTTTGGAGGACTGACAGCAGCCATCGCTACTCATTTTGGCCTGAACCTGCTGCACTTCGGCCTGTTCACCTATCCGATGCTCGCTGGCTGACGCAAGGGTCATTTTGCGACGCATCGCTGATTATCGAAAAATAATCTCAACAATCCGCCGACCTTGCCGATACAGCACTTGAAAGCCTTGCGGATTAAAAAAGCCATGCGTAACAACCAGCCAATTACACAACGCGAGCGGACCTTTCCGGCTCAGCAACGGTTGATTTCCACCACCGATGCCAAGGGCATGATCACCTACTGTAACGACGCTTTCGTCGAAATCAGCGGGTTCTCCCGAGAGGAACTGATCCGTGCACCGCACAACCTGGTTCGTCACCCCGACGTCCCGGCCGCGGTGTTCGCACACATGTGGGAAACGCTGAAACAAGGCTTGCCATGGATGGGCATTGTCAAGAATCGCTGCAAGACCGGTGATCATTACTGGGTGAACGCCTATGTGACACCGATCTTCGAAGGCAATCAGGTGATCGGTTACGAGTCGGTACGGGTCAAGCCCACCGCCGAACAGATCAGCCGCGCCGAAGCGCTCTACCAACGCATCAACCAGGGCAAGTCGGCCGTTCCCTCCTCGGATAAATGGGTACCGATCCTGCAAGACTGGTTGCCGTTCATCCTGGTCAGCCAATTGAGCTTCATGATCGGTGCGTCGCTGAACTCCCACTGGGGGTTTGCCCTGGCTGCCGGTCTCTCGGTGCCGCTGGGCCTGATGGGCCTGCAGTGGCAACAGCGCGGCCTCAAGCGTTTGCTGCGCCTGGCCGAGCAAACCACCTCCGATCCGTTGATCGCACAGATGTACACCGACAGTCGCGGCGCCCAGGCGCGGCTGGAGATGTCGATCCTCAGCCAGGAAGCACGCCTGAAAACTTGCCTGACACGTCTGCAGGACACGGCTGAACACCTGACCGATCAGGCCAGACAGTCCGATGCCCTGGCACATAACAGCTCCAGCGGCCTGGAACGTCAACGGGTCGAGACCGAGCAAGTGGCCACCGCGGTCAACCAGATGGCCGCGACCACCCAGGAGGTCGCCAGCCACGTACAACGCACCGCCGACGCCACCCAGGAAGCCAATCGCCTGACCGGTCGTGGTCGCGACATCGCCGGGGAAACCCGCGAAGCCATCCAGCGCCTGTCGGTGGTGGTCGGAGAAACCGGCGTGACCGTGACCCAACTGGCCAAGGACAGCAACGAAATCGGCGGCGTGGTCGACGTGATCAAAGGCATCGCCGACCAGACCAACCTGCTGGCCCTGAACGCCGCCATCGAAGCGGCCCGTGCCGGCGAGATGGGGCGTGGATTTGCGGTGGTGGCTGACGAAGTCCGTCAGCTGGCGCAACGCACCAGCGAGTCCACCGGGCAGATTCATGCACTGATCGCCAAACTCCAGCAAACCGCCGGTACCGCCGTACAAACCATGGAAGCCGGGCATCGCCAGGCGGAAGAAGGGGTGGCGCGGGTACTGGAAGCGGACCAGGCACTGGTGGGGATCAGCGAAGCGGTGGCCAACATCACCGACATGACCACCCAGATCGCCGCCGCGACCGAGGAGCAAAGTGCCGTGGCCGAAGAAATCAGCCGCAACATCAGCAACATTTCGGACCTGGCGGATCAGACTTCGGAACAGGCACAGAACTCGGCGTTGCTGAGTGAAGAGCTGACCAAGACTGCCAACACGCAATATTCGTTGGTGGAGCGGTTTAACCGCTGATTGTGGTTGATTCATAAAAAGCCCGGACAGTGGAAGCTTCCGGGCTTTTTTATTATCAATTTGAAAAGTATGTTGCCTGTGCGGCCGCCTTCGCGGGCAAGCCCGCTCCCACAGTGATCGTTGGTGCGGCTTGATTTTGTGATCAGTGCAAAACCCTGTGGGAGCGGGC
>NZ_AKJG01000019.1 GCF_000282455.1 Pseudomonas sp. GM74
CCGGCGGCCGCCACGCCGAGCCGGCATAACCTGCCGGTGCGCCACACGCGCATGATCGGCCGGCAGAACCTGGTTGATAGTCTGATGGTGCAACTGCCACGCCAGCGCTTCATCACGCTCGTCGGTCCCGGCGGCATCGGCAAGACCACCGTGGCCTTGCGGGTCGCCGAACTAATGATCGGTCGCTACCGGGACGGCATTCGCCTGCTGGACCTGGCCCCGATCAATTGCCCGCTGATGATCGACGGCTATCTGGCGACGTTGCTCGAACTGGTCCTGCACAATGACGCCCCCCTAAGCGGGCTGGCGGACTCTCTTCGCGACCGGCACATGCTGCTGGTCATCGACAATTGCGAGCACCTGGTCGACGCCATTGCCCAGCTCAGCGAACAGATTCTGCGCAGTGCGCCGCTCGTGCATATCCTCGCCACCAGCCGCGAGAGCCTGCGAGCCGAAGGGGAATTCGTCCAGCGCCTGGAGTCGCTCGACTGCCCACCGCCCATCGCCGTCCTCGACCGCGCCCAGGCCATGACCTTTTCCGCCCTGCAACTGTTCGTCGAACGGGCCATGGCCAGCCACGACAGCTTTGAACTGACGGAAAGTGAACTGCCGCTGCTGATAGAAATCTGTCACCGACTCGATGGCATCCCGCTGGCCATCGAACTGGCAGCGGCGCAAGTGTGCAACTTCGGGTTGCACGGCTTGCTGGCGCAGTTGCAAAGCAGCTTCCGGGTGCTGACTCACCCCGGTCAGGCGCCCCTGGCACGCCATCAGACCCTGCGCGCGACACTGGACTGGAGCTTCGAACTGCTCAACGCCTGCGAAAAGACCTGCCTGCGTCGACTGAGTGTATTCCGCGGCGGCTTCACCCTCGAGTCGGCAGCGGCAGTGATTGTCGGCGAACACATCGAACCCCGCGAAGTATTCGGCTCGATCACCCAACTGGTCGCCAAGTCCTTGTTAAACGTCGAGGTGGGCGACGAGGATGTTTACTATCGCCTGCTCGACACCACCCGCCGTTACGCCCTGGAAAAACTCACACAAACCACCGACCTGCCCGGCACCCGGGAGCGCCATGCCGAACGCTGCCTGGCCCTGATGCAACAGGCGCAGAACGACTGGGAGAAAACCCCGACCAACCTGTGGCTCGAGCGCTATGGCAGGGCCCTGGATGATATCCGCGCGGCCCTCGACTGGGGTTTGCACGCTCAAGGGCCGCAGGCACTGGCGATACGCCTGGCCGCGACGTCCACGCCCCTGTGGCAGGAGTTGTCATTGCTCAAAGAGCACGGCGGCTATGTGCGTAAGGCGCTGGCCTTGCTCGACCAGTCACCCGAGCCTTGCCCGCGTTTGCAGGTGGCCCTGAAGCTGGCCCTGGGCAGTGCCTGTTATCACACGCAGGGCGGTACCGCCGAAACCATTGGAGCCTTTGTCGGCGCCAAAGCCCTGGCCCAACAGTGCAATGATGTGGCCGGTCAATTGCGGGCAATTTCCGGGCACCTGGCAGTCAATCTCAGCTGCGGTCATTATCAAATGGCTCTGGAACAGAGTCGGCAGTTCGATCAACTGAGGTTGCATGACGACACCCTGATGTCCCTGAGCGTGCATCGATTGCGGGTGCTGGCCCTGCATTTTACCGGCGACCAGCAACAGGCTCGGGACGATGCCGAGCAAGTGCTGCAGTGCATGGCCCACAACGGTCGCCTCAACCATTTCACCCATGGTTTCGGCGTGCAATACGACCAGAGTGTCGCGGCACTGACCATTCAGGCGCGCATTCTCTGGTTGCAGGGCCAACCGGAACAAGCCTGGCGCACAGCCCGGCAGGCGCTGGATATCGCATTGCAGATCAACCACGGTACATCCATCTGCTACACCCTGGCGCTGTCCGGCTGCCTGATCGCTTACTACAACGGCGACACCCGCAGCGCCCGCGAACTCCTGCGGCTGCTGCTGGAACAGGCGCAGAAACACTCGGTTCAACTGTTCTATAACTGGGCGCAACACTACGCGCAGGTGATCGACGGCACCCAGGTCCCGCCCGCCAGGCAGCGAAGTGTCGGGTTGATCAAAGACATCATGGTCACGCTGGACTCGACCTGCGTCGATAATGCCTTGCTCGAACGCGCAGAAAACGGTGCGTCAGGCTGGAGCACGGCGGAGATTCTGCGCGCCGGAGCCCAGACGCTGCTGGCAACGGATTGTCCGGTCAAAACCGCAACGGCAGAAGCCGTTCTGCTCAAGGCACTCAACGTGGCCAGGACTCAGGGAGCACTGGCCTGGGAATTGCGTAGCGCCACCTCGCTGGCGCAACTGTGGCAGCGACAGGGCCGCCACCAACAGGCGCATGAACTGTTGGCACCGATCTACCAACGCTTCACCGAAGGTTTTTCCACGCCTGACCTGATAACGGTCCGCCGCTTACTCGGCGAGTTGCAATGCCACCTGCCGGCCTGAAGTCCAGCGTGTCTGACTGATGTAGCGGGCATAACGCATTTCAAGGGCGCGCAAATCACCGCTGAGTTCGAGTTTTTCCAGTGCGTAGGTGCGAGTCGTGTTGAGGAAGCGGTAGCGGGTCACTTCCCTGCCCTGCTCCCGGGACAGTAGCGACTTGAGGGCCAGGTTTTCCAGCACCTTGACCAGGTCGGCGGCGGGCAGCCTGTCGCAGCAGATCACGCCGATCGCTGCGTCCTGGGTAAAGGCCATCTTGAACACCGCCAGGCGCTGCAATACGGTTTGCTCCACGGCAGTCAAACGTTCGTAGCTCCAGTCCAACGCAGCCTTGAGCGTCTGGTGCCGGGGCACGGCCGTACGGCGGCCCTGGGACAGCAGCTGAAAACAGTTATCGAGTTGCGCTTGCAACCCCACCAGCGCCAGCGCATCGATTTGCGCCGCCGCCAGTTCAATCGCCAGCGGCAGGCCATCGAGGCGCCGGCAGATTTCCCGTACGGTCTTGAGGTCTTGCTCGCGCAGGGTGAAGCCTTGCTGACGAGCCCGGGCACGGCTGACGAACAACTGCACCGCCGAATAGCCCATGACCTGGGCAACACTGCGCAGCGCTGACACCGGCGGCACCTCCAGCGGTGGCAGACGCAATACGGTTTCGCCCGTCGCCTTGAGCGGCTCGCGGCTGGTGGCGAGGATCGACAACCGGGGTAGCGAAGCCAGTAGCGTTTCGATCAACGTCTGGCAGCGTTCGAACAGGTGTTCGCAATTGTCCAGGACCAACAAGGCATGCCGCTGCTCCAGCGCCTCCAGCGTGGTGCCGACCTCCAGCCCAAGGGTTCGTGTCAGGTGATCGGTCACTTGCGCCGGGTCATCGATCGGCGCCAGGTCCACCAGCCACACGCCGTGCCGATAGTGCTGCAACAACAGTTCCGCCACACGCAGCGCCACGGTGGTCTTGCCGATCCCGCAAGGCCCGACCAGGGTCATGAATCGCCGCACCGGCAGCTGCCGCACCAGGCTGCCGACAATCGCATCGCGCCCGGTGATCGGTGTGAGCCGCGACGGCAGGTTGTGCAGGGGCTTTTTTACGGCCTCGCCCGGAAACGCTACAGGCTGCGGCGAATGCTGTACCGGGGCGACAAAACTGTAGCCGCGCTGGGGAATGTTGACGATGTAGCACTGGCCGTTCTGGCCGTCCCCCAAGGCTCGGCGCAAGGCGGCAATGTGTACCCGCAGGTTGATCTCTTCGACCACCGAGCGCGGCCAGACTTGCGCAATCAACTCTTCCTTGCTGACCACCGAACCTGCGTGTTCGACCAGCACCTGCAACACATCAAGGGCGCGGCCGCCCAGGCGCAGCGGTCGATCGCCCTCCAGCACCAGTCGCTGACTGAGGTGCAGAGCGTAGGGGCCGAATTGCAGTACCGTTTCGCTGTTTATATCTCTGAGGCTGTTCATGCGCTGTCACCCGCTGGAAGCCTGGCTCGGTACGTGAGTCCATCCCAGGCTCCGCACCTTCCTTGCAATGAGTTCACCGGTATCTTGGCAGGCCTCGGTGACGGTACAACTGCCACGGGGGGAGCGTCACGGCCATTGCGGTGCGCACGACGGACATGCGCGCTAGCTGAACTGCTCGCGGTATTGGGTCGGGGTCAGGCCAAGCTTTTCACTGAACAGAAAACGCATGTGCCGCACACTGCCGAAGCCGCTTTTGAAGGCCACGGTCTTGAGCGGCAATTCGGTGGTCTCCAGCAGGTTCCTGGCGCAATCGATACGCGCGCTTTGCAAAAATTCCATCGGCGTCATGTTCACTTCCCGGGCGAACACCCTGGCGAAATGACGCGGGCTCATGTTGGCCAGGCCGGCCATGCGCTCGATGCTCCAGGTTTCATCGAGATGTTCAAGCACATGGTTCTGCACCCGGGTTATCGCCGTTTCGTGAGGGGCCACCGCCGCCATCAACGGGCTGAACTGCGCCTGTCCGCCCTGGCGTTTCATCACCACCAGCAACACCTTGGCCACGTCCTGGGCGACTTTTTTGCCATGGTCCTGGGCCACCACCGACAAGGCCAGGTCGATCCCGGCGGTGACGCCACCGGAGGTGATCAGGTTGCGGTCCTGGACGAAGATCTGATCGGTCTCGACGGTCGCCTTCGGAAAGCCCTTGATCAGCCGCTCGGTGTAGTGCCAGTGGGTGGTGACGCGATAGCCGTCGAGCAAGCCCGCATGCCCCAGCACGAACGCCCCGGTGCAGATCGAGCCATAAGCGGCGGACCGGCTGACGTTGTGTCTGAGCCAGGCGAGCAATGGCGGATGCCTTTCGTTGTAGGCACCGGGACCACCGGGCACCAACAGCAAATCAAAACCTTCGCAGGCCTGGTCGATGTGCCGGTCGGCGTGCACGATCACCCCGTTGGACGCCCGCAGTGCGCCGGGCTCGGTGCCGATGGTCGTCAGCACATAGTGATCGTCGGGTTTCAGATAACGATTGGCGATGGAAAACACTTCCATGGGCCCGGCCATGTCGAGCAGGAGAAAGTCGGGAAACAGCACCATTGCCACGGTTTTCATGGATTGGAATTCGCCGGGATCAAAGTATTGGGTGACTAGGACACCAAACCCTTGTGGGAGCGAGCTTGCTCGCGATAACGGTCTTACATTCAACGAATTCGGTGACGGAAAGATTGTCATCGCGAGCAAGCTCGCTCCCACAGGTTTCGGTGTTGTGCATTATGGCCAGCTGCAGGCCAGACGTCGGAAAAGAATAACTGATTCGCGCCCGAAGATTGTCAATCTGGTAGAGACAGTATTTAAATTTTCATCTACTTATTGCATCAACCAGTAACCATTAACCTTCTCCTCACTCGGACGAATTCACGTCCCCACAGGAGATTTCATCATGCTGACTCTTCGCAAAGCCTCGGATCGTGGCCTGGCCAATCACGGCTGGTTGAAGTCCTTCCATACCTTTTCCTTCGCCAACTATCGCAACCCGAAAGAGCAGGGATTTTCCGACCTGTTGGTGATCAACGACGACCGCGTCGCCGCCGGCAAAGGCTTTGGCCAGCACCCACACCGCGACATGGAGATTTTCTCCTATGTGCTTGAAGGTGCCCTGGAACACAAGGACACCCTGGGCACCGGTTCGGTGATCCGCCCCGGCGACGTGCAACTGATGAGCGCAGGCAGCGGCGTGGCCCACAGTGAGTTCAACCACTCGAGCACCCGGGCGGTGCACTTTCTGCAGATCTGGATCGTGCCAGACGTCAGCGGCGCCAAACCGCGTTATCAGCAAGAACATTTCAGCACCCAGAAGAAACGCGGGCGCCTGCAACTGATCATCTCGCCGAACGGCGCCAAGGGTTCGCTCAAGGTGCGTCAGGATGCACGGGTGTATGCCGGCCTCATCGACGGCAAGGAAAGCGCCACCCTGGAGCTCGACGCCAACCGTTACGCCTATGTGCACGTGGCCCGGGGCAGTGTCGAACTCAACGGTGTGTTGTTGCAGGAAGGCGACGGTGTGCGGGTTCGTGATGAACAGGCGCTGACCTTGAGCAACGGCGTGGATGCTGAAGTGTTGGTCTTCGACCTGCGCCCACAGGAACTGCCGGAAATGCCATAACAAATCCCTGTGGGAGCGAGCTTGCTCGCGATGGCGTTGTGTCATTCAACAGTGATGTCGTATGACACTCCGCCATCGCGAGCAAGCTCGCTCCCACAGGTTATTCGCCGGTCCCGGCGAACCCCGCGACAATCTCATCGATCACCGCCCGGACCCTGGCCGTATGCCGCAGGTCCGCATGGGTCACCAGCCAGATGTCATAGGGCATTGGCCGCGAGCGCTCCGGCCACAACCTGACCAGCCCCTCCTTCTCCCCGATGTACACCGGAATCTCTCCGACCCCGATCCCCGCCGCAATCGACCGACGCACCAGCAGGCTGGAACTGAGGCTCGCGACAATCCGCCCGCGCGCCACCGGTTCCGAGACCAGCGTCATGTCTTTGTTGCCCTGCAAGTACGGCTGATACACCACCAGGTCATGCCCGGCGAACGCCGAGCCCGGTTCCGGTACGCCGTGGGCATCGACATAGGCTTGCGAGGCAAACAACCCCACCGGCCAGCGGGCGATACGCCGGGCGATCAGGTCAGGGTTTTCCGGCCGGGTGTTGCGTACGGCGATATCCGCTTCGCGTTTTGCCAGGCTGAGGATCTGCGTGGTGGCGTCCAGTTGCACACGTACATCCGGGTGTTGCCGATGCAGACGGGCAATCGCCGGGATCAGGAAATCAATCGCCAGTGAGTCGGTGGTACTGACGCGAACCGTGCCGGTCAAGCGATCGTCCAGGCCCTGGATCTGGCGTTCCAGCTCCAGCGCCGAATGCTCCATTTTCTCCACGGCCTTGAGTGCCGCTTCGCCGACAGCCGTGAGCGCATAACCTTCGGAAGTGCGCAGGAACAAGGTCGCACTCAAAGACTTTTCCAGCGCCGTGATACGCCGGCCGACCGTGGCCTGGTCGACCCCCAATACCCGCGCCGCCCCGCGCAACGTGGATTCGCGGCAAACTGCGAGAAATACCCGGGCGTCATCCCAATTCATAACGCGCTCCTGATGATGCAATTACGCATCAGTATAGCGCGCAATCGCTGCATTAATGCTTCGAAAAACCTCGATATGCTGAAGACCTGAGTGACCTTACAGGACAATACCCATGCACAGTTCATCGCCCTCCCTTACCCCGGCGCCCGGTGCGATCTGGCTGCCTATCTTCGCCGGCCTCTGCGCCAGCCTGGTCAGCATCGGCCTGGCGCGCTTCGCCTACACGCCCCTGATTCCCTCGCTGATCCAGGCCCACTGGTTTTGCGCCAGTGACGTGGTGTACCTCGGCGCCGCGAATCTGGTGGGTTACCTGATCGGCGCACTGATCGGCCATCCACTGGCACGCCGGACCTCGAACAGGACCGCCTTGCGCCTGATGATGCTGGCGGTGACCCTGGCGTTCTTCGCCTGTGGTTTTCCGTTGTCGGTGAGCTGGTTCTTCGGCTGGCGCTTGCTGTCGGGGATTGCCGGTGGCGCGATCATGGTGCTGGTGGCGGCCACTGTATTGCCCCATGTCCCGGCGGCCCGCAAAGGTCTGGCCAGCGGCGCGATATTCCTGGGTATCGGCCTGGGCATCGCCGGGTCCGGGACGATCGTGCCGCCGCTGCTGAGCCTCGGCTTGCAGCAAACCTGGTTCGGCCTGGGCTTGCTGGCCCTGATCCTCACCGCTGCCAGTTGGTTTGGCTGGCCGACCACTACGCACCCGGCCGCCGCGGCGCCGTCGAATACATCGTCGCCATCGCCGAGCGACCCGAATGTTTACCTGCTGTTCGCCCAATACGCGTTCATGGCGGCCGGGCTGGTGCCGGCCATGGTGTTCCTGGTGGATTACGTCGCTCGCGGGCTCAATGCCGGGGCACATGTCGGCGCGCTGATCTGGGTGATGTATGGCCTGGGCGCGATTGTCGGGCCGGTGAGCTACGGTTTCCTGGCCGACCAACTGGGCGCGAAAACGGGGATCCGCATCGTGCTGGTGATACAGGCGTTGGCGGTTGGCCTTTTATCGATCAGCAGTTCGTTTGCGCCGCTGGCCTTACTGGCGGTGATCCTCGGCTCCTTCCCGCCAGGCATCGTGCCGCTGGCGTTGGCGCGGGTGCATGAACTGATCCCCGGGCATCATCAGCAACAAATTGCCTGGAGCCGCGCCACCGTGTCGTTCGCTACTTTCCAGGCGCTCTCGGGGTTCGCTTACTCGGCGCTGTTCAACGTCAGTGGCGGCCATCATGCCTTGATGTTCGTGATTGCCGCTGGCGCCATCGTTGTAGCGCTGTTGTTGGAACTGGGCAGCCGGCTGCTCAGTCGTTCGACCGAATCCTTGACGCTCAATACAGATGTATGAAATGACACGCCCCCAGATCATGGCGCTGATCGAAATCACCGAACCCGGTGGCCCTGAAGTCCTGCTACCGGACCGACGATGGCTCAGGGCTCGCAGGGTTCCTGAAGGGTGGCGACCTCTGCGCCCTGCTCCCCCTGATAGCGGGCCCGATAGCGCCCAGGGCTTTCCCCGGTCCACTTCTTAAACGCCCGATGGAAGGCGCTGGGTTCCTGGAAACCCAGTTGCTCGGCGATATCGCTGATGCTCGCTTCGCTCTGACGCAGTTGCTCAAAGGCCACGCCACGGCGTACTTCGTCCTTGATCTCCTGATAGGAACAGCCTTCACGCTCCAGTTTACGGCGGAAGGTACTGGGGCTCAGGTGCTGCTCCAGGGCGAAGGCCTGCAACGTCGGCCACTCACTGTAATGGCTGCCGCGCAAGCGCTGGTGAACCTGGGATGCCAGGCCATGCTGGTTACGGAAGCGGATCACCAGCCATTGCGGCGCGGTACGCAGGAACACCTTCAACGAAGCCAGGTCCTGAGCCACGGGCAGGCGCAAGTAGTGGCTGGCAAATTCGATTTCGGTGCGCTCGGCACCAAAGGTCAGGTTGGGGCCCCAGAGCAGGCGGTCGTCACCCAGCGACAGGCGCGAATGGCGGAAGTCCGCGCGGTCAATGGGAATGCGCCGCCCGCCCAGCCAGCACAGCAAACTGATCATCAACACCAGGAAGGTTTCTTCACCAAACCGACTGGCATCGTTGTCCGTCGAACGGGTTTCCAGGCTAATGACCGCACGCTTGCCACGCACGGCCAGCGAGCCGCGAAAGTCGCGCAGGAACAAGCCGAAGTTGGCCAGGCACTGACGCATGGCCTTATGCAGATCGGGCTCCTGAATCAGGGCGCGGCAAATCAGGGCGAAACTGCCCGGCGGCATGCCATGGGAGTCGAGCCCGAAAAATTCATCGTCGAGTTCGCGGATCTGAATCAGCCACAACGCTGCAAACGCGTTGGCCGGCACCCGCGCCGTGGGTTGGTGCATGACCGCCGGATCAATGCCCGCCTGTTCGAGCACGGCCGTCACGCGCTGCGGATCATCCCTCAGCCCATGGATCATTGCCTGCACGAAATAGGCGGCAACCGAGTCCTTTTCCCGCATTGGTTCGCTTCTCTCTCATCGCTCGAATGGCAAAAAACATCAGTGCCGTTGAACAGTTTTGGCATAGGACAACCGCCCTGCCGGCTCTAGACTCGCGGCAATAGTACGCCTTCGGCTGCAATCGCGGCCAAGGTATCGCAGGGTTTGATCGAAGGACGGAAAATGAATCTGCAAAACATCGGTGTAATCGGTGCGGGCACCATGGGCAACGGCATCGCACAAGTCTGTGCCATGGCCGGTTTCAACGTGACCTTGCTCGACATTTCCGAAAGCGCTTTGCAAAAAGCCGTCGCAACGGTCGGTAAAAACCTGGACCGGCAGATCGCCAGGCAAACCCTGACGCCAGAGCAGAAACAGGCCACCCTCGACAACATCCGCACCAGCACCGATTACAGCGTCCTGGGTGACGCGCAACTGGTCATCGAAGCGGCCACTGAAAACCTCGACCTGAAACTGCGAGTGCTGCAACAGATCGCCGCGCAGGTCAGCAACGAATGCGTCATTGCCTCCAATACCTCGTCGCTGTCGATCACCCAACTCGCCGCCAGTGTCAGCCAGCCTGAACGCTTCATCGGCCTGCATTTCTTCAACCCGGTGCCGGTGATGGGCCTGATCGAAGTCATCCGTGGCCTGCAAACCAGTGACGCGACCCACCAACTGGCACTGGACATGGCGACCACCCTCGGCAAAACCGCGATTACCGCGGGTAACCGTCCTGGGTTCGTGGTCAACCGGATCCTGGTGCCGATGATCAACGAAGCGATCCTGGTGTTCCAGGAAGGCCTGGCCAGCGCCGAGGACATCGACGCCGGCATGCGCCTGGGCTGCAATCAGCCTATCGGCCCGTTGGCCCTGGCAGACCTGATTGGCCTGGATACCCTGCTTTCGATCCTCGAAGCCTTCTATGACGGTTTCAACGACAGTAAATATCGCCCGGCGCCGTTGCTCAAGGAAATGGTCGCCGCCGGTTACCTGGGACGCAAAACGGGGCGCGGCTTCCATGCCTATGCCTGAGCGTTGCTCGCGCTTTGCCGAGTACCGGGACAAGGTCCTGGAGCTGTTTGCCTGCAAGGGGTTCGGCCAGGTCGGCATGCGCGAGCTCGCGACGTGCCTGGGGCTCTCCCCAGGCTCGCTGTATCACCATTACCCCAGCAAACAGCATCTGCTGCTCGATCTGATCGAGGAGTTCTACGAGGAGCTGCTGGCCACCCTGGGACGTATCGAGCAAAAAGCCCCGGGCAAGCGCGACAAACTCAACGGCCTGATCCGCGCCCATCTGAACCTGCATCGAGAGATGCCCTGGCATTTTCGCCTGGTGGAGCGCGACAGCGGTTGCCTGAACGAAGAGCAACAGGCTCGGGTCCGGCAATTGCGCGAGCAATATGAACGCACGTTACTGAGGATGCTCGGGGCGAGGTCCCGTTTCAGCGAGCAAGGCCTGCTGGCCGCCGGGCATGCCATTGGCGCCCTGCTCAACAGCGCTCCCAGCTGGCTGACGCCACATGTGCTGGACGAGCAGGAGCGTGATGAGCTGCTGGAGAGCATGGTCAGCGGCGCCATCGAACGTGTACTGGCGCCACGGCGTGTGCCGGAGGCGATAAGCCTCGCGCGTCCTATCGAAAAAACATCTAAAGAAACACAAGCTTCGACAAAGATTTAGCGCTTTGCTTGTCGGCTCGACACAATCGGAATTCGCCGAAAAAACCGGCGTCCAAATCGATGTATGTACTCGAGCACCTGGAGCAGACCATGAAAATCAATCCCTACCTTATCTTCAACGGTGACTGCAAAGCGGCCTTCACGTTCTACGCGCAGTGCCTGCAAGGCCAGATCGAAGCCATGTTGACCTTCGGCGAAACGCCAGCCGGTGAGCATTTCCCCAAGGATCTGCACAACCTGATCATCCATACCCGCCTGATCGTGGGCGATCAGGCGATCATGGGGTCGGACACCACACCGGATCGCCCCGTGGATAAAATGAGCGCCTGTTCGATTTCACTCAACGTGGACAGCATTGCCGAGGCCGAACGGGTCTTCAATGCACTGGCGGGCGGTGGCACTGTGCAGATGCCACTGGAGACCACGTTCTGGGCGGCGCGCTTCGGCATGCTCGTCGACCGTTTTGGTGTGTCGTGGATGGTCAACTGCGAAAAGGATCAGTGAGAGGCCTTGGTCGATCGACAGTCTTCAAGGCACAAAAAAGCCCAACCTGAAAAGGTTGGGCATTCTGGCAACTCCCGGCCTGTCTGCTACCGTCAACTAGCCACATGGATAGCAGCGAACCAGAGGAGAGACCCCACAATGCCGGCCCACGTCCTGTCCTGGTCCCCCCGTTTCAATTGCTTACTACTGGCAGGTGGACTGATCACCAGCCTGCTGGCTCTCAATGGCTGCGCCACTGTCGATGCACAGACCACCGCCTATGTCGGCGTAGAACATCCGGCACCGACATCGCCGGACCAGGTTGTCGTGCTGCGTTCTGAGCCTCTGCGTCCGCATGTGCGCCTGGGTGAAGTGTTGATCGATGCCAGCATCGACCCTGCCCCTCCGATTACAGAAGTCGAACAGAAGCTGCGGGTAGAATCCGCAAAACTCGGTGGCAACGCCGTGGTGGTCGTCTATGACCACATTCAAGCAGTGGGTGCCTATGCCAGCGGGCCGCTGTGGGCTCGTGACGTGACGACCATCGAGGGACGTAAACTCAAGGGCATCGTGATCAAGTACCAGTAGATATCTCCCCCCCACGGAAGACAGCGTCAACGGAGGTTGAATTTGAATGACGTGGTGATCGCCCTCATCGTTTTCGGCTGCCTGTCCGCCAGCGCACTACTGGGCTCGTACGTAAGGGAGCGATTACCGAGCCATCACCTGAGCGACGACTCCGTGACCGTGGTGAAACTGGCCACCGGCCTCATCGCGACGATGTCGGCGCTGGTCCTCGGCCTGCTCGTTTCCTCTGCCAAAGGCACATTCGATGCGGCCAATACCGAACTGGAGGGCGCGGCGGCGAAAGTGGTTCAGTTCGACCGTTTGCTCGCCCGCTACGGCACCGATACCCAAGGCATCCGCACCGAGCTCAAGCACAACTACGCCGAAGTCACGAAAGTACTCGTCTCTCGCGATCGCCGTCAGATTGCAACACTCGATAGCCCCGAAGCCATCCATCGTTCTGAAAGTCTGCAGCGCCAGGTCGAATCACTGTCGCCGGGCAACGATGATCAGCGCTCACTCAAGGCTGAGGCATTACAAGACATGGACACGGTTTTTGCCACCCGCTGGCTGATCCTGCTGCAATCCAATCAATCGATCCCGCCGGTGATGCTGGTGATCCTGGTGACGTGGCTAGGGATTATCTTCGGCTCGTTCGGCCTGTTTGCACCCTGCAACGGCACCATTGTCGCCGTACTGCTGATGTGTGCCCTGTCGACAGGGGCAACCATCTTGCTGGTAGAGGAACTCAATCGTCCGCTTGATGGTTTTATCTGTGTGTCGCTGGAACCCCTGGAGCACACGCTGGAGCGGTTGGGGATGTAATTTCGCTTTCCCGCGGACAAAAACAAAA
>NZ_AKJG01000020.1 GCF_000282455.1 Pseudomonas sp. GM74
GCGGCAGGTCCGGATCGAGCGCCCCTTGCTCGGCGTCTTCGGCGATTGGCGGCTTGAGGCGCTGGAGTTGACCGATGACGCTGATGAACTGCCCTTTGGAAACAATATCGGCCGAGCCATCGGCTTTCCGGATGCGGTAGGACAGTACCATCTGGGTCTTGGCAAAGCGGCGCAGGAGGGCATTGTCGATCGGTATTTCAAGGACGCTCGGTACGCTCTCCAGGACCTTGCCCGGCAGTTCGTGGTCGATCGGTGTCCCTTCCACCGGCGTGCCTTTGAGCTTGAGGAAGATGGTGTCGCCCTCCGCGAAAAACTTGCTGTCCACGGCAATGACCTGCCCGGTGCCCTTGGCATCGCCCAGCTTGTCGAGATCCAGTACGTTGTTCCGCGTTTCCTCGAGCAGCGGTGCCACTGGGCGCGCCGTGTCGATGCTGACCACCACCCGCTGGGCGACACTCCAGTCCTCGGAGCGGTTGTCGACCTTGTCGTAGAGTTCGAAAACCACCGCCAGCCCGGTGCTGTCAGAGTCCCCCGCGCTGCGGATCGTGGCCTCGTCGACATGAATGACGATGGGCGTTTTGCCGTCGGCCTGATCCTGGGTCAGTGGCGGGCTGAACACGAAGACCCCGCCCCAGCTCAGGCGGATCACGTCACCCGGGGCAATGTTCGGGTAGGGGTCAATCCTGATGTCGACGCCCGCGGCCACGTTGTCCTTATCGATGCCACCCTTGAGAATGTCGTCGGGAATGCACATGATCAGTTTGGAGTGGCCTGGCGTGTCGTTGTCATCCTTGCCACCGGGGCGGGTGAGTTTGACGAACACTTTCATCACTTCGGAAGGCTCGGCCGTCTGGCCCAGACGGGTCACGTCGTAGGAGACATCGAAGTTGCCGGCAAGGATGTGCCGTGCCTCCACGAACATCCGCAGTTCCGTGCCGACCTCATTTTCGTCCACGGTCTTTTGCAGCACCCGATTACCGGGACCCCAGAAAATCACCAGGCGGTCGCCTCGCCCCATGACCCCCCAGGGTCCGGCCAGACATTGCAGGCCATGGCGCGGGAAGTTGTCCCGCACCGCCGCGATGTTCAGGCCCCAGACATCGGGATTGGTGGAGATCGGGTCCTTGGTGCGGCCGGGAATGCCCAGCTCACGCAGGAGGTTGATGTGGTCGTCGGGGGAACGGGACGAGGCCATGGAAGAGACTCCAGTCGAAGGAAGGGGGACGGAGTGATTTAAAGCCTGACGGGGCGGGGCTGCCTACTGTCAGATCTGACAGGTCGGGAGGGGTTTCCGATGAGTGGTAGGTGTTTCGCCGGGGTTGATTTGATGGGCGGGATTGGGGGCCGTTGCAGGCAATCGCGCAAGACTCTGCTGGTGGGGGAGTGTCTGCCACTACCGAATAAACGGTACGCCGCATCGAGCAAAAAAACAGGGGACTTCATGGAAGTCCCCTTTTGTTTGTCCGGGTTGCAGATTGCGTTTCAGCGCCGCCAGATGAATCGAGCCAGCAGCGCATCGATGCTGAGCTTGCCGGCACCCGAAAGCAGCAGCGGCGTGAGGGCCACAAGGTAGATCAAGGGCAGCTTGAAGTTGCCGTAACCCTTGTTGCTGATGGCATAGCCCTGGGCGAGTTCACTGAGGGTATGCCAGTCGGCGGGCCAATGAACGGCGGCGGTTGCGACGAGGGTCACCACCATCAGGCACAACGCGGAAAAACGTGTGCCCAGGCCCACCAGCAAGGTCAAGGCGAAGATCAGTTCGGCCCACATCGACAGTTCCCAGTTCAGCGTCGCTGGAAGGTGGTCGAACGGAAACGGGAAGCGCGCCTGGATATCGGTAAACCAGTTCTGGCCGTTGAATTTTTCCAGGCCGGACTCGAGGAATTCCCAGGCGAGGAACACTCGCAGCGCCAGGGGGGCAACCCAGTCGCCGGCACGGTCGAGGTTCAGGTGCAGGCCTTTGACGGCCGAAGAAATGGAGGTGCTCATGGGCGTTGATCTCTTTCAGGTCAGGGAGGGAGGGCAACGGCATGCCCCTTGAGTTGAGCGCTTTGATCGGCGTGGCCAATCGACAGGCGTATTTCATCAACGGGGTGTATCTGCGGTGTGTCGTTGTGGCGGGGTTTTGAGTGCGGGGTGTGTCTGGGGCGGTGCTGTACACATTGAGATACGTAACCATGAGATTTTTCATCCAGTGCACAACCAGTGTGGGAGCGGGGGGATCACCGGTGTGAAGCGTGACGCTCCGGGGAAATTGCTATACATTTTCCGACCGCCCACAGCATGGTGAAACCGCTTCATGTCTCTTGCGCTCGAACGTCTAGTCGCTGGCACGCCCATCCCTTTCGCCGGTAATCGTGTCACTGTCGTCAGCCCCGAACTGGCGCAACGCTTCCAGCCCGGTGATCACCTGCTGGTGGAACAGGTCAGCGGCGAGTTGCTGCTGATCCCCGTGGCGGACCAGCAAGCGGCCAACGTTGCGATTGAGCGCGCCCAGGCGGCATTCACCGCGCTGTCGGCGGTGTCTGACCAGGCGATCAGTGCCTTCTTCGACCTGTTTGCCCAACGCCTGGAAACCCCGGAATGCTGGGCCTTGATCGAAGCCGCCAACCTGGCCGACATCGAACGGGCCAAGGCACGCGGTCGCTCGACTACCCGGTTGCTGGCCGATGAGCGCATGCGTCGTGACATGATCGCCGGCCTGCGCGCGTGGCGTGATGCGGCGGCCAGTCGTGGCAAGGTGATCAGTAGCGTCGAGCACGATGGCTGGAAGGTCGAGCAAGTGGTCTCGCCGCTGGGTATCGTCGCGTTTGTCTTCGAAGGCCGGCCGAATGTGTTTGCCGACGCGGCCGGTGTGTTGCGCACCGGCAATACCGCGGTGCTGCGCATCGGCAGTGATGCGTTGGGCACCGCCCAGGCGATCGTCGCCCATGCACTGAACCCTGCACTGAGCGACGCCGGCTTGCCGGCCGGTGCCGTGTCGCTGGTGGAAAGTGTCAACCACGCCGCCGGTTGGGCGATGTTCGCTGACCGGCGCCTGTCATTGGCGGTGGCCCGTGGTTCGGGTCGCGCCGTCAGCCAGTTGGGCAGCATCGCCCAGCAGGCCGGCACGGCGGTCAGCCTGCACGGCACCGGTGGCGCGTGGCTGATTGCCAACGCCGATGCCGACGCTCAGCGCTTTGCCGCCGTGGTGCGCAACTCCCTGGACCGCAAAGTCTGCAACACCCTGAACGTTTGCCTGATTCACCGCGACCGCGCCGCTGAACTGGTGCCGCTGTTCTTAGGCGCACTCAAGCAGGCCGGCACCGCGCGGGGCCAGGGTTGCAAGTTGCACATTGTCGAAGGCAGCGAGTCGCACCTGCCGCAAGACTGGCTGGCGGCAACGGTCCAGGTGTTCCGCGCCGAAGGCTATCAGAGCGAGGCGCAGGCCGAGCCGTTGGCGGAAGATCAATTGGGCCGTGAATGGGAGTGGGAAGAAACCCCGGAAGTCAGCCTGAAAATCGTCGACGACCTGGACAGTGCCATTGCCTTGTTCAATCGCTACAGCCCGCAATTCACGGTGTCATTGATCAGTGAAAGTGCCGAGGCCCAGGAGCGCTTCTACAACGCGGTCAACGCGCCTTTTGTCGGCAATGGCATCACCCGTTGGGTCGACGGCCAGTACGCGCTGAACAAGCCGGAACTGGGGCTTTCGAACTGGGAGAGCGGGCGCCTGTTTGCTCGCAGTGCGATTCTCTCGGGTGATGGCGTGTTCACCATTCGTAGCCGCATGACCCAGGTCGATCTGGGCGTCAAACGCTGAGAGGGCGGAACATGTGACCGCTGCAAGGGCGGTCACTTTTTTGAACAAACGGCAGTTCTGATCAAGCGGCCTTGATCGCCTTGGCCGATACGGCACAAGTGCCCGGATGCTCGACCAGCGACACGAAGCTTCGGCTGTCGGCATCCAGCGCATCGATCGAACCGGTCTCGATGTCGTACACCCAGCCATGCAGGTTCAACAGGCCTTTTTCCTGGGCCAGTCGCACACTCGGGTGCGTCTGGATATTGGCCAGTTGGGCAATGACATTTTCCCGAACCATCGAGCTGACCTTGGCCGCTTCGCTGGCGTGTGGCCGGCCTTCGTTGATCACTTTCGCTGATTCGGCGTGTTGCAGCCAACCGCTGACGGCGGGCAGGTGATCCATGCATGTGCACTTGGCCACCGCTGTCATGGCGCCGCAGTCCGAATGCCCGCAGATCACGATGTCGGTGACGCCGAGCACAGCGACGGCGTATTCGACAGTGGCCGATACACCACCCGGATGGGGGCTGTAGGACGGCACGATGTTGCCGGCGTTACGGATCACGAACAGTTCACCGGGCTCTTGTTGGGTCAGCAGTTCCGGTACTACACGGCTGTCGGAACAGGTGATGAACAGCGTACCTGGATGTTGGGTGGTGGCCAGGTGTTTGAACAGGTCGGTGCGTTGTGGAAAGGCTTCTTTCTGGAACTTCAAGAAACCGTCGATGAGCGCTTTCATGATCGCTTCCTCATGGGTGAGCAGGGTTTGGCCCGCACCGGTAGTGCGGGCCGGTAACAACTTAGAAAGGACGCAGGGGCAGGAACTTGCCGTCGAGGGTGATCACTGCGCGGGAGCCGCCTTCCGGATCTTCGATTTTCTTCATGTCGAGCTTGAAGTTGATCGCGCTGATGATGCCGTCGCCGAACTGCTCATGGACCAGGGCTTTGAGGGTGGTGCCGTAGATCTGGATCATTTCGTAGAAGCGGTAGATGGTCGGGTCGGTCGGCACACCCGAGAGGCTGCCGCGCAGCGGGATGATCTGTAGCCGGGCCACAGCGTCGGCGTCCAGTTCGAGTTTGTCGCCTACCACTTTGGCGGCGGTTTCCGGCAGCGGATGTTGACCGAGCAGGGCAGCGGTGACGTAGGCCAGGCTCAAGCCGGTGCCGTCGGCCAGGTCCTGCCACGACAGGTTTTTGCGTGCCTTGGCATCAAGGACAGAAGTGGTCAGGGCCAGGCTTGGGTCGTTGTAGGCGTGGGACTGTTGCATGGTGATTCTCCTATCGGGAGTGGCGTTGCTTGGGTGTGGGGTCATCTTCTGTCGATCGACCCATAGCGTCCAAGACCGATATACAATGCAATCCATAAGCACTGCCTATAAATGGAGAATCCCGTGTTGCTTCGACATTTGCGTTATCTGCTGGCGGTTGCCGACCAGGGTGGTTTCACTCGCGCCGCCGAAGTGCTGCACGTATCCCAGCCAACCTTGTCGCAGCAGATCCGCCAACTGGAAGAGTCTCTGGGCGTGAGTCTGTTCGACCGCACCTCGCGCACGGTCAAGCCGACCGATGCAGGCCAGGCTTACATTGAATGCGCGCGGCGGGTATTGGTGGAGCTGGAAGCGGGCAAGCGTGCGTTGCATGACGTGAAGGATCTGTCTCGCGGGACGTTGCGCCTGGCCATGACGCCAACCTTCATGGCCTATCTGGTAGGGCCGCTGGTGCGCGACTACGTGGCGCGCTACCCGAATATCCATCTGGAGATTTTTGAGCTGTCGATGGACGAAATCGAGGCCGGGCTGGCGGATGATTCGCTGGATGTCGCGATTGCGTTTGATCGGGTGAGAAGCGCCGACATCGAATCGATCCCGGCGTTTACCGAAACCTTGGGGTTGATGGTCGGGCGGGATCATCCGCTTTACGAGTATCAGGACGCGTTGTCCGCCGAAGAGGTGGCTCAACTTGAGTTTGCGCTGCTGACCCCGGACTACATCACCCGCACATGCATCGATGAGTTTTTCGCAGAGGCGCAGATCACGCCCAAAGTGGTGATTGAAGTGAACTCGGTCAACACGCTGCTGGAAGTCATCCGGCACTGCGCCATCGCCACCATCCTGCCGGAACCCATCGCCACGCAGGATCGGGCATTGCGCAAGCTTTCCATGCAGGGAGCGGCGCCAGAGCGCGGGGCTGCGTTGCTGCGGCGCAAGAACAACTATCACAGTGCGACGTCGGTGGCGTTTGTGGAGCTGGTGTTGGGAATGGATTTTTCTTGACTACTACAACTCCCCCTGTGGGAGCGGGCTTGCTCCGGGCGGCGTTCCGACGAAGGCGGTGTATCAGTTGACATTGTGTTGTCTGACACACCGCCTTCGCGAGCAAGCCCGCTCCCACAGTTGATCTTTGTACGGGCATAAAAAAGGCCTGCTCCTTATTGGGAGCAGGCCCTGTTTTTCAATAAGTCAGTAATGACTCATTCAATTAGTAGAACCGGTCAATCACCCGAACTTCGTTCTGATTCTGCATCGAGGCCCAGGCCTGTTTCAGGGTTTGCAGAACATTACCGATGAAGTCCTTGTCGGCCGCGGCCTTCTTGCCGACATAGCCCTGGCCGCGACGGTACATCTTCAGTCGGGCCAGCAGGTTCTGGTTGTTCTGGTCGAACTCTGCTTCATGGGCGTGCGGCGACAGGCAGTCGATATGCACCTGGCCGCACTTGCTGATCCAGAGAATATGGTTGTCGTGGCTGTCTTTCTTTGCAGCGAAGATACGAGCCAGTTCATCGATAGTTGGTTGATTGTTCAGATTCATCATAAAGCCCCTTGACCAATTGGTGATCTTTCAAAGTTGATTCGCTAATACAGGTAGCCCATCGGTTAGTTGATCCCTGGCACCGAAACCAGGACGTCAGCGTTCGACCGCCTTATCGGACGGGGTCCTGCGTCTGTTGCATGTAGTCGTGTTGAATAACTGCTACGCAATAGCGTCACAACGAAGAGAAGCGGCGAAAACCTTAAGGCTACTGCCGACGTTTTCAGGGTCGGCCACAAGCTTCATGAGGATTGCTCGCCGAGTCTTCTCGCCCTTGTACTGGACGTTCAGGCCAGGTCAGCTTCTTCAATCTGCCTTGTGGGCAGCGTGTATCCGGGAAAAACAGCTCGGCGGTCAGACGAGCTTGCTCAAACGTGTTGCCTGTACTCCCGATCGGGGAGACGTCTGCATCATGCAAGGGCAAATCGGAGGCGTCAACGGTTTTGTAGTGATTATTTTCAGTCACTACATATTGTCGGACAAAGCTGTTGGGAATTAGCGCGGGGAGACGAGGGCGTGTCGATCAGGACGACAAAGGTGGACACTCAAAGCGGTAAAAAGTGCAGGGATGACCGTCCACCAGCTGTTGATGCAAGGTGAACGCGCCAACGCCGAGCCCCGGCATTGCGGCGGCCCAGAACAGGCGTGCCGGCTGATTCGCCTCGAGATGGAAAATCTGCCATTGACCGGGGAATCGGCTCAAGAGGGTGGAAACGACAAATCGCGCGACACCCCGGCCACGGTAGCGTCGGCTGACAAACAGATAGCCGATGTTGTTCTCGGCACCGGGTAGATGGACCTGGTTATCCACGGTCACGAAGCCGGCCAGTTCACCGTCGACCTTGATCAGGAAGGGCCGGGTGGCCGGGTTTCGCCAGTAGTCGGGCATGGGCAGGATGTTGAACAAACCGTATTCGCCCAGTTTCAGCGGCAACCATTCACTGAAGTCGTAGGTGTAGAACTGCATCAGGTTCTCGATGGTTTGCAGTTCATCGCGTTGGGCGGCGTGCAGTTCTATTGAAGTCATTTGAAGTGGCTCCTGGCAGGCCAAGGGACACGGATCATTATGGCTGGCGACGAACGATCCGTGGCGAGGGAGCAAGCTCCCTCGCCACAGGGTTTACGTGTTGCCTGCCGGCTTTGCCCTGCGCTTGGTGCCGCTCGCTGCTTTGCGCGGGGCGCCTTTACGTTTTTTCTTCCATGGGGCTGCGGCGGAGCCGCCGGGCGGTGGGCCGCTGATGGTCAGGCTCAGCCCGGCACAGCGACTGACCTGTTTGCTCATCCACGCCGCCTGTTTGGTGACGAACTCTTCCAGGCTCATTTCCCCGCTTTGCACCATGTCCAGGGCCTGCTCCCAGATCGCCGTGGTGCCCGGATCGGCGATGGCCCGCGGCACGGCGTCGATCAGGCTGAACGCGGCCGGCGTGGCGGCCAGGGCCTTGCCGTTCTTGACCAGGTAACCACGGTCGAGCAGGCCCTGGATGATCGACGCACGGGTCGCTTCGGTGCCGATGCCGGTGGTGTCCTTGAGCTTTTGCTTGAGCAGCGGGTCCTCCACCAGTTTGGCGACATTCTTCATGGCTTTGATCAGGTCGCCTTCGGTGAACGGCTTTGGCGGTTGCGTCCAGAGGTCTTTGAATTGCACGCCAGCCACTGCGCAATCGATGCCTTCGGCCAGGTTGGGCAGAGTCTGCGGCGCCGGAGCTTCGCGCCCCTTGGCCGCAGCCAGCGCTTCGGGCAGGGCGCGTTTCCAGCCCGGCTCGATGATCTGCTTGCCGACAGCACGCAGGGCTTCACTGGCGCAGTCGAAGTCGGCCTGGGTGCGGTCGTATTCGTGGTTGGGCAGGAACTGCGCCAGGTATCGGGCGCGGATCAGGGTGTAGACCGCACGTTGTTTGCCCGCCAGCTTGTCGAGATTTTTCGCAGCGGCGGTGGGGATGATGCCGTGGTGCGCGCTGACCTTGGCATCGTTCCAGGCCCGTGAGCGCCGTTGCGGATCAAGGTGATCGTGCAAGGCGTTCAACGCCGGATCTGCCTGGCGCAACGCCGCCAGAATGGCGGGTGCCTCGCTGTGCTGGCTGAGGGGCAAGTAGCCGCAATCACTGCGCGGATAGGTAATGACTTTGTGGGTTTCGTAGAGCGCCTGGGCGATGTCGAGGGTTTCCTGGGCGCCGAGGCCGAGTTTCTTTGAGCAGACCTCCTGCAGGGTGCCCAGGTCGAACGGCAGCGGGGCCACTTCGCGCATCCGTTCGGTGCGCAGCTTGATCACCCGCGCACTGGCCGCGCCGCGCATGGCGGCCGCCGCTTGTTGCGCCAGCGCCTGGTTCAGGCAGCGGTCCTGATCGTCGCAAAGCTGCGACGGCGCGCGCCATTGTGCGGTGAATGCGGTGCCGTTGTGTTGCAGTTGCACGTCGATGGCCCAGTAAGGGACGGGCACAAAGTCGGCGATGCTGCGATCGCGATCCACCACCAGGCGCAAGGTCGGCGTTTGTACCCGGCCGACCGGCAGCACGCCTTGATAGCCGGACTGGCGCCCCAGCAGGGTGAACAGTCGACTCATGTTCATGCCGATCAGCCAGTCGGCCCGGGAACGCCCCAGGGCCGAGTGATAGAGGCTGAAGGTCTCGTTCCCCGGTTTGAGGGCCGCGAGGGCCTTGCGGATGGACGCATCGTCCAGCGCCGACAACCAGAGGCGGCGGATCGGCCCGCGATAGCGGCAATGTTCCACCAGTTCCCGGGCAATCATCTCGCCCTCGCGGTCGGCGTCCGTGGCAATGATCAGTTCGCAGGCTTCACCGAGCAGGCGCTTGACCGCCTTGTACTGGCTGGCGGTGCGCGGCTTGACGGTCATCTTCCATTTTTCGGGAATGATCGGCAGGTCGGCCAGCACCCAGCGCTTGTAGCGCGCGTCGTAGGCATCCGGCGGTGCGGTTTCCAGCAGGTGGCCGATGCACCAGGTCACCGTGACGTCCGTTCCCAGCCAGCAGCCATCGCCCCGGCGCCGGGCGCCGAGGACTGCCGCGATGTCTTTGGCCTGGGAAGGTTTTTCACAGAGGTACAGCCGCATAACCACCATCGTCGATCAATGTGCGAGAGGTGCACAGAATGGCGGTTGATGGACGATGGAGCAATCATTATCTGTATGGATGTACAGCCTGGTGTGTCGCTCCCGTTCGGCTGCGAAGCAGTCGCGAGGGTAAAACTTGGGTTATACCTGATAAATCGAGGTTTCAGGTTTTGGGGCTGCTGCGCAGCCCATCGCGGGCAAGCCACGCTCCCACATCATCGATTTGCAGGTCCATCACCGTCATGAGGAACGTTTTCCATGAAAAGCTCCGGTCCTAGTCCTGTCATCACCATCGCCGAGCAGCCTGGCTGTCTGCTGGTGAGATTTCACGGTATTCAAGTAGCCGCCTCGGCGCGTGCCCTGGTGTTGCTGGAGGCCAACTACCCGCCGGTGTACTACGTGCCGCGAGAGGATATCGACGAGAAATATTTCGCCCGCACCGACCACACCAGCTATTGCCCGTACAAGGGCGATGCCAGCTATTTCAGCCTGCAGGTACCGGGGCATGAAAGCGCCAACGCGGTGTGGAGCTACGAAGACCCCAAGGTGTCGGTGGAGCAAATCCGCGGGTATCTGGCGTTCTATCCGGATCAGGTGAAGTTCGAGTTGCTTGATGCCGAAGTTTGATTGGAGCTGATCGCCGCGACGAGGGAGCCTGCTCCCTCGTCGGCAGGCATTGCCTCAGTTCTTGTCGAGATCCACGTTGCGTGTCTCACGCAGGCAAATCATCCCCACTATCAGGCTCACCCCGGTGATCACCACCGGGTACCACAGCCCGTAGAAGATGTCCCCGGTGTATACCACCAGGGCAAATGACACCGTCGGCAGGAAGCCGCCGAACCAGCCGTTGCCGATGTGGTAGGGCAGGGACATCGAGGTGTAGCGGATGCGGGTCGGGAACAGTTCGACCATCAACGCCGCCAGCGGGCCGTAGCACATCGCGGAGATGATGATCAGCGCGACGATCAGCGCCACGATCATCGGCTTGTCGATCTGCTGCATGTCCGCCTGTTGCGGGTAACCGGCGAGGGTCACGGCGCCGCGCAGGGCGGCTTCGTCGAAACCATCGATCTTCACGTCACCGACGCTGACCTGCACGCCGCTGCCGGCCGGGGCCGCAGCGCTCTGGTAAGGCAGGCCCTGCTTGACCAGGAAGGTCTTGACCTTATCGCACGGGCTGTCGAATTTCGCCTTGCCCACCGGGTCGAACTGGAAGGTGCAGGTGGCCGGGTCGGCCATCACGGTGATCGGTGCCTGGCGACTGGCCTGGTCGATGGCCGGGTTGGCGTAGTGGGCCAGGGTCTTGAAGATCGGGAAGTACAGCGCGGTGGCCAGCAGCAGGCCGATCATCAGCACCGGTTTGCGCCCGACCTTGTCCGACAGCCAGCCAAAGAAAATGAAGAACGGCGCACCGATGGTCACGCTGACAATCAGCAGACCGTTGGCCACCGCCGGGTCCATTTTCAGGAACTGGGTGAGGAAGAACAGCACATAGAATTGCGCGGCGTAGAAGGTCACCGCTTGCCCGGCATTGATGCTGAACAGGGCGATCAGCACCACCTTGAGGTTTTCCCATTTGCCGAAGGAATCGCGAATCGGCTGTTTGCACAGCTTGCCTTCTTCTTTCATTTTCACGAAGGCCGGCGACTCGTGCAGGCTCAGGCGAATCCAGGTCGAGATGCCCAGCAGCACGATGGAAAACAGGAACGGAATGCGCCAGCCCCAGACTTCGAACTGGTCACCGGTGAAGTAGCGGCAGCCCAGCACCACCAGCAACGAGAGCAGCAGGCCCAGGGTTGCGGTGGATTGAATCCAGCTGGTGTGGAAGCCACGCTTGCCGATGGGTGCGTGCTCGGCGACATAGGTCGCGGCGCCGCCATATTCACCGCCCAGAGCCAGGCCCTGGAGCATGCGCAGCACCACCAGGATGATCGGCGCGGCGATGCCGATGCTGGCGTAGGTCGGCAGCAGCCCGACGCAGAACGTCGCCAGGCCCATGAGGACGATGGTGGCGAGGAAGGTGTACTTGCGCCCGATCATGTCCCCCAACCGCCCGAACACCAGCGCGCCGAACGGCCGGACAATGAAGCCGGCGGCGAAGGCCATCAGCGCAAAGATAAACGCCGTGGTGTCGTTGACCCCGGCGAAAAACTGCTTGCTGATCACCGCCGCGAGGGCGCCATAGAGGAAAAAGTCGTACCACTCGAAGACAGTCCCGAGGGACGAGGCGAAGATGACTTTCTGGGTTTCCTGGCTGGTGCCCGCGCTGCGCACGGCTTCCAGGGTTTGAACATTTTCTGACATACCGGTATCCCTCACAGTGATTGTTTTTGTTGTTCCACTGGTGTTGCGTGTTCCATTTCAGGGGTAATGCTCAGTGTCCGTGAATCTAATGCGGTCCTTGTGGGAGCGGGCTTGCTCCGGGCGGCGTTCCGACGAAAGCGGTGGGTCAGCCAACAATTATGTTGAATGTCACACCGTCATCGCGGGCAAGCCCGCTCCCACAGGTGATGTGTTTACAGCAGGGTTGAGAATCATCTGCGCAGCCTTCTCTGCGATCATCAGTGTCGGCGAGCAGGTGTTGCCCGAGGTGATGCGCGGCATGATCGAGGCATCGGCGATGCGCAGGCCGGGGATGCCATGGACCTTGAGTTGCGCATCGACCACGGCGTCGGCGTCATTGCCCATGCGGCAGGTGCCCACCGGATGGAAAATCGTGGTGCCGATCCGCGCGGCGGCTTCGTGCAGTTGTTCTTCGCTTTGCAGGCTGGCGCCGGGCAGGTATTCCACCGGGTTGAACGCGCGCAGGGCCGGGGCGGCGACAATGCGCCGGGTCAGGCGAATGGCGTCGGCGGCAATGCGCAAGTCCTCCGGATGGCTCAGGTAATTGGGTTGGATCAGCGGTGCTTCTTGTGGATTGGCGGAACGGATTTCCACCCGGCCACGGCTTTGCGGGCGCAGATCGCAGACCGACGCGGTGAACGCCGGGAAGGCATGCAGCGGTTCGCCAAAGCGCTCCAGTGACAGCGGTTGCACGTGGTATTCGAGGTTGGCTGAAGTCTGCTCCGGCCCCGAGCGGGCAAAGGCGCCCAACTGGCTCGGCGCCATGGACAGCGGGCCGCTGCGGTCATACAGGTAGCGCAGGCCCATGCCCAGCTTGCCCCACAGGCTGCCGGCAATCTGGTTCAGGGTGCGGGCATTGTCCAGCTTGTAGATCAGCCGCAGTTGCAGGTGATCCTGCAGGTTGCCGCCGACACCGGGCAGTTCATGGGCGACGCCAATGCCCAGCCGTTCCAGCAGTGGGCGCGGGCCGATGCCGGAGCGTTGCAGGATGCCGGGCGACCCGACCGAGCCGGCACAGAGGACGATTTCCTTGCGCGCCTTGAAGGTCTTCACCGCGCCTTGCCAGCGGGCGCTGACTGCCGATGCGCGGCCATTGTCCAGCAGTACACGGTCGACTTCGACCCCGGTCAGCACAGTGAGATTGGAGCGTTGGCGTATCGGCTTGAGAAACGCCTTGGCCGCGTTCCAGCGGATGCCGGCCTTCTGATTGACCTGGAAATAGCCGCAACCTTCGTTGTCGCCCTGGTTGAAGTCATCGATGCTGGCGATGCCGCTTTGTTCGGCGGCGCTGCGGAACGCATCGAGAATCGGCCATGACAGGCGCTGGCGTTCGACCCGCCATTCACCCGCGGCGCCGTGAAATTCGGCGGCGCCGGCAAAGTGGTTTTCACTTTGCTTGAACAGCGGCAACACCTCTTGCCAGCTCCAGCCAGGGTTGCCGTCGGCGGCCCAGCGGTCGTAGTCGCCGGCCTGGCCGCGCATGTAGATCATGCCGTTGATGGATGAGCAGCCACCCAGTACCTTGCCGCGCGGATAGCTCAGGGCGCGGCCTTGCAGGCCCGTTTGCGCTTCGGTCTTGAAGCACCAGTCGGTGCGCGGGTTGCCGATGCAGAACAGGTAGCCCACGGGGATGTGAATCCACGCATAGTTGTCACGGCCGCCGGCCTCGAGCAGCAGCACGCGATGTCGCGCATTGGCCGACAGTCGATTGGCCAGCAGACACCCGGCCGGCCCGGCCCCGACCACGATGTAATCGTATTCATCCAGGGAAGCCTGCATCCTTGACCTCGTGTTGTTGTTCTTGTTGTCTGTCATCCTAGTTGTTAGCTTTCGTCAAAAGAATGTTAGTTTTTGCGCAGCTGCTGTGCGTTTTTAAACAGCATCCCGAACGGTAAAGAACAAGGACGCTTCATGTTCGACTGGAATGACCTGCGGTTTTTTCTCGAATTGCAGCGCAGCGGGCGTTTGCTCACCGCTGCCCGTCGCCTGAACACCACCCACGCCACCGTGGCGCGGCACATCGAGGCCATCGAAAAGAGCCTCGGTACGGCGTTGTTCGTTCAGCATGCCCAGGGCTATGAGATGACCCCGGCGGGCGAGGCTTTGCTGAAACACGCCGAGGCGATGGAGAACGTGGCGCTGCTGGCCCAGGAGGAAATCACCCAGTCCACCGCGCCGCTGGGCAAAATCCGTGTCGGGGTGACGGAAGGGCTGGGCATCATGTTCCTGGCCAGTCGCATGAACGGCTTGTTCGAGCGCTATCCGGGGCTGGAGGTGGAACTGGTGGCGGTGCCGCGTTTTGTCAGCATCCTCAACCGCGAGGCGGAAATCAGCATCCACCTCGAACGCCCGGCCGCCGACATGCTGGTCACCCGCAAACTCACCGACTATCGCCTGGCGCTCTACGCCAGCCAGGAGTACCTCGATCGCTCACCGCCGTTGCGCAGTCGCGAAGACCTGGGGCGTCATGCGTGGATCGGCTACGTCGACGACTTGCTGTTCAGCCAGGAACTGATGTTCCTCAACAGCTTCTGCCGCAACCCGCAGGTGGTGTTTCACAGCACCAGCGTGATCGCCCAGCAACAGGCTGCGCGCTCGGGCCTCGGGATTGCGGTGTTGCCGTGTTACATGGCCAGTGCCGATCCGGGGCTGGTGCCGCTGTTGCCGGATGAAAGCATCCAGCGCAGTTACTGGATCAGCACTCGCCGGGAGCTGCACAAGTCGGTGCGGTTGCGGGTGTTGTGGGATTATGTGGTGGAGTTGTGTGAGCGGGAGCAGGGGTTGCTACTGGGTAGCTGACCCGACGCCTTCGCGGGCAAGCCCGCTCCCACAGGTTTTTGTGCTGTTCACACCAACTGTGTAACGCAGCAGATCCCTGTGGGAGCGGGCTTGCCCGCGAAGGCGGCGGTACATCCAATACCCATCTTGAGGTTCAAGCAAGAATCTCGAACGCCGTACTGGCCAGCCGCTCGCCATTGACCATGACATGCACCGCATGGCGCCCCGCATAATGCCGGCGGGTGGTGAGTTCCTTGATCTGCTGGCCACGGCTGACGGCTTCGACGGCATTGCCCGGCAGCGTCAGCGCCTTGAGCTTGAACACCTTGGCCGAGGTGCTGCCGTTGGCCTTGACGTAATCGATGGCGTAGTCGATTACCAGGCGCTGACTGCTTTCTACCGTGGATCTGACGGCAAACGACAGGGTGATCTTTTCTCCCAGGCCAATCACCGGCGGTTCGACTTTTACATCAACGATCTCGACCTCGGGTTTGCCGCCCGCGCCGATGATCGCCAGTGCCCGCTGGTTGCCCTGTTTGATCAGGCTGCGCAGCGCGTGTCTGGCGATCCATGCGGTGTGCCGGTTGTCCAGCGACCAGCCTTCAATCAGATCCAGCACCCGGTCGGGGTGATCCTTGGTGATGTCGTTGAGGTGGTTGGCCACGGATTTGCGCACGTACAGGCTGGTGTCGGCCTTGAGGTTGTCGAGGATGTTCGCGGCCAGTGTCGGATCGGCCTGGATGGTCTCCAGCCGGAATGACCAGGGCAGGCGCGGCCGGCATCCTTCGCTGGCCAGGCGCCGCACGTGCTCGTTGTCATCCAGGGACCAGTCATGCATCAGCTTGAGCGAGCGCTGGAGGTCACTGCGCAGAAAGTGGCGGATCGCGAATTCCGAAGAGCCAAAAGCGGTGAAGTACTTCAGCGCGTCCATCGACTGATCGAACGCATGGGCGCCGTAGCTGGCGACATAGTGCGGCAGGCACATGCTGACGAAGCTGCTGTTCAGGCGCGGGGCGAGGGCGCGCAGCACCTGCAGCGACGCCTCGTAGTCCAGGGGAAGTACGGCGTGCAGGCACTCACTGACCCGGGCCATGCGCTGCATGACGCTGAGGTCTGCCAGGCCGGATTGGGCCAGGTTCAGGAAGCGCGTGGCCTCGAATGGCGGATAGACCGCGGTCATTTCGGTGGCGATGTGCCTGAGGCGCTCGGCGTTGAAGATTTCCTTGAGGGCGGGGGAGGACTCGTCAGCCATGGTGGATTCCTTTGAAATGATTGTTTATCCAATGCACCGCGTCATCGTTCATCGCGG
>NZ_AKJG01000021.1 GCF_000282455.1 Pseudomonas sp. GM74
CCCGCCGCTACGGCTGCTACCGCTGAAGAGCGTCCAGCTCGCCAGCCACGTGAAGAACGCGCTCCACGCCCACCGCGTGAAGAGCGTCAGCCACGTGCCGAACAAGCTGCCGCAGCCGCAACCGAAGAAGAACTGGTCACCAACGAAGAGCAACTGCCGGAAGACGGTCAGGAAGGCGCCGAAGGCGATCGTCCACGCCGCCGTTCCCGTGGTCAGCGTCGTCGCAGCAACCGTCGCGAGCGTCAGCGTGACGCCAACGGCAACGTGATCGAAGGTTCGGAAGAGTCCGAGTCCGGCGAAAACGCTGAAGCGCCAAGCACTTCCGATCTGGCCGCCGGCCTGGCTGTCACCGCAGCCGTAGCCAGCAGCGTGATCAGCGCTCCAGCCGAAGCTGAAGCCAATGTGCAAGCCGAACGCGCCACTGCCGCGACCCTGGAAGCAGCTCCGGTTGAAGCGCCAGTCGTTGAAGCGACCACACCGGTCGAAGTCACCGCCTCGCCGGAAATCGAAGTGGTGCCTGCGCCGGAAGCTCAGCCTGTTGTTGAAGCGGCTGCCGAGCCAGCGCCAGTGGTAGAAGCACCTGCCCAGGCTGAAGAAGCGGTTGTTGAAACCGTGACTGAAACCGTACGTGAAGTTCGCGAAGAGCAAACCGCATTCAACTGGGTTGCCGAGCCAGCCGTCGCTGAAGCCGCTGCACCTGCCGCTGAAGCCCAAGTGGCTGAAGCCATGGTTTCCGAGCCGGTGGTTACCGCCGCGGAACCGGCCCCAGCGCCAGTCGTTGAAGCTCCGGTCGTTGCCGAGGCACCTGCTCCGGTAGTCGAAGCTCCTGTCAGCGCCCTGACGCCAAGTGGCCGTGCGCCTAACGATCCACGTGAAGTGCGTCGTCGCAAGCGTGAAGCCGAGCGTCTGCAGAAGGAAGCTGAAATGGCTGCTGCCGCTCCAGCTGAAGCGGTTGTCGCTGCCGAGCCTGCACCGGTTGCTGCTGAAGTGGTTGAGGCAGCTCCTGCCCCGGCCGCTGAAGTGGCTGCCGAGCCGGTTGAGTCGGTGATCCACGAAGCACCTCGCTCCGTTCAGGAAGCGGTAGAGCAAGCCGAGGAAAAAGAGCACGAGCCTAAACCTCTCGTCTGATTCCATCGGCCACTAAAAAGCCCCGCCTGGTAACCCAGGCGGGGCTTTTTTATGCCTCATCATCACACTACCCTTTGTGGGAGCGGCGGTGCGACGACTCGACTTGCTCGCTCCCACAGGGGATCACCTGCGGAACTACTTGAACTCCAACGCCTCAGGCACATCCACATCCCACAACACGCCGGGATCATCCACGGTCACTTCAACCACCCGCCCTTGGGCAAACAGCGGTTTGGCTCCACGATCCCCCGATAGCGCCATCAACCCCGCCGCGAAGTCCCGTCCGAACCCGACCGGATGCCCGTACTCACCGTCCTGCACGGGTACACTGATACTGTCATCGCTGATACCCGCCACCACTTGCCCGATACTGGAAGGCAGGATGAACGGCATATCCCCCAGCACCATCAGCCAACCATCGAGTTGCTTGCAGGCCGCGACGCCAGCGGCAATGCTGTCCCCCATTCCCGTCGACTCGATCAGCACAATCTCGCAGCCATAGGCCTGAGCCATGCGAATCACTTGCGGGCGGTCAGCAGTGGTCACCAGTACGCGTTTGTCCAGCGTCGCCGGCAAGTTGACCAGCGTGTGCTCGATGACGGACCGCACCACGCCGTCACGTCCGGTGCAATCGGCCACCAATTTATCCTTTTCGGCGCCCGCCGCCTGACGAAAGCGGTTGCCCTGCCCCGCCGCCAACACGATGACGCCAATGGACTTGCTCATATGCTCTCCCGCGCGGCTTTCTTCTGCTTCAGTTCGATGCCGTTTTTGACCGCCACGATTTCCGCCATGAGCGACAAGGCAATTTCCGCTGGATTATGACTGCCAATGTGCAAACCGATCGGACCATGCAAGCGGTCAATCGCCGGTTGCGACAAACCCAGTTGGGCCAGGTTTTCCCGGCGCTTCTGGCTGTTGACCCGCGATCCCAGCGCCCCGACGTAGAAAGCCCTGGAATCGAGGGCCGTGAGCAGCGCCATGTCGTCCAGACGCGGATCATGGGTCAACGCCACGATGGCGGTGCGTTCATCGGTCTGGATGTTCAATACCGCCTCATCCGGCATGCCCGAAACGAATCGTCCGTGCTGCTCCTCCCAGCCGTAGACGAACTCGCTACGCGGATCGCAAATCAGTACCTCGAAATCCAGCAGCCGGGCCATTTCCGCCACATAGCGCGACAACTGCCCCGCGCCGATCAGCAGCAAGCGCCAGCGTGGGCCATAGATCGCCCGCAAGGTCTGTCCGTCGAACGTCAGCACGTCAGCTTTACTGGCCGGCTGCAAAAGCACTTTGCCGGTGGCCAGGTTCAGTTCACGGGCGACGATTTCATGGGCCTCGCAACGGGCGAGCAAATGCTCGACCCAATCCCCATCGTCGATACGCTCCTCGGTCAAGCGCAAGGTGCCACCGCAGGGCAAGCCGAAACGTGCGGCTTCCTCGCGGGTCACGCCGTAGGTGATCAATTGCACCGGCGGCCCGTCAAGCGCGAGGCGCCCGTCGTGCAGCCGGGCGATCAAGTCATCCTCGACACACCCACCCGAGACCGAACCAATCACCATGCCGTCTTCGCGCAATGCCAGCATGGCGCCGGGTGCCCGGGGCGCGGTGCCCCAGGTTTCGACCACGCTGTACAACACCACCCGCTGACCGGCGCGATGCCATTGCAACACGCTGCGCAGGACGTTCAGATCAGCGCTGTCCATCAGGCGCCAGCCTTCTGCCAGCCCGACAGCTGATAACGAACCGGCAGGTTGCGGATGCGTTTGCCGGTGGCAGCAAAGATCGCATTGCACAGTGCCGGCGCAATCGGTGGTACGCCTGGCTCACCCACACCGCCCAATGGTACGTTGCCCGGCGGCGTCACCAGATGCACCGCCACTTCTTTCGGCGCCAGGGACATGCGCGCCACTTCGTACATGTGGAAGTTATCCTGCTGGACCTTGCCGTCCTTGAAGCTGATTTCCCCCAGCACCGCATTACCCAGGCCCATGACGCAGGCGCCCTCGAACTGCGCGCGAATCCGCTCGGGGTTGATCTGCGGACCGCAATCGACGGCAATGTCGGCCTTGTGCACGATCAGTGTGCCGTCGTCTTTGACTTCAACCTCAATCACTGCCGCCACATACGTCACGAAGCTGTAATGCACCGCCAGGCCCAGGCCACGCCCCTTGGGCAACTCACGCCCCCAACCGGCAGCTTTGGCAGCGGTCTCCAGTACCGTGCGCAGGCGCGCGGTGTCGATCGGATACCGCTCGGGGGACTCACCGTAGTTCCACTCTTCACTCAAGGTGCGCGGATCGATCTGACGGTCCGGGCCGAGCAATCTGATCTGATACTTCAGCGGATCCTGCCCGGCCTTGTGCGCCAGTTCATCGATAAAACTCTGGATCGCGAAGCCATGGGGAATATTCGACACCGAACGATACCAGCCCACCCGGGTATGCACCGTTGCCTCGGGGTTTTCCAGGCGAATGTTGGGGATCGCATACGCCATGTTGGTGAACCCCATGCCCAGTTCGAACGCCGCCTCATGTTTCATGCCCGGCGCAAACAACGCGGTGATGCTCGGGGCCACCGTACGGTGCAACCAGCCGGACGGCAGGCCATCCTTGTTCAGGCTGGCCTTGAGGTATTCGACCGACACGGTGTGGAAGTAGGAACAGTGGATATCGTCTTCACGGATCCATTGCACCCGCACCGCTTTGCCGGGGAACTCCTTGGCGAGGATAGCGGCCTCGATGATGAAGTCTGGCTTGGACTTGCGCCCGAACCCGCCCCCGAGCAAGGTCACGTTGAACGTGACCTTCTCGAACGGCAGGCCCAGGCGCTCACCGATCCGTTCACGGGTGACCTGCGGCGCCTGGCTTGGCCCCCAGGCTTCGCACGCACCGTCCTTGAACCGCGCAATGGCGACCATCGGCTCCATCGGCGACTGTGACAGATGCGGCAAGTAGTAGGAGGCTTCCAGCGTGCTATCGGCGCTGGTCATGGCCTGGTCGATGTTGCCGGTATTGCGCACCACTTTGCCGGGTTTGAGCGAGGCGGCTTCGAGTTCCTTGCGATAGGCAATCGAGTCATAGCTGGCGTTGGGTCCGTCGTCCCATTCGATTTTCAGTGCCTCGCGGCCCTTGATCGCCGCCCAGGTATTGTTCGCCACCACGGCGATGCCGCCCAGGGGCTGGAACTCCAAAGGCAACGGACGGCTTTCGATCTGCAGTACCTTGACCACGCCGGGGACCTTCATCGCCGCGCTGCCATCGAAGCTTTTGACCTTGCCGCCATACACCGTGGGCCGCGCAATGGTCGCGTACAGCATGCCGTCGAAATGCACGTCGGCGCCGTACACCGCACGACCGTTGACGATGTCTTCACCGTCGATGGCCTTGGTGCCTTCCTTGCCGATGTAACGGAACTCAGCAGGTTGCTTGAGCTTCAGGCTGTCGCGGGCCGGAACCGGCAAGGCGCTTGCGGCGGAGGCCAGGGCGCCATATCCAAGCTCGCGGCCGGACGGCTCATGGACGACCTTGTGCAGTAGCGCATGGCATTCGCCGACCGGCACTTTCCATTGTGCGGCGGCAGCCTGTTCGAGCATGGTCCGCGCGGCGGCACCGCAGCGACGCATCGGCTCGTACCAGTGACGCATGCTGCGCGAGCCGTCGGTGTCCTGGTTGCCGAAGCGTACTTCATCGCCGGGAGCCTGCTGCACCTTGACCATCGCCCAGTCGGCTTCCAGTTCATCGGCCACCACCATGGTCAAGCTGGTGCGCACGCCCTGGCCCATCTCCGAGCGGTTGCAGATCACAGTCACCGTCCCATCGGCGGCAATGCTCACATAGACTTTCGGATCGTCGACCCAGCCGTGGGGCATGCCGTCGGCGCCGAACTTCTTCTCTTTCTCTTCGGCAAATGCGGCCTGCCAGCCCCAACTCGCGGCGACCACCAGCGCACCGGTCGCCCCCACGCCCTTGAGAAAACCACGGCGACTGAGGTTGCTCAGGGCAAAATCATTCGGTAACCGGCTCATGCCTTTGCCTCCTTCAGGTGAGTGGAGGCCTGGCGGATCGCGGTCTTGATACGGTTATAGGTGCCGCAGCGGCAGATGTTGCCGACCATGGCTTCTTCGATCTGCTCGTCGCTCGGGTTCGGATTGGTCTTGAGCAACGCTGTCGCCGACATGATTTGCCCGCCCTGGCAGAAGCCGCATTGAGCTACCGCCGTGTCGAGCCAGGCTTGCTGCACGACTTTGCCGATCGGGTCGGCGTGCAGGTTGTCGATGGTGCTGACATTCTGGCCGACGACTGAACCGATGGGCGTGATGCAACTGCGTGCGGGAGCCCCTTCGATATGAATGGTGCAAGCACCGCACAGGCCCATGCCGCAGCCGAATTTGGTGCCGTTGTATCCGGCCACGTCGCGGATCGCCCAGAGCAGCGGCATGTCCTCGGTGACGTCGAGTTGATGGTCTTGACCATTGAGTTTCAGGGTAATCATGGGCACGCCCGCATAGATCTTGAGTTATGGGGTCGAGCAATCTGCCGCTGGATCTCGGTGGGTCGCACGCAGATCGACTCAGGCTAATGGGCTCTCTTATGCGGACGCAGACGTCTGCACCGGGCCTTTGGTGAAGCAAGACTGTGCATCGTTAGCTGACTGAGTTAACCGAGCATTAACAAAAAAGCCCTGCTTAGACAGGGCTTTTAGCTGCAAGCTTTAAGCTGCAAGCTTCAAGTAGAAGCAAAACAGCGAAGAGCCTGAATTTAAGGATTGTAGCTTGCCGCTTGAAGCTTGTAGCTCGCGGCTGCCTTATCAATACCGGTTCGGCTCCATTTCCAGATCGACATGGAATCGCTCGAAAATGTCTTTCTGGATGCGCTGCGCCAGGTTCAGCAATTGCAGGCCCGTCGCGCCGCCATAGTTGACCAGCACCAGCGCCTGCAGCTTATGAACACCTGCGTCGGCATCGCGAAAACCTTTCCAGCCCGCCCGCTCGATCAGCCAACCGGCGGCCAGCTTCATCTGCCCGTCGGGTTGCGCATAGGCCACCAGGTCCGGGTATTCGCCCTTGAGCCGAGCAGCCAGCGGCGCCGACACCAAGGGGTTCTTGAAGAAACTGCCGGCATTGCCGAGTACGGCCGGGTCCGGAAGCTTTTCGTTGCGGATGCTGCAAATGGCCTGGCTGACATCGCTGGCGGTCGGATGCTCGATGCCTTGTTCGGTCAGGCGCTGGCGCACCGGGCCGTATTCCAGGTGCAGATGCGCGGCGCGGTCGAGGGCGAAACGCACACGCAGGATCAACCAACGCCCCGGCTCCTGCTTGAACAAGCTATCGCGGTAAGCGAAGTTGCACTCTTGCAGTGTGAAGTCGCGCAGTTCGCCGGTCTGGCGATCGAGGGCGGTCAGGCCGGCGAACACGTCCTTGATCTCGACGCCATAAGCGCCGATGTTCTGCATCGGTGCCGCACCGACGGTGCCGGGAATCAGGCTGAGGTTTTCCAGGCCGGACAGCCCCTGGGACAGTGTGTGCTGCACAAAGGGATGCCAGGGCTCGCCCGCCTCGGCCTCGATCACCACTTTGCTGCCATCATCGCTGATCACGCGAATCCCGCGCGTGGCCATGCGCAGCACCAGTGAATCGATATCCGCCGTCAGCAGCAGGTTGCTGCCACCGCCGATCACCAGCACCGGGACCTTGTGCTCCAGCCCGTAGGCCAGGGCTTCTCGCACATCGGCGTCGCTATGGGCCTGGGCAAACAGCCGGGCCTGGACATCCACGCCAAAGCTGTTGTACGGCTTGAGCGAAACCTGCGACTGAACCTGCAAACTCATAACCGTCCCTTCAATTCGATCACCAGCAAATCACTGGCGTGCTCGATCAGGCCCAGCACCTGCTCGAAACCTTGCTCGCCGTCGTAGTACGGATCCGGCACTTCATCGACTTCCGACTGGTAACGACGCAGGAACAGGTCCAGCTCGGCCTTGCCCTTGGTGGGCTGCAAGGCCTTGAGGTTACGCAGGTTGCTGTTGTCCATCGCCAGGATCAGGTCATAGGTGGCGAAATCGGCGCGGCTGACTTGCCGGGCGCGCTGGGCGGACAAGTCATAACCGCGCAGCTTCGCCGCGGCCTGACTGCGCTTGTCCGGCGCCTTGCCGACATGCCAGTCGCCGGTGCCGGCGGAAGCGACTTCGACCTGGTCGGCCAGCCCCGCTTCACGCAGCTTGTGCCGCAGCACGCCTTCGGCCGTGGGAGAACGGCAGATGTTGCCCAGGCACACGAACAAAACGCGCATCACGCCTCCAGCAGGCGACGAACGCGCTCGAGGTCTTCAGCGGTATCGACGCCGGCTGGCGGCGCGATCAGTGCGTCGGCGACGTGAATCCGCACGCCGTGCCACAGGGCACGCAGCTGTTCCAGGCACTCGGTGTTTTCCAGCCAGCATGGGCCCCAGCTGACGAAATCCTGCAGGAAACCGGCGCGGTAGGCATAGATGCCGATATGGCGGCGGTACGGCACGCCTTCGGGCAACTGCTCAAGGTTCACGGCGAATGCATCCCGCGCCCAGGGCAAGGTGGAGCGACTGAACGTCAGCGCCAGGCCATTGAGGTCGCTGACGACCTTGACCACGTTGGGATTGAACAGGGTTTGCGCGTCTTCGATCGGCTCGGCCAGGGTGGCCATGCGCGCTTCGGTGTGGGCCGACAGGTTGGCGGCGACCTGATCGATCACGCTCGGCGGGATCAGCGGTTCGTCGCCCTGGACGTTGACCACGATGGCGTCGGGCGCCAGGCCCAGTTTCATCGCGACTTCGGCCAGGCGATCGGTGCCGGAGTTGTGATCTTCACGGGTCAGCACCACTTCGGCACCAAAGCCTTTGCAGGCCTCGACGATGCGCGCATCGTCGGTGGCCACCACCACCCGCTCGGCGCTGCTTTTGCTCGCCTGTTCCCAGACGTGCTGGATCATCGGCTTGCCGGCGATCAGCAGCATCGGCTTGCCCGGCAAGCGGGTGGAGGCGTAACGCGATGGAATGACGACGGTAAAGGCTGTGGTCATTTATCCAGGCGCTCGTCGGTGGTCAGGGTGCGCGCTTCGGATTCGAGCATCACCGGGATGCCGTCGCGAATCGGGTAGGCCAGGCCTGCACCCTTGCTGATCAGCTCGGTCTTGTCGGCGCTGAGCTTGAGCGGGCCTTTGCAGACCGGGCAAGCGAGGATATCGAGCAATTTGGTGTCCATGAGCATTCCCTGAAAAAACGGAGTTAAGGCAACAAACGAGCCGGCAGCAGGCGCATCAGCTGTGTGTCGAACCAGGCCACGAAGGCCGGCGACGGCACGGCATCGACCGCCAGGTACCACCAGTCGGCGGCGGCAAAGGCACGGCATTTCACCGCGTCCTTTTCCGTCATCACCAACGGCAATGACGGCGTGAAATTCAACGCCTGCACGCTGTATTCGGCGTGGTCGGCAAACGCATGTGGAACCGGCTGCCAGTGTAGCGTTTCGAGGGTCTTGAAGAAACGTTGCGGATTGCCGATGCCGGCCACCGCGTGCAGGGCCTGGCCGCCGGGGAAGTGGTCGAGGGGACGTCGTTCGCCGCTGCGCAGATTGACCAGCGCGGTGGGTTGCAACTGGAAGGCAAACCCGTCCTGGCGGTCGGCCGTGGCACCGTTGTAGAGCACCGCGTCGACGCTTTGCAGGCGCTCGGCCGGCTCACGCAATGGCCCGGCAGGCAGGCAACGGCGATTGCCCAGACCGCGAGCGGCGTCGATCAGCACCAGTTCCAGGTCGCGGGCCAGGCGATAGTGCTGCATGCCGTCGTCGGACAGGATCAGGTCCAGCGGCTCACTGGCCAGCAAGGCTTTGACGGCATTGCTGCGATCGGGGTCGATCATCAGCGGCACGCCCGTGCGCTGGACGATCAGTAACGGCTCGTCACCGGCGACGTCGGCGCCTTGATCGGCCTCGACTCGCCATGGCAATTGCGGTGGCTTGGCGCCGTAACCCCGGCTGACCACGCCGACACGCAGGCCGCTACGCTGGCAGTGCTCGATCATCCATAGAATCAGCGGCGTCTTACCGGTGCCACCCACGGTGATATTGCCGACCACGATCAGCGGCACCGGCGGCTGGTAGATCTCGCCCTCACCCGCCAGAAAGCGCTTGCGCTTGTTCATGACCACGCGCCGGTACAGCCATTCCAGTGGCTGTAACAGCTTCAGGGCCGGATGACCTGCGTACCACGCGGCGAGCAATCGATCGGACATGGCCATCAGGGCGCCGGGGGCGCCGCCTCGATGGTGGTCATGCGCAAATGACTGAAGCCGAGTTTGCCGGCCGCATCCATGGCAGTCACCACGGACTGATGCGCAGTCTTGCCGTCAGCGCTGATGGACAACGGTCGATTGGTGTCGCCATTGGCTTCTTTTTGCAACGCGTCCATCAGCGAGGCCAGGTCGCTTTTCGGCAGGATCTGGTTGTTCACCGAGAACACGCCGTCGGCGCTGATGGCGATGTCCAGCGGCTTGCTCTGATCGTCGGCCGGCGTGCCGCTGACGGCTTCCGGCAGATCGACGCGCAGCTGGGTCTCACGGGTAAAGGTGGTGGTCACGACGAAAAACAGCAGCAGCACAAACACCACGTCGATCAGCGACACGAGGTTGATGTCCACGTTCTCCCGTTGCTTGCGGCGGAATTTCACGCTTTGCCCTCGGCCAGATCAACGTCACGGTCGCCCTGCACCACTTCAACCAGCTTGATGGCCTCCTGCTCCATGCCCACGACGAGTTCATCAATACGCCGTTGCAGAAACCGGTGGAAGAACACCGCCGGGATACCGACGATCAGCCCCGAAGCCGTGGTGATCAAGGCTTTGGAAATACCGCCGGCCAGCACGGCGGCGTTGGTCATCATGCCCGTGCCCATGAACGAACTGAAGATATCGATCATGCCCAACACAGTACCCAGCAGACCCAGCAACGGCGCCATGGCGGCGATGGTGCCCAGTGCGTTGATGTAGCGCTCCAGCTCGTGGATCACCCGGGCTGCGGCCTCTTCGATGCACTCCTTCATGATCTCGCGACCATGTTTTGAGTTGGCCAGGCCGGCCGCCAGGATCTCGCCCAACGGGGAGTTGGCGCGCAGTTCCTTGAGTTTTTCCTTATTGAGCTGTTTGTCCTTGATCCAGACCCAGACCTGCCCGAGCAAGTGCTCCGGGGTCACGCGGCTGGCGCGCAGTGTCCAGAGACGTTCGGCGACGATGGCCATGGCCACGATGGAGCTCAGAATGATCGGCAGCATCATCCAGCCGCCGGATTTGACCAATTCCCACACAGTGACAGTCCCCTCGAAAAAGTGCGCCACTCTAACATAGGGGGTGGGCGCACCGAAGACCGTGATGTCGCATCCGGTCGGGCTTTGATCACGCTCGGTCATGGGTTCAAAGGCGGCGGATCGCGCCAGAAACGCCGTTCCTGGCGCATCGACCACGGCGGCTCGAAGCGCCCCAATTGCAGACGAATGGCACCCTGTTCGACGCTGTCGTAGATCGCCATCCCGCGTTTTTGATAACGCGCGATGACCGTAGGATGCGGATGGCCAAACGAATTGCCCTGGCCGCGGGAGATCAGCGCCCCTTTAGGTTGCAGGACGTCCAGCAGGGCGTTTGACGACGAACTGCGACTGCCGTGGTGTGGCGCCTGCAGCCAATCGGTGGGCACGGCCAGCGGACTGTCCAGCAGGGCTCTTTCGGCGGCGGCATCGATGTCGCCACTCAACAGTAACCGTTCGCCATTGGCCTCGATCAGCAAGACACAGGAGTTCTGGTTGCTGTCGCCGGCTGATGGCCAGTGCCAGAGCTGGAAATCGACTTCATCCCAGGTCCATTGCCGGCCGCTCTCACAACGCCCGGCCTGCAACTCCGCAGGCAAGTCAGAGGGCTCACCACTGACCACCTGTTTGACCGGCAAGCCCTTGGCAATCGCCCGGGCACCGCCGGCATGATCGGCATGGGCGTGGCTGATCAGCATCAGGTCGAGGCCCTTCACCCCGAGTTTGCGCAACGCCGGCAGCACCACCCGCTCCCCCTGGTCGAGCTCACCGAATCGCGGTCCGGCGTCATACAGCAACGTGTGATGCCGAGTGCGCACCAGGATCGCCAGGCCCTGACCGACATCCAGTTGCCAGGCTTCGGCCATGCCTGTCTGCAACATCGGCCTGGGCGAAAAAACCAGCATCAACAGCATGGGCCATCCCAACGGGCGCATCGGCAAGCCTCGCGGCAGCAATAGCAAAAAGGCGCCAATGGCACCGATTACCCAGGCCCAAAGCGGGACTGCCGCGGGCACCCACGCGGGAACCTGACCGGAGACGAGCCCCAACGCCCTGAACCACCCGTCGATCAGGCCGCCAGCCAGCCAAAGCAATTTCTCACCCACATAAGGAACCGGTAGCAACAGTGTCCCGAGCAACGCCGGTGGCAGGACCACCAGACTGATCCAGGGCACCGCGAACAAATTGGCCAGCGGCCCGCTGAGACTGATTGGCAACCCCAAAGCCAGTAACAGCGGACACAGACCGATTGCAATCAGCCACTGGGCCCGAGTCCAGGTCTGCCACCAACGCCACGGCCCCAAACGTCCGCCGAAGGTCAATATCAAGACGGCCACGGCCGCGAAAGACAGCCAGAAACCAGGCTGAAGACTCGCCAGCGGCGCCAGCAGCAAAATGCCGTCGAGTGCCAACAACAGTGGCCACCATGCACCGAGATGACGGAACCGCAGGCGCCACAACAACACCATGGCAATCATCAGGCAGGCCCGCCGTACCGGCACCTCGAAACCGGCCAGCACCCCGTAACCGAGCGCCGCGGCGAATGCCAGGCCACACGCCCAAGGCAACCATGGCAGACGCTTCGGCCATAACCCAAAGCGGGCCAGGCCGGCGATCAGCAGATACACGACGCCCGCCAGCAACCCGATGTGTTGCCCGGAAATCACCAACAGATGCACCGTGCCAGTGTCCTGCAATACCTGCCAGTCTTCGCGACTCAGCCCGGCGCCGTCCCCGAGTACCAATGCCGTCAGCGCGCCGTTTCGCCCTTGGGCATCCACCGCCAGCAAACGCTGACGGATGGCATCGCGCCAGGCCCATCGAGCTGGCGCAAGGCGTTCACCCTGTTTGATTGTCCCGGTCGCACCTATGCGTTGTGCCAGCAACCAGGCCTGGTAGTCGAAGGCCTGCGGATTGAGGAGCCCGACCGGGCGCTTCAACTTGACTGCCAGACGCCAGCGCTCGCCACTGTTCACCGGCGGCCCGCC
>NZ_AKJG01000022.1 GCF_000282455.1 Pseudomonas sp. GM74
CCAGCGCGGTGCGCAGTTGCTCTTGAGCGGTGGACGGGCCTACGGAGACGACGACGATTTCAGTCGCAACACCCTTCTCTTTCAGGCGTACGGCTTCTTCCACGGCGATTTCGCAGAACGGGTTCATCGACATCTTGACGTTGGCAAGATCGACGCCGGAATTGTCCGCCTTGACGCGAACCTTGACGTTGTAATCCACAACGCGTTTGACAGCTACAAGAACCTTCATGGATTCCTCGTTACTCTCCGGTGAAAAGAAAGTCGCCTAGGCGAACCTGGCGGTTGATGCTCATCGGGCGCAAGGGCACCTCCAAAAACGCCGGCTAAGGTGTCAAGTGACCATCGCTCATGATCTGGATGACCGTTCGTCAGTGGTGACTGACGAGTCATTCAACATCGCGGCGTGTAGACTGCGTATCAAACCCGCGCAGCGCATCACTCTCTACTGCCATCGCCCTGTCTTTAGAGGTGCTCTTGAAACCAACAGTCAGCCTACGGCGAGCGCAAAACCGCCCGTATCTTGACCGGAACGCCTATTCCGGTCAATACGCCAAAATGGCCGTTCATAAGGCGCGTGACTTTGATTTCTCTGGCTTTGAGCCAATTCAAACAAACGTTTGTATTGGACGCTGAGAGTGGTGTAGATATAATGCGCCACCAAAAGAGAAAGGTGGTCAATCGATTGTCCTCTTCCGGCGTTGCGCCGGGATTCATGGATGCGACACCCGACTTCCAAATTAGAAAAAAAACTGTTGAGCCTTGAGTAGGAGATAACCTGTGGAACGCGAATACATGGAATTCGACGTTGTCATCGTCGGTGCCGGCCCCGCTGGTCTTTCCGCCGCCTGCCGCTTGAAGCAGAAGGCTGCGCAAGCCGGTAAGGAAATCAGCGTCTGCGTGGTCGAAAAAGGCTCCGAAGTCGGTGCTCACATTCTGTCCGGTGCCGTGTTCGAACCACGGGCCCTGAACGAACTGTTCCCGGACTGGAAAGAACTCGGCGCGCCGCTGAACACCCCCGTCACCCGCGACGACATCTTCGTGCTGAAGAACGCTGAAAGCGCGCAGAAAATCCCTGACTTCTTTGTGCCCAAGACCATGCACAACGAAGGCAACTACATCATCTCCCTGGGCAACCTGTGCCGCTGGCTGGCCCAGCAGGCCGAGAACCTGGGTGTGGAAATCTACCCGGGCTTCGCCGCTCAGGAAGCGCTGATCGACGAGAACGGCGTGGTTCGCGGGATCATCACCGGCGATCTGGGCGTCGACCGCGAAGGTAACCCGAAGGAAGGCCTGTACACTCCGGGCATGGAGCTGCGCGGCAAGTACACGCTGTTCGCCGAAGGTTGCCGTGGCCACATCGGCAAGCAGCTGATCAAGCGTTTCAACCTGGACACCGACGCTGATGCCCAGCACTACGGCATCGGCCTGAAAGAAATCTGGGAAGTCGATCCGGCCAAGCACCAGCCGGGCCTGGTGGTGCACACCGCCGGTTGGCCGATGGACATCATGGGCACCGAAAACACCGGTGGCTCCTTCCTGTATCACCTGGAAAACAACCAGGTCGTGGTTGGCCTGATCGTCGACCTGTCCTACAGCAATACCTACCTGTCGCCGTTCGACGAGTTCCAGCGCCTCAAGCATCACCCGGTGCTTGCTCAGTACCTGGAAGGCGGCAAGCGCATCAGCTACGGCGCCCGCGCCATCTGCAAGGGCGGCCTGAACTCGCTGCCGAAAATGGTGTTCAAGGGCGGCGCGCTGATCGGTTGCGACCTCGGCACCCTGAACTTCGCCAAGATCAAAGGCAGCCACACCGCGATGAAGTCCGGCATGCTCGCCGCTGAATCCGTGGCTGAAGCCCTGTTCGCCGAGAAGGACAGCAGCGAAGAGCTGACCACCTACGTCGACGCGTTCAAGAACAGCTGGCTCTACGAAGAACTGTTCGCCAGCCGCAACTTCGGCCCGGCGATCCACAAGTTCGGCGCCATCGTCGGCGGCGGTTTCAACTGGCTGGACCAGAACATCTTCGGCGGCAAACTGCCGTTCACCCTGCACGACACCAAGCCGGATTACGCCTGCCTCAAGCTCGCGGCGGACTGCAAGAAGATCGACTACCCGAAACCGGACGGCAAGATCAGCTTCGACAAATTGAGCTCGGTGTTCATCTCCGGTACCAACCACGAAGAAGAACAACCATGCCACCTGAAGCTGGCCGATCCGAGCATCCCGATCAGCAAGAACCTGCCGCTGTACGATGAGCCGGCACAACGTTACTGCCCGGCTGGCGTGTATGAAGTGATCACCAAGGAAGACGGCGAGAAGCGCTTCCAGATCAACGCCCAGAACTGTGTTCACTGCAAGACCTGCGACATCAAGGACCCTGCACAGAACATCACCTGGGTGACACCGGAAGGCTCAGGCGGCCCGACTTACCCGAACATGTAAGCCGAACCGCTGAACATCAAGGCTCCCGAAACGGGGGCCTTTTTGTTGCCTGCGATCCAGGGCATAACACCACTCCCTGTGGGAGCTGGCTTGCCAGCGATGACGGTTCATCATTCAACATTGACGTTGACTGATCCACCGCTATCGCGGGCAAGCCCGCTCCCACAGTGTTCTGCGTTTAAACCTTGAGACCCAGCTCCGCCGACAGCCGGGCCGTGACCCCTTTGATCAGGGGAATCAGCTCGGCCATTTTTTCCAGCGGCATGTACGGCACGGTGCTGGCGATGCTGATGCCGGCGACGATGCGTTTGCTGGCATCGCGGATCGGCGCGGCCACGCAGCGGATCGACGGTTCGTTGTCTTCAAGGTCGAAGGCATAACCGCCGGCCACGTACTCGACCATGCGCTGCTCGAACTGCTCCCAGGATTGCTCCGGGTGCTGCGGCCAGAACTGGTTTTTCCCACCCACCGGCAGGCTGACTTCGTACAGGCGCTGCCACTCTTGCGGCGAATCATCGAGCATCAGCGCCTTGCCGATCCCGGTGCGCGCCAACGGCATGCGATGGCCGACCCGCGAACGCATTTCCGGGCCATTGCGCCCCGGATTCTTGTGCAGGTACAGCACTTCGTCGCCTTCACGAATCGCCAAGTGAATGGTGTCGCCGGTCAACGCCGACAACTCATCCAGATACGGCCCGGCCAGGGTCACCAACGGCAACTCTTCACGGGCCTGAAAGCCCAGTTCGATCAGTTTCGGCCCCAGTAGATAACCGACTTGCGGCACCACCCGCAGATAACGCTCGTCCACCAGGCAACTGGCCAGGCGATGGGTGGTGCTGCGCGTGGTGCCGATCAGCCGGGCGATTTCCTTGAGATCGCGGGCGCCGCTGGCCACGGCATGAACCACACCCAGACCGCGAAGCAGTGTCTGAGTGCCGGTCGGTGCGGCGTCCTTGGCGACTTTTGGGGCGTCTTCCTGCATATCCAGCCTTTACCGTTGAGCGAGTGAACGGGCGGCATTATGGTCGCCCGCGTGCCACGACTACAACTTGATACGCTCGACCTTGCCCACCAGCAAGATGTAGGACAGTGCGCCAATCAATGCCAGCACCGAGATGTAGGTGATTGCCGGGGCAAAAGAATCACCCGTCGCGAGAAAGCCGATCACGATAGGCGTGGCAATCGCCGACAGGTTGCCGATGAAGTTGAACACCCCGCCGGTCAGCCCGAGCAAGCGTGCCGGAGCCAGGGTCGACACCAGCGACCAGGTGATCGAAGCCAGGCCATTGCCGAAGAATGCCAGCGCGAGGAAGGCAATGACCAGCGGCGTCGACTCGACAAAGTTGGCGCCGATGATCGAGGTTGAAATCAGCAAGCCGCTGATGATCGGCAACTTGCGGGCGAAACCTACCGTGTAACCGCGACGGATCAAAAAGTCCGAGAAAAAACCGGAACACAGTACGCCGACAAAGGCCGCGAGAAACGGCAGCGATGCCAACAGGCCGGACTTGATGAAGTCCATGCCACGGTATTTCACCAGGTAGGTCGGGAACCAGGTGAGGAAGAACCACAGGGTCGAATTGAGGCAGAACTGCCCGAGGTAGATGCCCCAGAGCTTGCGTTTGGTCAGGACGATGCCCAGGTCGGTCCAGCTGAATTTGGCTTTGACCTTGGCCTGTTCGGCCTGGATATCCACCAGCCCACCACCCTCGCGGATCAGATCAATCTCTGCGTCATTGGCGCCTTTGAAATCCCGAGGCTCGCGATACACCGCGTACCAGATCACCGCCCACACAATGCCTACCGCGCCGGTGGTGACGAACACCATGTGCCAGCCGAACTCATGCTGCAGCCAGGCCAGCACCGGCGTCAGGAAGGCCAGGCCGACGAACTGCCCGGAGGTGTAGAAACCGATGGCCGTGGCGCGCTCGCGCTCGGGGAACCAGGTGGTGACCACGCGGCTGTTGATCGGATACGCCGGCGCTTCCAGGGCACCGACTGCCATGCGAAGGACGAACAGCGCGATGAAGCTGGCGGCGAAGCCGAGCATCACCGTGGCCACCGACCACAGCAGCAAGGCGACGCTGTACAGAATCCGTGGCGGTACGCGATCCACCAGCCAGCCGCCGGGGATCTGCATGGCAGCGTAGGTCCAGCCGAAGGCAGAGAAGATCAGGCCGACATGAATCGGGTCGATGCCCAGGTCACTGGTCAATGCCGGGGCGGCAATCGACAGGTTGCTGCGGTCCAGGTAATTGATCACCACGGTGATGAACAACAGCACCATGATGAAAAAACGCTTGCGGCTGGGCGTCACCAACGACGCCTGCCCGGTGAGGGTTTGCGGTTGCATGGGGGGGTGCCTCTTCTTATGGTTATTGAGGTCGGCCTATGGCCTTGCACCGAACCCTGTGGGAGCTGGCTTGCCAGCGATAGCGGTGGATCTGTCACATCAATGTTGAATGTGCTGCCGTCATCGCTGGCAAGCCAGCTCCCACAGGGTTATTGGTGAATCAGAACGGGATCACCACTCGGCAAAACTGCCATCGGCATGGCGCCAGATCGGGTTGCGCCAGCGGTGGCCGATGGCGGCGCGTTCGATCACGTATTCCTCGTTGATCTCGATGCCCAGGCCCGGGCCGTTCGGGATCTTCACGAAGCCTTTGTCGTAGTCGAACACCCTTGGGTCTTTGACGTAGTCGAGCAGGTCGTTGCTCTCGTTGTAATGGATGCCCAGGCTCTGTTCCTGGATGAACGCGTTGTAGCAAGCCGCGTCCAGTTGCAGGCACGCCGCCAGGGCAATCGGGCCCAGCGGGCAATGCAACGCCAGCGCCACGTCGTAGGCTTCGGCCATGTTGGCGATCTTGCGGGTTTCAGTGATACCGCCGGCGTGGGAGGCATCCGGCTGGATGATGTCGACGTAGCCTTCGCTGAGCACGCGCTTGAAATCCCAACGCGAGAACAAGCGCTCACCCAGGGCGATCGGCGTGCTGGTCAGCGGCGCCAGCTCTTTGAGCGCTTCGTAGTTTTCGCTCAGCACCGGCTCTTCGATGAACATCAACTTGTACGGATCAAGCTCCTTCATCAGCACCTTGGCCATGGGCTTGTGCACCCGGCCATGGAAGTCCACACCGATGCCAACGTTCGGGCCGACGGCATCGCGCACGGCAGCGACGTTGGCCAGGGCCTGGTCGACCTTGTCGAAGGTATCGAGAAATTGCAGTTCTTCGGTGCCGTTCATTTTCACCGCGGTGAAACCACGCTCGACCGCTTCTTTCGCCGCCCGCGCGGTATCCGCCGGACGGTCGCCGCCGATCCACGAATACACACGAATCTTGTCCCGCACCTGACCACCCAACAGATCGCTGACCGACACGCCCAGCGCCTTGCCCTTGATGTCCCACAAGGCCTGGTCGATACCGGCCAGGGCGCTCATGTGGATCGCGCCGCCACGGTAGAAGCCGCCGCGATAGAGCACGGTCCAGATGTCTTCGATGTTGCGCGGGTCTTTGCCAATCAGGTAATCGGACAATTCTTCAACGGCAGCGGCAACGGTGTGGGCGCGGCCTTCGACCACGGGCTCGCCCCAACCGGTGACGCCCTCGTCGGTTTCGACCTTGAGGAAGCACCAGCGCGGCGGAACGATGAAGGTGGTCAGTTTGGTGATTTTCATCTGCTTGTCTCTCTTATTGGATGCAGCGCGCTCGGCGCTCAATGAAGTCTTAGCGAAGGGCTTTCCAGGCAGCGACGTAGGCCTGGGCATTGGCCGCCACTTGCGCTGGCGTCATGCCCGGTTTGAACAGGCCGGAACCGAGGCCGAAACCTTTGACGCCGGCGTCGATGAACGACTGCATGTTGTCCGGCGTGATCCCGCCGACCGGCACAAGAATGGTTCCGGCGGGCAGCACCGCGAGCCAGGCTTTGACGACCGCCGGGCCCATCTGCTCGGCCGGGAACATCTTCAGCACATCCGCGCCTTCGGCCAGCGCCGCGAAGGCTTCGGTCGGCGTGGCGACTCCCGGTGACAGATACAGCCCCGCCGCTTTCGCCGCGCGCAGCACCTTCGGATCGCTATGGGGCATGACGATCACCTGGCCGCCCACGGCTTTCACTTGCTCGACCTGCTCCGGGGTCAACACCGTGCCGGCACCGATCAGGCAATCGGCGGGCAAGGTACTGCGCAGGATGCGGATACTTTCGTACGGCTCGGGGGAATTGAGCGGCACTTCGATGACACGAAATCCGGCGGCGTACAGCACTTCGCCGATGGCTGCCGCTTCCTGCGGGCGCAGGCCACGCAGGATCGCGATCAGGCCGTTTTGCGCCAGGGCTTGTTTGAGCATGTCAGGACTCCAGTCAGGTTTAACGGGATGCGGTGCACGTGAGCAGGCCGGCAGCCAGTGCCAGTTGCCACAATCCGCGTTCGGTGGCCTGTTCGGCCAGGGTCACCCGGACAAAACCGCAGGCGTCGAGCGCACGGCTGTAGCGGGCACAGAGTTGGGTGTTGCCGATGAGGATGATCGACGGCAGATGCACGCTGTTGCGCCGACGCCGTTGAACGCAGGCCAAGGCCACCAACTCGTGGCCGATCAGCAGGCCGGACAGATAGTCCGCTTGCGCCGCAGCGCTCAGTTCACCGGTCAGCCCTAGACTGCGGGCACTGAACATGGTCGACAGCGGACCGATTTCACCGTCCGCCGACAACGCGACCCGCACGCCGCGATCAAACGCATCGCCATCGAAAGACCCGCCACATTGTTGGGTGCGTCCGAGAATGCTGTGTTGACTGAGCACGGCAAAGACTTCGCCGGTCATGAAAGTGTCGAAGTGCATGATGCAGCCGTCGGCCACTTCCACCCATTTCGAATGGCTGCCCGGCAGGCCGATCAGCAGATCAGCGCCCGCCTCGCTCGCCAGGTTTTGCAGCACGCCGAGCACCTGGGTTTCTTCGCCGCGCATCACGTTCGGCAAAGGCGAACGCTCGATGACGCCGGGCACGATATGCACATCAACGCCGCGCAGGCTGCGCACGGTTTGCAAGGAAGTACCGAGCGTGGCGACGTTCGCCGGCGTGTCGCGGTAAGCCGCTTCGCACCAGCCCTGGGCGCTGCCGACCATGCCGCAGGCAATCACCGGTAAATGCGGCCGGGCATCGAGCCAGTCGCCGCAAGCCTCATCGAAGGCCAGTTCGAAACCATCGGCGCATTCCCGACCGCCAATGATTCGCGGCGCTTTCGGCAGCTGCATGATCCCCGAAGACAGCGAACGCTGTTCGAGCACTTGCCCGCCTTCAGCCAGTTTGTAAGCACGTAATGAGGTTGTCCCCCAGTCGAGCGCGATCAATTGCGCCTGCATCGCTTCACCTGTTTTGGTTTTTGGCAGTGAGTGAGCGGGACTATAAACCTGAGACGGGACAAATCTCAATATATAAATATCAATCCCATATTATGAGATAAGACAAAAAAACGCAGCCCGAAGGCTGCGATCTTTTAAAAGCGATCAGTTACCCGCTGCGAAATCCCGCAACACCGCCCCATCCATCCGATAGCGCACCCACTCCTCCTGCGGCTGCGCGCCCAGGGATTTGTAGAAATCGATGGCCGGCGTATTCCACTCCAGCACGCTCCACTCGAAACGCCCGCAGTCATTGGCGCAGGCGATTTTCGCCAGATGCCGCAGCAGGGTCTTGCCCGCACCGCCGCCGCGCTGTTCCGGGGTGATGTAGAGGTCTTCGAGGTACAGGCAGTTGCTGCCAAGCCAGGTGGAATAGCTGAAGAAGAACACCGCGAAACCGATGGGTGCGCCGTCGCGCAGGCAGATCAGGCCATGGGCGGTGGCGCCTTCGCTGAACAGGCTGCGCTCGATATCGGCAACGCTGGCGATGACTTCATGGCGGGCACGTTCGTAGTCGGCCAGTTCAGTGATGAACGCGAGGATTTGCGGTGCGTCACTGGGGGTCGCCGGGCGGATTTCGATCGTCATGGACGTGCCTTGTCAAAAGTGGAAAACGCCATACTAAGTCGGCGCGTGACGCGTGGCGAGTGAGCTTGCTCACTGACCACAAATGCACTCATTACTCCGGCCATAACCAACCCTGGAATCGATAACCTCGGACCTGACATTCGGGCACTGCGTGACCAGTTACGCAGCGGCGCACTCACTCGACTATTCGCTGTTCTTCCTCGGTTTCATGAGCGCGGCGATCAGGGCACTGGAGCAGGTCTGAGCCATTCGTCGCCAACACTGCACCCATCCGGATCGAGGGCGGACTAATCAGGTAAGGACTCTACCCGTTGGAGACACCACCATGACCCTGTCCAGGTTGACTGCCCTCGTTCTCACTGGGCTTTTGTCCGCAGCCTCCTTCGCCGGGACCATCGGCTCGAGCACCGGCCCGACCAATCCGGTGGAAAAACCCAGGGCCCCCGCCATCCAGAGTGCCCCCGGCATGAACACCGATGGCACGACAATCGACCATAACCTGCCGCCCGCCACCGGCACCGACCCTCGGATTAAAGGCATTGACGCGGGACGTCAGGGCGGGACGAACCTGCCGGACAAAAAAACACCCGCCAGTGGTGGCCTCGGTTCAAGCACCACCGAGGACGAGGAAAGCAATTTGAGCCAATAGTGAAGCCAGGAGAAATGTACTGAAGCTAATGGCCCCTTCGCGAGCAAGCCCGCTCCCACAGGATCTATGCCACACCACCACTCAATGTGTGAAGGCAGAACCCTGTGGGAGCGGGCTTGCCCGCGAAGGCGTCTTCATATCCAACATTTACATTTCAGTCAGACCTTCGTGGGCAAGCCCGCTCCCACAGAAAAATGAGTGTCAGCGTTGCTTGAGGCGGTCAATAACCACCGCCAGCAGCAAGATCGAACCGCGAATCACATACTGATAAAACGTATCGATGTTCTTCAGGTTCATCGCATTCTCGATGATCGCCAGAATCAACACCCCGGCGATCACGTGCCGGATCATGCCGATCCCGCCACTCAACGACACCCCGCCCAGCACGCAGGCCGAGATCACCGTCAGTTCGAAACCCTGGCCGATCATTGGCTGGCCGGAGGTCATTCGCGAAGCCAGGATCACCCCCGCCAGCGCACCGATCACGCCGTGCACGGCGAAGATGATGATCTTGGTACGATCGACATTCACACCGGCCAGCAACGCCGCTTCCTGGTTGCCGCCAATGGCCATGGTGTTGCGCCCGTAGGTGGTGTAGTTCAGCAGCCAGCCAAAGAACAGGAAGCAGACGATGGTGATCAGGATCGGTACCGGCACGCCAAATATCTGGCCGTTACCGAACACAAAGAATGATTCCTGGGACACCCCCACCGCTTTGCCGTTAGCGAAGATGTAGGCCAGCCCGCGCACGATCTGCATGGTCGCCAGCGTGGTGATCAGCGCGTTGACCCGCAGTTTGGCGATCACTATCCCGTTGATCAGCCCGACGATCAGGCCCATCACCAGCGCCGCACAGACACCGAGAAACACGCTGTTGGTGTCGCGCATCACCACCGCCGCGACCACCCCGGCGCAGGCAATCACCGAGCCCACCGACAAGTCGAAATGCCCGGACGCCAGGCAATACAACATGGTGCACGCAGCGATCCCGGTGGTGGAAATCGCCAGGCCCAGGCCACGCATGTTCAGCGGTGAAAGGAAGTTGTCGATCAGCAAGGTACAGGCGACAAAGATGCCGACCGCCGCCAGCAGCATCACCCAGTCGTCGAGGAAGCGCCGCATGTCCAGCGGTTTGCGCGTGGTTGGCAGGGTGTTGTTTTGGGTTGTCATCATAGTCACCTCTCAGTTCGCCACGCCGTCGGCGCGTTGGCGCGGCAAAGCCAGTTGCAGCAGGTTGGATTCGTTGGCCTGTTCGCGGCTCAATTCGCCACGCAGGGCGCCTTCGCACAGCACCAGGATGCGGTCGGAAATGCCCATGACTTCCATCAAGTCGCTGGACACCACAATCACCGCGATCCCCTCGGCGGCCAGGTTATGGATGATCTGGTAGATCTCGGCCTTGGCACCGATGTCGATGCCGCGGGTGGGTTCGTCGAGCAGCAGCACTTTCATCGGCATCGACAGCCAGCGGCCGAGAATGGCCTTCTGCTGATTGCCACCGGACAGGTACATGATTTTCTGCGCCGCGTTGGGCGTCTTCACTTTCAGCGCCTTGATCTGTTGCTCGGCGTTGTCCTTCTCCCACAGGCCGCGCAACAGGCAACCGAAGGTGGAGTGGGCGCCGCGAGCGCTGATGTTGATGTTCTCGGCGACGCTGGCCAGCGGCAGGATGCCTTCCTTCTTGCGGTCCTCGGGGCACAACAGGATCCCGGCGGCAATCGCGTCCCGGGGTGAACGAAGCGTCAGTTCATGGCCACGAAGTTTCAGCTGTCCGGCGCTGTTGCGCGCCAGGCCGCTGAGCAGGCGCAACAGCTCGGTGCGACCGGCACCGACCAGCCCGAACAACCCGAGGATTTCGCCTTTGTGCACCTCGAAACTCACCGGTTCACGCAACCCCGGCCCGAGCAGACCATTGACCTTGAGTGCCACCGCGCCGCGCTGGCGCGGGCGGTAATCGTAGATGTCCTGGATGTCGCGCCCGACCATGCAGGTGACCAATTGATCGTGGGTCAACTGGCTCATGTCGTCGAACGTGCGTACGTAACGCCCGTCCTTGAACACCGTCACCGCGTTGCAGATGCGGAACACTTCTTCCATGCGGTGGGAGACATAGAGCACCACTTTGCCCTCGTCCCGCAGCCGGCCGATGATCGCCATCAAGCGGTCGATCTCCCGTGCCGAAAGGCTGCTGGTGGGTTCGTCGAAGGCAATCACGTGGGCGCCACGGGACAACGCCTTGGCGATTTCCACCAGTTGCCGCTGGCCGAGGGACAGGCGCCCGACTTTCTCCTGCGGGTCGATTTCATCGGCCAGGCCCTTGAGACAGGTCAGTGCCTGCTGACGCAAGGTGCTGCGATTGATCAGGCCGAAACTGGCTGGCAGATGCCCGAGAAACAGGTTCTCGGCCACGGTCATTTCCGGCACCAGATGCAGTTCCTGATGGATCACCGCGACGCCACTGCCGATGCTGTCGGCGGTGGACTTGAAGTCCATCGTCCGCTCGCCGATCTGCAAGGCGCCACTGCAAGGCGTGTAGGCCCCGCCGAGGATTTTCAGCAGCGTCGACTTGCCGGCGCCGTTCTCGCCCATCAAGGCGTGAACCTGCCCCGGATGGGCGACGAAGCTGATGTTGTCCAGCGCCTTCACCCCGGGAAAGGTCTTGCCGATCCCGTTGAAGCGCAAGCTGCCGATGTATTGTTGTGTATGTGTTTGCGCGTGCATAACCCACCTCTTCAAACCGGACAGGCCGCCCCGTCGCCAAGGCCGCCGCTGAAATCAATGGCCATCAGTTCCACAGGCCGATCTTTTCCAGTTCCTGCTTGAAGTTGTCGCGGGTGATCAGCGTCACGTCGTCCATGGCGGTGTACTTCGCAGGTTCTTTGCCGGTGGTGACCCACTCGTACATCATGCTCGCGGTGTTGTAGCCCTCGATGTGCGGGCTCGGCAGCATCGAGCCGTAGAAGCCGCTGTCGGGTTTCTTCAGCTCGCCGATGGCGTCGGTACCGTTGATGCCGATGCCGATCACGTTGGCCGCCGCGAAACCGGCGCTCTCGGTGGCGCGCACACCGCCGAGCACGGTGTTGTCGTTCATGCCGCCGATGATCAGGTTCTTCGCCGCCCCCGGCAGTTTCACCAGCGCCGAGTTGGTGGCGTCCATGCTGCCCGGCACGTCGAGGGTCTTGAGGGCCGCGAACAGGATGTGGTCTTTCGGCATGCCGGCATCTTCCAGCGCTTTGACCGAACCGTCGGTGCGCTTTTTGCCGGTGTCGAGTTCGTTGTAGGTATTGATCACCGCATAGGTGTCTTTCCAGTCCCAGCCGCGTTTCTTCGCTTCGGTCGCCATGGCATTGCCTTGTTTCTGGCCGACTTCGAAAGCAGCCATGCCAAGGTACGGCACGTCCTCCATGAACTTGCCGCCGGCATCGACGAAACGGTCATCGACGGCGATCACTTTCAACCCGTTGAGCTTGGCCTTGGCCATGATCGCCGGGCCGAGGGACACGTCCGGCGGGCAGATCACAAAGCCCTTGGCGCCGTTGGCCGCGAGGCTGTCGATGGCAGAAAGGGTTTTCTCACCGTCGGGCACGGCAATCTTGATCAGGGTGAAGCCCTTCTCTTTCCCGGCCTTTTCCGCAAAGGCCCACTCGGTCTGGAACCAGGGTTCTTCCGCCTGCTTGACCAGGAAACCGATCTTCACTTCCTCGGCTGCCAGCAGCGTGCTGTTCAGGCTGAACGCCGAGACCGCCAACGCGGCACAGCACAGGGAACGGATAGCATGACGACGATTCATAAGCTGACTCCTTGTTATTTTTCTTGAGCGTTCTTTGAAAGCGTTCTTTGTTAACCAACAGGCGGTAAAACCATACCGCCAATAGTCATATCGTATGATGATTGGATTTCGGACATAGCAAGACGCCTGAAAGCCCGATCACTCAGTCGTGGTACATCACCGAGCGGCCACCATCGATGGTGATGCACGAGGCATTGATGAACGGCGCTTCATCACTGGCCAGGAACACGGCGGTCATTGCCACTTCGATCGGCTGCCCGATGCGGCGCGGCGGGTGCAGGTCAAACGCACGCTGGCGTTCGGCGTGAGGGTCGGCAAAACCGTTCCAGTAATCGACGTTCAACTGGGTTTCGATGTAGCCCGGCGCAATCGCGTTGACGCGCACACCCTTGGGCGCATATTCGATGCCCAAAGCGCGGGTCAGGCCGAGCAGGCCATGCTTGGCCACCGGGTACGGGAAGCAGCCAGGGATGATGTGGGTGGAATGGGTGGACGCGATATTGATGATGCTGCCGATGCCCTGCTCGATCATCTGCGGCAGCACCGCCTTGCAACCGTACCAGGCACCATCGAGGTCGATGGCGAAGCAGCGACGCCAGTCTTCCTCGGTCATTTCCAGCGGATCACAAAACACGTTGACCCCGGCGCAGTTGACCAGCACATCGATCCGGCCGTGCAGGTCGATCGCCAGCCGGGCCATGGCGTGCAGATCCTGCTGACGCGACACGTCAGCCTTGATCGCCACTACATCGGCGCCCTGGTCCCGCCAGTGCGCCGCGACCTTCTCGACTTTCTCGGCCTGAATGTCGCTGATGATCAGCCTGGCCTGCTGGGACGCGAAGGTCGCCACAATCGCTTCGCCGATACCCTGGGCGGCACCGGTGAGCAATACGACCTTGTTTTTCAGGCGTTCGCCCTTGGGCGGTTCGGGCACCGGTGGCAATGACAGTGGTTCAACCATGGATCAAGACTCCTGTTCGAAGACACGACGAAAACCGGGCATCTGTCGATGTCCGGTCAAAAGGCGCTGGGCAGGAAACAGGTGAGTGCGAAAACGTTTCAGCCCGGAAACGTTCTGAGGCACAGGCTCCGCAAGGGAACACGGGGAAACTTCGCTGCATCACTTCACCTGTTTTGTTTTTTTAAGTGTGAGTGCATGTAACTCGTGAGGCCGACTATAAACCCGGCTCGCGACAAATCTCAATATATATATTTACATCCCGTATTGTGGGATTTATCCGGCGAACCGCGTGCAATGCTTTCCAGGCACATCCACTGCAATCGACAACACCGCCCCATCCAACGGATGGCCCAGCGGACTCGCCGCGCTGGTGATGTACAGGGTTTTCAGGTCTCCACTGCCAAAAACACAGCTGGTGGGGCGACTGATCGGTAGCTCGATGATCCGATCGACTTTGCCGTCCGGGCTCAACCTGAGCAGGCAGCTGCCATCCCAACGGGCATTCCAGATAAAACCTTCGGCATCCATCGCCGAACCGTCCGGGCCGCCACGTCCGTGCGGACCAAACCAGACCTGCGGCGCATCGAGGGCTCCGTCGGTACGGATGAAATGTCGATACAAAGTGCCGTCGAGGCTGTCGCCGAAATACACGCGAGTAGCGTCATCGCTCCACAGCAGCGTGTTGGGAATGCCCAGATTGCGCAGCAACGGCGCAACCTGCCCGGCGCGATCGATGCGGAACAGCCCGCCGGAACGACGGACGATGGGCAGGTCCTCGCCGTGTTCGCCGATATTGTTTTGCATGGTGCCGAGCCAGAGCCGGCCCTGGGCGTCGCAACGAGCTTCGTTGGGGCGATTGCCCGGTTGCGGATCTACCACGCAGAACAATGTCAGGCGCGGT
>NZ_AKJG01000023.1 GCF_000282455.1 Pseudomonas sp. GM74
AAGCCCGCTCCCACATGGGTTTCGCTTCCACAGTCCCTACATCCACCCATACTCCGCCATCGACAACGGATCGCCGTCGCCGATGATGAAATGGTCAAGCACCCGCACGTCAATCAACTCCAGCGCCTTTTGCAGGCGCTTGGTCAGCACCCGGTCGGACTGACTGGGGTCGGCGTTGCCCGAAGGATGGTTGTGGCAGAGGATCAATGCCGCTGCATTGTTGGCCAGGGCGCGCTTGACCACCTCTCGCGGATGAACGCTGGTGTTGTCGATGGAGCCGCGGAACAGCGTCTCGAACGCCAGTACCTGATGCCTGGAATCGAGAAACAGACACCCAAACACCTCGTGCGGCTCGTGGCGCAGCATCGATTTCAGGTACTCACGAACCGCGTGCGGATTCTCCAGTGCCGTTTTTTGGCGCGCTCGCTCGCCCAGATGGCGCCTGCTCATTTCTTGCGCAGCCTGTAACTGTGCAAATTTCGCCGGCCCAAGCCCCAGTTGCTTGCTGAACGCTTCCTGATCGGCCTCAAGCAGCAAACGCAGGCTGCCAAACTGATTCAACAGGTGTCGCGCCAGATCTACTGCACTTTTACCCACCACGCCCGTACGTAAAAAGATCGCCAGCAGTTCGGCGTCTGAAAGGCTTCCCGCGCCCTGTTCAAGCAACCTCTCCCGCGGCCGTTCCGTCGCCGGCCAATCGCGAATACTCATAGCACCTCCCTGTCTGTGGGCACCGCTGTTCCGTAGCGGTCGCTGTGATATCGTAGCCCATCTTTTTTGCGGGCGGATTCACCCTGGGGAGGGGGTTTCGCCACGTATGTCACCAACGAATTGAAAGGCAGGCCTATGCAGCGGCTGTATCGGAAACGCATTGTTCTGGGCGTCGGCGGCGGTATCGCTGCCTACAAGAGCGCCGACCTGGTTCGCCGTCTGATCGACCAGGGCGCCGAAGTACGCGTGGTCATGACCCGTGGCGGCGCAGAGTTCATCACCCCGCTGACCATGCAGGCCCTGTCCGGGCACCCGGTCCACCTGGACCTGCTGGACCCGGCGGCCGAAGCGGCCATGGGCCACATCGAACTGGCCAAATGGGCCGACCTGGTGCTGATCGCCCCCGCCACGGCGGACCTGATCGCCCGCCTTGCCCATGGCATTGCCGATGATTTGCTGACCACACTGGTGCTGGCCACCGACGCAGTGGTCGCCGTTGCACCGGCAATGAACCAGGCGATGTGGCGCGATCCGGCGACCCAGGCCAACCTGCAAACCCTCGAAAGCCGCGACATCAAGGTCTTCGGCCCGGCCTCCGGCAGCCAGGCCTGCGGCGACGTCGGCCTGGGGCGCATGCTCGAAGCCCTTGAACTGGCCCAGTGCGCCGCCGACTGCTTCCAGCGTCAGGCACTGACCGGCAAACACGTGCTGATCACCGCCGGCCCGACCCAGGAAAACATCGACCCGGTGCGCTACATCACCAACCACAGTTCCGGAAAAATGGGCTTCGCCTTGGCCGAAGCCGCTGTGGAGGCCGGTGCCCGTGTGACCCTGATCACCGGCCCCGTGCACCTGCCGACTCCGGATCGAGTCACCCGTATCGACGTGGTCAGCGCCCGCGACATGCTCGCCGCGTGTGAAGCGGCGATCCCTTGCGACCTGTTCATCGCCTCGGCAGCGGTCGCAGATTACCGTCCGGAAGTCGTCGCCCCGCAGAAACTCAAGAAAGATCCTACGAACGGCGACGGCTTGTTGCTACAGATGGTGCGTAACCCGGACATCCTGGCCACCATCGCCACCCGCCCCGACCGCCCGTTCAGTGTCGGTTTCGCCGCCGAGACCGAACACCTGCTCGATTACGCTGCACGCAAGTTGAAAGACAAGAACCTCGATCTGATCGTCGCCAACGACGTCGCCAACCCGAGCATTGGCTTCAACAGCGAAGAAAACGCTTGCAGCGTCATTGATCGCGAGCTTCACGCCACACTCTTCGCCCAGACCAGCAAGAGCAAGATTGCTCGCCAGCTGATCACCTTTATCGCCGAACGTCTGAACCAGGTTTAATTTACATGCACGCTTTGCAAGCCAAGATCCTCGACCCCCGCATCGGTACCGAATTCCCGCTGCCGCAATACGCCACACCGGGCTCCGCCGGCCTCGACCTGCGCGCCATGCTGGAACAGGACACCGTGATCAAGCCGGGTGAAACCGTGCTGATCCCCACCGGTCTGTCGGTCTATATCGGCGACCCGAACCTGGCGGCGCTGATTCTGCCGCGCTCAGGGATGGGCCATAAGCATGGCATCGTGCTGGGCAACCTGGTGGGGCTGATCGACTCCGACTACCAAGGCCCATTGATGGTTTCCTGCTGGAACCGTGGCCAGACCGAATTCACCATGCCGGTTGGCGAGCGCCTGGCGCAACTGGTGCTGGTGCCGGTGGTGCAGGCTCACTTCGAGATGGTTGAAGAGTTTGTTGAAACCGAGCGCGGCACTGGCGGTTTCGGCCATACCGGTACCCGCTGATCCGGTAACGCTGTTCTTGTGGCGAGGGATCTGACTCCCTCGCCACAAAATTCAAATTGTCATCTGCAAGGTTTAGCTCCGAAAATCAAGGCATTGCCCGGCCAAGCCCTTGCCGTCACGGGCATCATGGCCCTTTCACAGCACGAACTCTCTGCGGAAAACGCCGTCATACCCTTCAGTTTGAACCTGCTGCCGAAAGAATCGGCGGCCTGTCCAGCCACTTTCGAGATGGAGCATTTCCACAGATGAACACCCCGGCCAAAGTCGCACCCAAGTTCCCTGACAGCATCTTCCGCGCCTACGACATCCGCGGCACAGTCCCGGAATTCCTGAACGCCGAAACCGCTTACTGGATCGGCCGCGCAGTCGGCTCCCAAAGCCTGGCCCAGGGCGAGCCAAACGTGTCCGTCGGTCGCGATGGTCGCCTTTCCGGCCCAGAACTGGTCGCGCAACTGATCAAAGGCATCGCCGACAGCGGCTGCCATGTCAGTGATGTCGGCCTGGTCCCGACTCCGGCGCTCTACTACGCCGCCAACGTACTGGCCGGCAAATCCGGCGTGATGCTCACCGGCAGCCACAACCCGTCGAACTACAACGGCTTCAAGATCGTCATAGCCGGCGACACCCTGGCCAACGAACAGATCCAGGCCCTGCACGACCGCCTCAAAACCAATAACCTTAGCAGCGGCCAGGGCAGCATCACCCAAGTCGAGATCCTCGACCGCTACACCACCGAAATCGTCCAGGACATCAAGTTGGCCCGTCGCCTGAAAGTGGTCGTTGACTGCGGCAACGGTGCGGCCGGCGTGATCGCCCCGCAACTGATCGAAGCGCTGAACTGCGAAGTCATCCCGCTGTTCTGCGAAGTGGACGGCAACTTCCCGAATCACCACCCGGACCCGGGCAAGCCTGAAAACCTCGTGGACCTGATCGCCAAGGTCAAGGAAACCAACGCTGACATCGGCCTGGCTTTCGACGGCGATGGCGACCGCGTCGGCGTGGTGACCAACACCGGCAGCATCGTCTACCCGGACCGTCTGCTGATGCTGTTCGCCCGCGACGTCGTGGCGCGCAACCCGGGCGCCGAGATCATCTTCGACGTCAAATGCACCCGTCGCCTGATTCCGCTGATCAAGGAGTACGGTGGCCGGTCGCTAATGTGGAAGACCGGTCACTCGTTGATCAAAAAGAAAATGAAACAATCCGGCGCCCTGTTGGCTGGCGAAATGAGCGGGCACATCTTCTTCAAGGAGCGCTGGTTCGGTTTCGACGACGGCATCTACAGCGCCGCGCGGTTGCTGGAGATCCTCAGCAAGGAAAAATCATCGGCCGAAGAGTTGTTCGCGACCTTCCCGAACGATATTTCTACGCCGGAAATCAATATCCATGTGACCGAAGAGAGCAAATTCAGCATCATTGATGCATTGCACGATGCGCAGTGGGGCGAAGGCGCTGACCTGACCACCATTGACGGCGTGCGAGTCGACTATGCCAAAGGCTGGGGCCTGGTACGCGCCTCCAACACCACACCGGTGCTGGTGCTGCGTTTCGAGGCCGATGACGAGGCTGAATTGCAGCGCATCAAGGACGTATTCAAAGTCCAGTTGAAGCGTGTTGCACCTGATCTCCAACTACCGTTCTGATTCACCCGGAGCCCTGAATGACCCTCGAACGCGAAGCCGCCGCCAACACCGCCAAGGTCCTGTCCGAAGCGTTGCCTTACATCCGCCGTTATGTCGGCAAGACACTGGTGATCAAATACGGCGGCAACGCGATGGAAAGCGAGGAGCTGAAAACCGGCTTCGCCCGCGACATCGTGCTGATGAAGGCCGTGGGCATCAACCCGGTGGTGGTTCACGGTGGCGGCCCGCAAATCGGTGACCTGCTCAAGCGCCTGTCGATCGAAAGCCATTTCGTCGACGGCATGCGCGTCACCGACGCGGCGACCATGGACGTGGTGGAAATGGTCCTTGGCGGCCAGGTCAACAAGGACATCGTCAACCTGATCAACCGTCACGGCGGCAGCGCCATCGGCCTGACCGGTAAAGATGCCGAGCTGATTCGCGCGAAGAAGCTCACCGTTACCCGCCAGACCCCGGAAATGACCACCCCGGAAATCATCGACATCGGTCACGTTGGCGAAGTGGTCGGCATCAATACCGACCTGCTGAACCTGTTGGTCAAGGGTGATTTCATCCCGGTGATCGCGCCCATCGGCGTCGGTGCCAACGGCGAGTCGTACAACATCAACGCGGACCTGGTGGCCGGCAAAGTCGCCGAAGCACTGAAAGCCGAGAAGCTGATGCTGCTGACCAACATCGCCGGCCTGATGGACAAGTCGGGCACGGTCCTGACCGGCCTGACAACCCAGCAAGTCGACGACCTGATCGCCGACGGCACCATCTACGGCGGCATGCTGCCGAAGATCCGTTGCGCACTGGAAGCGGTCCAGGGCGGCGTGGGCAGCTCGCTGATCATCGACGGTCGCGTGCCGAATGCAATCCTGCTGGAAATCTTCACCGATACCGGCGTGGGCACCCTGATCAGCAATCGCAAGCGTCCTTAAGCGATAACGCAAACTAAAAGACCCCGCTCGGCCTGGCTGAGCGGGGTCTTTCTCATTTAGCGACAAACCTGTGGGAGCGGGCTTGCCCGCGATAGCAATCTATCAGCCAACATCTCTGTCGACTGACACTACGTCATCGCGGGCAAGCCCGCTCCCACAGGGATTTGTAGTCAGACGCCGAACTGCGCGCGGTAGGCTTCCACGGCCGGCAGATGCTGCTTGAGCTGCGGATCGTCCGCCAGGAATTCCAGCACCTGGTTCAGCGAAACGATGCTGATGACCGGGATGCCGAAGTCACGCTCGACTTCCTGGATCGCCGACAACTCACCATTGCCACGCTCCTGACGGTTCAGGGCGATCAGCACGCCGGCAGCCTTGGCGCCGTCCTGGGAGGCGATGATCTGCATCACTTCACGGATCGCGGTGCCAGCGGTGATCACATCGTCGATGATCAGAACGTCGCCGGTCAGGGGTGCGCCAACCAGGCTGCCGCCTTCGCCGTGGGCCTTGGCTTCCTTGCGGTTGAAGCACCATGGCAGGTCACGGTTGTGATGCTCGGCCAGGGCCACGGCGGTGGTCGCCGCCAACGGGATGCCCTTGTAGGCCGGGCCAAACAGCACGTCGAAGGCAATGCCACTCTCGGCAATGGCAGCGGCGTAGAAGCGTCCAAGCTGCGCCAGGGCCGAACCCGAGTTGAACAGGCCTGCATTGAAGAAGTATGGACTGGTGCGCCCGGACTTCAGGGTGAACTCACCGAAGCGCAAAACGCCGCGATCGATGGCAAAACGGATGAAATCGCGCTGATACGCTTGCATGAAAAACCCCAAATACCACGGATTTAGCTAATTAGCTTGACGCCGTGTATCATACACGCACGCGATTTTTGGGGCCATTTATGCGGATCATCAGTGTGAACGTCAATGGTATTCAGGCTGCAGTCGAGCGTGGTTTGCTCAGTTGGCTGCAGGCACAGAATGCCGACGTCATCTGCCTGCAGGACACCCGCGCCTCCGCCTTTGAACTGGACGATCCAGCCTTCCAACTGGATGGATACTTCCTTTATGCCTGCGATGCCGAAGTTCCCGCCCAAGGTGGCGTGGCTTTGTATTCGCGGCTGCAACCGAAGGCTGTCATCAGCGGTCTCGGTTTCGAGACGGCCGACCGCTACGGGCGCTACCTGCAAGCCGATTTCGACAAGGTCAGCATCGCGACCTTGCTGCTCCCTTCAGGGCAGAACGGCGATGAAGACTTGAACCAGAAGTTCAAGCTAATGGACGACTTCGCCCGTTATCTGGATAAACAGCGACGCAAACGCCGCGAGTACATTTATTGTGGCTCGCTGTACGTGGCGCAACAGAAGCTGGATATCAAGAACTGGCGTGACAGCCAGCAATCTCCGGGCTTCCTGGCACCTGAACGCGCCTGGATGGACGAGATTGTCGGCAACATGGGCTATGTCGACGCCCTGCGTGAAGTCAGCCGTGAAGGCGACCAGTACAGCTGGTGGCCGGACAACGAACAGGCGGAGATGCTCAACCTCGGTTGGCGCTTCGACTATCAGTTGCTGACCCCTGGCCTTCGCCGCTTTGTACGCAGCGCACGCCTGCCACGCCAGCCGCGGTTCTCGCAACACGCGCCACTGATCGTGGACTACGACTGGACGCTGACCATTTAAGCGTCGTTTCGCAGACACAAAAAAGCCGACTTCAGGGTCGGCTTTTTTGTGGGTGACGATTTGCATTTCTGTAGGAGCGAGCTTGCTCGCTCCTACAGGGATCTTCGTTGATCGTTATTTGATCAACCGCCAGGTGAACGGATATCGATATGGCTGCCCTTCATTGGCCTTCACCCCGGCAATGATCGTCAGCACCAGCGCACCGATCGCGACCAGACCAAACAGGAAGAACCCGATTATCACCACCATCAGCAGGAAACAGATAGCCGAGGCGATCGCCACGGTTAACTGAAAGTTCAGTGCTTCCTTGCCCTGGGCATCGATGAACGGGTCCATCTCGCGCTTCATCTGCCAGAGAATCAGCGGGCCGATGATCGTGCCGAACGGAATCCAGATCCCCAGCAAGGCGGACAAGTGGCAAAACATGGCCCACTGGCGCACCTCCTGGCTCGGCGTGGGCAGCGGCAGTTGCTCGTCACTCATGGTGTCCTCCTTGTCTGGAGCAGTCCGGTCAGTCAGCCAGTGCGGCCTTTTGCAGTTCGAAGATCTCGTTCATGCCTTTCTTGGCCAGCTCGAGCATCGCGTTCAGCTCTTCAGGCTGGAACGGCGCGCCTTCGGCAGTGCCCTGGACTTCGATGAAGCCGCCAGCGCTGGTCATCACCACGTTCAGGTCAGTCTCGGCGGCCGAGTCTTCCAGGTAGTCGAGGTCGAGCACAGGCTCACCTTTGTACATGCCCACGGAAACGGCAGCGATCATCTGCTTGACCGGGTCACCGCCCTTCAGGCCGCCACGCTTCTTGATGACTTTCAAGGCATCGATCAGTGCAACCATGGAGCCGGTGATCGACGCGGTGCGGGTGCCACCGTCAGCCTGGATCACGTCGCAGTCGACGTACAGGGTGACGTCACCGAGCTTGGACATATCCAGCGCAGCGCGCAGGGAGCGACCGATCAGACGCTGGATTTCCAGGGTGCGGCCGCCTTGTTTGCCACGGCTGGCTTCACGCTGGTTACGCTCGCCGGTAGCGCGCGGCAGCATGCCGTACTCGGCGGTCAGCCAACCCTGGCCCTGGCCTTTCAGGAAACGCGGTACGCCCGGTTCAACGCTGACAGTGCAGATGACCTTGGTATCGCCGAACTCGACCAGCACAGAACCCTCGGCGTGTTTGGTGTAGTTGCGGGTGATGCGGATCGAGCGGAGCTGATCGGCAGCGCGACCACTTGGACGTATCATAGGGAGTACCTGTACTGGGGACGGAAAACTGCGGAGCATTATAGAGCCGCCCGCCGCCACTGGGCACTTCTAAAAAATTCCGCCGACGACCGAGGGCTCTGTACCGCGCGTCGATGCAGGCCTGCCGCGTTTTGTCACACCGTGTGTTTGGGCGCATCCGCGCCACTGCGCTACAATCCTGCGCCTTTGCTGCCAGTCGGCTTTAATTCATTGATATCGGACTCCCGGAACCTCGGTTCTGTGCCGATCTGCCTTGCGAGGTACCTCCATGGTGCACAGCATGACCGCCTTCGCCCGCGTCGAGAAAGCCGGCGTCCAGGGCACCCTGAGCTGGGAACTGCGCTCGGTCAACAGCCGCTACCTGGAACCCCACCTGCGCCTGCCGGAGTCCTTTCGCGACCTCGAGGGTGCTGTTCGTGAAGCCCTGCGCCAGGGAGTATCGCGGGGCAAGCTTGAATGCACCCTGCGCTTCACCGAAGAAAACACCGGCAAGGCGCTGCAAATCGATCAGGAGCGCGCCGCGCAACTGGTCGCCGCCGCCGAAACCATCGCCAGCCTGATCAAGAACCCGGCAGCGCTGAACCCGCTGGAAGTCCTGGCCTGGCCCGGCGTACTGGTAGGCGACGCCACCGACCCGCAAGCCTTGAACGCCGAAGCGCTGGCCCTGTTCAACCAAGGCCTCAAAGAACTGAAAGCCGGCCGCGAGCGCGAAGGCGCCGAACTGGCGCGGCTGATCAATGAGCGCCTGAGCTCCATCGAAGAAGACGTGGTGACCTTGCGCGAACTGGTCCCGCAAATGCTCGCCACCCAGCGCCAGAAAGTCCTCGACCGCTTCGCAGACATGAAGGCCGAGATGGACCCGCAGCGCCTGGAGCAGGAAATGGTCATGCTCGCGCAAAAAAGCGACGTCGCCGAAGAACTGGATCGCCTGAGCACTCACATCATCGAAGTTCGCCGGGTGCTCAAATCCGGCGGTGCCGCCGGTCGGCGCCTGGACTTCCTGATGCAGGAACTCAACCGCGAAGCCAATACACTGGGCTCCAAAGCCTTCGACCCGCGCAGCACCCAGGCTGCGGTCAACCTCAAGGTGTTGATCGAGCAGATGCGCGAACAAGTGCAGAATATTGAGTAAGGCTATCCCGACATGACCCACAGCACCGGCACCCTGTACATCATTTCCGCCCCTTCGGGCGCGGGCAAGAGCAGTCTGGTCAAGGCCCTGACCGACGCCAATCCGGAGGTCCGCGTCTCGGTCTCCCATACCACCCGCGCCATGCGCCCGGGCGAAGTGGATGGCGTGAACTACAACTTCGTCGCGCGCGAACAGTTCGTGAAGATGATCGAACACGGGGATTTCCTCGAGCGCGCCGAAGTGTTCGGCAATCTCTACGGCACTTCGCAAAGCCACCTGCAGCAGACCCTGGACGAAGGCCACGACCTGATTCTGGAAATCGACTGGCAAGGTGCCGAGCAAGTGCGCAAGCTGATGCCTCAGGCCCGTTCGATCTTCATTCTGCCGCCGTCATTGCAGGCCCTGCACCAGCGCCTGACCAATCGCGGCCAGGACAGTGACGAAGTCATTGATGGCCGGATGCGCGAAGCCGTCAGCGAAATGAGCCACTACGTCGACTACGACTACCTGATCATCAACGACGATTTCGCCCACGCGCTGCACGATCTGAAGGCGATTTTCCGCGCCAATCAGCTGATCCAGAAGCGTCAGCAGCAGCGCCACGGCAAATTACTGGCTGAATTGCTCGGTTAATCAGCTCTTCCCAAAACCGCTGCAAGGGCTTTACATTGGCACTTGTAGCGCGTTGAAGGGCTTGATCAAAAAATCAGCGCTTCCCTAAACGCTGGTGATTTTTTAAACTGTCGAGTCCGCTCGCCCATCCGGGCAGCGCGCATATTGCATTTGCTACGAGGAAGACCATGGCCCGCGTAACCGTTGAAGACTGCCTAGAACACGTGGATAACCGCTTTGAGCTGGTCATGCTCTCTACCAAGCGTGCCCGTCAACTGGCCACCGGCGGCAAAGAGCCGAAAGTAGCATGGGAAAACGACAAGCCTACCGTCGTCGCCCTGCGTGAAATCGCTGAAGGCCTGATCGACTACGCAGCTATCGCCGAAGCCGAAATCGTTGAAGATGAACCGCTTTTTGCTGCATTCGAGGACGAGTCCAACGAGGCCGTCTAAGCCTATGCCTGGTCGACGTAGCACGGCGCGGGATAAAAGCTTACGGCAGGAGACATCATGCCGAGCATAGACGCCCTCGCCGATCGCTTATCGACCTACCTCGGCAAGGACCAGGTCAATCTGGTCCGCCGAGCGTATTTCTACGCCGAACAAGCCCACGACGGCCAACGCCGCCGTAGCGGCGAGGCGTACGTCACGCACCCACTCGCGGTTGCGAATATTCTTGCCGACATGCACATGGACCATCAGAGCCTGATGGCCGCAATGCTGCATGACGTGATCGAAGACACCGGTATTGCCAAGGAAGCGCTGCAAGCGCAGTTCGGCGAAACCGTGGCCGAACTGGTCGACGGGGTCAGCAAACTGACCCAGATGAACTTCGAGACCAAGGCCGAAGCCCAAGCCGAAAACTTCCAGAAAATGGCCATGGCCATGGCTCGCGACATTCGCGTGATCCTGGTCAAGCTTGCCGACCGCCTGCACAACATGCGCACGCTGGAAGTGCTGTCTGGTGAAAAACGCCGACGCATCGCCAAGGAAACCCTGGAAATCTATGCGCCCATCGCCAACCGGCTGGGCATGCACGCCATCCGCATAGAATTCGAAGACCTCGGTTTCAAGGCCATGCACCCGATGCGCTCCGCGCGGATCTACCAGGCCGTCAAGCGCGCCCGTGGCAACCGCAAGGAAATCGTCAACAAGATCGAAGAATCCCTCAGCCACTGCCTGGCCATCGACGGCATCCAGGGCGAGGTCAGCGGTCGCCAGAAACACCTCTACGGCATCTACAAGAAAATGCGCGGCAAGCGTCGGGCCTTCAACGAGATCATGGACGTCTACGCGTTCCGGATCATCGTCGACAAGGTCGATACCTGCTACCGCGTGCTGGGTGCCGTACATAACTTGTATAAACCATTGCCGGGGCGCTTCAAGGATTACATCGCGATCCCCAAGGCCAACGGTTATCAGTCGCTGCACACCACGCTGTTCGGCATGCACGGTGTTCCGATCGAGATCCAGATCCGCACCCGTGAAATGGAAGAGATGGCCAACAACGGCATTGCCGCCCATTGGCTGTACAAATCCAGCGGCGACGAGCAACCAAAAGGCACTCACGCCCGCGCCCGTCAGTGGGTCAAGGGCGTACTCGAAATGCAGCAACGTGCCGGTAACTCGCTGGAATTCATCGAAAGCGTGAAGATCGACCTGTTCCCGGACGAGGTCTACGTGTTCACACCCAAAGGCCGGATCATGGAGCTGCCCAAGGGCTCCACTGCAGTCGACTTCGCTTACGCGGTTCACACCGACGTGGGCAATAGCTGCATTGCCTGCCGGATCAATCGTCGTCTCGCACCGCTGTCCGAACCGCTGCAAAGCGGCTCCACGGTCGAGATCGTCAGCGCTCCCGGCGCGCGGCCGAACCCGGCCTGGCTCAACTTCGTGGTCACCGGCAAGGCGCGCACACACATTCGCCACGCCCTGAAGCTGCAACGCCGTTCCGAATCCATCAGCCTCGGCGAACGCCTGCTGAACAAGGTCCTCAACGGTTTCGACAGCTCGCTGGAAAAAATCCCGGCCGAACGCGTCAAAGCGATGCTCGTCGAGTACCGCCTGGAACTGATCGAAGACCTGCTGGAAGATATCGGCCTGGGCAATCGCATGGCCTATGTGGTGGCCCGCCGGTTGCTGGGCGAAGGCGAACAGTTGCCAAGTCCGGAAGGCCCGCTGGCGATTCGCGGCACCGAAGGCCTGGTGCTCAGCTATGCCAAGTGCTGTACGCCAATCCCGGGCGACCCGATTGTCGGCCACTTGTCTGCGGGCAAAGGCATGGTCGTGCACCTGGACAACTGCCGCAACATCAGCGAAATCCGCCACAACCCGGAAAAGTGCATCCAGCTCTCGTGGGCCAAGGATGTCACCGGCGAATTCAACGTCGAGCTGCGCGTCGAGCTGGAACACCAGCGCGGGCTGATCGCCCTGCTGGCCAGCAGTGTCAATGCCGCCGATGGCAACATCGAGAAAATCAGCATGGACGAACGCGATGGTCGCATCAGCGTGGTCCAGTTGGTGGTCAGCGTGCACGACCGCGTGCACCTGGCCCGAGTGATCAAGAAACTGCGCGCCTTGACCGGGGTGATTCGCATCACCCGCATGCGCGCCTAAGTCCCTAATTACAAGGAGTCCTACATGACCAAGACTGTTATCACCAGCGACAAGGCCCCGGCCGCCATCGGCACTTACTCCCAGGCGATCAAGGCTGGCAACACCGTTTACATGTCGGGCCAGATTCCCCTGGACCCAAAAACCATGGAACTGGTTGAAGGCTTCGAAGCCCAGACCGTCCAGGTGTTCGAGAACCTCAAGGCCGTGGCTGAAGCCGCCGGCGGTTCGTTCAAGGACATCGTCAAGCTGAACATCTTCCTCACCGACCTGAGCCACTTCGCCAAGGTCAACGAGATCATGGGCAAGTACTTCGACCAGCCTTACCCTGCCCGCGCCGCCATCGGCGTAGCAGCCCTGCCAAAGGGTTCGCAGGTTGAAATGGATGCCATCCTGGTCATCGAGTAATGTGTGCGGCGCAGCCTCGGGCTGCGCCGACTGCTCTGCTGTAAAGAATGCTTGAAAGGATTCCACCCATGCGCAACGCGCTTGCTCTCTCGCTGCTCGCCCTGTTCCTGGGCGGATGTGCCAGCAACCCTGCCGACCGCGACATCAGCGGCACCTGGATCAACCAGGTGGCGATCGATGCTGCCGCCAAAGGCGTCCCCCTGCGTGAAGCGCTCCAGGCCTATGGCCCGAACCTGGAATGGGACATCAACACCAAGGCCGGTCAGGCCCGCTACACCAACGGTTTTGAAAATGTCGACGGCAAGCTGCTGGGTGAACAATCCGGCGCCTGGAAAGTCGACTTCTATGGCAGCTCGGCCAGTGAGCTCAAGCGTGACGGCAAGCAACTGAGTCAGTCCGCCAGCGACAATGAGCCCGAGCAAGTCTTCGACCGCGTACAGATCCAGGTACCGGATGGCGCACCGATAGGCGCCAGCTTCGAACGTGCGCTGTATTCCGCCTACATGGGCGGCGGCTGGACAATCGTCAATGGCCCTGGCGAAGGCAACACGGTTCAATTCCAGGCCGACGGCCAGGTGACCGGCCTGCCAGGCAGCGATCGCTATGCGTTGTGCCTGGCCGGCGATTGCGCCTCCATGAGCGGCGGCAATGACAACATGTGGCTGCAACTCAATGGCCAGGGCAACGCCTGGATCTTTGCGCGCAAGGGCAAGGAATTGGAGATTTTCCAGACCGTGAACACTGCGCAGGCGGACGAGATGCCCTCGTTCACCCCGGGTGAGCGCAAGTGGTTGCTCGAGAAGCAGTAACCTGCGCATAACCCATGTGGGAGCGGGCTTGCTCGCGAAAACGGTGTAACAGCCAACAGAGATGTTGAATGTCATACCCCATTCGCGAGCAAGCCCGCTCCCACATTTGGTTTGTGGCAATCGGTAAAGTCAGCAGCGCCCTTCAATGATCGCCGCATACCCCTCTCGAAAACTCGGATACTTCGGCGTCCAGCCCAACGCTTTTGCCCGCGCATTACTGCAGCGCTTGCTGCCAGTGCGGCGCACGCTGTCGTCATCGGCCCATTCGGTCACACCCAGGTACTCACGCAACCAGCCCACCACATCGGCCAGCGCTGCCGGCGCGTCATCGACGCCGATGTAGACATCATCCAGCGCCACGCCACGCCGATCCGCCTCAAGCAGGCACGCCATCAACCCAGCGGCATCGTCGGCATGAATCCGGTTGGCATACAACGGCGGATCGGTTACCACGCGATACCCCCGACGGACCTGAGTCAGTAGCCACTCACGGCCCGGACCATAAATGCCGGTCAGGCGCACGACACTGGCCGGAATGCCGCTTTTAAGGGCAAGTTGCTCGGCTTCGAGCATCACACGTCCGGAATAGCCCGTCGTCACGGCTGGTGAAGACTCGTCGATCCATTCGCCATTTTGCTGACCGTAAACACTGCTGCTGGAAACGAACAACAGGCGATTGGGCACCTGCCCGTAGTCGTCCAACCACTCCAGCACATGCTCCAGGCCCTGGACATAGGCCGCTCGGTAGCCGGCTTCGTCGTGATCGGTGGCCGCCGCGCAATACACCAGGTAATCCACGGCGCCGATGGGCCAGGTAGCCGGGCAGTCTTTGTTGAACAGGTCACCGGCCACGCCGATGACGCCCTTGGGCAGGCGTGAAACGTCGCGTCGCAGGCCATGGACCTCCCACCCCGCCGCCAGCAGTTGTGTGGCCAGGCGGCTGCCAACATCACCGCAACCGGCGATCAAAACAGTAGGCGCAGACATCAGAAAACTCCCATCGCAAAGCCACAGACTAGCGCCGGCAATAGACAGGCGGCTAGCAATGCAGGAAAAAAAGAGACTCTATTACTTTTGTTAACAAGAATTACTTGCAATAATGCAGACCACTTTTGTTCTCGGCCTTTCGAGGCCTGGAAGAACATCACACGTTTATTCTCTCAGGTCCGGCCAGCATGACACGCAATCAATTCTCCGCTTCGCCAACCAAACGACCTCGCGCCTGGAGCGCGGTGGCCGCCCTGCTCCTCAGCCTGATGCTCGCCCCAGTCGCCGCTTTCGCCGATGCCCAGGCGCCTGCTGCTCCGGCCGCTACCGCAGCACCTGCACCGGCCGTTGCTCCGGCCGCGAACGATCCTGCCCAGGCAGCACCGGCAGAAACGCTGGGTGAAGACGTCCCTGAAGTCCTCGAAGCGGACAACACCCTGGGCATGGCCCACGACCTGTCGCCGTGGGGTATGTACCAGAACGCCGACATCATCGTGAAAATCGTGATGATCGGCCTGGCCATCGCTTCGATCATCACCTGGACCATCTGGATCGCCAAGGGCTTCGAGCTGATGGGCGCCAAGCGTCGTCTGCGCGGTGAAATCGCCCACCTGAAAAAAGCTGCCACCTTGAAAGAAGCCAGCGCTACCGCGGCCAAGGAAGGCACGCTCGCCAACCTGTTGGTCCACGACGCCCTGGAAGAAATGCGCCTCTCGGCCAGCAGCCGTGAGAAAGAAGGCATCAAGGAACGCGTCAGCTTCCGTCTCGAGCGCCTGGTCGCCGCCTGCGGTCGCAACATGAGCAGTGGCACCGGCGTACTGGCCACCATTGGTTCCACCGCGCCGTTCGTCGGCCTGTTCGGTACCGTGTGGGGCATCATGAACAGCTTCATCGGAATCGCCAAGACCCAGACCACCAACCTCGCCGTCGTCGCCCCCGGCATCGCCGAAGCCCTGCTGGCTACCGCGCTGGGCCTGGTTGCAGCGATCCCCGCAGTCGTGATCTACAACGTCTTTGCCCGCTCCATCGCCGGTTACAAGGCTCAGGTGTCCGACGCGTCGGCACAGGTCCTGCTGCTGGTCAGCCGCGACCTCGACCACCAGCCTGAGCGCAGCTCGCAACCGCACATGGTGAAAGTGGGGTAATCGGCCATGGGCCTGCATTTGAAAGAAGGGGCAGACGACGATCTGTCCGAAAACCACGAAATCAACGTCACGCCGTTCATCGACGTGATGCTGGTGCTGTTGATCATCTTCATGGTGGCGGCCCCGCTGGCCACCGTGGACATCAAGGTCGACCTGCCCGCTTCCACCGCCAAACCGGCGCCGCGGCCAGAAAAACCGGTGTTCCTCAGCGTCAAGGCTGACCAGCGCCTGTTCCTCGGTGAAGACGAGGTGAAGGCCGAAGCACTCGGCGCTACCCTCGACGCCAGGACCCAGGGCAAGAAAGACACGACAATCTTCTTCCAGGCCGACAAAGGCGTGGATTACGGCGACCTGATGAGCGTGATGGACAACCTGCGTTCCGCCGGTTACCTGAAGGTCGGCCTTGTCGGACTCGAGACGGCAGCCAAGAAATGATCACGACGCGCCATAAGCTGACGCGTTACAGCGGTAGCCTGGCTGTGGTGCTGGGCGTTCACGCGCTGGCCATCGCGCTGGCGCTGAACTGGTCCACCCGTCCGCCCATCGAATTGCCCCCTCAGGCAATGATGGTCGAACTGGCACCGGTTCCTGCCCCGCCACCGCCTGCTCCGCCGAAGGTCGTCACCCCACCGCAGCCACCGGCTCCGGTCGAAGAACTACCGATCCCCAAGCTCGCCGAAGCCCCGAAAGCTGAAATTGCCGTGCCCAAGCCGGTCAAGCCAAAGCCCAAGCCGCAGCCGCCCAAGCCGGTAGAGAAGAAACCCGAACCGCCGAAGGAAAAACCGGCCGAAGAAAAACCGGCCGAAACCCAGCAGACTCAGGCACCGACGGAGAAATCCGCCCAGCCTGCGCCGGGCCCATCGCCGGCTCAACTGGCGGCCAAGGCCAGCTGGCAAGGCACGCTGCTGGCACACCTGCAGAAGTACAAGAAGTACCCTGCAAGTGCCCAGGCGAGGGGCAAGGAAGGCATGAACCGTCTGCGTTTCGTCGTGGATGCCGAAGGCAATGTGTTGTCGTTTGAGCTGGTAGGCGCCTCGGGCACTGCCGATCTGGACCGGGCCACCCTGGAAATGATCCGCCGCGCTCAACCGCTGCCCAAACCACCGGCCGACATGCTGACCAACGGCTCCATCGAAATCGTTGCACCCTTTGTTTACTCGCTGGAAAAACGCCGTCGCTAAAAATGTGGGAGCGGGCTTGTGCGCCAAGCAAAAGGCACCGAAAGGTGCCTTTCTCTTATCTGCCAGCGGCAAACCGGCATTGCCCGGTGTCACTCGACACTCTCAGTCTGATAACGTGCGTCTATCGATTGCAGCCGTTATGCTTGGCCCGCAACTACATGGACGCTTGCTATGACTCTCACAGAATTACGCTACATCGTTACCCTCGCCCAAGAGCAGCACTTCGGCCACGCGGCCGAGCGTTGCCATGTCAGCCAGCCGACCCTTTCGGTGGGCGTGAAAAAGCTTGAAGACGAACTCGGTGTGCTGATTTTCGAGCGCAGCAAAAGCGCCGTGCGCCTGACGCCTGTCGGCGAAGGCATCGTGGCCCAGGCCCAAAAGGTATTGGAACAAGCCCAAGGCATTCGCGAACTGGCCCAGGCCGGCAAGAACCAACTGACCGCCCCACTCAAGGTCGGCGCGATCTACACCGTCGGGCCTTACCTGTTTCCGCACCTGATTCCACAACTGCACCGGGTCGCCCCGCAGATGCCGTTGTACATCGAAGAAAACTTCACCCACGTGCTGCGCGACAAACTGCGCAACGGCGAGCTCGACGCGATCATCATCGCCCTGCCGTTCAATGAAGCCGATGTGCTGACCCTACAACTCTACGACGAGCCGTTCTACGTGCTGATGCCGGCGCAGCACCCGTGGACACAAAAGGAATCCATCGACGCCAGCCTGCTCAACGACAAGAGCCTGCTGCTGCTCGGCGAAGGCCACTGCTTCCGCGATCAAGTACTGGAAGCCTGTCCGACCCTGACCAAAGGCAACGACGGCGCCAAGCACACCACAGTGGAATCCAGCTCCCTGGAAACCATTCGCCACATGGTCGCCTCGGGCCTCGGGATTTCGATCCTGCCGCTATCGGCAGTCGACAGCCATCACTACGCCCCTGGCGTGATCGAGGTGCGTCCGTTGTCGGCACCGGTACCGTTCCGCACCGTGGCCATTGCCTGGCGCGCCAGCTTCCCGCGCCCGAAAGCGATTGAAATCCTCGCTGACTCCATTCGCCTGTGCTCGGTGGCCAAGCCAGCGGCGCAAGTCGCTGCGGGCTAAGCAACGGTCATGAGCGAGTTGTCGCAAGTGTCGGTGACGGCACTCAAGGGTGTCGGTGAAGCCATGGCCGAGAAGCTGGCCAAGGTCGGCCTGGAAAACCTCCAGGACGTATTGTTTCACCTGCCCCTGCGCTATCAGGACCGTACTCGCGTGGTGCCGATCGGCGCACTGCGGCCCGGTCAGGATGCGGTCATCGAAGGCACCGTCAGCGGTGCCGACGTGGTCATGGGCCGGCGGCGCAGCCTGGTGGTCCGGTTGCAGGATGGTACCGGGGGCTTGAGCCTGCGGTTCTACCATTTCAGCAACGCGCAGAAAGAAGGCCTGAAACGCGGCACGCGGATTCGCTGCTACGGCGAGGCGCGGCCCGGCGCTTCGGGGCTGGAGATCTACCACCCGGAATACCGCGCCATCACTGGCGACGAACCGCCGCCAGTGGATGAAACCCTGACCCCGGTCTACCCGCTCACCGAAGGCCTGACCCAACAACGCTTGCGCCAGTTGTGCATGCAGACCCTTACCCTGCTCGGACCCAGCAGCCTGCCCGACTGGCTGCCGAACGAACTGGCCCGCGACTACCAACTGGCACCGCTGGCCGATGCGATCCGCTACCTGCATAACCCGCCCGCCGATGCCGACGTCGATGAACTGGCCCTCGGTCACCACTGGGCGCAGCACCGTCTGGCTTTCGAAGAACTGCTGACCCATCAACTGTCACAACAACGCCTGCGAGAAAGCATGCGCGCCCTGCGTGCGCCCGCGATGGCCAAAGCCACCCAACTGCCGGCCAAATACCTGGCCAACCTCGGCTTCAGCCCGACCGGTGCCCAGCAGCGGGTCGGCAATGAAATCGCCTACGACCTCAGCCAACACGAACCGATGCTGCGACTGATCCAGGGTGACGTCGGTGCCGGCAAAACCGTGGTCGCCGCCCTTGCCGCGCTGCAAGCGCTGGAGGCTGGTTATCAGGTCGCGCTGATGGCACCCACCGAGATTCTCGCCGAGCAGCACTTCATCACCTTCAAGCGCTGGCTCGAGCCGCTGGGCATTGAAGTCGCCTGGCTGGCCGGCAAGCTCAAGGGCAAGAACCGCGTCGCCGCGCTGGAGCAAATTGCCAACGACACGCCGATGGTGGTCGGCACCCACGCGCTGTTCCAGGACGAAGTGCAATTCAAGAACCTGGCACTGGTGATCATCGACGAACAGCACCGTTTCGGCGTACAGCAGCGTCTGGCCCTGCGGCAGAAAGGCGTCGGCGGGCGCATGTGCCCTCACCAGTTGATCATGACCGCCACGCCGATTCCGCGCACGCTGGCCATGAGCGCCTACGCCGACCTCGACACCTCGATCCTCGACGAACTGCCCCCCGGCCGAACCCCGGTCAACACCGTGCTGATCACCGACACCCGACGGGTCGAAGTCATCGAGCGGGTGCGCAGCGCTTGCGCCGAAGGGCGTCAGGCCTATTGGGTGTGTACGCTGATTGAAGAGTCGGAAGAACTCACCTGTCAGGCCGCGGAAACCACGTACGAAGATCTCACCGCCGCCCTGGGCGAATTGAAGGTGGGACTGATCCACGGCCGCATGAAGCCTGCGGAAAAAGCCGCGGTGATGGCCGAGTTCAAGGCCGGCAACCTGCAACTGCTGGTCGCGACCACGGTGATCGAAGTGGGCGTGGACGTGCCCAACGCCAGCCTGATGATCATCGAGAACCCCGAGCGCCTGGGCCTGGCGCAATTGCACCAGTTGCGCGGCCGCGTCGGCCGGGGCAGCGCCGTCAGCCATTGCGTGCTGCTCTACCATCCGCCGCTGTCGCAGATCGGCCGCCAGCGCCTGGGCATCATGCGTGAAACCAACGATGGTTTCGTCATCGCCGAAAAGGATCTGGAACTGCGCGGCCCCGGCGAAATGCTCGGCACCCGGCAGACTGGCCTGCTGCAATTCAAGGTCGCCGACCTGATGCGCGATGCCGATTTGCTGCCCGCCGTGCGGGATGCCGCCCAGGCATTGCTCGAGCGCTGGCCGACCCACGTCAGCCCGCTACTCGACCGATGGCTGCGTCATGGCCAACAATACGGCCAAGTGTGACAACCGTCACGGTTTCTGAGGCGTGGTCCCAAGCAAGCTGGTTATACTCCTGCAATTGTTTAAGTACGGATACAAACCATGACCGAAGTTGCCTTCGCACCCGACACCCCGCACGCTCCGTCGGTCATTCGGCTGATGCTGGGCAAGTTGGGCATTGCCTACGAAGAAGTGCTTGACCGTCACGGCCTCAATGCCGCGCGCAAAGTGCAGGCCGTTCTGCTCGATGACAGCGTAGGCGTATTGATGGTGCTGTTCCCGCAGAGCCAATTGCTGGACCTCAATCGCCTCACTGAACTCACTGGTCGCCGCCTCGCCGCCGTACCCATCGAACGCCTGAAAAAAATGCTCGGCAAGCACAACCTCAGCTTGCTGCCGGGCCTGCCGGCGCTGAGCAGTTCACCGTGCCTGTACGACGAAAGCCTGCTGCGCGAGCCGAAGTTGCTGATCAACTCCGGTGAGCCGGGCGTGCTGCTGGAAATCACCAGCGAAGACTTCAAGGCGACCATGCTGACCAAGGCCAGCGCCGCCAACTTCGGCGAAAACCTGACCAGCATCCGTCCCAACCTCGACCGCCCCGATGACGACCGCGAGGAAATCACCCAGGCCGTCCAGGCGTTCACCGCGCGGCGCATACAGCAGCGTCTGGAAGCGACCATCGAGATTCCGCCACTGGCCGAAACCGCGCAAAAAATCATCAAGCTGCGCGTCGACCCCAACGCCACCATCGACGACATCACCGGCGTGGTCGAAACCGACCCGGCGCTGGCCGCACAAGTCGTGAGCTGGGCGGCGTCGCCGTACTACGCCTCACCGGGCAAGATCCGCTCGGTGGAAGATGCCATCGTCCGGGTGCTGGGCTTCGACCTGGTGATCAACCTGGCACTGGGCCTGGCCTTGGGCAAAACCCTGAGCCTGCCCAAGGACCACCCGCAACAAACCACGCCGTACTGGCAGCAATCAATCTACACCGCCGCCGTCATCGAAGGCCTGACCCGCGCCATGCCGCGCGCCCAGCGTCCGGAAGCCGGCCTGACCTACCTGGCCGGCCTGCTGCACAACTTCGGCTACCTGCTGCTGGCCCATGTGTTCCCGCCGCACTTCTCGCTGATCTGCCGCCACCTGGAGGTCAACCCGCACCTGTGCCACAGTTTCGTGGAACAACACCTGCTGGGCATCAGCCGTGAACAGATCGGCTCGTGGCTGATGCGTTACTGGGACATGCCCGAAGAGCTGTCCACCGCCCTGCGCTTCCAGCACGACCCGGCCTACGACGGCACCTACGCCGAATACCCGAACCTGGTCTGCCTGTCGGTGCGCCTGCTGCGCAGCCGAGGCATCGGCTCCGGCCCGGACGAAGGCATCCCGGACGCACTGCTCGAACGCCTCGGCCTGAGCCGCGCCAAGGCCGAAGACGTGGTCAGCAAAGTGCTGGAAGCTGAAGTGCTGCTGCGTGAACTGGCCTCGCAATTTACTCAAGGCTGAACAGCATCGCGGGCAAGCCCGCTCCCACAGGGATCGCTTAAATCCTGTGGGAGCGGGCTTGCCCGCGATGAATATCACTCGGTCTACCTTAAAGACCTCAAGCCTTGGGCTTGGCCTTCTTCGGCTTCAAATACTTGGTCAGCCCCTGGAACCAGATCACCAGCGCCGGGTTGCCCTTGATCTGAATCGACTTGTCCTGAATCCCCGTCATGAACGCCAATTGCTTGTTCTTCGCCTGCATCGTGGCAAAGCCGTACGCGGCGTCTTTGAAGGCAATTGCAAACGCAGGCTCGGCATGCACACCCGATTGGCTGGTGATGCGCTGGTCCTTCACGCGGAAATGCCGTGCCACTTTCCCGTCCAGAGTCTGCAGCTGGAACACCAGGTCCTTGTCACCCAACTGCTGCTGAAACGCCGGATTGTTCCGGCTGGCCTTACCCATCAACAAACCCAGCATCCACAGCAGAAAACGAAATTTCATGCGCACAGCCTCAGAAGGAAAATGAACGGCCGGGGCAGTGTAGCGACTTACAAACAGAACGCCACCATCGAGTTACGTTAGAAGAAGATCATCTACATTTTCAGCATGATGACTACCAAGTCACGATCATTCACCCTCAAAGTCATGCATCCACGCACAGATTCAGGTACAAGATTGACGCACGTCTTTACTAAACCAACGATGCAACAATATGTAATAGAGGAAGTTTCTGACTCGAGCGGGTGACGCTTCCTATATCAACACTTCCAACAGATTGTTAGCGTATTTCAACAAGGAACGCCGGGATTATCAGCCCACCAACGGGGGCGAACTGTCAGGGAGACACACTCGAATGTTTTATGGCACATGGTGCCCACGTGGCAAGAAATCGAAAACCGTATAACCCATGAAATGGGTTATCAGGGAGGAGCCAGCTATCGCACGCAGTTCAACGAACGCGCGCCCTCCCTCTCTCTCAATATCCGTCGTATCAACAGCGTCAGGTCTGCGTTCAACCGCGCCGAATGGGAGGCAGATCGCTTACTGAGGCAACGCTTCTCTGACCTCGATATCTCCAGCATCCTCAAAGAACTGATCGAAGTCGTCGCTCAAATGGCAATGATCGTCGCGGGCAGTGCGTTGACCGGCGGGGCAATCGGAGCGGGTTTTGGCTCTTTATTAGGCGGCGCCGGCGCAATTCCCATGGGTGCCGCTGGCGCCATGATGGGAATGCAAGTCAGCACCTGGATACTGGGAATGCTCGGTCTGTCGTCCATCACTGAGTTTTTCGCCGAGGGTTTGCCGCGCATTGGCGAGTATTACCTGCAAGGCATCGCCATCGCATGGGAAGGCGCACGCGGCGAGAGGGGGTTGAATCCGTTCAGCCAGGACGATCCTTTTGCCGAAGACAGGGCCGCCCATCACATTGCACTGGGGCATGTGGAGGTTGTCGTCCTGCTGCTGGGCGCCATCGTTGCTTACATCACCCGTGGTCGAGGCAATGCAAACGTCCTTGCCCAGGAAATGCGAGCAAGCCCCAAAGGGGCACGGCTTGGCGAATGGATGCTCAAGCATGAAGATGCACTGAAAAAACGACCAGACCTGCAACCCGCAGGGCCGCGCAGAGGTGCACTCAGCCCGCAGGAGCCTGCGCCGCCAGCAAATCGCCCACCCGGAAAAGACAAGGACTCGCCTCGTGACAAACCGAACGCCATGCCGCTTCATAAAGTCGAATGCTTCAAAGCGGACAAGATGCCGGCGTCTAAAATCGGAGAGTTCGAGCGGCAGTTGAAGGGGCAAGAGGACGGGCTGAATCGGCTGACGGTTGATGAGTTTCTGGAGAATATTGCCAATCCGGTGAAGCGTAGTCCGGCGGCGGCCAGGCAAGCCCGAAAGGACTTACAAGATACTTTGCAAGAACGTTTTCAAAAGGATTACTTGCAAACGATGAGCGCCAAGACTGCAAGAGTAGAGAGCGTGAAAAAAGCCAAGGAAACGATGTCAAATCTTGCAGGACTGCACAATCCAGATCTGAGCGCGGGCGGCAAAGATATAATTGCGGACTTCGGTGATCGGCAAGTCAACTCCAGCATCGGCCCTCAGTGGAGGCCAAAGATTGCGAATTTGAAAAAAGCTGCGGAGACAGTGCCAACGAAGTTACGCGGCGACACATTTCTCAATGTCAAACTTCATAAATGTTAAGGAGAAAAGTAATGGATGAAATATTTTCGATTTTTCTGGAGACGTTTGGTGGACCCGTTGATCGTCAGGAAGTACCGGCTTCAAGTATCGAACGTTACAGGGGCAAGCTGCCCAATCAATTGCTGGAGTACTGGGCCGAGCACGGCTGGTGCGGTTACGGTGATGGGATTTTTTGGATAGTGAATCCTCAGGAATACGAAGGGGTCGTAGCATCCTGGCTTGAGGGGACGGAATTTGAAGCGTTTGACATCTACCACCTGATTGCCCGTAGCGCATTTGGTGACTTGTACCTTTGGGGCGAAAGAACGGGATTTTCGCTCAAAATAACCAGTGTTCTTTCTCGTGTTGTGATTAAAAACCTCGAAATTACGAGTGAAGAGATGGACAGAGAACTACAAGGTTTTCTGCTTTCCAGGAATGTGGACTCCAACGATTATGGCG
>NZ_AKJG01000024.1 GCF_000282455.1 Pseudomonas sp. GM74
CGGCAGCTGCTACGGATCGCGTGACAGCTGCTTTTCATTTTGAGAGAGCGTTTTGAACCATGAGTAAAACCATCGCCATCGTGGTCTTCGCCGGCGTCCAGTCGCTGGACGTCACCGGCCCCATGGATGTGTTTTGCGAAGCCAATCGCTTCCTTGCCCCTGAGGATCACTATCGTCTGGAGGTGATCGGCGTCGAGCGGGGGGTGATGACGTGCTCCAACGGTTTGGCACTCAATGCCCATCGGCATTTCAGTGAAGCGCTGGAGCCGTATGACCTGTTGCTGGTGGCGGGCGGACCGCAGTTGCCGTTCATGTATTTCGGCGTGACATTCGATGGCTGGTTGCGCGATGCCTGCGCGCGGGCCAAGCGCTTTGGCTCGATCTGCAATGGCGCGTTCATGCTCGCCCGGGCCGGATTGCTGGAGGGGCGCACGGTCACCACGCACTGGCAGGACGCATCGGATCTGGCGGTGCTATGCCCCTCGTCCCGTGTTGAAGCGGATCGACTGTATGTCGAGGACGGCGAGCTGTTCACCTCGGCCGGGGTCACAGCGGGGATCGATCTGTCGTTGTATCTATTGGGTCGGGATCACGGGCCGGAAGTGGCGCTGAATGTCGCCAAGCGACTGGTGGTGTTTACCCAGCGTTCGGGCGGGCAATCGCAGTTCAGCCCTTTCCTTACGCCCCACGCCGAACCGGATTCGGCGGTGGCGATGGTGCAGCATTACGTGCTGGCCAATTTGACGGGCGACCTGACCATCGCCGACCTGGCCAATGCCGCCAACATGAGCGCGCGCAACTTCTCCCGGGTGTTTGCCAGGGAAGCGAAAATCACCCCGGCCGAGTTCGTCGAGCGCGCGCGGGTGGATGCGGCTCGGGTGATGCTCGAAAGCACCCGGGCGCCGCTCAAGACCGTGGCCTATCAATGCGGTTTTCGCGATGCCCAGCATATGCGCAGTGTGTTCAATCGTAGATTTGGGGTGACGCCGCAGCAGTTCAGGTTGAATTTTGCGGCGATGGTTTGAACCATGAGTTTGCATTGCTCTTGCCCGCGAAGGGGCCGGTCCAGCCAATGCAAAATTACTGAGCAGCCCGCGCCGGCAACAGCTTCAAGGTGCTGCGGGTATTGGCCGTGACCTCTTCATCATTGAGATGCGCCTGGAAGTACATCCCTTCGATGTAGGCCTCGGCCTGATCATCATAGTGGCTGTCGAACAGGACTCCGCTCTGGCCGACCGGGTTGACGGTCAGGCTGTGGGTCGGATCGGCGAAGTCGATCAGGCGTCGGGTCGAGGGGCCGTAGGTGACGGGCCAGGGTGCCGGTCCGATTTTCGCCGAGAGGTTGTTCGGCACTTCATGGGTGCCCGGTGCGGCGAAGGGGCCGACATTGAAGAACAGGTCCAGCGGCTTTTGCTGTCCCAGCGGATGGCCGTGGGTCAATGTGTGCGCGCTGCCCCACTGCCATTGCGAGGTGTCTGCGCCGAGGGTGCTCTTGAGGTGCGCGAGGCTGGCTTGCCAGGCGGCCTTCACCGTGTCGGCACGGGTTTCCTTGCCGAGGGTGCTGCGGTTGTCCCACCACGGTGAATCGGCGCTGGCGGCCAGGCGGGGGAGCGCGGCATCGATCACTCGGGTCGAGAGCAGCGTTTCGAAGAAGTCGTTACCTAGTTCATCGTGCATCGTCGCGTCAGCCAGGTTGAACAGCAGCTGGTTGAACAATGTGGCGCTGGTCGAGTCGAGGGGGTAATCGCCTGTCCACTGGGCCAGTTGCTCCACCAGCTTGAGTTCGGCGGGATCACTCACCACTTCGCGCAATACTGGCATTAGTGGTGCCAACAGGCGCGGGCCGTAGGCGGTGGTGGTGCCCAGTTGCAGTTTCTGGCTGTTTTCCAGGTCCCATTTGACCGCTTTGTCGCTGAGCTGGCGATTGAGTTGCTGGCCGCGATCGGCAAGGTTGTAGTACCCGGGAATCTCCATGCCGGTCGGCGACACTGGCTGGAAGTTGGCCGAGACGATGTAGCCCCGGGCCGGGTTTTCCTCTTGAGGGTTGGCCGTGAACGGGTAGAAGCCATCCTTGTCCGCCTCGGCGGTGCTGCCGTCGAGAATGAACCACGGGCGTACACCCGTCGGGCGTTTAGGCAATTGCGCCGCCGCCCACCAGCCGATGTCACCCTTGGCATTGGCCCAGACAACGTTCAGGCCCGGTGCCTGGATTTTTGCCGCGGCCCCACGAGCCTTGGCCAGGGTGTCGGCGCGATTGAGCTGGTAGAAACCCTCCAGGATCGGGTTCTGGCTTTCGAGAAATGCCCACCACATGGCAATCGGCGTTTTGCCGGCGCCGCTGCCCAAGGCATCGTTGACGATCGGGCCGTGGGGCGACTGGCGCAACACCAGGGTGACTGGCGCCTGGCCCTTGACCGCGATCTGCTGTTCGCTGGTCGTCATGTCCACCCACTTGCCGCGATACCAGACCTGATTGGCGTTGTCCGGGTTGACCTTCTCGGCAATCAGGTCGAGGTCGTCGTTCTGGAACATGGTGATGCTCCAGCCGAAATCGTGGTTCATGCCCAGCGAAGCGAACGGCATCAGGGCCTGATAGTGGCCGTAGAGTTCGAAGCCCGGCGCCGAGAGTTGCGCTTCATACCACACCGACGGCGCGGAAAAACGGATATGCGGATCACCCGCCAGCAGCGGCTTGCCGCTTTGGGTCCGGCTGCCCGCGACGACCCAGGCGTTACTGCCCTCGAACTGGGGCAGGCCGTTGTCAGCCAAGGCCTGTTCGCTCAGGCGTGCGAGGGCGTTGAGGTCTTTCCAGTCGGCACTGGCCAAGGTGGTGCCGGTCCCGTTGAGCACGCCCTTGGGCTGCCAGTCGAGATCGAAGATGTTCAGGTATTCGGGCCCCAGTTGATCGCGCACGAATGTCAGCAAGGGTTCGGTACGAAATGCCGCGGCAAAACTGTAGGCCATGTAGCCGGCGATGCTGATGGTGTCCTGGGCGGTGAATGGGCGTTTTGGAATGCCCAGCACATCGAACTCCACGGGTTTTGCGTGGCTGTCCTGATACTGGTTGATGCCATCCAGATAGGCTTGCATGGCAATGAAGGAAGCCGACTGTTTGTCGAGATTTGCGAAGTAGGTTTCGGCGCGTTCACGAATGCGCAGGCTGCGCATCAGTTTGTCGGTGTCGAGCAGTTTCGGCCCGAGCACTTCAGCCAGTTCGCCACGGGCCAGGCGACGCAGGACTTCCATCTGGAACAGGCGGTCCTGGGCATGCACATAGCCGAGGGCGCGGTACAGGTCGGTTTCGTTGTCGGCGCGGATGTGCGGCACGCCGCGCTCGTCGTAGCGCACGGTGACGGAGCCTTGCAGGTGTTGCAGTTCCACCATGCCCTGGCGTGACGGCTGCTTGCTGTAGAGGTACCAACCGGCCCCGGCGGCCAGCATGACGATCAACAGAGCGAGAGCGGTCAGGCTGCGTTTCATGGAGACTCCTTGTTGTTATTGTGATTCCTGGCGCCACTGTGTAACACGGCGCGGCGATTTGGCGCATCGCCCGTAGGAGGGATTCGTATTACCGCGTCTTTCCTTATTTAGTTGGCTCGACAGGCCACGGGCAGTAACACCCCACCGCCAGTGTGTGCGTGGCACTGACCGCACGGCCTTCATCCAGCGCTTGCAGGATCGGTTCGATAAAGCTGTTGCTGGAATTGCAGGTCAGGCCTTCGCTGTAGGGGCCGAAGTACGCCAGTTTGCCGCTGCGATCCCAGATTGCCACGGCCGGGCTGGCGGGGATTTGTTCGGAACCGGGCAGGACGTCGATGGTTTTCAGGCGGCTCAAGGTGCCCGGTAACTGGCCATGGCTACCGGGTTGTTGCACGGCATAGAACTCCACGCCATGGGGAGCGTAGCGCTCGACCAGTTCGGTCAGGTGTTGTTGATTGCCGACATTGCACGGGCAGGCCGGGTCCCAGAAGTGCACCAGGCGGATGGCGCCAGGGCCGGCGAGGGATTCGGGAAGGCGCAGCGGATCGCCGGAAAACATTGCCGTGTGCTCGCTGAAGGCCCGCAGGTAACGCCCCTGGAACCAGTCGTAGGCCGCCCACAATGCGCCGGCACACACCACGGCGAGCAGGCTGGCAAACAGGGTGGCGCGAAGGGGCGGGCGCATCGGTTCAATCCTCGAAGGTCGGCTAGCTTGCCATGCTTGCCGCGACAGATGAATATCGCAGGCCTATAAAGTCCGTTTCACGTTCTGGAATCGTCCATGCCGGCCACTTTCGACCCCGATCTACTACGTGCAAGCCTGCTGCCGTTGGCGGCCGGGCAGCCGTTGTCGGCTCAGGCGCAGGCTTACCAGCGATTCTACGGGCTGGATTTTGCACCGCGTCAGGTGCGCAGTGGCCTTGGGCGATTCGAGGTCGATGGTTATGAGCTGGTCAGTCAGTTCTGGTGGCCTGAGCGAGCCAAGGCGACGCTGTTTGTCATCCACGGTTTCTACGATCACACCGGGCTCTACCGGCATGTGATCGAATGGGCGCTGGACCAGGGCTTTGCGGTGATTGCCTGCGACCTGCCGGGGCATGGCCTGTCCAGTGGCGAACGGGCGAGCATCAAGGATTTCGCCGAGTATCAGGACACGCTGCAAGGCTTGTTCGGCGAGGCGCAGTCCCTCGACTTGCCGCAACCGTGGCATCTGTGCGGGCAAAGTACCGGTGGGGCGATCGTGATCGACCATGTACTCAATGCGGGGGCGAGCAGCCCGGCCCAGGGTCAGGTGATCCTGTTGGCACCGCTGGTGCGGCCGCGAGCGTGGGGTTGGTCGCATCTGAGCTATTACTTGCTCAGGCCGTTCGTCAAAGCCATCGCCCGGCGCTTCAGCGAGAATTCCAACGACCCGGCCTTTCTGCCGTTCCTGCAGGCCGATCCGTTGCAACCGCTGCGTCTGCCGACAGCCTGGGTGGGTGCATTGGCGCGCTGGATCAGGCGCATCGAGGCCGCCCCCATGAGTACCCGCCGGCCGTTGATCGTGCAGGGGCAGGCCGATATGACGGTGGATTGGGAGCACAACCTGGAAGTGTTGCGGGGCAAGTTTGATCGGCCGCAGGTGCTGATGCTGCCCGAGGCACGGCATCATCTGGCGAATGAAACGCTGGTGATGCGGCATGAGTATTTCGGGTTTTTGACCAGGCGGATCAAGGGGCGCAATCCCTAGTGCCTGTTCCGGCCCCTTCGCGGGCAAGCCCGCTCCCACAGTGATTGGAGTAAACCCACAATTTTGTGATCAGCGCTGAACCCGTGGGAGCGGCGGTGCGGCGATCCGACTTGCCCGCGAAAGCGATCTATCTGGCACCGAAATTCACTGGCTTAGGTTCGAATTGCTCTGCCCCACCGCCAACCCCGCCCGAATTGCCGCCAACGCCGCCTGATAATAAGCCTGGCCTTGCGTCGATTCGGCAAAGGTCGCGAACTCTTCCAGTTCGTTGTCCGACAGGTCGCGATAGACATACAGCAGCGTGTTGTTCAGGTCGCTGCCGATCTGGTCCATCAGGCGCTGGCGCTGGCCGTTGAGCATGCCCTGGGCCTGACCGGTACCGAGCAACCCCGGGATCATCGAACTCAAGCTGTCGGCGGCGACGCCGGCAATCGCCAGGCTGACTTCCGCGCCGGCCTCGCGTGCGGGCAGGGCTTGCGCCAGGTGGCCGATGATCAGCATACGGCTGTCGCTGGCCTGCATCTTCGGCAGGCCCTTCGCATTTTTAGCCAGTTGGTCGCGACGGGTCGCCAGCAGTTCGGCGGCGACGACTTTCTTGCCCAGGGGCGACTGGAAAAACGTCAGCGCGGGTTTGGGGTCGGCGAGGTTCTTGCGCAGTTGCGCTTCGGCGCGCTGGTCCACGGCCTGGGCGGAAAATCGCTGATTGCTGTTGCTGACCAGTGCCTGAAACACCGCCGGAGGCAGGCTGCCCTGGTAGCGTTGCTGAGCAGCCGAGAGGGCATCGCTGAAATGCGCGCGCTGTTCCGGCCAGCCGGCGACCTTGTACAACTGGTCGTGGCCGTCTGCCCAGGCGGGCAAAACGCAGAACATCAGCAGTGATAAAAGCAAACGGCGCATAGGGACTCCTGTCAGCAGGCGACTATTCTCCGTGCGGCACCCCTGCTTGTCGAGAATTCGTATCAACCCGCTGCGCGGCTCTGTCGGATTTCCGGGCACAGGAATACTATGCGCGCCATGCAAATATCCTCTGATCACCCGCTGCTGCTACGAATCGTCGACGACCTGGCCGAGCACGGCTGGTCGCAGCAGAATATTTTCCTGCCTTTGGATCTGACCCGAGCGCTGGCGGCCGAGTGTCGCAAACGTGCTGCCGAGGGTGAACTGGCTCCGGCCGCCGTGGGCCGTGGGCCGTTTTCGGAGATTCGCGAAGGGATTCGTGGCGACCATATCCAGTGGATCGACCCTGGCCAGGCCGAGGCGTGCGACAGCTACCTGAGTTTGATGAACAGCCTGCGCGAGGCGATCAATCGCGGTCTGTTTCTCGGCCTGGAGGATTTCGAAAGCCATTTTGCGATGTACCCGCCCGGTGCCTTCTACCTGAAGCATGTCGACCGCTTTCGCGATGACGACCGGCGCATGGTTTCGGCAGTGGTTTACTTAAATGACGGCTGGCTTCCCGAACATGGCGGCCAGTTGCGCATGTACCTCGACAATGATCGTGTCCAGGACGTGCAACCTATCGGCGGCTGCCTGGTGGTGTTTCTCTCCGGAGAGGTTCCCCATGAAGTCCTGCCCGCGACCCGCGATCGCCTGTCTTTGACCGGCTGGTTCCGCCGGCGCGGCAACGAGCCGTTCTGATCATGCAAAAAATTCTCGTCAGCCGCTGCCTGTTGGGCCACCGGGTTCGTTACGACGGCGGGGCCAGTGGGCCGTTCGATCAGCTTCAGCAGTGGCTTGATGAGGGGCGGGTCGTGCCGTTGTGCCCGGAGGTGGCCGGAGGTTTGCCAACACCTCGGGCGGCGGCGGAAATTCCAGGCGGGCAGGGCGCGCAAGTCCTCGACGGCCAGGCGTTGGTGGTCACCACCGAAGGCGAGGACGTCAGTGCGCAGTTTCTGTCGGGGGCGTATCAGGCCCTGGAGCTGGTACAAAAGCACGGCATCCGCATTGCCATCCTCAAGGCCAACAGCCCGTCCTGCGGCAACCTGCTGACCTATGACGGGACGTTCAGCGGTGTGAAGGTCAGTGGCGAGGGCGTGACGGCGGCGCTGCTCAAACGCCACGGGGTGCAGGTGTTCAGTGAGCTGGAGCTGCCGCAAGCGGCGCAGGCGTTGGGAATGCTGTACTGACAGCCGGCACAAAACCCTGTGGGAGCGAG
>NZ_AKJG01000025.1 GCF_000282455.1 Pseudomonas sp. GM74
GCTACCGACCTGTTTGCCTGATCGGCCAGACGTTGCATATCTGATATTTCATGGTTTTCCCGAAAACAAACTGACAAGAACGTTTTAAATAAACGACAGGAGTGTTGATATGGCCAGCTTGATAAACGGTCTTGGTGGTGCAGCCGGTTTCGGGGAGAACCAGCTGACTCGAAACGATGATAGCTACACCTCCAACATTAATATCAGCAATGTTTTCGGGGCTGCCGGACTCAACTTCTTCGGCACCAACTACACCAGTATTTCCGTCAACAACAACGGAAACATCACTTTTGGTGGCGGCCTTTCCACCTATACCCCCTACGGCATGCAAGGCTCCAGCAGGCCGATGATCGCTCCCTTTTTTGCGGACGTTGATACCCGGGGTGGAACGGTCAGTGCAACGCCGGGCGGCACATCGACAGGCAGCAACCTGGTCTATTACGACTTCAACTCTACAGGCTATGGCGCGCTGACCGTTACTTGGGATGACGTCGGTTATTTCAGCAGCAAGACAGATAAACTAAATGCCTTTCAACTCCAGTTGGTCGGGAAGGGCGGCGGCAATTTCGATGTCATCTTCCGGTATGAAACCGTCAACTGGACAACCGGTAGTGCCAGTGGCGGCACCGGTGGACTAGGAGGAACCGTTGCCCGTGCCGGTTACTCGACTGGCGACGGCGCCTCCTGGTATGAACTGCCGCAATCGGGCAATGAGTCCGCCATTCTCGGGCTGGAAACCACTCCAGGTAACACAGGCGTAGCCGGTTACTACAAATTCAGCATCGTCAGCGGTACGTCCGGCAATGACAACATGCAAGGTACTGCCGGGAATGACTCGCTCTATGGCTCTTCGGGCAATGACGTCATCAATGGTTTTGCCGGAAATGACGTTCTCTACGGCGCAGCGGGCAGCGACAGGCTCCTGGGCGGCCTGGGAGACGACACCTATGTCGTGGATGCGCTGGATACCCTTGTTGAACTTGCCAACCAGGGTATCGACGTCGTTCAGGCAGAAACCAGCTATACACTCGGTGACAATCTAGAGAACCTGATTCTGACCGGTAATAGCAGTATCAACGGCACAGGTAACGCACTGAACAACACCATTGTCGGCAACTCATCAAACAATATATTCAATGGCGCGGCGGGCACCGACTTTGTTTCATATGCCTATTCCAACTACGGCGTCAGAGTCGACCTGTCCAACACCGGCTCGCAGTATACGTACCAAGGCTACGATACTTTCGTGTCTATCGAGGGCGTCTTCGGTACTGATGACTCCGATACACTAACCGGTAATGACTTGGCCAATTTCCTTATCGGCGGCGCAGACAGCGACATCCTCAATGGCGGCGCCGGCAACGACACCCTTGATGGCGGCAGTGGTGTGGACCGGATGACTGGCGGCGATGGCTCTGACCTCTACTACGTCGACAATGCCGGCGATCTCATCAGCGAAACCAATGCTGTCGCCAGCACCGGTGGCACCGATACCGTTTATAGCTACCTCGACACCTACACCCTGACTGACAATGTCGAGAACCTGCGCCTGCTGGCGACTGGCGCTGCCAACGGCACCGGTAACAACCTCAATAACGTCATCGATGCAGCGGCCGGCAACAACATCCTTATTGGCGGCGCCGGTATCGATACCGTGTCCTATGCCTTTGCCACGGCGGCGGTGACGGCCAACCTGGGGCTGACCACCGCGCAAGCCACCGGTGGTTCCGGTTCAGACACCCTGTTGAACTTCGAAAACCTCACGGGCAGCAACTATCACGACAAGCTGACCGGCAACGCGCTTGCCAACACCCTCAGCGGTGGCCTGGGCAGCGACCAGCTCAACGGCGCTGCCGGTGCCGACCGCCTGATCGGCGGCGATGGTTCCGACTTCTACTTCGTCGACAATGCCGGCGATGTCGTCAGTGAAACCAATGCTGTCGCCAGCACCGGTGGCACCGATATCGTTTATAGCTACATCGGTGCCTACACCCTGACTGACAATGTCGAGAACCTGCTCCTGCTGTCGAACGGCACTGCCAACGGCACCGGTAACAGCCTCAATAACGTCATCGATGCAGCGGCCGGCAACAACATCCTCAATGGCGGCGCCGGTATCGATACCGTGTCCTATGCCTTTGCCACGGCGGCGGTAACGGCCAACCTGGGGCTGACCACTGCACAAGCCACCGGTGGTTCCGGTTCAGACACCCTGTTGAACTTCGAAAACCTCACAGGCAGCAACCACCACGACAAGCTGACCGGCAACGCGCTTGCCAACACCCTCAGCGGTGGCGCCGGCAATGACACACTCACCGGTGGCGCCGGCAACGACCTGCTGATCGGTGGCATAGGCCTGGACACGCTTTATGGCGGAACCGGGGCCGACCAATTCGATTTCAATGCCTTGAATGAAATGGGCCTGGGCGCCGCCCTGCGCGATGTCATTGGCGACTTCAAGACCAGCGAAGGCGACAAAATCGACCTGTCGACCCTGGACGCCAACCTCGCGACGGCTGCCAACGATGCGTTCAGCTACATCGGCTCCAGTGCATTCAGCAGCAATGCCACAGGGCAAGTACGCTTCGCCGGTGGCGTTCTCTACGGCAGCACCGACGCCGATACCGCCGCTGAGTTCGAAATTCAGTTGGTGGGGGTGAGCAACCTGCAAGCTACCGACCTGTTTGCCTGATCGGCCAGACGTTGCATATCTGATATTTCATGGTTTTCCCGAAAACAAACTGACAAGAACGTTTTAAATAAACGACAGGAGTGTTGATATGGCCAGCTTGATAAACGGTCTTGGTGGTGCAGCCGGTTTCGGGGAGAACCAGCTGACTCGAAACGATGATAGCTACACCTCCAACATTAATATCAGCAATGTTTTCGGGGCTGCCGGACTCAACTTCTTCGGCACCAACTACACCAGTATTTCCGTCAACAACAACGGAAACATCACTTTTGGTGGCGGCCTTTCCACCTATACCCCCTACGGCATGCAAGGCTCCAGCAGGCCGATGATCGCTCCCTTTTTTGCGGACGTTGATACCCGGGGTGGAACGGTCAGTGCAACGCCGGGCGGCACATCGACAGGCAGCAACCTGGTCTATTACGACTTCAACTCTACAGGCTATGGCGCGCTGACCGTTACTTGGGATGACGTCGGTTATTTCAGCAGCAAGACAGATAAACTAAATGCCTTTCAACTCCAGTTGGTCGGGAAGGGCGGCGGCAATTTCGATGTCATCTTCCGGTATGAAACCGTCAACTGGACAACCGGTAGTGCCAGTGGCGGCACCGGTGGACTAGGAGGAACCGTTGCCCGTGCCGGTTACTCGACTGGCGACGGCGCCTCCTGGTATGAACTGCCGCAATCGGGCAATGAGTCCGCCATTCTCGGGCTGGAAACCACTCCAGGTAACACAGGCGTAGCCGGTTACTACAAATTCAGCATCGTCAGCGGTACGTCCGGCAATGACAACATGCAAGGTACTGCCGGGAATGACTCGCTCTATGGCTCTTCGGGCAATGACGTCATCAATGGTTTTGCCGGAAATGACGTTCTCTACGGCGCAGCGGGCAGCGACAGGCTCCTGGGCGGCCTGGGAGACGACACCTATGTCGTGGATGCGCTGGATACCCTTGTTGAACTTGCCAACCAGGGTATCGACGTCGTTCAGGCAGAAACCAGCTATACACTCGGTGACAATCTAGAGAACCTGATTCTGACCGGTAATAGCAGTATCAACGGCACAGGTAACGCACTGAACAACACCATTGTCGGCAACTCATCAAACAATATATTCAATGGCGCGGCGGGCACCGACTTTGTTTCATATGCCTATTCCAACTACGGCGTCAGAGTCGACCTGTCCAACACCGGCTCGCAGTATACGTACCAAGGCTACGATACTTTCGTGTCTATCGAGGGCGTCTTCGGTACTGATGACTCCGATACACTAACCGGTAATGACTTGGCCAATTTCCTTATCGGCGGCGCAGACAGCGACATCCTCAATGGCGGCGCCGG
>NZ_AKJG01000026.1 GCF_000282455.1 Pseudomonas sp. GM74
TTTTTTAAGAGAACTTCATTGAAATGATGGTGACTATCGATGCGGTCAATGGATCGGACACCGCCTGTATAAGCACCTCATTTTGTGGCAACCCAATCAGGCTTCGCTGATCTGGCTGACACTGGTGATCTGCCCATTCCAGACCATCTCGTAATGCGCCGTCTGCACAATCGACGAAACCGGCCTCGGCGTCATCAACGCCCAGCAATGACTGCCCGGCATCCGCACCGAGTGATAACGCAACCCGGGACAATCGGCATCGCGCACCGCCCGCCCCAGCACATGGGAATGGCTGTAGTCGTCCGGCGCATACACCGGATCGTTGATCGGCAGGGCAGTGGCGTCCTTCATCCCTGCATCGCCAAAGGCACAGACCAGGCCACGAAACACAAAACGCTCATAGTTCAGGCTCGGCACCTTCGACCAATACAGCGCCTGGTGATGCCGCACCTCGGCCAACGCCGCTTCCATCGAATCCGCCAGGTACAACACGCCAAAACTGCCGTCACTGAAACGCGAACCCGCCGGGTTGACGTGGGTAAAGGGCGCGATGGCGTAGGCGCAACCGGGAATGCCGAACGGAATCTCGCTGCGCGCAATCAACTCCAGCCGACCCACCTCATTCTTCAATCGCGGATTGGTCAGCGCCTGAATCTCGAATAACACCTCGAACTCATCGGCATCCGCCACATCATCGAACAACGCAATGGGCGGAAACTTCGAATTGACCAGGCGATAAGCCTGCAACGACTGACCGGCAAACACCGCCAGCTCGCTCGCCATCACCATTGTGCACCCCGCAGCATGTCGATGCGGCGGAAGGTTTCATACAGCGAAATCATGTCGCCCTGGGCCATGATTTCCAGCGGCGAACGCCCGTTGAAAAACTCGTTGTCATTGGCCATCGAGGTAAAGCCGTACACGTTGTTCGGGTTATCGAACACCAGGCGCAACGTCGCATGAATGTTCAGCACGAAACTGATGCGCTGCATCTGGTCCGCATCCAGCACCACCGCCCAATCCGGGTCACGCTGACGGGCGCGGGTGTAGGTACTGCGGGAAATACGCAGGATGCGACAGGCCTGGTCGCTGGTGGCCTTCCACTTCTCCAGAATGCCCACGGCGGCACGCAGACCGGTGACGCATTGGTTTTTGGTGAAGGGTTGGGCTTGGGCGGGGACGGCCATGTTTGTGTCCTGGGGATGAATCTGTAGATTCAAATATAGATTTAATGAGTCTATGGAGCAATATTGGTGCGACCAGTGGACTCGCGCGCATAAAAAAACGGGCGCCTCGCAGGCGCCCGTTCTGGTTGATTGATCTCCTCAATACTTCATTGATCCGAGGCTTGCATTACAGCTTGCCCAACCACCGGGTTACCCGCCGTTCTGCCATAGGGAACAGCCGCTCGCCGTGGCGACGCTGGAGCAGCAAGGCTATCGGGCGAAATATGATGGGATTGTCAGTAGGTTGCGAATAAACCGTTGCTTCGGATTGAAGCGTGGTTGCTGCAACAAGTGAAGCAAGGCCGTGATCTACATGATGATAAATTGTTCATGCAAACCACGGCCCGATTATCGATCAAACGTACGCCCCAGCGCATCCAGTTGCGTGGCAATAGGCGCCAATCGACGACTGCTCAACGCCAGCAGATCAGCCTTTGGCGCGATCAGCGGCCTTGGCTTTGCTTTCAGCTACAGCGGGTTCAGCCTGCTGCTTCTGTGCAACCTGGAAGGCTTCCATCGAGACTTTCCGGGCCGACTCCATGCGTGCGAAGGTCTTGTCACCGCCACCTGTGGCCATCGCCAGAGAAGAGGCGGTCAGAGCGGCGACTACGAAGAGAACTTTCATGGATTTCATTTGGGTATCCTCAAGTGATATTTAATTAAAAGCTAACAGCGAAATTTATTTGCTAAGGCCGATATTCCACGGCCGACGAAGAAAGCACGCCAAGTTCAATGGTGCCTCTTTGTTCAAATAGTCAATCAACATGACGCCCAGTGCGACTTGATTGAAGTTTGCTGTTTCTGACTGTCATCAAGATTCAGCCATTTACATAAATTAACCCGCTGCATTATGCAGCCAGGATAAAAGCAAGCCTCTCGAATGAACTTCCAATCATTCGATCAGCTAAATTTGCAGGTAACAAAAAACCTCATTCGCACTGAGTGCCTATGAGGTTCAGCTTCCACTTCTGGGGGCAGGTGAGGAGCAGAGCCCGCGTCACCTGTTGCGTATTCTGAACAGGGAAATCCGCGTTCGTTCATTTTTTGATCAAATTCGCTGACCAACGGCAGTCTCATGGCCAGTCATTTTTGGCCGCCCATCATTGATGAAACGTACGCCCCAACGCATCCAGCCGAGTTGCAATCGGCGGTAAACGCCGACTACTCAGCGCCAGGGTCTCAACATCATCCGCTGTGTTCTGCGCGATGCTCTGCACCGATTGCAAGCGTCCGACAATCTCGAAACTCGCCGAGGACTGTTCGCGGGTCGTCGTGACAATCCGCCCATTGAGCTCATCGATGTGCGAGATGTCGCTGCCGACAGCCTGCAACATCGCCGCCGCCAACTGACTGTCCTCCACACAGCGCTCCACACCTTCGCGACTGTCCTGCATGGCCTCCACGGCTTTGCGGCTGCCTTGCTGCAAGGCCTCGATGATGGTCCGGATTTCCTTGGTGGACACTGCTGTGCGCTGCGCCAGGCTGCGCACTTCATCGGCCACCACCGCAAAACCCCGGCCTTGCTCGCCGGCGCGCGCCGCTTCAATCGCCGCGTTGAGCGCCAGCAAATTGGTCTGCTCGGCAATGCTGCTGATCACCTCCAGCACCGTACCGATCTGCTGCGCCTGCCCGGCCAGCACCTGCACGGTCTGGTTGGTGCCTTCCAGGCGCGAGGCCAGTTGAGTGATTTCCTGCCGCGCACGGTTCACGCTTTCCTGCCCGCGAGTGACTTGCGCACTGGCTTGGCCGGCATGTTCAACGGCATGTTCGACATGCACCACGATGTGCTCCATCGCATCGCCCATGCGCTGCATCGAGCCGGTCATCTGCGCGATTTCCGTCAACTGATGTCTGGCGCCTTTCTCCAGCGTGTTACTGGCCTTGGCCAACTCCTGGCCCAACTGACCTAAACCCTGAGAGTCACGCACCACGCCGTCCACCAAGGCGGTGATCTGCCCCAGGAACTGATCGAAGCGCTGCGCCAGCGACACATGCACCCGCGCCTTGTCACCCTGGCCGGCACCGGTGGTGAACTGGGACGTGGTGGCGAGCATCTTGTCCAGCATGTCCTGGCTCTCCACCGCGTCAGCCTGGCTGTGCACCGCAAGATAGAGTAGCGCGACCGTCTCCATCACCACATAAAAGGCGTGAACGAACACCATCGTCCAGCCACCGTGATGGGCCATCACAAACACCGGGAAACCCTGATGCTGCAGCACATGAAACACCACGTGATGCAGCGCAATCGTCACCGCCGCCACCAGGATCGGCAACCAGTCCCGATAAAACGTCAACACCGCCAGCAACGCAAAAATCCCGAAGTGCGACTCAATGACCCCCTCGGCCTGATTGATATGCAACGCCGCCATCACCATCAAGCCAACGCTCAGCAAACAGCGCATCAACCGCGAACCGCCGATGGCGCGATACAACAGCGTCAACAACACACTGGTACCGCCGCCCACCAGCAGCGCTTGCTTGAACGTGTCGTGCCAGAACGCCAGGCCGATAGCGAAAGCGAACATCAGCCAGATCAGGCCAAGCATGATGCGGTCGGCTTTGCGGTAGTGGTCGAGGAAACGAGGGGGGAAGGGCATGTACGCTTACTCCATGTAAATGAGCCAGAAAAAGCAGGGTTTATGGCAACACGGGACATCGCGAAAGCTTGGGTGTGTTGAAGGAGCAGGCGTTTTCAGGGTCAGGGGGCGAATCTGTTGACAGTATGGTTGTGCTGTATTTGTGACGCCGTGGAGAGCGTAGCCCTTGGCCATCATTCCGGGCGGGTACGACGTCGCTCGTGGAAAACAATGTCCGATATAGAGGCAAGTAATGCTGAAGTGACGGGGTGTACGACAGACTCCGTTGCAAAGCCTGTCGTACACCCGAGGCAATTACGACTTCTTCGGCGGATAGTTGCCGCGCAAGCCACCGGACTTGTTTCCGGTTTTGCCGGGCAGGCTTGGCACAACCGGACGGGATCTGGGTTGGGGGTTGGAGCGGCTTTGGGGTTGAGGTTGTTTGCTCATGATTCGCCTCCTGATTTTTCAGGGATTCGCGAGGTGGTTTACTGATGAAGTTTAGCTAATTGACTGTGGACAGGGTCGTTTGGCACTTGGGGAAGGTGTTGTGAGCGATCGGCTTTTCTTTTTCGGCTCCATTCTCGGATTTTGCCTACAACTTCGGCAGGAGTAACCCAATATTCAAAAAGTGAAAAACGGGAAATATTGACGGCGCAGAAAGGGCGGAATCACCGGCTGATCGGGGAGAACCTTTTGAACAGCAAAGCCCGAAGGGATGAGCCATGCTACAAAACGACCGTGACAATCTGGAGCTCGACAAACTGCAAGTCGAAATCCGAAGGTCCATGGCCGAAACCCGAAAACTCACGGCAGAAGAACGCAAGCTCAGGCAAGAGACCTTCTGGTACCCGATCGCCGTCCTCAGCTGTCGTTGAGGACAGACAAAAAGAAGAATACAGACGCCTTCGACAAAATAAATCAGTTCCTTTGTTTTAGTAGTCCGTATATGGAAGATTGAACTTGGCGCTTTTGCTGTGAGAGTTTTGCTGGAAGCCGCAGATGTTGTTTTGGCTTAATGTAATCTTTCGCGCACGACGCATGTTGTTAATATTTAGGTGTTGAGGTTTCTACGTTGTTGCGGCATAACTTTTGTGCTGTCTGTTCTATGGAGTCAATATTGTTGCATGGAGTGCCATATGCAAAAACCAGTTGCTCATCATTCACCTTTAATGACGTCTGAGTCTCGGCCGGTTCAAGCTACGGAAACCCGGGCCTTTCCTTCAAGCTTCGATAGTATTTTGTTTTGGGATGGGACTGTCCCGGCAGTTACTACGCCCCATAGTATTGAGAGTACCAAAAACCCCAGTAACGCATACCAAAAGTTGGAGGCGATAGGGCTGTCGGTGCACGATCAGATAACGAGTGTTTTTTCTGGTGCTACACCGAATGTTCGAGATTATCTAGAAAAACGCATAGTCGCAGCCATTGACGGGCAGGAGTTCAATGCATTGGAAGCTGCCTTAAAAAAGAAAGCGATCATCGTAGAACTTCTGCAAAGGGTCAGAATCCATAGAAGTTGGCACGATGCACTACTATATAATGGTTTAGACGCATTGTCGCTAGACAGAAAAATGAGTGCCGCAGTATTTGCATCGAATGCGGATGCAGAAGACGATATGGCAGTGCGACAAAGCTTTTATGAAGAATACCTATTATCGCTAACTGCCGCCTACGTTAAACGAATCCTGATCGAAACCATTCCCATTCTGGAGGACGCTTCTGCAACTGCAGACGCTGCAATCCATCGCGCCTTGGCAAGGGGCGAAGTCGCTTACACCTACAGGTTACCCATTGGTAATGACGCAGAGGCAGGAACTGTGGCGGGTGCCATTGCCATCCATGTCGCCGACGGTTGGACCTTCAGGGCAGTGATCCATGAAGGCATTCAGTTATTGGCCGGGTTGGGGGAAGCACTTATCAGTCGGGCCACTGCTGTTGGGATCGGGGCCTTGTTCTATTCACCTGCTCTTGCTAACGGCGAACGCCTTCCTCAAACAGTTCTCACACTATCCGGTAGCACTTTTTTGCCAAAGCTGCCGTCAAACCTGAGTGAAATCGCCGCTACCGAAGGAGCCATTGACCTTCCTTATCGGATTGTTGGCGACCTTAACCAATACACACTCGTTGCAACCCCGGCTGGAGGGAGTGTCTCGGCAAAAGTGCCAGTGCGGGCATTGGCATTCGATCCAACGACCAGCAGCTACAGTTTCACGTCAAACGATACACAGCCCATTACCCTCAGTTTTCCCATTATTCACTTGGGAGACGGCTCGACAACTTCGCCCGCCCGACCTGCGCAAGTACCGACTTACACTGGAGTTACGCTGTCGCCATTGCTTGTGCAGCCTGAAACCTTACCCGCGTTCGAATTGCCTGATTTCAGGGATTGCATTTACTGCTTTCCGATTGAAAGCGGTCTGCCGCCAATCTACGTTGTTTTTAATAGTCCTTATGAAGGAGCAACCACAAGGGGAAAATACAGCGGTCGATTTTTCAATCCCGCCAAAGCCGGAGGCCCAATACTCGATCTCGATTGGACAAGTGCTACCGTGATCCAAGCGGGTATTGACCTGGTCAAATTACATACGGGACGCTTTGGGCCTTCGGACGCCAATGCCATCATGATTGATCGATTGGAAAAAATCCTAAGGGGTGAATTGATAATTATGGCAGTCGACAAGCGTTTCTATACTCATGAGCTCAGAGAACTCGAACGTTTCAGAGTATTAGGTGTAGCTGATGGTGTAAACTCGAATGACGATGGTGTCATTTGGAACAACACTCACGCAGCGACACTGGAAGACTACAAGCTAAAAGATGATTTTGAATTACTCTACACGCCCGAGGCTATAGAGGCAGACAATAAACAAACGGACAGAGAGTCTAAGCAAATAGGAGGAATAAAACGATGAGCGTCATAACAAGCATCGTACTAAACGAGAAACCTGAAGAGGTAATTCTATTCCTTACCAAAAATGAATTGGGTATCTCCTTTCCTCGGCTTGATGGCCTTTATAATCGGGCTAACTGGGCGCATGTGGAGAACAACATAGGGCTATTGAAACTTGTCAAGAAGATGTGTGATGCCGGTTTTATAAAAAGTAATGGGAGCATAGTAGTGAAAGGACCCAACTGGAGAGAGCCGGCATTCATGCTCGAAGGCAAATATACCTTTGACTGACAGCACCAAGTGCCTGAACGCAGGTGCCCGAGAACGGTGACAGTAGCCATCATTTCGTGGCCGTCCAGTTCCCTTGTCCAGTCGTTTAAATCATCGAAGGTTTCCCAGGTTGAGCCGCTACCCAGCGGCTCTTCTCTTTGTTACGGGCATATTGAGTATCTTCGCCTGACATTCCGCCATCGCGAGCAGGCTCCCACATCTGATCGTTGGTGAATGCAAAATCTGTGTACGACGCCGATTCAATGGTGGGAACTGTACATAGAAAAACGCCCGATCCACATT
>NZ_AKJG01000027.1 GCF_000282455.1 Pseudomonas sp. GM74
GGCGATATCCCGAATCGATTGCTCAATCTGTTCACGTTTGTCGCTATGCAACAAGCTATCAAACTGCTCTGCGGCTCTGAGCACGAAGGCCATGCGTTGCTTGACGTCGGCCAGGTTGGCAACGGGGTTGTTGCCAAACCCAATGGTGCGCCCGTCATCGACGGGATGGCACTGGCTGGCCAGGGTCAGCTCGATGGCTTGAGCGGCCCCAGAGGGCAAGTTGGTGACGTAGGAGGCATGGTTGCCACGAAGCAGCCATTTCAGTCCCGTGTCATCGTACATCGACGGTTGCAGGATGTTGACCTGTTCGTGTTCGGCAAGAAGCGCGACACTTTCCGCGATCCTGCCAGTCTCAATCGCCTCGAAGGCCAAGAGGACTTCTTCATGGTCAATCCCGAATTTCAGCGTTTCCTGCCCCACCGGCCACAGCACCGGATACTCACCACTCCCATAGATGTTCTTCCGTGAAGCCAGACAATCCTTCAACGCCGCCAACCCCCGCTCCGCATAAAACACATGCAACGGATACACATCCAGGAACAGCGTGGTATTGCCCATGGCCAGCATTTCGTACACGAACCGGTACAGCCGTTGTGCGTACGACAGCGAGCCGTCGCCACCACCGAGGGTCCCGCCCCACACCGGGTTGTCGCGGTTGGCCTGTTCGTAATCCCGTTGGCGCTGTTCGAACTCGCGTATTTTCGCCCGCTTTTCCCGCTCACTGCGGCTGAGCAAGCCCACCAGCCCTTGTCTGGCGCTGTACTTAAGCTGCTCTGTGGCTTCGTATTCGGCGTGAATCTTCTCGATCGACTCCGCCGCGTGCAGCAGACCGCAGCCCACCTGCTTGGAGGCGAAAGCGGCAAGGCCGGCCCACTGGAAACGCGGGTCGTCGCGCCACAGTTGGGCGTAGGCGGCATTGATGGCCTGGTTGCGTGCCTTGGGGTCGGCAATCAGCTGGCCGCCCGGCGCCACGATTTTTTCGCCTCTCTGTTGATACACGCGCCAGAAGTTCTCGCAGACCCGACCC
>NZ_AKJG01000028.1 GCF_000282455.1 Pseudomonas sp. GM74
GCGATCCCGGCCGGTAACCGTCTGGAACTGTTCCTCGGTGCCGCCATTGGTGCGATCACCTTCTCCGGTTCGGTAATCGCCTTCGGCAAGCTGTCGGGCAAGTACAAGTTCCGCCTGTTCCAGGGCGCACCGGTACAGTTCAGCGGCCAGCACAAACTGAACCTGCTGCTGGGCCTGGCCACGCTGGGCCTGGGCATCACCTTCATGTTGACCGGCGACCTCAACGCCTTCGCCTTGATGCTGGCCCTGGCCTTCATCATGGGTGTGCTGATCATCATCCCGATCGGTGGCGCGGACATGCCCGTGGTGGTGTCCATGCTCAACAGCTACTCCGGCTGGGCAGCGGCAGGTATCGGCTTCTCGCTGAACAACTCGATGCTGATCATCGCCGGTTCGCTGGTGGGCTCGTCCGGTGCGATCCTCTCGTACATCATGTGCAAGGCGATGAACCGCTCCTTCTTTAATGTGCTGCTCGGTGGCTTCGGCAATACGGCGGATGCGGCCGGCCCGGCGGGTTCGAAAGAAGCCCGTCCGGTGAAATCCGGTTCGGCTGACGACGCGACCTTCCTGCTGACCAACGCCGACACCGTGATCATCGTGCCGGGCTACGGCCTGGCGGTCGCGCGGGCACAGCATGCGTTGAAGGAACTGACCGAGAAGCTGACCCATCGCGGCGTGACCGTGAAGTACGCGATCCACCCGGTGGCCGGTCGTATGCCCGGCCACATGAACGTGTTGCTGGCCGAAGCCGAAGTGCCTTACGACCAGGTGTTCGAGATGGACGACATCAACTCCGAGTTCGGCCAGGCCGACGTGGTACTGGTGCTGGGCGCCAACGACGTGGTCAACCCGGCCGCCAAGAACGATCCGAAATCGCCGATTGCCGGCATGCCGATTCTCGAAGCGTTCAAGGCCAAGACCATCATCGTCAACAAACGCTCGATGGCCAGCGGCTATGCCGGCCTGGACAACGAGTTGTTCTACCTGGACAAGACCATGATGGTGTTCGGCGACGCGAAAAAGGTCATCGAGGACATGGTCAAGGCCGTCGACTAACCCTCTGCGGCACACCGAGCGCCCCGATTCGTCGGGGCGTTTTTG
>NZ_AKJG01000029.1 GCF_000282455.1 Pseudomonas sp. GM74
CGCCGGCCACTGGCAGTGGCTGCCACTGGAGTGGAAAGCCCTGTGACGGCATTGATCCGAAGTCTCGGCCTGCTGGCGTTGTTGCTGAGCACGGGTGCCCGGGCTGTCGAGGCGCCATCGCTCGACCCGCAGCAATCCCAAGTGTTTCGTGCCTGGTTCGTGCGCATCGCCCAGGAGCAACTGAGCCGGGGGCCGAGCCCCCGTTGGTATCAGCAAGACTGCGCCGGACTGGTGCGCTTCGCCGCTAACGAAGCGCTGAAAGTCCATGACGACAAATGGCTGCGCAGCAATGGCCTGTCCAATCGCTACCTGCCGCCGGAGCTGCAACTGAGCGACGCCCAGCGCGGTCTTGCCCAGCAATGGCAGCAGGGCGGTGGCAAGGTCGGGCCGTACGTCAATGCGATCAAATTGATCCAGTTCAACAGCCATCTGGTCAGCCGCGATGTGTCACAGGCACGCCCTGGCGACCTGATGTTTTTCGATCAGGGTGACGACCAGCACCTGATGATCTGGATGGGCCGCTACATCGCCTATCACACCGGCACCAGCACACCCACCGACAACGGCATGCGTTCGGCAAGCCTGCAGCAACTCATGACATGGAAGGACACCCGATGGATACCCGATGCAGCCAACCCCAACTTCATCGGCGTCTATCGACTGAATTTTCTCTCCCAATGACCGGTGCCCGCATGCTGCGTTTTCTGTCTCTGATGTTGGTATTGGTGCTGTCGATTTCGGCGGCAAACGCCGAAGACTCGGTCCCGGCCAGCGGCTATGCGCCGGTGACCGGCGAGAGTTTTTTCCTGCTGGCCGACAGCAGCTTTGCCAGCGATGAACAGGCGATGGTGCGACTCGAAGCGCCGGGCCGCGACTATCGCCGGTTTCGCATGGAGCCCTACGGCGGCGCAGACATTCGGGTGTATCGCATCGACAAACCGCTGGATTTCCTCAAGCGCCAGAAGAACCTGCATCGAGTGGTCAGCGATGGCCAGTTCAAGGGTGAAGGCCTGTCCAATACCCTCGCTTATCTGTGGGACAACTGGTATCGCAAGTCCCGTCGGGTGATGCAGCGGGCGTTTTCCTACGAGTCGCGTAAACAAGTCACCGAGGAAGTGCCGGAGCTGAAGATGGGCAACGCGATGGCCGCGCCAACGCCCTACGATGCGCAGCCGCAATTCGCGCTGATACCGGGTTTGCCGGTGGTCAGCCAGTTTCGTTATCCGTTGTGGCAGGGCAAGCCG
>NZ_AKJG01000030.1 GCF_000282455.1 Pseudomonas sp. GM74
AAAGAGTTGCTGGCGCGGGCCTGCCACTTGGCCAGTCCGCGTGGGCAGTCGCCGTTGATGGCGCTCAATTGTGCGGGGCTGCCGGAGTCCATGGCCGAGACGGAATTGTTCGGTTATGGCCCCGGTGCCTTTGAAGGGGCGCGGGCCGAAGGCAAGCTCGGGCTGCTGGAGCTGACGGCGGGCGGTACGCTGTTTCTCGATGGCGTCGGGGAAATGAGTCCGCGCTTGCAGGTGAAATTGCTGCGCTTTTTGCAGGACGGCTGCTTCCGTCGTGTGGGCAGCGACGAGGAGGTCTACCTCGACGTGCGAGTGATCTGCGCGACCCAGGTCGACCTGTCCGAATTGTGCGCGCGCGGCGAGTTCCGCCAGGACCTCTATCACCGTTTGAATGTATTGTCCCTGCACATCCCGCCGCTGCGTGAATGCCTCGACGGTTTGACGCCGCTGGTGGAGCACTTCCTTGATCAGGCCAGCCGGCAGATCGGATGCCCGTTGCCCAAACTCGCCCCGGCGGCCATGGAGCGGCTCAGCCACTACCATTGGCCGGGCAACGTGCGGCAACTGGAGAACGTGCTGTTCCAGGCGGTTTCCCTGTGCGACGGCGGCACGGTCAAGGCCGAGCATATTCGCCTGCCGGATTATGGCGTGCGTCAGCCCCTTGGCGATTTTTCGCTGGAGGGTGGGCTGGACGAGATTGTCGGGCGTTTCGAGAAGGCGGTGCTGGAACGGCTGTATTCCGAGCATCCGAGCAGTCGACAACTGGGCAAGCGCCTGGGGGTTTCGCATACCACCATTGCCAACAAGCTGCGTGAGTACGACGTCGGCAAAGAGTCGGGTATCGCCTAGGTCCTGTAGCAGCTGCCTCGCAGGCTC
>NZ_AKJG01000031.1 GCF_000282455.1 Pseudomonas sp. GM74
GCAAGCTGAACTGGTCAAGTAATCCCGGACACCGATTACGGTGTTTATGCCGCTTTTTGCTCCATGGCTATTGGCGACAGGTAGTTGTTGTAGCTATGGAGCCTCGTACGGTTGTAGTACATGAAGAAGCGCACCATGTCGGTTTTCGCTTCTTCGATCAGCCTGTAGCCGCTGCGAGGCACCCATTCTGACTTCAGAGTGCCAAAAAAACGCTCTGTTGGAGCATTGTCCCAGCACTGCCCGCGATGACTCATGCTTTGCAAAATGCCATGGCGCATCAGCTCCTCTTGAAACTTGCGGCTGGTGTACTGACAGCCCTGATCCGAGTGAAACATCAGTCCAGGAGGGCACGTTCGAACCTCTGTCGCCATGCGCAACGCCTTGCTGACCAAGTGGGCGTCATTGACCAGAGAAAATGCCCAACCAATGACCCTGCGAGCATACAAGTCGATCACGATGGCCAGATGAATCCATCGCTTGCCCACCATCAGGCTTGTGACGTCGCCACACCAAACCTGATCGATTGCAGTCGGTTTGAAATTGCGCTTGAGCCGATTGGGCGCGACAAATGCTTCCACGCCTTTGGATCTGAATGGGTGGGGCTGGCGTTGTTTACTGACAATGTTGGCCTCCCTCATCAGCGCTCTGACAAGGCTCCTTCCAGCTGCAATATTCTGGGATTTCAGGCCCTTACTGATCATTCTGGAGCCCATGGCTTCGCGGCTTTCGCTGTGCAGCTCAACCACTTTCAGCTTGAGTTCTTCGCGCCTGATCGATGGCTTGGCTCGCCGTTGAATCCACTCATAAAAGCTGCTGCGCTTTACACCGAAAACACGACACACCACGGCCGTCGGAAATAACGCTCTTAGCTCTGCGATCATCGAAAACGATCGGGATCCGACATCAAGAGAGCGGTAGCCTTTTTTAAGATTTCGGCTTCCATTTCCATGCGCTTGATCTTGGCTTTTAACTCCTGGATCTGGCGCTGATCTTCGGTAATAGCCTTGGTGCCCTTGACTGGTTGGCCCTCGCGTTCCTTGCGAACCTGATCGACCCAGCGCCGCAAAGCGGTAGGCCCAATATCCAGAGATGCACAAACATCTGGAACCGGACAGTTATCATCAAGCACCATGCTGGCAGCATGCAGCTTGAACTCGCGGGTGTAGACCTTTCTTTCGTTCATGAAACCTCCAAGTTGGCGAAATCATATCGCCCTTAAGAGGTGTCCGGAATTATTAGACCAGTTCAAGC
>NZ_AKJG01000032.1 GCF_000282455.1 Pseudomonas sp. GM74
TCCGTAGTGCATGGGTTTACTCAATAAGATCACGCAGGAGATTTGACGTGCACATTGGTGTTCCTCTCGAAACCCAGACCGGTGAAACACGGGTTGCTGCAACCCCGGAAACCATCAAGAAGCTGATCAGCCAGGGTCATAAGGTCACTGTACAAAGCGGCGCCGGCGTCAATGCCAGCGTTGTCGACAGTGCCTATGAAGCGGCAGGCGCAACCATTGGCAGCGCCAATGACGCGTTTGGCGCCGAGCTGATTTTGAAGGTGGTCGCCCCCAGCGACAGCGAGCTGACGCTGATTAAAAGCGGCACCGTTGTGGTGGGGATGCTCAACCCGTTCAGCAACGAAACCATCGCCAAGCTGGCCGAATGCGGCATTACCGCCTTTGCCCTGGAGGCGGCGCCTCGCACCTCCCGCGCCCAAAGCCTGGATGTGCTGTCCTCACAAGCCAACATCGCCGGCTATAAAGCCGTGTTGCTGGCCGCGCACCACTACCCTCGTTTCATGCCGATGCTGATGACCGCCGCAGGCACCGTGAAAGCGGCCCGCGTGCTGATTCTTGGTGCCGGTGTGGCCGGTTTGCAGGCCATCGCTACCGCCAAGCGCCTGGGGGCGGTGATCGAAGCGTCTGACGTGCGTCCTGCGGTAAAAGAGCAGATCGAATCCCTCGGCGCCAAGTTCGTCGACGTGCCCTACGAGACCGATGAGGAGCGTGAATGCGCCGTCGGTGTCGGCGGTTACGCCCGTCCGATGCCGGCCAGCTGGATGCAGCGTCAGGCCGCTGCCGTGCACGAGCGCGCCAAGCAGGCAGACATCGTCATCACCACCGCGCTGATTCCCGGCCGCAAGGCACCGACGTTGTTGAGCGCGCAAACCGTGGCCCAGATGAAACCCGGTTCGGTGGTCATCGACCTCGCAGCCGCCCAGGGCGGCAACTGCCCGCTGACCGTGGCCGATCAGGTGGTCGTCGAAAATGGCGTGACCATCGTTGGCCCGACCAACCTGGCCAGCACCGTGGCGGCCGACGCTTCGGCGCTGTACGCCCGCAACCTGCTGGACTTCATGAAACTGTTGTTCGATAAAGAAGGACAACTGGTGATCAACCTTGAAGACGATATCGTCGCCGCGTGCCTGATGTGCCGCGATGGCCAGATCGTGCGCAAGAACGGCTGAGGATAAAAACAATGGAAGACATGCTGATCTCTCACGGTATCTACAACCTGATCATCTTCGTGCTGGCTATCTATGTCGGCTACCACGTGGTCTGGAACGTCACACCGGCACTGCACACGCCACTGATGGCCGTGACCAACGCCATCTCGGCCATCGTGATCGTCGGCGCCATGCTCGCCGCCGCCCTCACCGTGACCCCGCTGGGCAAGACCATGGGCACCCTGGCCGTGGCCCTGGCCGCGGTCAACGTGTTTGGTGGCTTCCTGGTGACCCGGCGCATGCTGGAAATGTTCAAGAAAAAAGCGGCCCCGGCAAAAGCTCCGGCAGCCAAAGCCGCAGCAGCCAAGGCTGAGGTGCAGCAAGCATGAGCATGAACCTGGTTACTTCCCTGTATTTGATCGCCTCGGTCTGCTTCATCCAGGCGCTCAAGGGCCTCTCGCACCCCACCACGTCGCGTCGCGGCAACCTGTTCGGCATGCTCGGCATGGGCCTGGCGATCCTGACCACTATCGGCTTGATCTACAAACTCGGTGCGCTCTCTTTTGCACAAGGCGGGGCCCAAGTCGGTATCGTCTACGTGATCGTCGGCCTGCTGATCGGCGGCACCGCCGGTTCGATCATGGCCAAACGCGTTGAAATGACCAAGATGCCCGAACTGGTCGCCTTCATGCACAGCATGATCGGCCTGGCGGCGGTGTTCATCGCC
>NZ_AKJG01000033.1 GCF_000282455.1 Pseudomonas sp. GM74
ACCGCGCCACAGGCAATGGTGATGAACAGGAACGGGAACAGACCGCCCTTCCATACCGGGCCGGTGCCGTCGACGAACTGGGTCAGGGCCGGCATTTTCAGCTCGGGCATGGTCACCAGGATACCGATGGCCAAGGCGACGATGGTGCCGATTTTCAGGAAGGTCGAGAGATAATCGCGGGGTGCCAGGATCAGCCACACCGGCAACACCGCCGCGACAAAACCGTAGCCGATCAGCATCCAGGTGATCTGGATACCGGTAAAGGTAAAGGCCTTGGCCCACACTGGATCCGCGGCGATCTGTCCGCCGAGCCAGATCGAACCGAGCAGCAACAGCACACCAATGACCGAGATTTCGCCGATGCGACCCGGGCGGATGTAGCGCATGTAGATGCCCATGAACATCGCGATCGGGATGGTCGCCATCACCGTGAAAATGCCCCACGGGCTCTCGGCCAGGGCTTTGACCACGATCAGCGCCAGTACTGCGAGGATGATGATCATGATCAGGAAGCAGCCGAACAGCGCGATGGTGCCGGG
>NZ_AKJG01000034.1 GCF_000282455.1 Pseudomonas sp. GM74
TATCCGTTTCTACACCGCGAAGGCGTCGGCATTGCCAGCAATGTTGTCGACTGACACACCGCCTTCGTCGGAACGCCTCCCGGAGAAACCTGCTCCCACAAGGGGGGGCACCGAATCATCCATTGACTGCATCAATAGTCACCATCAACTCAATGAAGTTCTCTTAAAAAATCCACGGCGTAACATCTGCTCCATACCAACCCATAAGCACCCCGGAGCACACGATCATGAAACGCCAGACCTTCCTCAGCATCGCTTTCTCGGTTTTCGCAGTTAACGCTTTCGCCGCAAACTCTGCTCAACCTGTGGTCGCTGAAGGCGGCTCGGATCGTCTGATTGAAAGCCGTGTGGCCGAGGGTGGTTCCGATCGCCTGATCGAAAACCGTGTTGCAGCCGATGGTTCCGACAAGTTGATGCAGAATCGCGTCGCTGAAGGTGGCTCCGACAAACTGCTGCAGAACCGCGTCGCTGAAGGTGGCTCTGACAAACTGCTGCAGAATCGCGTCGCTGAAGGTGGCTCCGACAAACTGCTGCAGAACCGCGTCGCTGAAGGTGGTTCCGACAAACTGCTGCAGAACCGCGTTGCTGAAGGTGGTTCGGATCGTCTGATCCAGAATCGCACCGCCTGAATACGTTGCTCTACCACCGCCCTCAAAAAACCGGCCTGATCAGCCGGTTTTTTTGTATTGCTCAGCCTGACGGTGCCCTGGGATTCTCAGGCCAGGCTCTCGACAGTCTCACCGCTGCTTGCCCGTTGAGCATCCAGCAACACATCCAGCGTCGTGAGGAACAGGTCATGGCTCATGATGCCGGTACACACCGTTGATAGAACCTGATTCCCCGCCTCGTCTTTCAGAGTGACCTTCTCACTCCAGGCGTTCAAATCGACTGAAGCAAGGGTCGACACCGGGACTTTACGTCCGTCAACTTCCAGAAACTCGCGTGTCACAATAATTGTTTGAGTGACGACATTCAGGAAGTCCCCTGCGATTCGCTTGCGCCAGACCTGCCCGGTCGGCACATACCTGAAAGTCACTGCTCCGCCAGACTCAAGTTTGTTCATCACAACCGGCAGACGCTCGCGGACGTGCAACTCGCGCACCAGTTGCTGAAAGTCCTGAAAGCCTTTCAGCGAATCGATGACGCGATGAAATGGCTCGCTTTCATTACGACGGTACGCCAGGTTGGTGATCAGACCGGTGAATGCCGTTTGCCCCGAGCCGAACAGATACAGGTCTTCTACTTCAGCAAACGCCGTAAATTGTTGCTGCTTTCCACTGACAGCAACAATCCCGTGCTCGTAAACATCATAATGAGTCCCGCGCAACTTTTTATGCCACGCATAAAGCCCGAACAGGACTGCCGAAATGACGACCAGCAAGCCACTGACGGAATAGATCAGCAACTGCGGGCTGGAACCACGACTGGTGTTCGCCCCGGAACTGCCCGCCGGCAGTATGGTCCCCAGGTACAACACAAATCCTGCCAGGCCCAACAAGACGATTGCGAACAACAGCATGAAGACCAGAAAGCCCTTGCCGTGGTGGAAGGTGGAGATCAGTTGACCTGTCACCGTTGAAGCGGGTGTGGGTAATTGCTGCATGAGGTGGGTACTTCCCTAGTAGTTGATTGTAAAAAAACACCGTATTCCAGAAGGGTGTCTGCGAATACACTGTCGATTCCACTGCGGTCCTTCAGATACAGGTTGTACGGTTCAGCCCATTGATCACAGAGTCAAATGACTGCCCGAAAGTTTTAGCATCTCGCTCGATGGGATTATTCATTTTCCACATCATTTGTCGTTGTTCATCAGGCTTGTAGCCACCATTTCTCGCCGTGCTGATCGCTTCACGCCCTTTACCGACAAAACCGTTCAAATTACTGAGCAGGACACTGCACTTGAGAGCAGGCGTCTGGGCCCTGCCCTTCTTGTCCCACTCCTCGATCATCTGGGCGGTCTTATTCAGACTGTCTTCAAAAGGTTTGGCAGTTTCTTCCGCACCAGATGACCGGAAAAAATCACCAGACAATCGTACTGACTGCTTGGCGTAAAGCACGATGCCTGCACGGTAATAACCCAGGCTGTCTTTCTCGGCGCTATCAAAGGCTGTTTGAATATTGACTTCGTCGCGCTTGCTAATACCGTCATAGAATTTCGCCTGCTCAACGGCAACACCCTCCAAGGCTGCATCCAGCAATGGCTCCATTTCCCTGGCTTTTTTCCCGTCATCGGCCAGGTATCCCTTGGAATTGGCATAGTTGGCGAGTTCTGCGTGAATAGGCTGCAGTTTTGCGAGCGCCACAAGCATGCCTTTCGCAGGCTCATCCAACTCTGGCATTGGGTACGAGAGTTCCAATGCTTTGCTAAGGTTGTCTTGCAAAACGCTGATGTCATAACCACTGAACATGTAATAATTCGTCAGTTTCTTGCCGGACGCGAGCGTTTTCGAATACTCGACCTTACGCTTCTCCAACGTGCTGGCAAAATCCCCACCCCTGTTCGCGGCCTCGACATAAATATTGTATTTTTCTATCTCCGCCTGGCTTGAGTTCCGCTCCTCCAAATGCTCCTGATTGTGGGTCGCAACGTCTTGGGTGTTGTCGGACTTGTCACATCCGCTCAGAAAAACCCCTACCAACATCAACATCCCTGTCAGCATATTCCTTGAATACATGCTACTTCTCCCTAGCGATACAGAAACCTATCTACACCCGCCCAAAACCGCCTCTCAGTACAATTTATGCACACCCTTCAGCCCCATGACCCTTTCAACCACTCTTAGTAGTTAAAAACCGCCATAGCAAAGCGCGCAAAGATCTGTAAAACTAACAGATCACAAACTTAACGACCAACTAGCCTTGAAAGTCATCATTCTCAAGATAGTAAAGTGTCGCCTCCAAATATTTATTTAAATCAGGCTTTATTTTGCTTCGATCCGCGACGGCCTTAATATCCAGCAAAGTAGGACATTCGACAAGCGTACGCTTAGACTTTTCGCACGCAATTTCCTCCAGATCATTTTCTGCCACATAAAAAACTGCAGAATTCACAGCATCCTTCGATGCTCTATTAACTGTCGAGTCGACGAAGATCCAACCAACAGCAGGTAGATGTCCTAGACTCAGAATAAGATCAGAAAAACCATTATATTCTTTCATAAAAACTCTCTTTATTATCGACAGGCAGTACCACCGCCCCATTTATTTCGTCCACCCTTGCCATCTGGATGGTATATTTTGTGATATGTTTGATGATCTAGCCTATCAACCAACTGAAGCGATCCGGGCTTGTCTCCATGATGCCAGGTCATACCCGGAGGAGAACTGCCACGGAACGAACCATCTACCCGAGGCTGAACATGCTCCACAACGCCAGGATACTTCGACTGCAACGTCTTTTTAAATTCATAGTCAACTTTAACGCGCTCATATACTGATTGATTGGCACGACTGAAGTGCTCAACATCTGTCATTTTGAACTCTGATTTCATCAGGGTATGTTCGTGACTAGCATGGTATTTACCTAAGTCACGTACGCCTTCTCCATTGTACCAGCCAAGCGGATCTATCCAACGTACTGCATTAATCGCATATTGATATAGATTATCCCCCCCCCATTAACCCAATCGGATCCTGCGTAACAAACCGTCCCACCTCCGGATCGTAATACCGAAACGTGTTGTAGTGCAGCCCCGTCTCCTCATCGAAATACTGCCCCTGAAACCGCAGGTTCTGCTCGACTTCATTGACCGTCAGCTTCTCAACCGAACCCCAAGCCTTGTACGTCGCCTGCCAGACAATGCTCCCGTCCGCGTCAGTCATCTCCAGCGGCGTACCAATCTGGTCGGTATGGAAGTAGTAAAGCTGCTGCTC
>NZ_AKJG01000035.1 GCF_000282455.1 Pseudomonas sp. GM74
GTCGCGGTGAAGTGAACTTCACCTTGTCAACGTGTCACATTAGGTCCCCGTCAAGCGAACGTCAGCAGAGGTACAGCCTTATGAGTATGGCCACAATTGTCAGTGCAGTGATTTCCAGTCTCGCACCCAGTGTCTTCGATCAGAACAGCCTGCAAGAGCCCGGCGCGCATGTCTCGGCCGTCGAATACCACTACGGAATGGACATCGATGTGAAACGGGTACTGCAGCGCACCGATACATCCGACAAGACCGGCGTGGTACCGGTGACCCTGGTCTACGAAGACAGCGAGGGTGAAGTTCACAAGATCCGTTTCCTCGAATGGGGTGGAAGCCCCGCCGACCCAACCAGCATTGCCTGATCAACTCACCGACAGAGTTCCGGGCCTCGTTTGCTCCCCCCCAGAAGTGGAAGTTAAACCTTCTCTGCGCTCAGTGCGATTGAGGTTTTTTGTTACCTGAACATGGACATGATCGAATGACTAAAAGTTCATTCGCGAAATTCACTATTATCTTGATGACGTAATGTCGCAGGATTAATTGATAACAATGGCTGGATCTAAATGGCAGTCAGCAACGGCAAACTCTAATCAAGCCGTGCCGAAAGCCAAGTTGATTCACTATTGAAACCAAGAGGTAACCATGGAACTTAGTATGTTCTCTTCGTCCACCGTGGAATATGTGCGTTTAGGCGTTGTATATTTTCATCTTATCGCCTGCTGTGTGGCAATCGGGCTGGTCTTGACCAGTGACATTGCAATGGTCAAGCAACTCCTGAAGGGGGATGCGTCAGGTCACCACGATGACGCGCACATGGAAAGCCTTCAAAAAACCGTATCGCTTGCACTTGTAGCGCTTTGGATTACGGGCATTGGTATTGTCGGAATCGATTATGCCGGCAAGGGAATGGAATATTTCCTCAATCCAAAATTGCAGGCCAAAATCGGCATCGTTGTGCTGTTGACCTTCAACGGCTTCCTGTTGCATAGCGCTGTCTTGCCCGCGCTGAAAAAAGCCGGTTCGTTACTCAACCTTTCCTTCAGCCTGCGCATGCTCGCGCTGTTCTCCGGCGCCCTCTCTGCCGTGTCGTGGTTCTATGCCGCCATGCTGGGTGTGGGTCGTCCGCTGGCCTGGAAGTACTCGCTGGTGGAGTTGCTGGCAGCCTATCCGGTACTCATCGTCGGTGGATTCGGGGCGATGGTACTGCTCAC
>NZ_AKJG01000036.1 GCF_000282455.1 Pseudomonas sp. GM74
AAGCTCGCTCCCACAGGTATCGTGTATTAAGCCAAGGCCCTGCTTTTCAGCGCACCCAGCCACGCTCCAGCAGGGGCTTGTCCCAGCATGGCTCATCGCCGAAGTTGTCCACCAGAAAGTCGATCAACGTACGCACTTTCAAGGCCCGGCGCTGGGTGGCGGGATACACCGCCGAGAAGTTGAACGAGGACAGTGCGTAATCCGGCAACACCGGAATCAACCGGCCGCTGAGCAAGTCATCGCTGGCCACCAGGGTCGGCAGGCAGACAATGCACACACCGGTCTGCGCGTAATCGCGCAGCAAATGCACCGAATTTGAACGCACCTGGCCCGGCAGGCTCAGCTCCACTTGCTCGTCTTCGCGGGTGAAGATCCAGCGGTTGCGCGACGGATAGCCTTCGTACAGGGCGATCTTGTGTTGCAACAATTCCTGGGGATGGGTGGGCACACCGAACTCGCCGGCGTAATCGGGCGACATGCAGAACAATCGGCGCACGCTGAACAGCTTGCGTTCGATCAGGGTTTCGGCCATGGGCGGGAACATCTGGAACGCCACGTCGAATCCTTCTTCGATGGGGTCCACCACCCGGTCGTTGACGATCACATCCACTTCAATGTCCGGGTACAAGCGCGTGAACTCGGCCAGCATGCGGCCGAAGTGACCAATGGCAAAACCCGGCAGCATCTGCACCCGTAGCTTGCCGGTGGGCTTGGCCCGCAGTTCGCGCATGTGTTCGGTCAGCGAGTTGAACCCGGCGACCATGTCGGCGCATTCCTTGTAGTAGGTCTCGCCCACTTCGGAAAGCCGCACATGGCGCGTGCTGCGATGGAACAGCGGCGCGTTGATGAATTGCTCCAGTTGCTGGATACGGTGGGTGATCACCGAACGGGTCACCCCCAGTTGCTGGGCCGCCTTGGCGAAGTTGCCGGTTTCGGCAACCCGCACGAAGGCTTCGACACTGAGTAAACGATCCATGGGGGCAGGTTCTCTGGAGGATGCCAGTCAGTTAAGCAGTTGCTGTCATAATGCATTTTTTTTGTAGCAGCTGGCGCAGCCTGCGTTCGGCTGCGAAGCAGTCGTTAATCCAGACAACCCGGTCTATCAGGTAGATCGCATACACAGGTTTTACGACTGCTGCGCA
>NZ_AKJG01000037.1 GCF_000282455.1 Pseudomonas sp. GM74
ATTACGGCCTGGTGGCGGACCTGTTTGAAGCGATTCCAGAAATGGCCGCCCTGGCCTGATCACCGACCAACAGGAGCGATAAACATGAGCAGTACCGATTTTTCAGCCTGGATTGGACGTCGTCAGGAAAGCCAGGACCGGATCAGTTTCAACCTGGTGAAACGCATTGCCGCGACGTTGAGCGAAGTGGCACCGCAGCCTGGCGAACCGCTTCCGCCCTTGTGGCACTGGGCGTTTTTTCAGGAACCGGTGACCGCCGACGAACTGGGCCCGGACGGTCATCCGGCGCTCGGGGGCTTCCTGCCCCCCGCCCACAACCGCAATCGCATGTGGGCGGGTAGTCGACTGGAGTTTTACCAGCCGTTGAAGGTGGAGGCTGACGTGACCTGTGTATCCACCATTCTCAAGGTCGAAGAGAAGCACGGCCGCACGGGTTCCCTGTTGTTCGTCACGGTGCGCCATGAGTATTTCCAGAACGGCCAGCGCGCGCTTCAAGATGAGCAAGACATCGTCTATCGGGCACCCACTCCACCCAAACTGAGCGGCACCGAAGCACTTCCTGAAGGTCAATGGCGGGCAACGGTCGAGCCCTCGGCGACCCTGCTGTTTCGCTACTCCGCCGTCACCTTCAACGGCCACCGGATTCACTATGACTGGCCATACGTTACAGAGACCGAGGGTTACCCGGGATTGGTGGTGCATGGTCCTTTGATCGCCACGCTGAATCTGCGTGCCTTTACCAAAGCGCACCCGAACGTGCGCTTGAAGCGTTTCACCTTCCGTGGCGTCCGGCCTTTGATTTCGCCTCACCCTTTCGAGGTCGGCGGGCGTCTGATCGACAGTGGCAAGGCACAGCTCTGGGCAGGTAATCAGGACGGTACAGCGCAGATCGGCGAAGTCGAGTTCAGCGCCGGAGAAACAGCATGAATACATCCATTGTTCGCTCCGCCCTGTTTGTCCCGGCCACTCGTCCGGAGCGCATACCCAAAGCCATCGCTACCGGCGCGGACCGGGTCATCGTCGATCTGGAAGATGCCGTACAGGAAAACCTCAAGGAACAGGCCAGGGATAACCTGCAGCGCTTCTTGAGTGACAACCCGGACGCCCCGATTCTGGTGCGAGTGAATGCCCCGGATCACTGGGCCCACGTGGCAGATCTGGAGCTTTGTCGACGACACGCCGCCGTGATCGGAGTTTTGCTGCCCAAAGCAGAAAGCGCGGAGCACGTCCTCACGGCTGCCAATACCCAAAAGCCGATCTGGCCCATCATCGAAAGCGCCAAGGGCCTGGCCGAACTCCAAGCGATTGCCCAGGCCCAGGGTGTTGAACGCTTGTCGTTCGGAAGCCTTGATCTGGGCCTGGACCTGAACTTGACCACCGGCAGCCATGCCGCCGAAGAGATCCTGAGCCACGCTCGATACGCAGTACTGCTCGCGACTCGGGTGGCCGGCCTCGCTCCGGCGCTGGATGGCGTGTTTCCTTCCATACAGGACACCGTCGGCCTGCACAGCACCGTTCAGTTTGCCCGCGACATGGGGTTTGGTGGCGCGTTATGTATCCATCCGAGCCAAGTGGCGATTATCCATCAAGCGCTAAAACCCGGTCTGGAGGAACTGCACTGGGCGCAACGCATCATGGACGCCGCCAGTTCGGGTGAAGGTGTATTCGTGCTCGATGGGCAAATGGTCGATGCGCCTGTCATAGGCCGTGCACAGGCCATCCTGGCGCGCGCGACCTGACTCGACGGCAGCACTCTTGCGTCGTGCGCGAATTCTGTAACGCACGGACCGTCTGCCTGGACCGTCCCTGACAACCGGCAAATCACCAAGCTCCGCGAGACCTTTCGCCGAGCCAAAGATGGGCGAGTCCGAAAAAGACTCGCCTGACCCTTATGAGGAGCTTTTGATGCGTGCCTTCCCTACAATCCTGGGCGTTACTCTGACTGCGGCCTTAAGCAGTACTCCCCTTATGGCTGCCGAGCTCACCGGCACGCTCAAGAAAATCAGGACCTCGGGAACCATCACCCTGGGTCACCGAGACTCGTCCATTCCCTTCTCTTATATTGCCGACGGATCCGGTCAGCCGGTGGGCTACTCCCATGACATTCAATTGAAGATTGTCGAGGCTATCAAGCAAGAACTCGGTATGCCCGGGTTGAAGGTGCGATACAACCTGGTGACTTCTCAGACGCGTATCCCGCTGGTGCAAAACGGCACTGTGGACCTGGAATGTGGCTCCACAACCAATACCGCCGAGAGGGCCCGCCAGGTCGACTTCTCGATCGGTATCTTTGAAGCCAGCACCCGCTTGTTGGTCAGAAGGGACTCGGTTTACAAAGACTTCCAGGACCTCGGCGGCAAAAACGTAGTGACTACTGCTGGCAGCACTGCCGAGCGGATGCTCAAGGTCATGAATGCCGAGAAAAAGATGAACATGAACGTCATCTCTGCCAAAGACATTGGTGAGTCTTACCAAATGCTCGAGTCCGGTCGCGCCATTGCGTTCATGCAGGACGACGCGTTGCTGGCGGGCGAGATGGCCAAGGCAAAGAAACCGGAAGATTGGGTGGTGACCGGCACCCCGCAATCCAACGAAATCTATGGTTGCACAATGCGTCGGGGTGATCCGGATCTCAAAAAAGTCGTAGATGACTCGATCAAGTCACTTTTCGTCTCGGGCGAAATCAACGCCATCTACGATAAATGGTTTACTCAGCCCATCCCTCCCAAAGGCTTGAATCTCAAATTCCCCATGAGCGCAGAGCTCAAAACAATCATCGCCCACCCCAACGACCAACCGGTGCCGGAAAAGGCGCTTTAACGGTCGTCCCCTTCTGCTCGAGCGACCAGGACACAGCGAGGCAGTCTTCTCGCGCCATGACCTTGGTATCAGCTGAAGATTCCACCAAGAGCCAGAGTTTTTGTAGGGGTAAAAACGCCTAAAAACAAAAAGGGGTCGCGAGATAAAATCTCGCAACCCCTTGAATTATATGGTCGGGACGGAGTGATTCGAACACTCGACCCCTAGCACCCCATGCTAGTGCGCTACCGGACTGCGCTACGCCCCGACTAGGCGTGAAACCTGTTCCTCACCTCGAGGAACGCTCAAGAATATATCGCAAGCTTTTGAAAACTGGAAGTATTTAAAAGCGAGAATTTATTTCTTGAGTACCACCAGAACATCTTCGAGCTCGGCGATCATCTGGCGGATCATTTGCTTGTATTGGGTGGTGTCGTCTTTGGCCTCATCACCGGACAAGCGCAGACGCGCCCCGCCGATGGTGAACCCCTGATCGTAAAGAAGCGCGCGGATCTGCCGGATCATCAGCACGTCCTGGCGCTGATAATACCGGCGGTTTCCGCGGCGTTTGACAGGGTTGAGTTGAGGAAACTCCTGCTCCCAGTAGCGCAGCACGTGTGGTTTTACCGCACACAGCTCGCTGACTTCACCAATGGTGAAGTAGCGTTTGCCCGGGATGACGGGGAGCTCGTCGTTATGACTTGGTTCCAGCATAAGCCTCAACTCGGGCCTTCAACTTCTGCCCTGGACGAAAGGTGACCACACGGCGAGCCGTGATCGGGATTTCTTCCCCCGTTTTCGGATTGCGGCCAGGCCGCTGGCGTTTGTCCCGAAGGTCGAAATTGCCGAAACCGGACAATTTGACTTGTTCGTTGTCTTCAAGAGCGTGCCTGATTTCTTCAAAAAACAGTTCGACCAATTCCTTGGCCTCCCGTTTATTCAGGCCCAGCTCTTCATACAGACGTTCCGCCATCTCAGCTTTCGTCAGAGCCCCCATACGTCACTTCCTTAACGTGGCGTTCAACCTTTGTTCGAGCGAGGTGAGGATGTTTTGCGTTGCGGTATTCACCTCATCGTCATTAAGAGTGCGCGATGGATGCTGCCAGGTCAAGCCGACTGCGAGGCTTTTTCTATCAGGATCAATGCCTTTACCCTGATACACGTCAAATAGCCTGAGGTCTGTCAGCCATTCGCCTGCATTTTCACGGATTACGTCCAGTACAGCCGTGGCTGCAACATCTTTATGCGCAATCAGTGCAAGGTCACGACGCACCTCAGGAAAGCGCGATAACTCGTGGAATTCAGGCATTTTGCCCGACGCCACTTCCGCCAGAACCAACTCGAAGACGAAGACCGGACGGTCGAGACCGAGGGTTTTCGACAATTCGGGGTGGATCGCGCCAATGAAGCCGACCAGACGACCGTCACGCTCGATGCGCGCGGTTTGACCCGGGTGCAGCGCTGGGTGCTTGCCCGGCAGGAAAGTGAATGCATCCAGGGCACCGGCGAAGCCCAGCACCGCTTCCACGTCAGCCTTGACGTCGAAGAAGTCGACGGTATCGCGACCCTGCGCCCAGCCTTCCGGCAGGCGACTGCCGCAAACAACACCCGCCAACATCGGCTCTTGCTTCAATCCTTCAAGCTGACCAACGAAACGCAGGCCGCTTTCGAACAGACGCACGCGATCCTGCTGACGGTTCAGGTTGTGTTGAAGCGCCTTGACCAGACCCGGCCACAGTGACGAGCGCATGGCGGCCATGTCATTGGAAATCGGATTGGCCAGCAGCAACGGCTCTACACCCGGATTAAACAGTTCGAACTGTTTCGGATCGATGAAGCTGTAGGTAATAGCTTCCTGATACCCACGGGCAACCAGCAGGCGGCGCAGTTCAGGCAGGTCGCTACGGGCTTCCGCCTTGGCTTGCGGCGCCAGACGCGCTTGCGGATAACGAACCGGCAGACGGTTGTAGCCGTACAGCCGTGCCAGTTCTTCGATCAGGTCGACTTCCAGGCTGATATCGAAGCGATGGCTTGGCACTTCTACACGCCACTGCCCTGCCCCGTCGGCAGTAATGGCCAGGCCCAGGGCATTGAGCAGGCGCTCCACTTCAGCCGAATCCATTTCCATACCCAGCATCTGGGTAATGCGCTGGGCACGCAGGGTGACCGGAGCAATTTTCGGCAGGTGCTGTTCGCTGACGGTCTCGATGATCGGACCCGCTTCACCACCGGTGATGTCCAGCAGCAGGCCAGTCGCGCGCTCCATGGCCTCGCGGGCAAGTTGCCAGTCCACGCCACGCTCATAGCGATGGGATGCATCGGTGTGCAGGCCATAGGAACGGGCCTTGCCTGCTACGGCGATCTGGTCGAAGAAAGCGCTTTCCAGGAACACATCACGCGTGGTCGCGGACACACCGCTGTGCTCGCCACCCATGACGCCGGCGATGGCCAGTGCGCGGGAGTGGTCGGCAATCACCAGCGTATCGCTACGCAGGCTGACTTCCTGACCGTCGAGCAGCACCAGCTTCTCGCCGTCTTCGGCCATGCGCACACGGATGCCGCCGTTGATTTCGGCGAGATCGAAGGCGTGCAGTGGCTGACCCAGCTCCAGCATCACGTAGTTGGTGATGTCGACGGCAGCATCGATGCTGCGCACATCTGCACGACGCAGACGCTCAACCATCCACAGCGGCGTAGGCCTGGACAGGTCGACGTTACGGATCACACGACCCAGATAACGCGGGCACGCGGCCGGCGCCAACACGTCTACCGAACGCACTTCGTCGTGGGCGGCAGGAACCGAAGCCACCACCGGACGGACCACTGGAGCGGCGTACAAAGCACCCACTTCACGAGCCAGGCCGGCCAGGGACAGGCAGTCGCCACGGTTCGGGGTCAGATCGACCTCGATGCTGGCGTCTTCCAGGTCCAGATAAACGCGGAAATCCTGACCTACCGGCGCATCGGCCGGCAGCTCCATCAAGCCGTCATTACCTTCACCGACCTGCAGCTCGGATTGCGAGCACAGCATGCCGTTGGATTCAACGCCACGCAGCTTGGCCTTTTTAATCTTGAAGTCGCCTGGCAGCTCGGCGCCGATCATGGCGAAAGGAATCTTCAGGCCCGGGCGCACGTTTGGCGCACCGCAAACCACCTGGAAGGTTTCCGAACCGTTGCTGACCTGGCACACGCGCAGTTTGTCGGCATCCGGGTGCTGCTCGGTGCTCAGCACCTCGCCAACGACCACGCCACTGAAAACACCGGCGGCCGGCGTAACGCTATCGACCTCAAGACCGGCCATCGACAGACGAGCAACCAGCTCGTCGCGACTTACCTGCGGGCTAACCCAGCCACGCAGCCATTGTTCACTGAATTTCATCCTGCTCTCCTAAGAATTCGTTACGACTAGCGAAATTGCGCGAGGAACCGCAAGTCGTTGTCGAAGAACAGACGCAAGTCGTTCACGCCGTAACGCAGCATGGCCAGACGCTCTACGCCCATGCCGAAGGCAAAGCCCGAGAACTCTTCCGGGTCGATCCCGGACATGCGCAGCACGTTCGGGTGAACCATGCCGCAGCCCATCACTTCCAGCCAGCCGGTCTGCTTGCAGACGCGGCAGCCTTTACCGCTGCACATCACGCATTCCATGTCGACTTCAGCGGATGGCTCGGTGAACGGGAAGTAAGAAGGACGGAAACGCACCGCCAGTTCCTTTTCGAAGAACACCCGCAGGAACTCTTCGATGGTGCCTTTGAGGTCGGCGAAATTGATGTCGCGATCGATCAGCAGGCCTTCGACCTGGTGGAACATCGGCGAGTGGGTGATATCGGAGTCGCTGCGGTATACACGGCCTGGGCAGACGATGCGGATCGGCGGCTGTTTCGACTCCATGGTGCGGACCTGTACCGGCGAGGTATGGGTGCGCAACAGCATGTTCGCATTGAAATAGAAGGTGTCATGCATCGACCGGGCCGGGTGGTGGCCTGGGATGTTGAGCGCTTCGAAGTTGTGATAGTCGTCTTCGACCTCAGGGCCTTCGGCGATGCCGTAGCCAATACGGGTGAAGAACTGTTCGACGCGTTCCAGAGTGCGGGTAACCGGATGCAGACCACCGGAGGTCTGACCACGGCCAGGCAGGGTCACGTCAATGGACTCGGCGGAGAGTTTGGCAGCCAGATCGGCTTCTTCAAACAATGCCTTGCGCGCATTAAGGACCTCTGTGACACGCTCCTTGGCAACGTTGATCAGCGCACCGACCTGCGGGCGCTCTTCTGCCGGCAAATTCCCCAGGGTCTTCATCACCTGAGTCAATTCACCCTTCTTGCCAAGGTAGTGAACCCGGATTTGCTCCAGGGCATTGATATCTTCAGCGCTTTGCACAGCCTCTAGAGCTTGAGAGACGAGCGCATCCAGGTTTTCCATGTACAGACTCCAGATACAAAATAGGGGAAGAGCTTGAAGGCTCTTCCCCTATTTATGACGTTTAACACCTGACCCCACAGATGCGAGGCCGGGTGACTGTCGGGGGTACTTAAGCCAAGGTGGCTTTAGCTTTCTCGACAATCGCAGCAAACGCCGCTTTTTCGTTCACTGCCAGATCAGCCAGAACCTTACGGTCGATCTCGATGGACGCTTTTTTCAGGCCGGCGATGAAACGGCTGTAGGACAGACCGTTGATACGAGCACCAGCGTTGATACGGGCGATCCACAGAGCGCGGAACTGACGTTTTTTCTGACGACGGTCACGGTAGGCGTATTGGCCTGCCTTGATTACCGCTTGCTTGGCAACACGGAATACGCGGGAGCGTGCGCCGTAGTAGCCTTTAGCAAGTTTCAGAATTTTTTTGTGACGCTTACGGGCAATGACGCCACGCTTTACACGAGCCATGAGTTACTTCCTCTATTCTTGACTAAAATTAACGAAGGCGCAGCATGCGCTCGACTTTTGCCACGTCAGACGGATGCAGCAAGCTGCTACCGCGCAGTTGACGCTTACGCTTGGTCGACATTTTGGTCAGGATGTGGCTCTTGAAAGCGTGCTTGTGCTTGATACCGTTAGCAGTTTTCAGAAACCGCTTAGCAGCACCACTTTTGGTCTTCATTTTTGGCATGTTCGGATACTCCGCATTCAGTTGATAAACATAATCAGAAGGCCTGCCGTGCCCTGTTGATTACTTCTTCTTTTTCGGGGCGATGACCATGATCAGCTGGCGTCCTTCCATCTTAGGATGCTGTTCGACCGAACCGTACTCGAGCAAGTCACCTTCAACTCGCTTGAGGAGTTCCATCCCCAGCTCCTGGTGGGCCATCTCACGGCCGCGGAATCGCAAGGATACCTTGGCCCTGTCCCCGTCACTCAGGAAACGTACCAGGTTGCGCAGTTTTACCTGGTAATCCCCTTCCTCCGTCCCTGGACGAAACTTGATTTCTTTAACCTGAATCTGCTTCTGGTTTTTCTTGGCCGCAGCAATCTGCTTCTTCTTTTCGAAGATCGATTTGCCGTAGTCCATCAGTTTGCAAACAGGTGGTACTGCATCGGCGGAAATCTCCACCAGATCCAGCTTGGCCTCTTCAGCCTTAAGAAGCGCGTCTTCGATTGACACAATCCCGAGCTGTTCACCTTCAGCCCCAATTAACCGAACCTCGCGTGCCGAGATATTCTCGTTGATCGGGGCTTTCGGTGCAGTTCGTTTATCTTGTCTCATTTCACGCTTAATAATAATTACTCCGAATCTTGGCGACCACGCCGGGAAACCGCTTGGGCGAGGAACTCAGCGAACTGGGCGACGGGCATCGAGCCCAGGTCAGCACCTTCACGAGTACGCACAGCGACAGTCTGCATCTCGACTTCCCGATCTCCGATAACCAAGAGATAAGGAACCTTGAGCAAAGTATGCTCGCGGATTTTAAAGCCGATCTTTTCATTTCTCAAGTCAGACTTGGCACGAAACCCGCTTTCGTTGAGAGTTTTTTCCACTTCGGCGGCAAAATCAGCCTGTTTATCAGTGATATTCATCACCACTGCCTGGGTCGGAGCCAGCCACGCGGGGAACGCACCCTCGTAGTGCTCGATCAGTATTCCGACGAAACGTTCGAAGGACCCCAGGATCGCCCGGTGCAACATGACCGGGTGCTTGCGGCTGTTGTCTTCGGAGACGTATTCGGCTCCCAGACGCACAGGCAAGTTAAAATCGAGCTGCAGGGTACCACATTGCCAGACGCGACCGAGGCAATCTTTCAGCGAGAACTCGATCTTCGGACCGTAGAACGCACCCTCGCCCGGCTGCAGATCGTACGGCAGGCCCGCGCTATCAAGGGCTGCGGCCAGTGCAGCTTCGGCGCGATCCCAAAGCTCGTCGGAACCAACGCGTTTTTCCGGACGAGTGGACAGCTTCATCTCGACATCTTTAAAGCCGAAATCGGCGTAGACGTCCATGGTCAGCTTGATGAACGCGGCGGACTCGGCCTGCATCTGCTCTTCGGTGCAGAAGATGTGTGCGTCGTCCTGAGTGAACGCGCGCACACGCATGATGCCGTGCAGGGCACCCGATGGCTCGTTACGGTGGCACGCACCGAACTCGGCCAGGCGCATCGGCAACTCGCGGTAGCTTTTCAGGCCCTGGTTGAACACCTGCACGTGGCAAGGGCAGTTCATTGGCTTGATCGCGTAGTCGCGGTTTTCCGACTGGGTGGTGAACATGTTGTCGGCGTAGTTGGCCCAGTGCCCGGATTTCTCCCACAGGCTGCGGTCAACGACTTGCGGCGTCTTGATTTCCAGGTAGCCGTTGTCGCGCTGAACCTTGCGCATGTACTGCTCGAGCACCTGGTACAAAGTCCAGCCGTTCGGGTGCCAGAACACCATGCCCGGCGACTCTTCCTGGGTGTGGAACAGGCCCAGGCGCTTGCCGATCTTGCGGTGGTCGCGCTTTTCGGCTTCTTCAATGCGCTGGATGTAAGCCGCCAGTTGCTTCTTGTCCGCCCATGCGGTGCCGTAGACGCGCTGCAATTGCTCGTTCTTGGCATCGCCGCGCCAGTAGGCGCCGGACAGCTTGGTCAGCTTGAAGGATTTCAGGAAGCGGGTGTTCGGCACGTGCGGACCGCGGCACATGTCGACGTATTCTTCATGGTAGTACAGGCCCATGGCCTGCTCGTTCGGCATGTCTTCGACCAGGCGCAACTTGTAGTCTTCGCCACGGGCCTTGAACACTTCGATCACTTCGGCGCGCGGAGTGACTTTCTTGATCACGTCGTAATCTTTCTCGATCAGCTGCTGCATGCGCTGCTCGATGGCCGCCAGGTCGTCCGGAGTGAAAGGACGCTCGAAGGCGATGTCGTAATAGAAACCTTCGTCGATGACCGGACCGATGACCATCCTGGCGGTCGGGTACAACTGCTTGACCGCGTGGCCAACCAGGTGGGCGCAAGAGTGGCGAATGATCTCCAGCCCCTCTTCATCCTTTGGCGTGATGATTTGCAGCGACGCGTCGCTGTCGATGATGTCGCTGGCGTCGACCAGCTTGCCATCGACCTTGCCCGCAACGGTGGCCTTGGCCAGGCCTGCACCGATGGATGCGGCGACCTCGGCTACGGAAACCGGGTGATCGAATGAACGTTGACTGCCGTCGGGAAGAGTAATAGTTGGCATGGCGCCTCCTCTCCTAGTGGTGACCCCTACCAAAGGTCACGTGGGTTGGGATGAGCCAGTACAAGATCCGGTCCAGGCCATTCAATGACGAACGCCTGCCTTACAGCGGCAGGAGCCTTGCGGCCAACCGGAAAACCGAACCAGAGTGACTGGGATTCAAATCAGGGTTAATCGTGCATCTGCCGCCACCGGGACTGAAGGTCCGTCGGAGCCTGCAAACGCCCGAGCGAGGCATGCTAGCACAGATGAACGGTTGTCGACTTGCACGCATTCAGGCCGTGAAGATTTCCTCACTTTTCAGGCGCAAAGTGAACTTGAGATATACGAGCTGCCTCAAACTGACTGAGAATCGCCACAGATATCGACCCCAAGGAGTTCCTGTCATGCGCCTTACCCGTCTTTTTGCCATTGCCGCCCCGCTTGCCCTGCTGCTGCCACTGAGCGCCCACGCCGCCTGGCCAGCGGGCCTGAAAGCCAAATACATGACAGATTGCTCGGCGGCGGCCAGCAAAAGCATCAACCCGTCCGCAGCACAGAAGCACTGCGCGTGCGGCGCCGACGTCCTGGAGAAGAAATTCACCACGCAAGAGATCACGCAACTGATGGATCCGAAAACACCGCCATCAAACGAATTGGCGCAGCGCGCACTGACCGAAATCTCGGTGTGCAAAGCCAAGAAATAACGCGCCCAGGTAGAGATTTTGAAGGTTTCGAAGGCCAAAAACAGCCCAAAAACCGCTGAATCACATAATTTATGCAGCTTTTATGGCTTTTTTTAATCGCCCATTTTCAGGCGCAAAGCCGCTTAAACCGGGGCTTTCAGCCATTTCGCGCAACGAAAAGTGTGCGATAGCAGAGCAAACAGCTCGCCCGGGGGGCTCCCAAAGCGAACATTTCGACTATGATACCCGGGTGTGCCCAGTTGGCCTGAGCAGCACAGTACTACTGAAAATATATGTTTCTTGGAGATACACCATGTCTAATCGCCAAACCGGCACCGTTAAATGGTTCAACGATGAAAAAGGCTTCGGCTTCATCACTCCTCAAGGTGGCGGTGACGACCTGTTCGTACACTTCAAAGCTATCGAAAGCGACGGTTTCAAAAGCCTGAAAGAAGGCCAGACTGTTTCCTTCGTGGCTGAGAAAGGCCAAAAGGGTATGCAAGCTGCTCAAGTTCGCCCAGAGTAATTTCCAGGCGCACTAAAAAAACCCCGTCCATGTGACGGGGTTTTTTATGGCCGGAACAAAAGCCGGGCAATCAGCCGCAGTTGACGCGGGTCACTACCCGGCTGGCATCGGTGTTCAGGTTCAGGCGATCGGAACGGTACTCCAGCGTCACCATATCGGTTGGTAGCAGGAACCGTGCACTTTGCGCCCCTGCGCGGGTACGCGCCTGCTCAAGCAGTTGCGGCGATGCCTGTTTGCCGATGGTGAACTCGGCAGCCTTTGCCTCACAGCGACTGTGACCCGTGTCAGTCGTCGCAACATCCGTTGTTGCCGACTCCGTAGAGGGAGTGCTGCAACCGGCCAGCGTGGCAACGGCCAGCAAAGTACCCAATGACGCGAGCTTCCAAGGCATGAAGCCTCCTTATTTCAATGATTGAGCTGAGATCGTGCGACAACCAGACTGACGTTTGGTTTCACAGGGAGCACTGGCACGCGGCCCATGATCCGGACGAGCCGCGATTTTGCCTGAGCGCCGCCCTGCCCTTAATCATTGAATCGTGACTGAATATGAACGACGCTCAATAGACGTCGATGTAGTCGTAAGGCGGATTGGGCCAGTTCTCTTTCAAGGCATTGAAGATTTGCATGACCCAGACTTCATCGCTGGCAGCGACTCGCCCGACATAACCGGAGCCCTTGGCCCAGGTTTCGAGCCGGAACAACAGCCCGTCGATATCGGTACCGCCCACGACGCCCGAGGAGATGTAGGCAATGCCGCCTTTGGTGACCCGCAACTGGGTATGCTCATCGTCACTGGCGCCGGCCAGCAACTGACGCACTGCCTCGAGGGTCAGGCCATCCGGGGAGTTCAAATCGATCTGCACTGCGCGTTCCTTGAATATTCGTCAGAGACCAAGTGTCGCACAGCCCTCCTTTCATGCCTAAGTCGACGTGTCAAAAGCCCCGCAAAATGGTTAACTCGGCACTCGGACCTCCCCGACCTCACGAGTGCCATCATGACCACCGTAAGCATCGACGCTGACATCAAGGCCAAGTGGCAAGACGGCCACAGCTCCTACAGCCCAGGCAGCACGGAAGAGCTTGCCATTATCGGTATCGACCTTCTGGTCAGGGACCTTGGAACCGAGGCCGCCCAATCGTTCATCGAGCAGATTTTCGAGAAACACCTATCGGACCAAAAGAGCGAAGCGGTTAGCGGGCGGGAGTGAAACACCTACGGGAGATGATGCTTACTTCAGGCGAGCCAGGCGCTCGGTCAGCAGATCGAAGAAGTCCTGGGCATCGCCGCTTTCGACCCAGAAGGCATTCTTCGGCGCTTTCAAGCCGTCATACCAGTCGACGATGGTCTGTCCAAAGGTCGGTCCTTCACGACTGTCGACCACCAGGTTGACCGCACGACCGCTGAACAATTGCGGCTTGAGCAGATAAGCGACAACCGTGGCGTCATGCACCGGGCCGCCTGGAATGCCGTAGTGTTCCATGTCGCCCTTGATGTACTCATTGAGAATGTCGCTCACCAATCGGCTGGCGTTGTTATTCAGAGCGGCAATCTGTTGCAGACGCGCTTCGCTGGTAAGGATTTTGTGGGTCACATCCAGCGGCAGGTAGGTCAGCTTCACGCCGCTCTTGAGCACCACTTCGGCCGCTTGCGGGTCGGCGAACAGGTTGAACTCGGCCACCGGCGTGATATTGCCGCCGTTGAAGTGCGCACCGCCCATGACCACCACTTCCTTGATGCCTTGAACGATACCCGGCTCCTGGATCAGCGCCAGGGCCAGGTTGGTCTGCGGGCCAAGCATGGCGATGGTAATGCTGTGGGGCTCGGCAGATTTCAGGGTATCGATCAGATAGGTGATGGCGCTGCCCTTGGCCAGACCCTTCCTGGGCTCATGCACGGCAATGCCCGACAACCCTTCCTTGCCATGAATGTCCTCGGCGTAGACGGGTGTGCGCATCAGGGGCCTGGGCGCCCCCGCATAAACCGGAACCTCTTCGCGCCCCGCCCACTCCCGGGCCAGTCGCGCATTGCGCGAAGTCTTGTCCAGGCGAACGTTGCCGGCAACGGTGGTCAATGCCCGGACATTCAATTCTTCCGGCGACGCCAGGGCGAACAACAGGGCAACAACATCGTCAGCCCCTGGATCGGTGTCGATGATCAGGTCGATCTTTGGTGCTGCCTGGGCGTTGGTTGAGGTCATCTGGGACAAAAGCAGCAGACTCCGGAACAGTGGGTGCAGTTTCTGAGCATAGCGATACGGGGCGCACGCCTTGTGCCAGGAACATCAAAACGCGGACAGCCCGTCAAAAGGTAACGCCGGCGACCAGTACAATGTTGCAGTACGGCTGGCATTCGCCTGTACGAACAATCGCTCTGGCTTGTCGGCTCAGGACCTTGAATTGTTCATGGGTGAGCACCTCGCGCCGACCCAACGCGCCTTCGTCGCTCAGCTCTTCCAGCGCGACCAGGGCCGACGGCTTTTTATCGAAGATTTCCTGAGCCAGCACATGGCTTTCGACCTGCATCTCACTGAGCACGACCTTCAAGGTGCTGACAAAATCCGGTATGCCATGGGTCAAGGCCAGGTCGATCAATTCAACACCTGGAGGAACCGGCAACCCCGCATCCCCGATGACGACCAAGTCGCCATGTCCCAATGAAGCGATCAGTCGCGACAGCGCAATGTTGAGCAGGGGTGTCTTTTTCATGGGGTTTTGAACGCCTGAACATCGCTCAAGGCGGGTATCGAAGGTTGCGCGCCGGCACGGGTGACCGACAGCGCCGCGGCCACCTGTCCGAAGCGGATCGCCTGCGCCTCATCCTTACCCGCAGCCAAGGCCGCAGCGAAACCGCCGACGAACGTATCGCCGGCCGCCGTGGTATCGACAGCCTTTACCACGGGCGCGGGAAAATGCTCGAAGCGCTGGCCATCGGCAAACAGCGAACCCTGCGCACCGAGGGTGATGATCACCTTGCCGGCGCCCAGTGCAATCAGGCGGGTCGCCGCGGCTCGCGCGGTGTCCAGGGAGTCCACCGACAGACCGCTCAGGGCCGACGCCTCGCTCTCGTTGGGAATCAGATAATCGATGGACGCGTACCAGTCCGATGGCAGCGGGCGGCTGACCGGTGCCGGGTTGAGGATGACCGTCTTGCCCAGCTCGCGACCGCGCTTGAGCGCATGGCCAACAGAAGCATCGGGCACTTCCAGCTGACAGATGAGCACTTCCGCCGCGCGTATCACCGAATCAAAACGGTCAATGGCTTCAGCGGTCAACGCCCCGTTGGCGCCGGGGACGATCACGATGGTGTTCTGACTGCTGTCGTCGACCACAATCAGCGCCACGCCACTGGAACCGTCAATGGTGCTGACCGCCTGGCAATCGATCTGCTCGGCCAACAACGCCCCGCGCAACGCCTCACCATAAGCGTCATTGCCCACGCAGCCGATCATCGATACCCGGGCTCCCAGGCGCGCCGCAGCCACGGCCTGATTGGCGCCCTTGCCGCCGCAGACGGTGGTAAACGACTGACCGATCAGCGTTTCGCCGCCCTTGGGCAAGCGTGGTGCCCGGGTCACCAGGTCCATGTTCAAACTGCCTATTACCACTACTTTTGCTGACATACATTGCTACTCATCGAGTCTGTTTCGGCGGCGCTGTTGATTCAGCGGCTTTCTGCTTTCAACGGCTTTTTGTTTCAACGGCTCTCTGTTTTCAACGGCACTGGGCAAACACGCCGGCCGGCGGCGCCGTCGACTCACGCACGACGATGCTCGGCGTCACGATCCGCTGATCGGTCACCAGTCCCGGTGTGGCGATTCGCCGTAAAAGCACTTCGGCGGCCATTTCGCCGAGTTGCAGGATCGATTGCCCGACCGTGGTCAGCGAAGGGTAGACATAGCGACTCATCTGGATATCGTCGAAGCCGATCACCGACAACTCGCTCGGTACGCGAATATTGCGCTCGGCGGCGGCCCGTAGCACGCCGATGCCGATCATGTCGTTGGCGGCAAAAATGGCGCTGGGCGGATTGCTTTCCAGCAGAATCGCGGCAGCGCTATAACCGCCGGTGCTGGTGAAATCGCTTTCCAGCATGCGCCCGGGAGAGACTTCGACGCCCGCCTCCTTCAAGGCCCGGCGATAACCCGCCAGACGCATCTGCGCCACACTGGTGTTTTTCGGCCCGCTGATGGTGGCGATATCCCGGTGCCCCAATTCCAGCAGATGCCGGGTCGCCAGATACGCGCCGTATTCATGGTCGATGCGCACCAGGTCCGCATCGACACCGTCCAGTCCGCGGTCGACGATCACCATGGGTGTGCGAACGCCTTTCAGGCCTTGTACCAAGCCACTGTCGCCACCGGCCGAGGCGACAATCAGGCCGTCGATGCGCTTTTCCAGCAGCACGCGCAGGTAGCTGCGCTGCTTGTCCGGATTGTCGTCGGAGTTGCACAGGATGACGCAGTAACCGTTTCGCTCGCAGTAATCCTCGATCCCCCGGGCCAGTTCGGCGAAATACGGGTTGAGGCTGTTGGGGACCAACAGGCCGATGGTCGCCGTGGTCTTGGCCTTGAGCGAGCGGGCCACGGCGCTGGGGACGTAGTCGAGGGTCTGGATTGCCGCCTCGACCTTGATCCGGACTTCTTCACTGACCGGGCGGGTCTTGTTCACCACATGGGAAACCGTGGTGTAGGAAATGCCGGCAAGGGCTGCCACATCTTTGATGGTCGCCATGACTCAGGTCCGCCGGCTTGCGCGTTGACTGCGATAAGTATCCAGCACCACCGCCACCACGATCACCGCGCCGGTAATGATGCGCTTGGTCGGCTCGGTTGCCCCGATCTGCGCCAGCCCCGCGGCGAGCACGGAAATGATCAGGACGCCAAAAAACGTGCTGATCACCGAACCGCGCCCGCCCATCAGGCTGGTCCCGCCGATCACGACCGCTGCGATCACCTGCAACTCAAGACCGGAGCCGGCATTCGGGTCGGCAGCTTCCAGGCGAGAAATCTGGAACAACGCGGCAATGCCGGCCAGCAACCCCATCAGGCTGAAGACCAGGATTTTGTATGGCTTCGGATTGATCCCCGCCAGCCGCACGGCCTCTTCGTTGGTGCCGATGCCGATCAGATAACGACCGAACACCGTGCGGGTCAACACGGCCTGGGCGACGAAAATGATCAACAACGCGATGATGAACGACGGCGAAATGCCGAAGGCGATCGGGTTGGACAACCAGGCAAACGCATCGCCGATGTAGGCCGTACGTGAACCGGTCATCTGGTACGCCAACCCGCGCGCCATTTCCAGCACGCCCAGGGACACGATGAACGACGGAATCCGCCATGCCACCGTGATCGAGCCGGTGACCGTACCGGCGAGCGCCGCGACGGCCATGCCCAGCAGCGCCGCCGGCAGCACGCCCCAGCCCCAGCCAAGAATCGCCACGCTCACGGTCGAGGCCGCCAGCGCCAGCACCGAGCCAACCGACAGGTCGATACCACCGATAATCAACACAAAGGTCATGCCGACCGCCAGCACCATCAGGTCCGGAATCTGGTTGGCCAGGGTGCTGAACGTATCGTAGGACAGGAAGTGACTGCTCAGAACCGAGAACAGCACGATCATCGCCATCAAGGCACCCGCCAGACCCAGATAGGTGCCCAGGCCGTAGAAGTTGCCACTGCGTTTGCCGGCGTAAGAAGCGGTATTCATGGAAGATCCCCAAGCGCGGCTTCAAAGAGCGGCGCATCACGTTTTTGGTAGCCGGCGAAAGCAGCGGCGAGCAACTCATCCTGGGTCCAGCTGTCGCGATCGAATGTATCGATCAGGCTTCCTGCCGACAGCACGCCGATCCGGTCGCAGATCAGCATCAGCTCGCGCAAGTCGCTGGAGACCACCACCAGCGCCTTGCCCTGGCGGGTCAATTCGCCGAGCAGGTTGTAGATATCGAACTTGGCACCGACGTCGATGCCGCGGGTCGGTTCGTCGAACAGCAGCACTGAGCAATCGCGCTCCAGCCAACGACCGATGACGACTTTCTGCTGGTTGCCGCCGGACAACTCGGACACCAACTGTGCCGGACCGGAGCTGCGAATGCGCATGGCGTCGATCTGACGCTGGGCCAGGGCGTTTTCGCCATCGTTGTCGACAAAGCCCGCGCTGGAGATGCCGGGCATGTTGCCCAAGGCGATATTGGCGCCAATCGACTGCGTCAACAAAAGGCCTTCGCCCTTGCGATCTTCAGTGATCAACGCGATGCCATGTCCGACCGCATCCACCGGCGAGCGCACATTGATGACCTGCGCCGGCGCCCCCAGGGCAATCGTGCCGCTGTCGGCGATATCGGCACCGAAAATCAGACGCAGCAACTCGGTGCGCCCCGCGCCGATCAAACCGGAAATGCCGAAAATCTCTCCGGCACGCACTTCGAACGACACGTCGCGAACCTTGTCGGCACGGGTCAGGCCCTTGACCGTCAACACCGGAGCGCCGATCTTGCGCGTCCCCATATCGATGTGTTCGCCGAGCTCGCGGCCGACCATCAGGGTGACCAGTTGCTCGCTGCTGTAGTTGGCCATCGGCTCGACGCAGACCAGGTTGCCATCGCGCAACACGGCAATGCGCTGCGCGACTCGCGCCAGCTCTTCGAGACGATGGGAGATGTAGATGATCGATACCCCGCGCGCCTGCAGGCGGGTGATCTGCTCGAACAGCATTTCGACTTCGCGAGCGGTGAGCATCGCGGTCGGCTCATCGAGAATCAACACATGACAATGGCCAATCAGGTTGCGGGCGATCTCCACCATTTGCTGGTGGCCGATGCCCAGTTCGCCGACCAGGGTGTCCGGGTCAATGGCGTCGAGCCCGACATGAGCCATGGCCTCGATGGCGGCCTTGCGCAACTGCTTGCGACTGATCCACCCACCTTTGCCGGGCAGGTTATCGAGAAACAGGTTTTCCGCCACCGACAGGGTCGGCAGCAGATTGAGCTCCTGCATGACCATGCGGATACCCAGCGCCTCTGCCTGAGCCCGGCTGCCCGGACGATAGTCCTGCCCCTGAAACTGCATCTGGCCGGTGGTCGGCGTGACCAGTCCGCCAATAATCTTCGAAAGCGTGCTTTTGCCTGCACCGTTCTCGCCGGTCAACGCCAGCACTTCCCCGCGCATGAGCGTCAGGTCGATGCCGGCCAGGACCGGTTGGGCGTAGGTCTTGCCGATACCGCTGACCGAAAGGACAGCGTCCGGAGCGCAAACTGACATAAAAACTCTCCATGCGCTCGTCCGGCTGGACGAGCGCCGTTACGTCGCCGGAAGGTTACCTGGTGACCAACTCTACCGGCGTTTCGATCACGCCATTGGCGCCGTCGTCGACCTTCTCGCCCTTGAGAATCTTCAATGCAGTCTCGATGCCGAACACCGCCTGCCTGGCCGCAAACTGGTCCGCGGTGGCCAGCACGCGACCATCCTTGAGCATTGGCTGGATGGCATTGATGTTGTCGTAGCCGACCACTTGCACCTTGCCGGCCTTGCCCGCGGCGCGCACGGCAGATACCGCACCGACCGCCATGCTGTCGTTGCCGGCCAACAGGGCCTTGGTTTGCGGGTATTCGCTGAGAATCGACGCGGCGACCTTGTTGCCCTTGTCGATCTCCCAGTCACCGGATTGCAGGGACACGACATTGATCTGCGCCGCCTCCATTGCATCCTTGAAACCCGCGGTCCGCTGCTGGGCATTGGTGGTGGTGGACACACCTTCGATGATGCCGACTTCGTCACCGGCCTTCAGCTGTTTGGCCAGGTAATCCCCCACCAGCCGTGCGCCCTTGCGATTGTCCGGGCCTACGAACGGAACATTGATGTTTTTGCTTTTGACGACGGCAGGGTCCAACTGGTTGTCGATGTTGATCACGGTGATACCGGCATCGATGGCTTTCTTGATCACCGGGACCATGGCCTTGGAGTCAGCCGGTGCAATCACCAGTGCATTGACCTTGGCCAGGATCATCTGCTCGACGATGCGTGTCTGGCCTGTGGTGTCGGTTTCATCCTTGATGCCGTTGGAGATGAGGTCGAATTCGCCGGAGTGATCTTTCTGGTAGGCCTTGGCGCCGTCTTCCATGGTCAGGAAGAACTCGTTGGCCAGGGATTTCATGACCAGTGCGACTTTCGGTTTTTCTGCGGTTTCAGCAAAGGCCGAAGAGACAGGCAGTGCAGCGGATGCGGCAGCCAGCATAGCGACAGCGAGAAGACGTCCAGCGAATGGCAGCTTCATGGGTTCACTCCGATCTTATGATTATTGTGAGCAACGCTTGCGCTGGCGCAAGCTTCACGGCCCGCCGCGATGAAAAGCCATCACTGGAGCCGCGCAAACGTTTGCGTGAACCAAACTATGCGAACCCTGCCGGTATTTGTCAACGACCTGAAATGCGCTTTCACAGATGTACGGCAAAAAAGCGGCATTCAACTCATGCCGTGGTGTTGACCACCGATCCCGTGCCGGAACCCTTGGCCAGCTCCTTGACCAGGCTCGCGCTCACTTGCAGGATGGCCCCGCTGGTGTCGGCAACCTGCCCCTGAATGGCTGCTACTGCCGTGGTCTTGGCTTGCGGGGTTGGATAGGACGCCGCCTGGGCTTGCGCCAGTTGCTGCTGTTGCTCGCGCAATTGCTGCTGCAACTCCTTCAGACGCTTGAGCAAGACCTTCACCGCCACGCTGGTGTTATCGCTGGTTTGCGATTCGGCCTGTGCGCCGGCGCTCTCACCCAGACCTACCGGGCCCGTCCTGACCTGGTTGCCGTCGCTTTTCTTTGCTCCCGGCGCTTGAGTAGCCGCATCGGCTGTTGCGTCGCTCAAGGCACGAAGGGTGGTGGCCGACTTGCCACCGATGGTGATGTTAGCGGCATTGGGAATGCCAACAGATAACGACATGTGAACTCCTGAAGAAAAAGATCCCTTGAAGGAGCATCGACCGGCGCGGGCGTTTCTTTAGTCGCTATCGATGATTTGACCCGTTGAAATCTTAAACAAGACCGCGATCCGTTTCGGAGAGCCGAACGCGAAAGTTAAAAGTGTTCGGCATTCCGGACGCCCCGACCCCGAAACCGTTCCGGACATAAATAGCAATACCGTTACAAATCATTAACTTAGGCGTGTTTTTTCGATTCAGAGTATTACTGGTACAGATCCTGCTCTTCCCCTCGCACCCCCCGGCATTCAGATTCGCCCGGGGCGTATCTAGATGAACCTGCATCTGCACCGTCTCACAACTAGAAGAGAAAAATAATGACATCTGCACTCAAGACCTTTGTTCCGGGCGCCTTGGCCCTGCTGCTTCTTCTGCCCACCGCCCTTCAGGCCAAAGAAGCCGAAACCCAACAGAAACTGGCCAACGTGGTGATCCTGGCCACCGGCGGCACCATTGCCGGCGCGGGGGCCAGCGCCGCCAACAGCGCAACCTATCAAGCGGCGAAAGTCGGCATTGAACAGTTGATCGCCGGCGTTCCTGAACTGAGCCAATTGGCTAACGTTCGCGGCGAACAGGTCATGCAAATCGCCTCCGAAAGCATCACCAACGAAAACCTGCTGCAACTGGGTCGCCGCGTAGCCGAGCTGGCCGACAGCAAAGACGTCGATGGCATCGTGATCACCCACGGCACCGACACCCTGGAAGAAACGGCCTACTTCCTCAACCTGGTGGAAAAAACCGAGAAGCCGATCATTGTCGTAGGCTCCATGCGCCCAGGCACCGCGATGTCCGCCGATGGCATGCTGAACCTGTACAACGCGGTGGCCGTGGCCAGCAGCAAAGACGCACGGGGCAAAGGCGTGCTGGTGACCATGAACGATGAAATCCAGTCGGGTCGCGACGTCAGCAAAATGATCAACATCAAGACCGAAGCGTTTAAAAGTGCCTGGGGTCCGCTGGGCATGGTGGTAGAAGGCAAATCCTACTGGTTCCGCTTGCCAGCCAAGCGCCACACCATGGATTCCGAATTCGACATCAAGACCATCAAGAGCCTGCCTGACGTCGAGATCGCCTATTCCTATGGCAACGTCAGCGATACCGCCTACAAGGCCCTGGCTCAATCGGGCGCCAAAGCCATCATCCACGCCGGCACCGGCAATGGCTCGGTATCCTCGCGAGTGGTCCCTGCCCTGCAAGCCCTGCGCAAGGACGGCGTGCAGATCATTCGCTCCTCCCATGTCAACGCCGGCGGCTTCGTATTGCGCAACGCCGAACAGCCTGACGATAAATACGACTGGGTCGTGGCCCACGACCTGAACCCGCAGAAGGCCCGGATCCTGGCGATGGTCGCGCTGACCAAGACCAACGACAGCAAAGAACTGCAACGGATGTTCTGGGAATACTGATTCGCCCTCGCCCGACCGATCCGGTCGGGCACCCTGTGCGCCATTCTCCAGTCCTGGCGATTGGCGCCACTCGATCTGACAAAAAAACTCCCTGCGCCTTACACCAAATAGAACAAACCGCTGTCAGAGGATTTTCTTGATTTTTAAGCAGTTGCGAAATTGCCCACAGTTAAATACTGTATGCACGTACAGCTTAATAAGGATAATTCCGTGGACACTACCTCTGCCTCTCCTGACACCTATGTACGCATGGGCCTGCGCGTTCAGAAAATCATCAACTCCCCTACCGCACAAAAAGCCAGGGCAGCACTGATCTTCCGCCTGCCTGACGAGCCGGTGGATGAATGGGAACGCTTGCTGGAAGAAATCGACGAGAACGACAACGTCACCCTCGCCTATCGCGACGATGGCGGCGTGCAGATTTTCTGGGTTGTGCCGAAGGAAGATTGAGTCGATGAGTGTCCGCTGGTTTGCTTTGCTGTTTCTGTTTTTTGTCATGGGCGCGCAAGCCGACGCGCCGCGCACCTTCACCGAAGCGAAAAAGGTGGCCTGGACGCTCTACGCGCCCCAGTCCACCGAGTTTTACTGTGGCTGCAAGTACACCGGTAACCGGGTGAACCTTGCCGCCTGCGGTTATGTGCCACGCAAGAATGCCAAACGCGCAGCCCGCATCGAGTGGGAGCATATTGTTCCGGCCTGGCAAATCGGTCATCAACGCCAGTGCTGGCAAGAGGGCGGTCGCAAGAACTGCACCCGCTACGATCCGGTTTACCAGAAGGCCGAGGCTGATTTGCACAACCTGGTGCCCAGCATTGGCGAGGTCAACGGCGATCGCAGCAACTTCAGCTTTGGCTGGCTGCCCGAGCAGTCGGGGCAATATGGTTCCTGCCTGACCCAGATCGACTTCAAGGCCAAGAAAGTCATGCCCCGCCCTTCCATTCGCGGCATGATCGCCCGGACCTACTTCTACATGAGCAAGCAGTATGGCTTGCGCCTGTCGAAACAGGATCGGCAACTGTACGACGCCTGGGACAAGACCTATCCCGTACAGGCGTGGGAGCGTCAACGCAACCAGAGCGTGGGCTGCGTCATGGGGCACGGCAACGAGTTCGTAGGCCCGGTAGACATGAAGGCCTGTGGCTGATTCCAGAACGGGACACCTGAAACGACAAAGGCCCCGGGCTAAACACCCGAGGCCTTTTTTGTATCTTTAGCGTCTGCGCTACGTTATTGAGCGGCTGGACGCTCAAGCACCAGCAATTCGATGTTCTGTTTCTTCGAGCGAGTGAGCGCCGCGCGGACTTCATCCTGCTTGGCTTCGGCCTCGGCTTTCGAACTGAACGGCCCCATCAGGATTCGCGTATTGCCATTTTCCTTGACGACGCTGGACATGAAGCTGTGCTCGATCAGCCAGCCACTCAAATCGCTGACTGCCTGAGGGGTTTCACCTCGCACTTCAAGATCCCATTGCGGGCCGGACACTGCCGCGGGTACGGCAGCCATGGCCGGCTTTGGCTTCGGCGCATCCACACTGCCGCCCTCACCACATCCCGCCAGTGCCAACATCGCGAATACCAAGACCATTTTGCGCACGGCGTTTCCCTCTAAATGCTTAAAGCGGGGATTTTAACATCCATGAATACTTCACGAGTGCCGTAAAATGGGCTCAAAACAACGAGAATCATGGTGGCGGCCTCTGTATAGTTACGCCTTGGGAATTAATGCCGCATCTGCGCGTCAGAAAGAGGCACCCAAACCGCGAGACTTCGCACTAATCTATACATAACACCGACCTCTGCACTGTCCGAATCAGGTGCCCCACAAAGCAATCAAGGAGAAGACCATGCTGATACTCACCCGCAAAGTCGGTGAAAGCATAAACATAGGTGATGACATTACGATCACCATCCTCGGCGTAAGCGGCCAGCAAGTCAGGATCGGCATCAACGCTCCGAAGGACGTTGCAGTGCATCGTGAAGAAATCTACCAGCGCATTCAGGCCGGCCTGACCGCCCCGGAAAAGCCTCAATCCTGAATCCTGTTGCAGTCAGTAGCCAGCCCGTTCAGTCCGCAAGCACGGCTGGCTAAAGATTCAGCACCCCATCGCCCTGCACTTTCACCCAAACCCCAGGGGCCGATACTAGCGGCAAGCCTCACTCTATTGCTGTCAGACTTTTCTGGTTTACCCAAGGGAAGGATGCGCTCACTGCTCGGTCAACCAAGCATCACGCCTCGCGCCATGCCCGTCGCCGCCACCACCATCAGCAGCACCAGCAGCGCCTCGATATGACTGATCCGCGCAAACAGCTTCGCACGGCCGGTATCGATCGCCACTTTACGGGCAAGCGCTATTCGCCACTTGATCAGCGTCGCCATGGGTGCGATCTCCAGCAGCAAGATCAGGACGAACAGCGTCATCTTCAGATGAAACAGCGGCTGATGCAGGTAATAGTCCGAGCCTTTCTCGTACCCGCCAAACGCTCGCATCCCCCCACTGATCAATAAAACGACAGCTGAAATACCCCATATATTGTCCGCCATCAGAACACTGCGCACCTCTGCGGCTCCATCGGCCAAACGCCGAAAAGCCGTGCCTCGAACCAACACGGCCCAAAATCCCAGGGCAAATGCCAGAAGATGAACCGCCGCCAGAAACCAGTGAGTCAGCATCGAGAAACTCCTGCCAGGTCGAAGTTATTTGAGTCTGTCAGTAGTAGCCCATGTAATGGCTGCGTGCACGGCATCCGCGGAGGATGCCCGAAACACAATATGACAAACCAACTAGACTCCACTGCGCTGGTATCGAGCGTCAGCGACAATACCCGCCCCAACAGCAACTCACTCCCACCGCATTGAACTGAGTAAACAAAATCATGTGTGAATCATGTGATTCAAGCTCTGCTTCAAACACAACGGGCCGTCGTCGTTTTCTTCAATTTGCCGGATTGAGCGCAGGCGCACTGCTGCTGACCGGCACACTGCCCGGCAAGATCATCCAGGCAGCCGAAAAAGCCTCAGCCCCACCCAAACCACAAAACGTAATCAGTCCCGACATGGCGTTGAAAAGACTGATGGAGGGCAATGCACGATATGTAGGCGGTACTTCCACGACGCACGATTTCAAGGCAGAGCGAGAGGCGCTGGTGTCCGGTCAAAATCCGTTCGTGGCCGTGCTGAGTTGCTCTGATTCAAGGATCGCCCCGGAATATGCGTTCGACACCGCGCGCGGCGATCTTTTCTCCATCCGCGTTGCGGGCAACTTCGTTACCCCGGAAGGCCTGGCCAGTCTTGAATACGGGGTTGCCGTACTGGGCGCCCCGCTGATTCTCGTCCTTGGACATGAGAGCTGCGGCGCCATCGAGGCCGGTATCAAGGCCGTCAAGGATCAGACGATTTTCCCCGGCCATATCCCGAAACTGACTGACGCACTCAAGTCGGCAGTCGAGGCAGTACTCAAGCAGCCCGGAAACCTGATGGAAAACGCCACCGTGCAAAACGTCAAGAATTCGGTAAACAGCCTGAAACAGGCCTCGCCATTGCTGACAGATGCCCAGAGTAAAGGCGTGCTGAAGATCGTGGGCGGTATCTATCGCCTGGCGAGCGGCAAGGTAGAGTTGATCGATTGATCCACAACGCGCACCTCCCCGGCATCAGTGCATGACCCCGCATGCAAAGAGCCCAGCGCGACGGCTGGGCTCTGGTTATCTTCGGTTTTGCATCATTTTGTCCGCGAGGGTTCTGGCCCTCTCGATCAACAGGTTCTGCCTGTCCTCGTGGGTAGCCCCACCCACAATCGGAGCAGTCAGATTGCTTTCGGCAATCAATGCAGCGCAGAAATATCGATCCCAGACAGCCGTGTCCACAGGTGCCGGCTTGCTCATTTGATCGGCGTTCATAGCGGCTCCTTTTGATAAGGTCGCATCGCTAGTTTACGCCTGAATGACAAAAAATCCGGGCCATCATTCATAGCGGCTCGCCATTCGTCGCCTGCCGGAACACCACGAGGAATTCGCCCGTATCTGTGGCTTGAGGCTTGCTAAGATCGCCCGTAGCAGCGCCGTAACGACAGGTTTCTGACGCTGCAGCCATTCAATCAATGCTTAAGGACTCCAGCGATACGCTTGGTCAGTCACCGGGAGATGTAACGTGTCAACGCTCAACGAAATCGCAATGAACCACGCGAGAATGGCCAAGGAAAAAGCAGAAAAGTCGACCGAACTGAGCGAGCGACACTTCCAGATAGTAGGAAACTTCGAAGTACCGTCCATTGAAGTACAGCAGAACATCCCAATGCACCTGATCGTGGGAGCACAGGAAGGCCACCACGGCCTTGCAGCGAGCTTTGCCCTCTGACCCCTGCCGAGGCTGGCGACGATCTGAACGATTTACCCGGTAATCATCCGGCATCCGTTCAGCAATCGTCGCGCCTTGATGACCCGGCACTACTTTTCTGATCCGGGCATCTCATCTTTCCGATACCGCGAAGTGATTGCCTGCTGGATGCAAGGTTCAGCAAATAACACGCAATGACTTGTGGATTGAAAATCCATGAACTAGACATACCCCCACAGTCAGCTTCCCCAAAGATCGGTAATGATTCTTGGTGCCTACTCACATATCCGGCATGACAAATGGAGATGCATGTTCATGAAAAACCCAATACCGAAAGCCATTGGCGGCACGGTGATATTGCTGGCGTCATTCATATCCACTTTCACCCACGCAGCAGATATCACGCCCGCCGAAATGAAGGCTATCGCCACGGAAGGCTACATCTACGGCCTGCCCATCGTGATGAACTACGCGGTCATGTACGACTACGCCGTAGACAAAAACTCCGGACAGTTCAAGGCACCGCTCAACCAGATTCATAGCCTGCACCATGTCGCAACCTATATGGACACAGCTGTTATTACGCCAAACAGCGACACGCCCTATTCGATGATATTCATGGACCTGCGCAGCGAGCCAATGGTGTTATCGGTGCCGGCGGTAGAGAAACCACGGTATTACTCGGTACAACTCATCGATGGCAATACCTACAACTACGGTTACATCGGCAGCCGCGCCACCGGCAACGAAGCTGGCGACTACATGGTAGTCGGACCCGATTGGAAGGGCGCGACGCCACCGGGCATCAAGAAGGTGTTTCGTTCCGGCACCCAATTCCCCTTCGCGATCTTTCGCACCCAACTCTTCAACCCGGCTGACCTGCCGAACGTGGTAAAGGTCCAGTCAGGGTACAAGGCACAACCGCTATCCGCCTTTCTCAAGCAACCGGCGCCGCCTGCCGCGCCGCTGATCGACTTCCCGAAGATCAACACGGACCTCGCCAAGACCGGTTTCTTCAAGTATCTCGACTTTGCCTTGCAGTACGCCCCGGCCGCACCGGATGAAGTGGCGATCCGGGCGAAACTTGCCCGGATCGGCATTGGCGCCGGCAAGGACTTCAACTTCCAGGATCTGTCCGCGGAACAAAAGGCCGCAGTAGTTGAGGGCATGCAGGCCGGGCACGCGCAGGTCGAGGACGGGATCAAGAATCTCGGCACGAAGATCAACGGCTGGAACATTGCCGGAGCCGGCGGCGACAGCGCCTTCTACAACGGCGACTGGCTGAAGCGTGCCGCCGTCGCGCAAGCGGGCATCTATGCCAACGACGCCGAGGAAGCCACCTATCCTCTGGCCAAAACCCTGCCCGATGGCGAACTGCTTGATGGCAGCAAGCACAACTACTCCATCACCCTGCCCGCCGGACAATTTCCGCCGGTCAACGCCTTCTGGTCAGTGACCATGTACGACGGTAAATCGCAACTGCTGATCAAAAACCCGATCAATCGCTACCTCATCAACTCGCCGATGTTGCCCGACATGAAGAAGAATGCGGACGGCTCGTTGACGCTGTATATCCAGAAGGATTCGCCCGGCGCGGACAAGGAAAGCAACTGGCTGCCCGCACCGAATGATCTGATCTACCTGGTGATGCGGCTGTATTGGCCGAAGACAGAAGCGCCTTCGATCCTGCCGCCAGGGAAGGGAACCTGGAGTCCGCCCGCGATCGTCAAAGCCAATTGACCGGACGCAGGGTCATACGTCAACTATGACCCTGCAGCCCTGCTTGCAGGATTGATTACCAGCACACTGGCAAGCGAAGCCCGCGCCAAATTCACTTACCCGCCAAGCGAAACATGACACCGCCAAGACACAGACCCGTAATGGCCTTTACGACGTAATACCCAGGCCCACCGCACTCGGTATAGCGGTATATCGAAGAGCCAAGGAAAATGGTTGATACGATCAAGACGACGATCGAAATCCCGCGCTGAATGCGAATCCTGTTTTTCTGACTTCCGATGTACATCAAGCCCTCCCTGAGCTATTCGACTCCAACTACAACTGGATCCCGCTCTACACTGATATACCAAGCGCAGTGCGTACATCAACGTTCACATTGTCCATGTGTGAACGAACCCGATATTTTGTGAACGCCCTGAAGAAATCAAAGACAACAAAAAAGGGCCCACCTTTCTCCGGCGTTCTGCCGACCTGAACTCCCAGCCCATAGCTCGCCCCTGCTACGCTGAAAACTCCACGGAGGATTCGCGATGCCAAACTCTGATCTGCTCCCTTCCCTACTGTTCAAGCTCAACGAAAACCAACTCGCCCTGGAAGCTGCCATCCTGGAACTGTCGAACTGGGTCGAGCAGCGCGGATCGGCCGATGTCGCCGACAATATGCGCGGAGCCCTGGAAGCCATCGACAAGAACGAAGAGTTCATCAAGATGACGCTCGCGGTGATGATGGCGCCGGAGTGACGGTTATCGGCCCAGAGTGTGTAAAAACGCTCATGACCTTATCGCTTTCGATCATCGACGTTCGTTGACTGAGCGATTACGCAGTCAATGCCGCGGCTCGCATTAGTCGCGACCTAGAACCCGTCAACGCTGTTTTTATAGCTTCTGGGATGGTCAAAAATTGGCCTTTTTAGGACGACAGCGCCTTCATCAAACGGTTAGCACCGATGATGTTCATGACCCGTTTCAAGTTGTAGGCGAGCACGTTCAAGCTCATCTCCGCACTCACCCCGGCGAGCTTTCGGGTCAGGAAGTGCGTCGCACCCATCCATTGTTTCAGCGTCCCGAAGGGATGCTCAACTGTCCGTTTTCGGACTCGCATCATCTCCGGCGCGTTGCTCAGCCGGAGCTGCATTTCCTCCAATACGGCTTCATGCTCCCAGCGTCGAACTCGTCGTTCCGTGCTCGGTGTGCATTGCGATTTCAACGCACAGCCCTGGCAGTTCGAACTCCAGTAACGGTGCAACTTCAGGCCTTTTTCAACGTTGGAGTAGCGCCAAATGAGTGTCTCACCAGCTGGACAAATGTACTCGTTTTTGGTCGTGTCATAGATGAAGACATCGTTATTGAAACGCCCGTCAGCCTTTGCTCCCGAGGTCATTGGCTTGGGCACATAGGCAGTGATGCCGGCATCGTGACAAGCCAAGATTTGTTCGCTTTTGAAGTAACCTCGGTCAGCCACTACCGATAGTGTTTCTGAAGCCATCGCCTCGCGGGCCTGCTTGGCCATCGAGATGAGTTGATCGCGGTCGGAACCGACGTTGGTGACCTCATGCGCAACGATCAAATGGTGTTGAGTATCGACCGCCGTCTGCACGTTATAGCCGACGATTCCCGTACCGCGCGTCATCATGGAGCGGGCGTCTGGATCGGTCAGTGAGACCTGTTTGTCCGGTGATTCGTTGAGCTGGATTTCGATCGTTTGAAGCTCTTTCATTTGCGCCTTCAGCTTGGCGATTTTCTCTTCCAGCCGCGCAGTCTTGGGCTCAGAGGAATTTGGTTCTTGCCGATCGGCAGTATCGAGTGCTTCCAGGTAACGGTTGATGCTCGATTCAATTTCTTCCATTCGCCGCTTCAGTTTGGCGCTGGTGAAATTACGGTCGCGATTGTTGACTGCCTTGAATTTGCTGCCATCGATGGCGACCAGATTTTCTCCGAACAATCCCAACTGCTGACAGAGCACAACAAACTGGCGGCAGACGCCTCGGATGGCTTTGCTATTGTCTTTTCGGAAGTTGGCGATGGTCTTGAAATCGGGCATCAAACGCCCGGTTAGCCACATCAGTTCGACGTTGCGTTGGGCTTCTCGTTCCAGGCGCCGGCTCGACTGGATGCGGTTGAGATAGCCGTAGATATAGATCTTCAGCAAAATCGTGGGGTGGTAAGCAGGTCGGCCAGTGTCGGCTGGAATAACGCCTTCAAAACCCAGTTTGACCAGGTCGAGTTCATCGACGAAGACGTCGACTACGCGCACCGGGTTGGTATCGCCGACATAGTCATCGAGGCTCTCGGGAAGTAAAGTACTTTGGCCTCGATGTTCACCTTGAATAAAGCGCTTCATAGGCGATCCTTGCGATGATTTCCGAGGAAATTATAGGTGGTCGCGCAGGTTCAAGAGAGCATCTTGATGGAGCTTGCCAACAGATAGTAGGGAATCACAATGGCTGAATACCGTTACACGAACGCGGACAGATTGAGTCAGCTTAAGGAACTAGAGTCAGCACTGCCCGAACTGATACGGGTCGCTAGTTCCACTCCAGCGATGACTTACGTTGAAGATTATCGTCTGGCGCTGGCGAAAGCCGTTGAGCTTCAAAAAGAGGGCTTTACCCAAAATGAACTATCAGCCCTAGCGCGAGCCATCCCGGATGTTTTCGATCGACATAAAGATTGGATGCCACCCATGCACCAGATAGAGACTGGTGAATGGGTTGAGCACGAGTGGTGGACGTTACTTGATGAAAAATTACAACCTGTCCTAAACCTTGCCAGAACGTTGCAAACGCTTGGGTACTACTAGCTAACTGCGGCAGCAATGTTGATTTATTCGCTTCCGACTTTGACGGCTTTCGTTTTTACACACTCTGGGCCGGAAGCGGACGTGTTGACGCTTGTTACTCTCATTGGAGGTTGTCAACCGACCACGACGCTGGGAAGCTACAGTGACGTTTACCATAAGGACATGTTGAAATGAACGCGCGAAAAATTTTAATCACAGGTGCTGCGGGCCGAATCGGCAGCGCTTTTTGGAAAGCGCATTACGATAAGTCAGATTTGCGCTTAGCCGACATAGATGTATCAACACTTCCGCAATCGGCACAACGTTTCGCTCTCGACATCAGCGTTCAAGCCAGTTGCCTTGAAGCTTGCGAAGGCATACATACAGTGATTCATCTAGCTGCTGACCCTCGCCCAGACGCCGATTTCATGACATCCCTGCTCCCTGTGAACATTGTGGGCACCTACAACATGCTATTCGCCGCAAAGGCTCAAGGCTGCGAGCGCTTTATATTTGCGAGCAGCGCTCAGGCTATCGAAGGTTATCCAGAGGATGTCCAGGTACATGAATGTATGGCACCTAAGCCAGGCAATCTATACGGGGTCAGCAAAGCGTTCGGGGAAGCTCTGGCTTCGATGTATGCAAACGATGGTCAAATGACAACAATCGCAGTCCGTATTGCAAACGTAGCTATATTTCACCAAGGGGAAAACCACAGTCACAGGGATGTAGCTGCTTTTATTAGTATCAGGGATGTTGTCGCACTACTTAGTAATTGCGTCGAGGCCGAGCTGAGCGGATTTCATGTTATCCACGGGGTCTCAGATAACAGATATAAGCGACTTTCTATCGAGAAAACCAGAAAAGTTGTGGGGTACGCTCCCTTTGATGATGGATTTGAGATTCTGGAAGGACACGCTCAACCTGACTGAACTACTTCATTAATTGCTGCCCCTTCGACTGTCCGCTTCGGGTCGGTAACTGCCCCCTCGTTGGAGGCAGCAATCGGTTGTGGATTCAACCGGTCGATGCAATAGATTGGCTAAATCGTTCAGCGGGCGTTTCGTAGTTAGAGTTTCCGAGGGCGGCTATTCAGTTGCCTTATCCACTTCAACCCCTCCTTGCTTTCCTTGTGAAGAAAGCCAAAATACAAAGCAAGACAACACCAAAAACCGCATGAAACCAAAATTCTATTTTCTTACTTCTCGCCAGACGATCCTCAGAGTCTGCTCTGCTGATAATTTCTTTACCGTCCACCACTAGAACAACTAACTTTCGGCTTTCCACCAATGGAAACAAACGCTGGCAGTACCAATAAACAATTGCATTTTTTCCATCCAACCTTGGAAAACTCTCCGTGGTAAGACACTTAGAGTACCCTCTAAGGCTGGAAGCGCAGGTAAACCAATACACGTTTTCACCATCAGCAATCTTGGTCATAACGTCTCTTCCAACTCTTTTCTCCGAAAGTACGCCTGACAGCCTGTTCAGTTCACTTGGAATGTGAGATGACCACTGATAGAAAAGGACAATACACGCAAACACAATATAACCAACATAAATAATTAGCGCGGACATCCCATTCCGTCCACGAGGACTATCGGATTTACTTTCAGGCATAGTGCCCCCCCTCAAAGTTAAAATATTCCAGCATCAGTGTATGCTCAAAAGCCTCCAAGCTTCGCAAGGGTCAGCACGATAATAAAAAGTCCCATGGCTATACACACAAGGCCATGTATCCAACTGAACCACTTTCGCCAAGGTTTGTGCCAGGATTTCGGCATCAAGGGCATCGTCAGAAAGCTCCATTTCCCTGGAGCGCTATTGCGGGTCCAGATACCAGTTACGCCTATCGCAATGAATAGCAGTCCAACAAATATGATGAAGATGACGCTGACGATTGTGATCATACCTCCACCTTGCGCTTACCAATGAAACGCTATCCAAATGACTGAAGCCTTCTACTCATCGTAGCCCCTACGTCCTCAGCAGAGATGCGGACCATGGGGCAAGTGACTCCGAAAGGCTACCGACCCAATCCGTCATACGCTTGCTCACAGGTTAGTCCCCGGATTCCGGCTTGGTCAGCAATTGCAGCCAAGTCGCCCGCTCGCTGGTCAGCGCGTTTGAACACGTCGGCAAGCACAGCGGCGGCGCGGGCAGCTGCCTGGCTTGCGGCGGCAGTGCAGGAATTTCCGCTGGCTTCACTGGCAGCGAGTCGACGGGCAAGGTTGTCGGCGGCGAACTGCACGCCGCCAGCAGAAGCGCGAGCGGCAGCAGCATCAGCCATTGCTTGATCAATATTTCGTTGCCCATCTTGCACCGCCTTGTTGATTGACTGTTGGTAGGCCTGCTCCCTGGTGCGCTCGGCGGCCTCATTGAGCACCCTCGCATCGGCGTCCCGGGTGTCTCGGGCATTCCATTCCGACTGCCACTTTTCATCCGTGACCGTCACCCCATGGTGGTCTCCGCCTCTGTGGTAGATCAGGTACAGCGGATGTAGAATCGATTTCTTTTTGACACCGACAACCAATGCTCAACTCAATCCAAATACTTAGGGCCTTAGCAGCATGGCTGGTTGTCGGCCATCACTACATGCAGCTTTTTTATAACCACAAGTTAGGCGGTATCGCCCCTGATCTACTCCGAGACTTCGGCGCCATCGGTGTTGATTTGTTCTTTGTGATCAGCGGATTTGTTATTTACGGATCCACAGCTTCAAAACCAACAACACCAAAATCATTCGCAGCCAACAGAATAGCCAGGGTTGCTCCGGCCTACTGGCTATTTTCATCAGTTACCGCCATTACTCTAATATATGCCCCAGACTCAATCCCTCTTACTGCATTTGACCCAATATTCTTCCTGAAAAGCCTTTTGTTCATTCCAGCACAAAACCCCTCAGGCGTGGGTCTGTACCCTCTAATGACAGTAGGCTGGACATTGAACTATGAGGCATCCTTTTACTTAGTGTTTTTTTCGGCATTATTTCTGCCTGCCGCATATCGAGCCATCGGGTTATTTCTTGGCGTAATTGCCTTACAGCTAGTCGCAAAAAAAATGAATGGGGCGATTTCCTTTTACGGAAATACAATGGTTTGGGAGTTTTTGTTTGGAGTTGCCCTGTCGATTGCCTACAAACGCGGACTGGTAACTCGGATTCCTCCAATCGCAGGGTTACTCATGATGCTCGGGGCCCTTTCCGCAATCGTCTATTTTGGGCCGGTGACACACAACCCTCTGCGCAGCGGCCTACCGTGTGCCGTCATTCTGTGTGCTTGCTTGTCTCAAGAAAGGCTTTTCCCAAAACACAACTTTATCGCCCGACTTGGTGATTGGTCTTATTCAACGTATTTGTGCCACGTACTGATCATCTGCGCCGCAATAAAGGTTAACGAGCATTTCGCAACTAATCATGTATTGCTTGCCTTCGGAGTCATCGCTGCAATTGCCTTAACGTCCTATGCAAGCTTCACGCTGGTAGAAATGCCAATTTCCCGTGCAGCGAAGAGAATGCAAGCGAGGATGAAAAAAACTAAAGCGGTACCTCAGGCCAATCAATAACCTGAGGAAACCCAGGCTGCTCAACAACTTTGTTGAGCTTCAACTTATACGCAGCGAAGGTTTTGAATCGATCAACGTCATCTGGACTCAACAGTCCTGCCAAGAAAGCATCGCCCATACCGGCAGTCACGGTTTGGCTTGCACCTATGGACGCTGCAAAAAGCCTCCACTTGCCATAGGACCCGGCGCCACCTGGCGCACCGAGACTAACGTTGCCTGCGGAAGGAACGGCTGCACCACCACCGGAACCGCCCCCCCTTGGGCTTCAATTATCACGCTGGCCATCTCCGGTGTTGGGGTGTATGTGCCGGAAGCAACAAAGGTCTGAACCCCAATCAGCCGGCCAGACGACCGGCAGTAGGCTGTCGTGTACCAGCTAGCGCCGTTGGTTGTGATCACCAACTGCTCACCGGCCTGCATAGACAGTGTATTTGCCGTCACGCCCAAACTGTTTTCGATAAGCTCTGCGCCATTACCCTTAATGGTGACCGGCAGCTGCGCGCTAAGAATGTATGTACTGCCGGGCGCCAAACTAGCGGGCGGCGGTAAGCGTGGAAGTCACTGAGAGTGAATGAATCGAAAAGTAGTTGCCGAGCTGCGACATGTTCACGGCATGGAGAGACTTGAGCCCCTTTGGCACCTGCGTGGCACCGTTGCTGCTAGCCACGATGATCCAGGCGCCCCCGGCACCTGCGTTGTACTGCATCCAAACATTACCGTTCGGCACCAACTCGCCACCCTGCAGCGCACCGTGCCCCCCGCCTACTAATGGTTTTGCTGCGAGTCCATTGGGGCTAAAGGTGCTTGGGCCTGTATTGGCATTGGTCACTCGCATTCTGAGGACCATGCCCTCAACCAATGCCGTGACAGGTGGAACGAAATCAGCCGTATAGGCGTTAGCGTCGCCGGTGTCGACGTGATCGAGGAAACCTACAAGGATCTGGTCGCCGAGAGCAATCCGAATCATCGGGTCGCGTCGGGCTGGATCGCCATCCCCGCCGGGATGTCACTGACTGAAGAGCAGGCCGCCCGGGTATTCGATGCCGTGGGTGTCTGGAACCAGCCGAGGGCAGCATGAGGCGAATCAATAACCAGGTGCGCCAGCGCCGACGACAGACATGGCTGGATCTACCGGCCCACGGAATTGAAGAGGCAGTTCATGGCCAAGAGTGGACAAGAGCGTTCGGCGAAGGCTGCCGAGAAGCGAATCCAGTACGACGAGAAGGAGCTGCGGCACCGATTACGGCTCGGCACCCGGCAGAAGCTTGATGAGCTGATGGCCTGGAACGGCATCGAGGAAATCAACGAGGCGGTGCAGAACCTGATTCTGAACGCTCATGCCCTCGGGCCGACACTTTCATATCAGGCGATTCAAGGTCCGCGCCACAAAGTGCAGATAAGCGAAAACGTGGCGCGGATGTTTCGAGATGAGAGTTTGCGGGAGTTGCGCAAAGACCCGGGCGACGAGTACTTCGCATCCTAAGCGATCATTCCTGCAATCAGTTACCTCGACTGAGCTGCAAGTTCTGGGTCGTACATTCAGTGGTGCTGACAGTCCCCATGAAAGCATTCATCTTCACCGCACACTTCTCGACATTCAGACCATTACGTCCATCGCTCGAGATGTTGGTGACATATGGGCCCGCAGTTGTACAGCCGGCCAAAACAGCGAGCAGGCCAAGGGCAATGATATTGAGTTTCATATGAGTCCTTTCGAGCAGTGGCCTGAGCCAATTGGTTCGCCGAAACCGGCGTTGAGATTGAACTCAAAGCGTAGACCAACCCCAGAAACCCACACTCACTACCAACCTGCCGGTGAACGGCGGACAAGGAATCGTCATGTCCGATTTTCAAACCGAAACCACGCCCACCGCCCGTAAGCAGCACAAGTGCGGCGAGTGCTACGGCGTCATTCAGCCGGGTCAGCAATACCGCCTTGTCACAGGTAGCTGGGATGGCGAGATGGGCTCCTTCAAAACCTGCATGCCGTGCGTTGAGGCGCGCACCTGGGCCATTGCGCAACCCGAATGGGCTGGCGACAGCGGAGACCTCTACTACTTCGGGCGGCTCGACGAGGACCTGTCAGACCTTGCTCCAGAGATCAGGTCGCAGGACGGACTCCGCTTTCACGCATACCGCTTGCAGTCCCTCATGGCTCGACGCCGGAAGGCCGCGCAGACGACGCGCCAAGCTACACTGGAACGCAGTGACAGCGGATTACCTGACCAAGTCATTTGCCCAGGCTCGGGACGATTCACACGCCTACGACGACATACCGGCCGACGAGAGCCCCACCTTCCACGAAATCCGCGCGCTCGGTGCATGGCTGTACGAGCAACAGGGTTTCGAGCAGGAATACATTCAGGGCTTGATGGGACACGCGGACGTGAAGATGACCGAGCACTACCAGGCAGGGCACGGTGATGACGAGGTGGTTTATATGAAGGTGAAAGCCGACCTGAAGGTGTAGTCCGGTGGTCGTTTGCCCAGAATATTCCCAAAGTCTGCCCAAAGGCAGAAAGCAAAAAGGGGTCACCGTTTCCGGTGACCCCTCTAGACCGCCCAGCAGAGCGGATTTTGTTTGGTAGGCGCGATTGGACTCGAACCAACGACCCCCACCATGTCAAGGTGGTGCTCTAACCAACTGAGCTACGTGCCTGCTGTGAGGCGGCATTCTACGGAATTCCGGAGGGGTGTCAACACCTTTTTTCGCGCTAACCCTATGAATATGCAAAATATTTAATTTTGCCGCTGCAAAGAAGATTTTCCGGGTGGCTGGCGGGCGATTTTCAACTCGGGTAGGATCAATGCACTCGTAAAATATATTAAACAGAGGCTGCCGGATGGCTAACACTCCCTACCCCGAGTCCTACTACGCCGCATCGGCCAATGCGGTTGCGCCGCGCCCGGCGTTGCAGGATGACGTCGATACCGATGTCTGTGTGATTGGCGCCGGTTATACGGGGCTGTCTTCTGCCCTGTTTCTGCTGGAGAACGGTTTCAAGGTCACGGTGCTCGAAGCCGCCGGGGTCGGTTTCGGAGCGTCCGGGCGTAATGGCGGCCAGATCGTTAACAGCTATAGCCGCGATATCGATGTCATCGAGCGCACGGTCGGTCCCAGGCAGGCCCAGTTGCTGGGGCAAATGGCGTTCGAAGGTGGGCGAATCATTCGTGAGCGGGTCGCCAGGTACAACATTCAGTGCGATTTGAAGGACGGTGGCGTGTTCGCCGCGATGACCGCCAAGCAGATGGGTCATCTCGAATCCCAGAAGCGCCTGTGGGAGCGTTTCGGGCACACCCAGCTTGAGTTGATGGATCAACGCCGCATTCGCGAAGTGGTGGCCTGCGATCAGTACGTCGGCGGGATGCTCGACATGAGTGGCGGCCACATCCATCCGCTTAACCTGGCGCTGGGTGAAGCGGCGGCGGTCGAGTCCCTGGGCGGGACGATTTATGAGCAGTCGCCGGCGGTGCGCATTGTGCGCGGCGCCAACCCTGTTGTGCACACGCCGCAGGGCAAGGTCCGGGCCAAATTCATCATCGTCGCCGGCAACGCTTATCTGGGCAACCTGGTGCCGGAACTGGCCGCCAAGTCGATGCCTTGCGGCACGCAGGTGATTACCACCGAGCCATTGGGTGAAGAACTGGCCAAGACCCTGCTGCCCCAGGACTACTGTGTCGAAGACTGCAATTACTTGCTCGACTACTACCGTCTCAGCGGCGACAAGCGTCTGATTTTCGGTGGTGGCGTGGTGTATGGCGCGCGGGATCCGGCGAACATAGAAGCGATCATTCGACCGAAGATGCTCAAGGCATTCCCGCAGCTCAAAGGCGTGAAGATCGATTTCGCGTGGACGGGTAATTTCCTGCTGACCCTGTCGCGCCTGCCCCAGGTCGGACGGCTGGGCGACAACATCTACTATTCCCAGGGTTGTAGCGGCCATGGCGTGACCTACACGCATCTGGCGGGCAAGGTACTGGCCGAAGCATTGCGCGGTCAGGCCGAGCGTTTTGACGCCTTTGCCGACCTGCCCCACTACCCGTTCCCGGGCGGCCAGTTGCTGCGCACACCGTTTGCAGCGCTGGGTGCGTGGTATTACGGATTGCGGGATAGATTCGGGTACTAAGCGACACGCAATACATTGCAGGAGCGAACCTGCTCGCGATGGCGGACTGGCAAACGACATCCGTGTTGAATGTGCCGGCCTCATCGCGAGCAAGCCCGCCCCCACAATGTTTTTTGGATACCCGCAGATGTTGCGTACACCCGCTCCCACAGGGGGTTGGGTTAGATGCGATCTCGTGGGATACCGCTGCGAATCCGCAGGATGTCAGCCAGCACCGCCAAGGCAATCTCCGCTGGGGTCTTGCTGCCCAGGTTCAACCCGATTGGCGCATGGATCCGCCCCAACTCGACATCCCCCAGACCACCGATGCGCCGCAAGCGCTCGAAGCGCTTTTGCGAGGTCTGCATGGAGCCCATCACACCGATGTAGAACGCCTCGGTGCGAACAGCCTCCATCATCGCCAGGTCATCGATACGTGGGTCGTGGGTCAACGCCACCACCGCCGTGTCGCTGTGACAGCCGCCTTCGGCGATGAACACCGACGGCAGTTGACGACGAATCTCCACGTTTTCCAGCACGACGCCTTCCAGCACTTCGTCCCGCGGGTCACACAGAATCACCTCGAACCCAAGCCCCACGGCAAACTCCGCACAGGCCTGCGCGACACTGGAATACCCCGCCAGCAGCAAGCGCTGGGCCGCGCCGACGCGCACACGCACCCGGTCGATTTCACGCTCGATACGCACACCCTGTTCACGATCATCGAACAGGCTGCGCGCACCGCTTTGCAAATCAACCTCACGGATCAACCGACGTCGACCCAACAGCGCCGACTCCAGTTCCCGCAAATGCGCTTGCACCTCGCAATCGGCGTCAAGCTTCTCGACCAGCACATCCAGCACCCCACCACACGGCAGGCTGACGCGCGAGCGTGGGTCGTCGCCTTCGCCGTAACGAACAACGCTGACCGGCTCCAGAAACGCGCCCTCGGCGACTCGCTCGAGAAAGTCTTCCTCGACACAGCCACCGGACAGCGAGCCGATCCAGTGCCCCTGCGTGTTCACCGCCAGCAGCGAACCCGGTGCGCGCGGTGCCGAGCCATAAGTGGCCAGCACCGTACACAGCCAGATGCGCTGACCGGCCGCCGACCACTCCAGCGCCCGGCGCACCACCTGCAGATCCAGATGCTGCATATCAGTGGGCCTTGTGCTCGAGCGGCGGCGCATCGGCCCGCAACTTCTGCACGTCGTTTACAGCCAGGTCATTGGGCTGACCACCCCAGCCCTGACGCAGGTAGTTCAGCAGATCCGTGAGTTGCCCGTCGCTCAACTTCTCGGCGAACCCCGGCATCGGTTGCATGTGCTCGAAACCGGAGAATTTCTGCTCACCGATACCGTCGTCGATCACCCGCACAAGGTTGCGCGGGTCTTCCAGACGCAACGTGGTATTGCCGCGCATAGCCACCGCGATGTGCGGCTTGCCTTCGCCACCTGGAGCGTGGCAACCGGCACAGACATTCAAATATTCCTGACGGCCGCGCTGGGCACTCGGGCTCAGCTTTTCCAATGGCACTTCTGTAAGCACTTTCGCCGCAGGCGGCTGATCGCCCAGCAGGAAGGTCGCCATCGCCGCCAGATCCGGATCGCTCAGGCCCTGGGTGCTGTTGTGGAACACCGGGAACATCTCGTTGAACATCGTGCCCTGGGCGCTCATGCCGTGTTTGAGGAACGAGCTCAGGTCCTGATGATTCCAGCCACGGGCCGCAAGATCAGTGGCCAGTAGGCTCGGCGCCAGATAGCCATTGAGGATGCCGCCGGTCATGCGTTTGTCCATCTGCATCGCGCCAGGCAGACCGCGTGGGGTGTGGCATTCGCCACAGTGGCCGAGTACGTCGACCATGTACTGGCCGCGCTTCCAGGCTTCGCTCTTGCCTTCGGCAGGCTCCAGCTTCACGTCTTTGCCGTACATCATGTTCCAGCCCATCAGGCCCAGGCGCACGTTGAACGGGAAGCTCAGGCTGGTGACCGGTGCTGCACGTTCGATCGGCTCGACGGTTTTCAGGTAGGCGTGAATCGCATCGGAATCCGCACGCGGGATCAGGTGATACGAGGTGTAGGGCATCGCCGGATACAGGTTCGCGCCATCGCGGCGCTTGCCTTCGGTGAACGCGGTGAAGAACTCGTCATCGCTGTACAGGCCGATGCCGTGCTCTTTGCTCGGGGTGATGTTGGTACCGTAGATCGTGCCGAACGGCGACACGATCGGCAGGCCACCCGCATAGGGTGCGCCACCCGGTGCTGTGTGGCACGCCATGCAATCGGCGGCGCGGGCGAGGTACTCGCCTTGTTTGACCTGCGCATCATCGGCGTGAGCCGCCACCACAGGCGCAGCCAGACCAACCGCCAACGCCAGGCGGCTAAGTAGAAGCTTCATGCTTAACCCTCCTTGACCAGGCCGAGATCGGTCAGCACGTTGCGGGTGGCGCTGTAGTAGCGCACGTACCCGGTGCAACGGCAGATGTGATGACCGAGGCTGTCCTCGATGACTTTTTCCAGCTGGCTTTTGACGATCGGCTGACGCTGCAGCTTTTCCACCAGCACGGTCGCGGCATTGACGAATCCCGGCGCGCAGTAGCTGCACTGGAAGGCGAACTCGTCGACGAAACGCTGCTGGATCGGGTTCAGCTCGGTGACCTTGCCCTGCTCGTCGCGGGTCGCATGGCCTTCGATGGTCCGTACTTTCTTGCCTTCGAAATAGTGCGCGCCGGTGATGCAGGTGCGCACTTCTTCGCTGGTGCCGTCGGGGTTATCGACGATCACCACGCAGGCGTGGCAGATGCCCTGGCCGCAGCCCAGGCGCGAGCCGGTGAGGTTCTTGTACTCGTGCAGGTAGTCGATCATTGGCAGGTCATCAGGGATGTCCACCGGGCCGACGGATTGACCATTGAGGGTCAGTTGAAGCGGACGGTTAGCCATTGAGGGCCTCCTTGATGCGTGCAGAAGTGATAGGCAAGTCGCGGACACGTTTACCGATGGCATGGGCCACGGCGTTGCCGATGGCACCGACCACCGGGATCATCACCACCTCGGCGATACCCTTGGACGGGTCGCTTGGCGACAATGGCGGCAGGATGTCCGCTGTCTGTTTCCACACCGCGACGTGACGCGCCATCGGCAGGCGGTAACGGTTGAAGTTCCAGTCACCCTCCCCCGGCCCGCCTTCGTACAGCGGCATCTCTTCCATCAGCGCATGGCCGATGCCCATGGCGATACCGCCTTCGAGCTGGCCCCTGACCAGTTCTTCCACCAGCACCCGACCGCACTCGACCCACGAGTGGTGGTTGAGCACCGACACTTCGTTCGAACCCTTGTTGACCTTCACTTCCACCAGCGTCGCCACCGGGCTGTAGTAAGTCACCGCCGCGTTGTTCAGCTGGGTCGCCGGGTAGGCAATGCCCTGCCGATCCAGCAGATGGAAACCGGCGCTGTTCATCTGCGCCTTCTTCGCCTTTGGCGCACCGTCGCCGTACTTCACGGCAAGGCCGTCGAGCGGCAAGCGCTCACGCACGCCGTCGATGCTGAACTCGGCCTCGGCCCAGCTCCAGCGGTTGAAACCGTGCACGGTGGCACCGCTCACCAGGCCACGCTCGTGAACACGCTTGGCCAGCATGGCGAACGGAAGTGGCTCCATGCCGTTGGCCGTGAGCTTGCCGTCGACCCAATGGGCGTCTTCGCGGCGCACCACGTAGGGGTTGGCCTGCCCGCCGTAGGGGCCTTGGCGCCAGATCTCCAGCGCCGCCGGCCACAGGCCGTGGTTGAACAGCACGCGCGCCGCTTCACGGGTGGCGTGGCTGAAGTAGTACGCCGAGTTGGTGGCCGACGAAGCCGAAGCCACCTTGCCGACCCAGCGTGGATTGCGCAGGAAATTGTCCTGCTCGGCCTGGCTCATGATGTAGGGGTTGCCGCCACTGACCAGCTGCAACTCTTTCCATTCGGTTTCGCCGGTCTTGACTTCGTGGGCCGGGATACCGAGGAAGTCGGCCACGACCATGGCCTGGGAGGTGGACATGCCGGTGCCGATCTCGATACCGATGTGGCGCAGGCTGATGCGACCTTCGGCAGTGAATTCAATGCTGGCCATCGGCGCTTCGGAACCGGTGCCGAAGTCTTTCTGGCAGATGGCGAAACCGACGCCGTACCAGTTATCGGGGTCGGCGGCTTCGCGTTGTTGCTTGATCGCGTCGCGGTTTTTCCAGGTGTCGTGGATCGCCGCCTTGTCGAGAATCTCGTGCAGGCGCAAGGCACCGGCCGGGATCGCGCCCTGGGTGTTTTTCATGCCCGAGCGCAGTGCGTTCTTGCGGCGCAGTTCAATGGCATCGATACCCAGGCGACCGGCGATTTCGTCGACCATCATCTCGGTCGCCGCCATGCTTTGCAGGGTGCCGTAGCCACGCATCGACCCGGCCTCTACCGCTCGGGAATGGTAAGCCGTGACCTGCAGATCGTTCTGCGGCATGTAGTAGATCGACTGTGCCGCCGTGGCGCCCACCGCCGCCACCGACGGGCTGTAGTTGATCCGCCCGCCACCGTCGACGCTCATCTCGGAGCGGAAGATCTTGAAGCTGTGATCGTTCTTGTCCACCGCCAATTGGTAGCGAATGTCGAACGGGTGACGCTTGATGCCGCTCTGGAACTGCTCGTAGCGGTCGTTGGCCAGGCGCACCGGCACACCGGCGCCGTACAACGCCGCCAGGGCTGCGTAGTAGACGAAAATGTTGTGGTCTTTGGAGCCGTAACCGACGGTATAACCCGGGTGCATGTTCAGGTTGGCCAGGCCGAAACGCGACGGCGCGATCATCTTCGCGGTTTCGGTCGCGGTTTCCAGCGGGCACTGGGTAGCGACGACGAAATGCAGGGTCTTGGTGGCCGGGTCGTACCAGCCGTTGCCGTTGTCCGGCTCCAGGGCGGCCGGTTCGATCGACGGGGTCTTGTAGCGCTCGTCGAACACCAGCCAGTTGTCCGGCGGCGTATCGATCTGCTGCTTCATGCGCTCGGCGTAGAACAACCCGCGCTCGGTCAGGTTGCCGTGCAGGTTCGGCTGGGAGTTCCACACCGGACGACGGTTTTTCAGCATCGGGAACAGGATCGAATCCTTGAGGCTGGCGAACTCGTCTTCGTCCGCCGAAGTCGCACCGCCAACGCGCACGTAGCGGAAGCTGCCGTAGGGATCGCCTTCGTAGAACGGCACCTGGGCACCGTAACGAATCGCCTTGTCATTGAATTTGAGTTGGTTCTTGGCCTGACGGAAGCGCTCGAAATCGTTCCAGATCAGGATCGCCACCGGGTGCCCGATGAACATCGGCACCTTGCCGGCCGGCAACAACGGATCCGGGGCGTGCTCCTCAGGGAACACGATACCGTCCTTGACCAGGTCTTCGGCGGTGACGATGCGGTCCGGCTGCAACTCGGCACCGAGCCACGACAGGTCGATGCCTGCAAAGATGTGGTCGGCCTTGATGGTTTTGAGCAGCATGGCGTGGCCTTGCTGCTGCGGCCAGCCCGGCATGTCCTTGGCGCGGATGTCGCGGGCAAAGACCTTGCTGCCGCAGACCTTGGACAAGGCATCGTTACGGGCGCGCGCCTTGCCATTGTTGCCGAGCCACTGCTCGGACGGCACGGTCACGCTGTTTTCCATCAAGGCGGCCAGCGCCTGGCTGCTCAATGGCGTGAGCGTCACGCTCACGCCCGCTACCAGCCCGCCCTGAAGGAACGAGCGCCGGGATATATCACGGTTGGACATGGATCATCCTCTGGGCGGTTATGGGGTCCGCCCTTCTGGTTATGTACTGGAAAATCTCGAGTCTTGCAGAAGCCCTTTTTGACGATGCAAAGGGCTGTGTTGACAGTGCAAAGCTGACCGAAAGGTTAAGTTTATAGGCTTATGCCTTCGCGGAAAACTAAAAACTGACCAAGGAATCAAAAAACCGCGACTTTTCGACGCAGCAGTTCGATGAACAACCCCAACTCCCGGCTGATGTGCTCGCCCTTGCGCAACAACAACCCGAATGGCGCCATCTGCACATCCAGTTCCACCGGCAACGCCACCACCAGGCCCATTTTAAGATAGTCGCGCAATGCGGTTTCCGACAGGACCATGATCGCGTCGGTCAGCTGAATCAGTTGCTGCATGGAGTACACCGAACCGCATTCGATGATGTCCGCCGGTAGCGGCAAGGCTAACCGCTGCAAGGCTTGATCCAGACCGATGCGCGCCGGACTGGTTTCCGGTTGCAGGATCCACGGCCAACCGCCGACCAGCTCGGCCATTTCCAGTTTCTTGCGCCGGGCCAGCGGGTGGCCGGCGTGCACCACCACCAGCAAGCGTTCGTTACCCAACTGCTCGAAGACGTAATGCTCACTGTCGGTGGCGGCATTGCGCCGGGCGATGGCAAGGTCAATGCGGCCCTGTTCCAGCAACTGGATCACCTGGTCGCTGGTGTCACCCATGATGCGAATCCGCAGCTGCGGGTTGAGCGCCTTGATTTCGGCAATCGAATCCATGACCAGGCCCGGCGCCGCGCCCATGATGGTACCGATCGACAGATAGCCGTAGCCGCCTTGCTGCCGCGCCATCAGGTCCTCGGCACAACGGTCGAGGCCACTGATGGCCGACTCGGCAAAGCGAATCAGTTCCTGGCCCAGCGCTGTCGGGCGCATCCCCCGCGGCAGGCGCTCGAACAGATCGCAGCCGAACATGTCTTCAATCTCATGGAGCATGCGGGTTGCCGCCGGTTGCGACATGTTCAGGCTTTGCGAAGCGCGGTGCAGATTCTGGCTGGAGCTGAGCGTCACCAGCATGTGCAGATGCTTGTAGCGCAGTCGATTGAGCAGGCTGCGGGAGATGATCGGCGTGGTCATGACGGGCCTTTTTTATCGATACCCTGAGGGTATCAGTTGTGAGCTAGATTCGATTTGTAACGCATCGATCAGCGGCCGTACAGTCTTCCCCATAAGAACAAATGCCCTACCAAAGGAAAACTGCGATGAAGACTCTACCCGCGCCTCTGCTCGCCAAAATTTCCTGGCGACTACTCCCGTTTCTCCTGCTGATGTACATCATGGCCTTCCTCGACCGCGCCAACGTCGGGTTCGCCAAGCAAGCCTTTCAAGCCGACACCAACATCAGCGATGCCGCCTTCGCCTTCGGCGCCGGGGTGTTCTTCGTGGGCTACGCGTTGCTTGAAGTGCCGAGCAACCTGATTCTGCACCGCGTCGGCGCCCGCCTGTGGATGTGCCGGATCATGGTCACCTGGGGCCTGGTCTCCGCCGCCATGGTCTTCGCCCACACAGAAACCAGCTTCTACATCCTGCGCTTCCTGCTGGGCGTGGCCGAAGCTGGCTTCTTCCCCGGCGTGATCCTTTACCTCACGTACTGGTTCCCCAGCGCCGTGCGCGGCAAGGCCATGGGTTTCTTCTATTTCGGTGCGCCGCTGGCATTCATCTTCGGCAGCCCGTTGTCCGGCCTGCTGCTGGAACTGGACGGCTTCGCCGGCTTCCACGGCTGGCAGTGGCTGTTTGCCGTTGAAGGCCTGATGGCGACGGCGGTGGGCATCTGGGCCTACTGGTACCTGGACAACCGCCCGGCCGACGCCAAGTGGCTGACCGTCGAGGAACGCCAGCAAGTGCAGACCCTGCTCGATCAGGAAGACAGCCATAAACAGAACCACGGCCGCAGCCTGCTCAACGTCATTTGCCAACCCCCGGTGCTGTACCTGTGCCTGATCTACCTGTTGATCCAGGCCAGCGTCTACGGCGTGGTGTTTTACCTGCCAAGCCAGGTCGGCGGACTGCTGGGGACCAAGGTCGGGTTGATGGTCGGCCTGGTCACGGCGATTCCATGGATTTGCGCCTTGATCGCCGCCTACCTGATCCCCGGCTACAGCGACCGCACCGGCGAACGTCGCCGCACCGCGTGCCTTACCTTGCTGATGGCCGCCGCCGGGATCGCCTGCTCGGTGACCTTCAGCAACCCGCTGCTGGGGATCATCGCCCTGTGTTTTGCCGCCTCCGGCTTCATCGCCGTGCAGCCGGTGTTCTGGACCTTCCCCTCCAGCTACCTCGCCGGCAGCGCCGCCGCGGCCGGGATCGCCCTGATCAACTCGTTCGGCGCCCTCGGCGGCTTCATTGCCCCAATCCTGAAGAACTGGGCCGAAGGCGCTTTCCATTCACCGGCAGCAGGCTTGTACGTGCTGGCCGTTACCACCGTCATTGCCGCGTTGCTGGTGCTGGGCGTACGCGCGCCCGGCCATGAAGCCTCGAACAAACCGGCCACCGTTTAACCTGACCGCCGTTTAACAAAGGGAATCACACCATGGGCATTCCAACCATCAAACACGTGCGCGCTTTCACGCTGCGAGGCGGCGGCGCGGATTATCACGACCAGGCCGACGGCCACTGGATCGACGATCACATTGCCACGCCGATGAGCAAATACCCCGAGTACCGCCAGAGCCGCCGCACCTTCGGCATCAATGTACTCGGCACCCTGGTGGTGGAGATCGAGGCCAGCGACGGTACCGTCGGTTTTGCCGTGACCACTGGCGGCGAGCCTGCCGCCTACATCGTCGAGAAGCACCTGGCGCGCTTCCTCGAAGGCGCCCGGGTCACCGACATCGAAAAAATCTGGGACCAGATGTACCAGTCGACCCTGTATTACGGGCGCAAGGGCATCGTCATCAACACGATCTCCGGCGTCGACCTGGCGCTGTGGGACTTGCTCGGCAAGATCCGCCAGGAACCCGTACATCAGCTCCTCGGCGGTGCGGTGCGCGACGAATTGCAGTTCTACGCCACCGGCGCCCGTCCGGACCTGGCGCAGAAAATGGGCTTCATCGGCGGCAAGATGCCGCTGCACCACGGTCCGGCCGAAGGCGAGGAAGGCCTGCGCAAGAACCTCGAAGAACTGGCGACCATGCGCGAGCGTGTCGGCCCGGACTTCTGGCTGATGCTCGATTGCTGGATGAGCCTGGACCTCAACTACGCCACCAGACTGGCGGTTGGCGCCCACGAGCATGGCTTGAAGTGGATTGAAGAAGCCCTGCCGCCGGACGATTACTGGGGCTACGCCGCCCTGCGCAACAATGTGCCCAAGGGCATGCTGGTGACCACCGGCGAACATGAAGCCACACGCTGGGGCTTCCGCATGCTGCTGGAGATGGGCTGCTGCGACATCATCCAGCCGGATGTCGGCTGGTGCGGCGGGATCACTGAACTGGTGAAGATCTCGGCCCTGGCCGACGCTCACAACGCGCTGGTCATCCCCCACGGCTCTTCGGTGTACAGCTACCACTTCGTCGCCACCCGGCATAACAGCCCGTTCGCCGAGTTCCTGATGATGGCGCCGAAGGCTGACGAAGTAGTGCCGATGTTCCACCCGCAATTGCTCGGCGAACCGGTGCCGGTCAATGGCCGCATGCGTCTGTCCGCGCTCGACCAGCCAGGTTTCGGCGTGACCCTCAACCCGGAATGCCAACTGCATCGGCCGTATAACCGCTGAGAAAGGAGCTCGTGATGAACATGCCGCACAACGCGTTCAAGGCCGCACTGAACAACAGCGAAACCCGGTACGGCATCTGGGCCGGGTTCGCCACCGGCTACGCCGCCGAGATCGTCGCCACCACCGGTTACGACTGGATGCTGATCGATGGCGAGCACGCGCCCAACACTGTGCCCGGTGTACTCGCCCAGTTGCAGGCCGTGACGCCTTACTCGACCGCGCCTGTGGTGCGCGCGGTGAATGGCGATGCCAACCTGATCAAACAATTGCTGGATATCGGCGCGCAGACGCTGATGATCCCGATGGTCGAAACCGCTGAGCAGGCACAGGCACTGGTGCGCGCCATGCGCTACCCGCCCCACGGCATTCGCGGGGTCGGCGGCGGCCTGACCAGGGCCACGCGCTGGGACGGCGTGCCGGATTACCTGAATACCGCCCACGAACAACTGTGCCTGATCGTGCAGGTGGAATCGCGCACCGGCGTGGAAAACGTCGCCGCGATTGCCGCCGTCGAGGGCGTGGATGCGGTGTTCATCGGGCCGGCGGATTTGTCGATCGGCCTGGGTCATGCCGGCAACCCCGGCCACCCGGAAGTCCAGGAACGGATTCAACACGCCGTGAACGCCACGCTGGCGGCCGGCAAGGCCTGCGGGATTCTAGCGCCCAACGAAGAAGACGCCCGCCGCTACCAGCGCTGGGGCTGCCAGTTCATTGCAGTGGCCATCGACATCAGCCTGCTGCGCCAAGGCGCCATGGCCACCCTCGCCCGCTATCGCGAACCTGCCACCACTCAAGCGCCGTCACGTACTTACTGATCTGCCAAGGAGTCGCACCATGTCATCCGTGCCTGTTTACGAAAACTTCATCGACGGCCAGTTCGTGGCCAGCGCTGCCCACCTCGATGTGATCAACCCGGCCACCGGTGCCGTGCTGTCGAAAGTCCCGGCCTCGACAGCCGAAGACGTCGACCGCGCCCTCGCTGCCGCCCGTGCCGCGCAGAAAGACTGGGCGCGCAAACCGGCGAATGACCGCGCCGGCTACTTGCGCCGGATCGCCGCGAAACTGCGGGAAAACGTCTCGCACCTGGCGCGCACCATCACCCTGGAGCAAGGCAAGATCAGCGGACTGGCGGAAGTCGAAGTCAATTTCACTGCCGACTACCTCGACTACATGGCCGAATGGGCCCGGCGCATCGAAGGTGAAATCATCACCAGCGACCGCCAGAACGAAAACATCTTCCTGTTGCGCAAACCCTTGGGCGTGGTGGCCGGGATCCTGCCGTGGAATTTCCCGTTCTTCCTGATCGCCCGGAAAATGGCCCCGGCCCTGCTGACCGGCAACACCATCGTCATCAAGCCCAGCGAAGAAACCCCGAACAACTGCTTCGAATTTGCCCGGCTGGTCGCCGAAACCGACCTGCCGCCCGGCGTGTTCAACGTGGTCTGCGGTGACGGCCGAGTCGGCGCGGCACTGACCGCGCACAAGGGCGTGGACATGATCAGCTTCACCGGCAGTGTCGACACAGGCTCACGAATCATGGCCGCCGCCGCGCCGAACATCACCAAGCTCAACCTGGAACTGGGCGGCAAGGCACCGGCCATTGTGCTGGCGGATGCAGACCTCGACCTGGCGGTCAGGGCGATCCGCGATTCGCGGATCATCAACAGCGGCCAGGTGTGCAATTGCGCCGAGCGGGTATATGTCGAGCGCAAGGTGGCGGATCAGTTCATCGAACGTATCGCGGCGGCCATGAGCGCAACACGCTATGGCGACCCGATTGCCCAGCCCGACGTGGAGATGGGCCCGCTGATCAACCGCCAGGGGCTGGACAGCGTCAACCGCAAAGTCCGCACCGCGCTGAGCCAGGGCGCAAGCCTGATCAGCGGCGGGCAGATGGCCGACCTGCCGAATGGCTTCCACTTCCAGCCCACTGTTTTAGCCGGTTGTCGCGCGGACATGGAGATCATGCGCGAAGAGATATTCGGGCCGGTGCTGCCGATCCAGATAATCGACGACCTGGACGAAGCCATCGCCCTGGCCAACGACTGTGACTATGGCCTGACTTCGTCGATCTACACCCGTGACCTGAGCAAAACCCTGCAGGCGATGCGTGAGCTGGATTTTGGCGAAACCTACGTCAACCGCGAGAACTTCGAAGCCATGCAAGGTTTCCATGCCGGTGTGCGCAAGTCCGGCATCGGCGGCGCGGATGGCAAGCATGGGCTGTACGAATACACCCATACCCACGCGGTGTATCTGCAAGGCTGAGTCACGCACTTTCTGTGAAGGGCGGGCGCCTGTGCCGTTGCTCAGGCGCCTGCCCCATCACCCTGACATGCACATCTCATCGGCATTTCCCCGGACGTAGCAACGGGCAGGTCGAGCAGTATTCAGCGGGTTCGGTGGCCAGGTAATAGAAGCAACAGGTTCGGCGAAAGCGAATGCTGCGTTGCCCATCGTCCACCAGCGTCGGCGGTCGGCGGAAATGGCTCAGCGGGTTGTAATCGAGACCGAACAACGCAGGTTCGGCTTGTGTCAGCAGCCAATTGAAATCCGCTTCACAGCGCCCGCGCACTGACGGGTCGTCGATTTTCGCCATGCGTTTTTCATACAGCGAGTAAACACGTACGGCCGTATTTTCCCAGAGGATGCGCCGGGAAACACCGGTGACACGGTTGAAGGTGTGCCACAACGGTTGCAGCAGTCCCGCGAACAGTCCCCGCACCAGGGCCTCCCGCCAGGCCTCGCGCTCATGGGTCCCATAGGTCAGCGGCAGACCGTGATGCAGGGGCATCGACGACGTCCACTGCCCATCATCGTGGCCGTATTCAATCAGCGTGTTGTCGAGCGTCAACAACAGCCCCTTGTCATACACCGACATCGCATACAAACAAGCGCCGGTCGCCAGAAACGACAGGCGCTTGCCCAGCAGCGAGGCGGTAATCGCCCGGGTCGGCGAGCCGATCACCGGGCCCAGGGTGTCCAGCAGTTGCTCGCACACGTCCTCCTGCAACAAGTCCCGGGCCTTCAGCGAACGCAACGGGTCGCGCTCGTCGCCGTCCTTGAGCCGCAAGCCGCCGGACAACACCGTCCACTGCGACGCGGTGAAATGACGTGCCAGACTCATTGCGGCAACTCCCGGCCAAACGGAATGCACAACGGAGTCCCGAAGAACGGATCGGCAATGATCCGGCAATTGAGGTCGAATACGGTTTTGACCAAGGGTTCGGTCAACACCTCGTCGGGCCGCCCCTGGGCAAAGGCCGTCCGGTTGTGCACCGCGACCATGTGGTCGGCGTAACGACAGGCCAGGTTGAGGTCGTGCAGCACCATGATGATGGTCTTGTTTTCGAGCCGGTTGAGGTCGCGCAGCAGGTCCAGCACTTCGATCTGGTGCGCCAGGTCGAGAAACGTGGTGGGTTCGTCGAGCAGCACGATGCCGGTGTCCTGAGCCAGGGTCATGGCGATCCACGCGCGCTGGCGCTGCCCGCCGGACAACGCGTCCACCGGTCGATCCGCCAGTGCCTGGAGGCTGGTTTGCGTCAGCGCACGGTTGACCATGGCCTCATCTTCAGCCGACCACTGCTGCATCCAGCTCTGATACGGATAACGCCCCAGCGCCACCAACTGCCGCACGGTGATGCCCTCCGGCGCACTGGGGGTCTGAGGCAAAATGGCCAACTCCCTGGCCACAGTGGCCGTGGGCTTTTGCTGGATATCCACACCGTTGAGAATCACCGAGCCCTGCTGCGGCTTCAGCAGTCGGGCGAAGGATTTGAGCAAGGTGCTTTTGCCGCAGCCGTTGCTGCCGATCAGTACCGAAATCTTGCCCTGGGGCAGTTGCATGTCCAGCGCGTCAATAATGACCTGGCGCTGGTAACTCAGGGTCAGGCCGCGACTTGCAATCGACGTCATACGTTGAATTCCTTAATGACGCTGTTTAATCAACAAATAGAGAAAAAAGGGTGTGCCCAGTACGGCGACAAAAATCCCGGCCGGCAGATCCAGCGGCAAAAACAGCACACGCCCGACAAGGTCGGCCAGCACCACGAGGTTTGCCCCGACCAACAACGCCATCACCGCCTGACCGCCGAACCCCGGGGCTACCAGGCGCTTGGCAATGTGCGGCGCAATCAGCCCGACAAACGCGATCGCCCCGCCCCAGGCAATCGCTGCTCCGGCCAATGCCACACTTACCAGCAACAAACCGGCGCGCAGCCACTGCACGCGAACGCCGATGCCTTGGGCCAGAGAGTCATCCAGTTGTTGCACCCTCACCTGCCGGGCAAACAGCACCAGCAGCGGGCAGATACCCAACAACCAGCGCCCCAGCGCCAGCGGTTCCGGCCAACTGGCGCCGTACACGCTGCCGGTCAGCCAGACATAAGCCGACAGGGTCGTGGTCAGCGGACTGAAGACCAGGATGAAGGTGGTCGCGGCGGTCAACATCGCGCTGATGCCGACCCCGATCAACACCAGGCGCAGCGGTGAAGCCCCCTGCTTCCAGGCCAGCAGATAGATCGCCAATGCCGCCAGCGCCGCACCGGACATCGCCGCCAGCGGCAGATATTGTTGGCCCAGTGCCACGGAGAAAAACGACAGATACAGCACGGCCGCCGCACTGGCGCCGCTGGTGATACCCAGCAGATCAGGTGAAGCCAGCGGGTTGCGGATGATGCTTTGCAGAATCAGACCCGACACCGACAACGCCGCCCCGACCAACGCCGCCAGGAGCATGCGCGGCAAGCGCAGTTGCTCGACGATGAACGTCAGGCTGGCATCCTGGCTCGACAGCAAAATCCGCAGCACCTGCGACGGCGACAGCATGACTTTGCCCAGCGACAGTGAGCCAAGCATGATCAGCGCCGTCACCATCAACGCCACCAGCAACCGCCACAACGTGGTGACATTGATCCGCCGGGAAAAGCCGCTACGGCGCCAGGTCAGGACCTTATCCATAACGACCTCCACGCCGGGCCAGCAGAATGAAGAACGGTGCGCCGAACAATGCCGTCATCACGCCCACCGGGACCTCCTGCGGCAGGATCAACACCCGCGACAAGGTATCGGCCAGCAGCAGGACAATCGCGCCGAGTAGCGCACAGCCCGGCAGCAGCCAGCGATGATCGATGGACAGGCCCTTGCGCACCATGTGCGGCACCAGCAGGCCGATAAACCCGATGCTGCCGGCCAATGCCACGGCGCTGCCCGCCAGACAGACCACCAGAACGCTCATCAGCAGCCGGATCAAACCGGTGCGCTGACCCAGGCCGGTGGCGATCTCCTCGCCTGCGTCAAGCACGTTGACCTGCCCCGCCAGCAACATCGCGCCGAACACCCCGAGCACGCCACAGATCAGCAGTGGCGCGGCGACCGACAGGCTGCGCTCGGTCAACGAGCCCGCCAGCCAGAACAGCACCGTGTCCAGCCCATCCTGATTGACCACCAGCAACGCCTGGCTGAACGCGGAGAACAAGGCAGCCATCGCCGCACCCGCCAACACAATGCGCAGCGGGCTGAGACTGCCCTGCCCCATGTTGCCGATCAGCCACACCAGACTGCCGGCCACGGCCGCGCCGATGAACGCGCTCCACAGCCAGGCATCCGGGGATGACAGGGAAAACAGCGAGGAGCACAGGATGATAAAAAAAGTCGCGCCGGCGTTGATCCCGAACAACCCGGGGGACGCCAGCGGATTGCGCGTCAGCGCCTGCATCAAGCCCCCCGCCACGGCCAGGCTCGCGCCCACGGCCATTGCCATCAAGGTGCGCGACAGGCGCGTGGTGGTCACCAGCACGTGGCTGACGCTCAACGGATCGGGATGCACGAACGCGGCGGTAATGTGCGACAACGGAATCCAGGTGGCTCCGACCGCCAGGCTCAGCACGCCGCTGAGCAGCAACACGACGGCGGCACAGCACAACTTCAAACCATTGCTCATCAGGACACGTCCGCCGTGACCAGCCGCGCAACGTCATCGAGCATCAGGTTCGCCCCGAGCATCCCGCCCGACAGGCTCCAGGCCACTCCGTCGACCCGCCACACCTGCCCCTGTTGCGGCGCACGCATTTGCTGCCACAGCGGATGCTGCACCAGGCTTTCATAGTTTCCCTGCACTGCCGGTTTCTCCGCGCGCAAGAAGACAAAGAAAATGTCGGCATTGACCACCGCCAGACTCTCCTTGCTGGTGAGTTTGATCGATACCCCGCTCGCCGCCCGACTGGCCTCACTCCAGCCAAGCCCCAGCTCGGTGATCACCGAACCCGGAAAACTGGCCGGCAGATAACTGCGGATATGGTCCTCACGGACATCCAGAATCGACACCGTCGGCGGCCAGCGCCCGGAAAATTTCTGCTGCAGTTGCCCGCGCAGTTGTGCCGTGCGCAACTGCCAGCGGGCCAACACCTCGTCGGCGCGCTGCTGGCGGTGCAAGGCCAGGCCCATCAACGCCAGGGTCTTTTTGAACTCGAACACTTCCTCCAGCATCACCACCGGGGCGATCTGCTTGAGCAACGGCGCGATACGTTCATGGCGAAAGCGCGAGGCGATGATCACGTCCGGCTTGAGCAGCGCGATGTCCTCAAGGCTGGGCTGGGTTTCCAGCCCGACATGGGGTACCGGCTCCAGCGCCGAGCGCAGATAGCGATAGGTGGGCTTTTCACTCCAGGAGTCGACGATGCCGCAGGGTGTGATGCCCAACGTCACGGCACTGTCCGTGGCCCCCTGAAACAGGGTGATCACCCGCAGCGGCGCGGCGTCGGCCCGGGCCCACGCCGACGGGGCAAACCTGAGTGCAAGCAGGCCCAGGGACAGGCGCAGCAGCGTGCGCCTGGAGGGCCTGTTGGGCTGTTCTTTCTTGGGCGGGTAAGTCAGGCCGGGCATGCTCTCGTCCTCTGCAATCGATTCATGACACAACTCGGTAGCGCCCTTCCCTGTGGCGCAATCCACGGTTGAATCGATTCAGAAGTCGACGGTCGCCGAAAGCAGGTAGGTTCGTGGAGTTGCGAGCGTCAATCCAGGCTCGCTGTCATCCGAGGCCCCGGCCGAACTCCAGTAACGCTTGTCGGCCACGTTCTCGATATTGGCGCGCAGGGTGATGTTCTTTTCTTCAACCTTGAAGGCGTAGCGCGCGCCCACGTCGATACGCGTCCAGGCATCGATTTCCTTGTTATTGGACTGGTCCAGATACTGGGAGCTGGAATAGATGCCGCGGCTGGTGAGGGTCAGGCCTTGTACATTCGGCACGTCCCACTCGCCCCCCAGGCTGACGTTGTATTCCGGCGTGGCGGGCGCGCGGTTGCCGTCAAAGGTGCCGTTGGTGGTGTCGGTCAACTCGCTGTCGATGTACATGACGCCGCCGAGCAGGCGGAAACCTTTGAGCGGCTCACCGAACACACTGACTTCCACACCCTTGTTTTCGCGTTTGCCGTTCGGGCCGAAAACCCGCGTCGTGGCGTTGGTTTCATAGGCCGGCTGCTTGATCCGGAACACCGCAGTGGTAATGGCGAACGCACCCGCATCATATTTGGCACCGACCTCGACCTGCCGACTGATGAACGGCGGGAAGATCTCGTCCTCGTTCACCGAGGTCGACGGGGCGATCTTGCCCTGGCTCAGGCCTTCCATGTAGTTGGCATACAACGAGAGCTTGTCGGTGGCCTTGAACAGGATGCCTCCCGAGGGCGAAACCTTTTCTTCATCGTAGCCCGTGTCGCCTTTGACATTATCCGTCCAGTCGTCAACCTGCACTCGCTGCCAGCGGGCACCGAGGGTCAACAGCACCCGGTCATCGAGCAAGCCCAATGTGTCGGACAACGCCACGCTGCTGGAACGGTTCTCGGTATACACCTGCGAATCGAGTCGCGTGGGCGTAACGGGTGTAGGTGTTTCCACCGGGTTGTAGATGTTGCTCGGGGCGGCGGCATAACGGGCGCCACCGTTTTCGAAGTCCATGTAGAAGTAGCTGGCAGCCAGGTTGATTTCATGACTCACCGGACCGGTATGGAACCAGTTGCGTACCCCGGCGTTGGCTGTCCGGACATTTTCGTCACGGGTGAAGTCACGTGGCTGAACGCTGAAATCGCCCGCGTTGTTGGTGACCGCTACGGCGTGCCGAAGGAAGTCGTGATTACTTTTACGCGCACCCGCACCGGCGTACACCATGACGGAATCGCTGACATCGTACTCGCCGGTCACCGTACCGAAGGTGTCCTTGGTCCGCGCCTTGCTCCACGGCTGTGCATAGTTGTGGCGAACATCGCTGGCGTGCGGAACCTGAGCTTTGGCGCCGACCTGCACACGCTCCTGCGGGGCGTCGGTGTCACGCTCGTTATGTCCGACGTCCGTCGAGAGCCGCAGGCGTTCACCGCGAAAATCCAGGCCCAGCACCGCCATCTCGCGGTCAACACTCTGGTGATCCCATTCGGTGTCGCCGGACTGCTTCACGCCGTTGAAACGAACACCGAACATGTCCCCCTCACCAAAGCGCCGACCGATATCTACCGCACCGCCAACCTGGCTGTCGGAAGCGTAGTTGCCGGTAAACGAAGTAACGGGCACGTCCGTGGCGCGCTTGGGCACCACGTTGATCCCGCCGCCCACGCTGCCCCGCGGCGAGATGCCATTGATGAGCTGACTCGGGCCTTTGAGGATGTCGACGCGATCGGCCATTTCCATGTCGATGGTGTACGTCGGCAGAATGCCGTAGAGACCGTTGTAGGAGACATCACTGTTGAACAGGCTCATTCCGCGAATGGTGAACTGCTCATACCGTCCACCCGCCGGGTTGGTGGCGCGAACCGAGGGATCGCTGGCAACGAGGTCGCCCAAGGTACGAGCCTGCAGGTTTTTCACCAACTCACTGGTGTAGGTGGTCTCGCTGAACGGCGTCTCCATGAAGTCTTTCGAGCCCAGCAAGCCTTGCGACCCACGGCGTGCGACCTGCCCGCCGGCATACGGATCACCGTGCGCCGTGTCCGCCGTCGCGTAAATAGAGGTAGCGCCCAATTGCAGGGTGCTGCCTGTTGGCGCCGGGGTCAGCATGTACGCCTGTTCGCCGACCGGTTGCAGTTGCAGACCGGAACCCTGTAGCAGTTGAGCAAAGCCCTCTTCCACCGCGAAGTCGCCGGAAAGGCCAGGGCTGGTGCGCCCACTCACCAGTGCCGGGTCCACGGACAGATTGACTCCGGCCAACCCGGCGAAACGGGTCAGCGCCGCGCCGAGGCTACCGGCTGGCACCTGATAGCTGCGCCGTGGCGCGTCTGCGGCCCAACCGGCAGCGATGAACAACGGACAGGCACTCAGGCTCAACAACAGACTCAAGTGCATCAACGGGCGCAACCGGGATGGAGCCAGACGCGTACTGCAAGGCATCACTACAGGCATTGAGAATCTCTCTGATTTCGTTTCACTTGCCTTGAATGACAAGCGCCGCGAAAAAAGGGGACACGCGTTAAACACTATTTTTGCGCGGCACCAGCGTTACCCAATAACGCGTACGCGAATGCACCTCCAGCGGCAGGCTGACCGCCAGAAGCGCGAGGATGCGATCGGTGTCTTCCAGGCGAAAACTGCCGGTGATGCGCAGTGATTCCAACTCTGGCTCCCAACGCAACACGCCAGGACGATAGGTGCTGAGTTCACGCAGGAAGTCCCCCAAGGGTTGGTTCTGCGCCATCAGCACTCCGTCACGCCAGCCAGGGGCCAGCACGTCGAACGGCTCCACAGCGCCAGCACCCGCCGCTTGAAGGCTGACTTGCTGGCCGCCGCGCAACGAAAAGACCGGCCCGTGCAGAGGCTGCAACTGCACTGTGCCTCGAAGCACTGACACCTTGCAGCCCGACTGCCCCTGACGCACACACACTTCGCTCTGACTGACGGTCACTTGCCCGAAGCGCGTGAGGATCGTCAGCGGCGAAGTCCCGGGCACGTTCAGTGCGATTTCGCCTTCCACCAGTGTCAGGTGCCGGTTCTTCAGATCGATATCGACGGCACTGGCCGTGTTCAGTTGCACAGAGCTGCCATCGGCCAACCGGACTTTTTTGCTTTCCCCGGTGGCGGTGCGCAGGTCGGCCCCCCAGGTATCCAGAGGCAACTGCCGACTGATCAACCAGGCGGTCGGCAGCAACGCCACCGCACCGACGGCGCGTTTGAGCACCGTGCGTCGACTCGCTTGCGGCCGGTCCAGACTGGCCATGGCCAGGCCCGATGGCAGGTCGGCAAAGCGTTGACGCAAGCGTTGCGCTTTCTGCCAGGCCTGCTCATGGCTGGAATGGCTGTCGCGCCAGCTCTGCAACTGCTCCCGGTCCTGCTCATTGGCGCAGCCGGATTCCATGAGGGCCAGCCACTGCGCGGCGGCCCGCACGACTTGTCGGGCCTGGGCCGAAGGTGGCGAACCGTTCACATGTCCACCAGCAGGCAATGTTCGTAGGCTTGAGCCATGTAGCGCTTGATCGTGCGTTCCGAGACTTGCAGGCGCTCGGCAATCTCCTGGTAGCCCAGGCCTTCGAGCTGACTCCAGAGAAACGCCCGCCGTACCGGCCTGGGCAATCCATCGAGCAATTCGTCCAGGGCCTGCAGGGTTTCCAGCAGGATCCAGCGTTGCTCCGGGGACGGCACACAGTCCTCGGGCAGCAACGCCAATGCATCGAGATAGGCTTGCTCCAGGCTGCGGCGCTTGTAGAAGTTGCTCAGCAGTCGTTTGCCGACGGTCGCCAGGTAGGCGCGAGGCTCTTGCAAGTCGGCGATGCGCTGTGAGCTGGCAAGTACACGAACGAAGGTATCCTGGCTCAGGTCCGCGGCATCGCTGCCATTGCTCATGCGTCGTCTCAACCAGCCTTCGAGCCAGCCCCGATGGTCGCGGTACAGGTCGTGGAAGGCTTGCTCCGGCGGCATCACGGCATCACTCATCTGAAGGAACCCTGGGCGAAGAAAAAATTTAAATGCGACTCATTCTAATTAGTGTTGTGAGGGCAAACCAAGCCCTTTGTGCGAATTGCACCCGGTAAATGCTTGAATTATTTAATGACAGACAGGCATTTCGGCCGCGCAGGCGCCGGTTTAACAAGTCTGCGGGTTATTGAGGGGGATTTTCGAGAGTCATCGGGCATCCGCGCCAGGCCGGCAGATGCGAAACCCTGAGGGTCGCGAGGCAGGAGAAAAAGCCAAATTTCAGACACAAAAAACCCCGGTCTTTCGACCAGGGTCTTTGCTATCGACTCGAAGTAAACCTGCGGTTTTCTTCGTAGCTCCAAGGCGTTCAGTGGGCCTCGGGGCAGATATGGCGCAGCGGACGGGACTCGAACCCGCGACCCCCGGCGTGACAGGCCGGTATTCTAACCGACTGAACTACCGCTGCGTATCGCTTTGAGCAGATGCTCAAGTAACTCGTCTGATTGAAAACTCAGTAGCTTTTCAATCTCGAATCAGAGCATGCCTGATTCGGAAAATATGGCGCAGCGGACGGGACTCGAACCCGCGACCCCCGGCGTGACAGGCCGGTATTCTAACCGACTGAACTACCGCTGCGCGTCGGTGGAGGCATTTCAGCCTACCTCTTGCTTTCGCAAGTACCTCGGGAGTGGTGGGTGATGACGGGATCGAACCGCCGACATTCTGCTTGTAAGGCAGACGCTCTCCCAGCTGAGCTAATCACCCGTTTGCATCTCCGAGGCCGCGAAATTTACGCAGGTAGCGAACCTAAGTCAATAGCAGGATTGAAGTTTTTTTCAAAAACAGCTTTTAGCAGCAAGCTTCGAGCTGCAAGTAAAAGCAAGCACGCATATAGCAGGCACACCACCGTCACGCTTTAACTTGCAGCTTGAAGCTGCCTTTCACTGCTCATAGATCATCTTCTTGGTCATGCCGCCATCGACCACGAATTCCTGGCCGGTGACAAACCCGGCGTTTCTCGACAGCAGCCAGGCCACCATCGCCGCGACATCCTCGACCGTCCCCACCCTGCCCGCTGGATGCTGGGCATGATCGGCTTCGGTCAAGGGTTCGGCACGCCGCACCGAGGGGTCGCGCGCATCGATCCAGCCAGGGCTGACGGCATTGACCCGGATCTCCGGACCAAGGCTGATGGCCAACGCATGGGTCAGAGCCAACAAACCGCCCTTGCTCGCCGCATAGGCCTCTGTGTCGGGTTCCGACTGCCCTGCGCGGGTCGAGGCCAGATTGACGATGGCACCGCTGTGAGCGCGCAGGTACGGCGCACAGTGCTTGGCCAGCAGCATCGGCCCACTGAGGTTCACCGCCAACACCCGATTCCAGTGAGCCAGATCGAGGCTTTCCAGGGTGATATTGTGCGGATCGGCAACCGCTGCGTTGCATACCAGCGCATCCAGGCGCCCGAACTGGCCGAGCACCTCGGCCACGCCCAGCGCGACCTGCCCTTCATTCGAGACATCCATGGCGATGAACCAGGCGTTGTCGCCCAGCACTTTCGCCACTTTCGAACCGCGCTCCCGGTCCAGGTCCGTCAGCACGACTTGCCAGCCTTCGCTGATCAGCCAGGCCGAGATCCCCAGGCCAATGCCCCGCGCAGCACCGGTCACCAGCGCTACGCGGCCATTCGAGCCGGTGGTCGGCGCAGACAACTCGATCACAACGCAGCCAGACCGCGCGCCAGATCGGCTTGCAGGTCCGCCACGTCTTCCAGGCCGACCGCAACACGGATCAGACTGTCACGAATGCCCGCCGCTTCACGCTCCTGTGGCGCCAGGCGACCATGGGACGTCGTGCTCGGATGGGTGATGGTGGTCTTGCTGTCGCCCAGGTTGGCGGTGATCGAAATCAGGCGCGTGGCGTCGATAAAGCGCCAGGCACCCTCTTTGCCACCCTTGACCTCAAAACTGACCACAGCACCGAAACCCTTCTGCTGGCGCAGCGCCAGCTCGTGCTGCGGATGGCTCTTGAGGCCGGCGTAATGGACTTTCTCGATACCTTCCTGCTGCTCCAGCCACTCGGCCAGTTGCTGGGCGTTGGCGCAATGGGCCTTCATCCGCAGGTTGAGGGTTTCCAGGCCCTTGAGGAAGATCCAGGCATTGAACGGGCTCAGGGTCGGCCCGGCGGTACGCAGGAAGCCGACCACCTCTTTCATCTGCTCGCTGCGACCGGCGACCACGCCACCCATGCAACGGCCCTGGCCGTCGATGAACTTGGTGGCCGAGTGCACGACGATGTCCGCGCCCATTTTCAGCGGCTGCTGCAAGGCCGGGGTGCAGAAGCAGTTGTCGACCACCAGCATCGCGCCTTTGGCGTGGGCGATTTTCGCCAGTTCGGCAATGTCGACCAACTCGGCCAGCGGGTTGGACGGCGACTCGACGAACAGCAGCCTGGTATTGGCCTTGATCGCCGCGTCCCAGCCGGACAGATCCGCCAGGGCAACGTAATCGACTTCGATGCCGAAACGCTTGAAGTACTTTTCGAACAGGCTGATGGTCGAGCCAAATACGCTACGCGACACCAATACGTGATCGCCAGCACTGCACAGGCTCATCACCACGGCCATGATCGCAGCCATGCCGGTGGCGGTGGCCACGGCTTGCTCGGCGCTTTCCAGAGCGGCGATACGCTCTTCGAAGGCGCGTACGGTCGGGTTGGTGTAGCGCGAGTAAACGTTACCCGGTACTTCCCCGGCAAAACGCGCGGCGGCGTCGGCAGCGGTGCGGAATACATAGCTGGAAGTGAAGAACATCGGATCACCGTGTTCGCCTTCCGGCGTACGGTGCTGACCGGCACGTACGGCCAGGGTATCGAACGCTACGCCTTCGAGGTCGCTGTCCAGCCGACCGGCATCCCAATCCTGACTCATGCTGTCACTCCTTTCCCTATTCTCGTCAATTAAAAGCCGGATACAAAACCGGCCCCTCAGGGCCGGTAGAAACTCAGTTGTTGTACAGGTCGATGATCGCGCTGACTGCCTGCGTCTTGACCTTGGAGGCATCGTTGCGTGCCTGTTCGATCTTGTTCAGGTAAGCCTCGTCGACGTCGCCGGTGACGTACTGGCCATCGAACACCGCGCAATCGAACTTGTCGATCTTGATCTTGCCGCCACCGACCGCTTCGATCAAGTCAGGCAGATCCTGATAGATCAGCCAGTCGGCGCCGATCAGGTCAGCCACGTCCTGGGTCGAACGGTTGTGCGCGATCAGCTCGTGAGCGCTCGGCATGTCGATGCCGTAGACGTTCGGGTAGCGAACCGCTGGCGCCGCGGAGCAGAAGTAGACGTTCTTGGCGCCGGCTTCGCGGGCCATCTGGATGATCTGCTTGCAAGTGGTGCCGCGAACGATGGAGTCATCCACCAGCATCACGTTCTTGCCGCGGAATTCCAGTTCGATGGCGTTGAGCTTCTGGCGTACGGATTTTTTCCGCGCGGCCTGGCCCGGCATGATGAAGGTCCGGCCGATGTAGCGGTTCTTCACGAAGCCTTCGCGGAACTTCACGCCCAGGTGGTTCGCCAGCTCCAGCGCGGCGGTGCGGCTGGTGTCCGGAATCGGGATGACCACGTCGATGTCGTGGTCCGGACGCTCGCGCAGGATCTTCTCGGCCAGTTTCTCACCCATGCGCAGCCGGGCCTTGTAGACCGACACGCCGTCGATGATCGAATCCGGACGCGCCAGGTAGACGTGTTCGAAGATGCACGGGGTCAGGGACGGGTTGGTCGCGCACTGACGGGTGTACAGCTTGCCCTCTTCAGTGATGTAGACCGCTTCGCCCGGTGCCAGGTCGCGAATCAGGGTGAAGCCCAGCACGTCCAGGGAAACGCTTTCCGAGGCGATCATGTACTCGACGCCTTCGTCGGTGTGACGCTGGCCGAAAACGATCGGGCGGATGCCGTGCGGGTCGCGAAAGCCCACGATGCCGTAGCCGGTGATCATCGCCACGACGGCATAACCACCGACGCAACGGTTGTGCACGTCGGTGACGGCGGCAAACACGTCTTCTTCGGTCGGCTGCAACTTGCCGCGCTGGGCCAGTTCGTGCGCGAACACGTTGAGCAGCACTTCCGAATCGGAACTGGTATTGACGTGGCGCAGGTCAGATTCGTAAATCTCCTTGGCCAGTTGTTCAACGTTGGTCAGGTTACCGTTGTGCGCCAGGGTGATGCCGTAAGGCGAGTTGACGTAAAACGGTTGAGCTTCAGCCGACGTCGAGCTGCCCGCGGTCGGATAACGCACATGGCCAATGCCCATGTGGCCGACCAGGCGCTGCATGTGACGCTGCTGGAACACGTCACGCACCAGGCCGTTATCCTTGCGCAGGAACAACCGGCCATCATGGCTGGTCACGATACCGGCAGCGTCCTGGCCGCGGTGCTGGAGCACGGTTAGCGCGTCATACAGCGCCTGATTGACGTTCGACTTACCGACGATACCGACGATGCCACACATGCGACGCAACCCCTACTTAATGGATCTGAACTGAGCACTACTCACTGAGGCGTTTTGGCCATCGGCAAGAGTTGCTCCTTGAACGGAATATCAGCGGGTACGCTGATTCCGCTGGCAAGCCACTGACTGCTCCACCCGAGAATCAGGTTTTTGGACCAGTCGGCGACCAATAGAAATTTTGGCACGAGCTGTGACTCTTTCCACCACCCGTCCTGCTGTACCGGCCCCAGGCTCAACAGCCCGACGGCGATGACCACCAGCAACCCGCCACGGGCGGCGCCAAAGGCCATGCCGAGGAATCGGTCGGTCCCGGAGAGCCCGGTGACGCGAACCAGTTCGCCGATAAGATAATTGATCATTGCGCCTACGATTAAAGTGGCGACAAACATGATGGCACAGCCCGTGATTATACGTGCCGATGGCGTTTGAATGTACCCGCCGAGGTACTCGGACAGTGAGCCACCGAACATCCAGGCTACGACTCCTGCGATGATCCAGGTCAGCAGCGACAGTGCTTCTTTGACGAAGCCGCGGCTCAGACTGATCAATGCGGAGATGGCGACGATTGCTACGATCGCCCAGTCAACCCAGGTAAATGGCACAGTGCAGCCTACAGACGGATAAGGCGGCGCATTTTAGCAGAGCCCATGCTTATCGGTAAGCTGCGATTGTCAGTGCATTTCATATCGAGGCGATAGTTTTAGCCACGTTCCGGCTGAAAGCGCACCACAAACCCCTTGAGGTTCTGCTGGCGGTTCAACAAATCCCGCAGCCGGTCGGCTTCGGCACGCTCGATCAGCGGCCCGACAAACACCCGGTTTTTGCCATCGGCAGTACGGATGTAGGCGTTGTAACCCTGGCTGCGCAGGGTTTTCTGAAGCTTTTCCGCGCTTTCACGGCTCGACAGGCTGGCCAGTTGCACCGACCAGCTGACGGACAAACCATTGGCATCGACACGGCTTTGCGTGGTGTCCGGTTTGCCCGGTGCCGCGGTGATCGGCTGGGCAGGCGCCGTTGCAGGCTTGGCCGCCAAAGCCGGGACCGGCGCCGGTGCAGGCGGCTTGGCTGCTGGCGCTGGAGCCACCGGAACAGCCGGCACTGCCGATTCCTGCTGGGCGATTTCGTCATCGCTCGGCACGGGCTCCTGAGGCAAGGCTTGCGGCTCGGGCACCACCACGGGCTCGACCTGCACCTGGGGCAACGCTGGCGCCTGCGGAGCCGCGGGCGCTTCGACCGCCACCTGGCGCTGTTCGTCCTGGCGGGAAAACAGCATCGGCAGAAAAATCACCGCCAGCGCGACCAACACCAGGGCGCCAACCATACGCTGTTTGTATGCCTTATCCAGCAATGCCATTTGCCGCTTCCTCCGTGGAGCGCCGGGCCAGCCATTCAAGGGCCTCGGCGACACAATAAAATGATCCGAACAACAGGATTTCGTCGTCGCTCGTAGCCTGCGCGCACTGCCCTTCCAGGGCGGTCGCTACGCTGCCGTATGACGTGACCGACGCACCAAGACCTTGCAACGCGTCGTGCAAGTCCGCAACCGGACGCGCCCGAGGCGAATCCAGAGGTGCGACAGCCCAGTGCTGGACACTAGCATTCAATTCGCCGACAACACCACCCAGGTCTTTGTCCGCCAGCAGCCCGAACACCGCCAGACGCCTGCCGACCGGCGGGCGACTGGCCAGGCGACGAGCCAGATATTCCGCCGCATGGGGGTTGTGCCCCACATCCAGCAATAGATTCAAGCGCTTGCCCTGCCACTCGATCTCACGGCGATCCAGACGACCGACCACCTTCGTTGCCCGCAGCGCCTCGATAATCTGCCCATCCACCCAAGGCAAGCCGAGCAGCAGGTACGCCTGCAACGCCAGTGAAGCGTTTTCCATCGGCAGATCGAGCAGTGGCAGGTCGCGCAGCTCAACTACGCGCCCTTGCCCATCGACACCACGCCATTGCCAGTTGTGATCGGTCACACCGAGGTCAAAATCGCGCCCACGCAGGAAAAACGGGCAATTGAGCTCGCGCGCCTTGTCCAGCAGAGGTTGCGGGGGATTCAGATCGCCGCAGAGCGCAGGCGCGCCCTGACGGAAAATACCGGCCTTCTCGAAGGCCACGGACTCTCGGGTATCACCCAGGTAATCCGCATGATCGACGCCAATACTGGTGACCAGCGCCATGTCGGCGTCCACCACGTTGACCGTGTCCAGACGACCGCCCAGACCGACTTCCAGCACCACCGCATCAAGCCCGGAATGCTGGAACAGCCAGAACGCCGCCAGGGTGCCCATTTCGAAGTAAGTCAGGGATGTGTCGCCACGCCCGGCCTCTACCGCGGCAAAGGCCTCGCACAGCTCTGCGTCCGTGGCTTCGACACCATCGACCGTTACCCGCTCGTTGTAACGCAGCAGGTGTGGGGAGTTGTAGACCCCCACTTTCAAGCCCTGGGCCCGCAGCAAGGACGCCACGAACGCACAGGTGGAACCCTTGCCGTTGGTCCCGGTGACCGTGATCACCCGAGGCGCCGGCTTGCCCAGTCCCATGCGGGACGCTACCTGCTGCGACCGCTCCAGGCCCATGTCGATGGCCGAAGGGTGCAACTGTTCAAGGTAGGCGAGCCATTCGCCAAGGGTACGTTGGATCATAGGCTGGCAGGAACCGGTGGAACCACGATCGGTTCGATGGGTGCAGCCACGAACTTCGGCGTCGGCAGGCCCATCATTTGCGCCAGCAGGTTGCCCAGGCGCGGACGCAGTTCCTGACGGTCGATGATCATGTCGATGGCACCGTGCTCCAGCAGGAACTCGCTACGCTGGAAGCCTTCCGGCAGTTTTTCACGCACGGTCTGCTCGATCACGCGCGGACCGGCAAAACCGATCAACGCCTTCGGCTCGCCGACAATCACGTCGCCCAGCATCGCCAGACTGGCGGAAACGCCGCCGTAGACCGGATCGGTCAACACGGAGATGAACGGGATGCCTTCTTCACGCAGACGAGCCAGCACCGCGGAGGTCTTGGCCATTTGCATCAGGGAAATCAGCGCTTCCTGCATGCGCGCACCACCGGAAGCGGCGAAGCAGATCATCGGGCAACGTTTTTCCAGGGCGTAGTTGGCGGCGCGAACGAAACGCTCACCGACGATGGCGCCCATCGAACCGCCCATGAAGGAAAACTCGAACGCCGAAACCACCACCGGCATGCCCAGCAAAGTACCGCTCATGGAAACCAGCGCGTCTTTTTCGCCGGTCTGCTTTTGTGCTGCGGTCAGGCGGTCCTTGTATTTCTTGCCGTCGCGGAATTTCAGACGGTCAACCGGCTCCAGGTCCGCACCCAGCTCGGCACGGCCTTCAACATCGAGGAAGATGTCGATACGGGCGCGGGCGCCGATACGCATGTGATGGTTGCACTTGGGGCAAACGTCCAGGGTCTTTTCCAGCTCCGGACGATACAGCACAGCCTCGCAAGACGGGCATTTGTGCCAAAGACCTTCAGGCACCGAGCTCTTCTTGACCTCGGAACGCATGATCGAAGGGATCAGTTTGTCTACTAACCAGTTGCTCATGCTTTCTTTCTCCAGTACCGGCGGCCCGAACGCTCTGGTTCGCGGCCCCGTGTATGCCCTAGCGCTAAATTCATGTGTGCGAAGAAGGTCGAGGTCTGCCACGGTCAGCGCGAAACATGACCTGCGTGCAACCACAAACCCTCGGATCTGCCTGCTGTGTGCAGTGCATCCGCTTTGTACAGTGCAGTGGACGGCGGCAGTCTGCCAGCCGTCACATCAACAGGTGCTACCGCGTACCGCTTTGATAAATGCCTGAACCTTTGCGTGATCCTTGATGCCCTTGCTCGCCTCTACCCCGCCGCTGACATCCACGGCATAAGGCCGGACGCGGGCAATCGCTTCGGCGACGTTATCCGGCGTCAGACCACCCGCCAGAATGATCGGCTTGCTCAAGCCTTGCGGTATCAGTGACCAGTCAAATGCCTCCCCGGTTCCTCCGGGAACACCTTCGACATAGGTATCGAGCAGAATTGCGCTGGCGCCGGCATAAGCATCACAGGCCGCGGCGATGTCATCACCCGCCTTGACCCGCAGCGCCTTGATGTACGGGCGATGCCAGCTTTCGCACTCGGCCGCGCTTTCATCGCCGTGAAATTGCAGCAGGTCCAGGGGCACCGCGTCGAGCAGTTCACCCAATTCGCACCGGCTTGCATTGACGAACAGGCCCACGGTGGTCACGAACGGCGGCAGCGCCTTGATGATCGAGCGCGCCTGCTGGAACGTCACCGCGCGGGGGCTTTTGGCGTAGAACACGAATCCGATGGCGTCCGCCCCGGCCTCGACGGCTGCCAACGCATCCTCTATGCGGGTAATCCCACAGATCTTGCTGCGAACGGCTGACATGTCGACACAACTCCAAGACAAATCCGGGAAAGTCCCGGATGGTAACAAAAGCATTCGAGGGCGTCAGCCGCCAAGTTCCGAGAACCCGGTCAGGAAGTGTGGACCGATGTAACGCTCGGGCAATTCAAACTCGTCACGGTACTCGACCTGAACCAGATACAAACCGAATGGATGCGCGGTCACGCCACCGGTCCGTCGAATCCGGCTCTCAAGCACCTCTTTCATCCACTCCACCGGACGCTCTCCGGCACCAATGGTCATCAGCACACCGGCAATGTTGCGCACCATGTGATGCAGGAAGGCGCTGGCGCGAATATCCAGCACGATCATCTTTCCATGACGGGTAACACGCAGGTGATGCAGCTCCTTGATCGGCGACTTGGCCTGGCACTGTCCGGCGCGAAAAGCGCTGAAATCATGGGTGCCAAGCAGGTATTGAGCGGCCTCGGCCATGCGCTCGACGTCCAGCGGGCGGTGGTTCCAGGTCACTTCTTCGTTCAGGTGCGCCGGACGGATCTGATCGTTGTAGATCACGTAGCGATAACGTCGGGCAATGGCCTTGAACCGCGCATGGAAATGCGCCGGCATGACCTTGGCCCAACTGACACTGACGTCGTGGGGCAAGTTGATGTTGGCGCCCATGGTCCAGGCCTTCATCGAACGCTCGACCTGGGTGTCGAAATGCACCACCTGTCCGCAGGCATGCACCCCGGCGTCGGTACGCCCGGCGCACATCAGCGAAACGGGTGAGTCGGCGACTTTGGACAAGGCGTTTTCGAGGGTTTCCTGCACGGTGAGCACCCCGGACGCCTGGCGCTGCCAGCCGCGGTAGCGCGAGCCTTTGTATTCGACGCCCAGCGCGATCCGGAAAAAGCCGTCGGCTGCCATTTCGGCGGCCGGGTTATCTATATTTGCCAAGGAGGGACAGCCTGATGATGTACCAAAGGCGGGCATTATAAGGCCGACTGGAGGGGATGCCAGTACAACCGATGATGCTGCAGTGAATGTAATGGCCTCTTCGCGGGCAAGCCCGCTCCCACAGGTTTTGTGAACGCCACAGAACCTGTGGGAGCGGGCTTGCCCGCGAAGAGGCCACAGCAGACGACATCAATTCATCGGCCAAACAAAAACGGCAGCCTCAAAGGGCTGCCGTTCTGTTTACAACCTGCCGATCACTCAAGCCAGGCGCGAAAGCATTTCCCGGGCTTCGCTCTTCTGCTCGGTGCTGCCTTCGCTTACCACCTCATTGAGGATGTCGCGAGCACCGTCGCTGTCGCCCATGTCGATATAGGCCTGAGCCAGATCGAGCTTGGTAGCGGCTTCGTCAGTGCCCGAAAGGAAGTCGAAGTCATCATCGTCGCCCAGTGCGGCATCTGCTTCGGTGAAAGTCGGTTCGCCGATGCTGTTGGACAGGCTCTCCAGCTCGGCGTTGACATCATCCAGCTCTGCCGCGAACGCATCCGGTGTATCCATTTCGTCGGACAGCGACAGATCGAAATCGGCCGGTAATTCAAGGTCATCCAGCGCGACCTCAGGAGCAGCCGGGGTTTCGGCAACCGGGAAATCCTTCACGCCCTCATCCAGATCCAGCAGGAAATCGTCTTCAGCCAGTATCGCCGGCAACGGTTGCGCACCGAGATCCAGGTCGAGATCAAAGTCCGACAGATCGTCGAGGCTTTCCTTGATTTCAGTCTGCTGCTGCAACACCGACTCAAAACTCAGATCGTCGTCCAGCGGGAACTCTTCCAGGTCTGCCAGCGCCGCCACTTCGGGCTCCGGCGCAGGTGCAGGTGCTGGCGCTACAGGAGTAATCGTGTCCAGATCATCCAGGCTCAGGTCGAAGGCGCTGTCGAGCTCATCCTCGAACGGCGCAGGCTCTGGTTCTGATGCCGGTGCTTGTGGCTCATCGAGCAACAGATCCTTGACGTATTGAGCGTCCAGCTCGGCGGCAACGGCGGCTGCGGCGATACCACCGGCAGCGACCAGCGCCATGGCCGGGAAGCGGCTTTTGAGCTTTTCAACCTGGGCGAAGTTGTCGCCATTGGCCACCAACTGACGCTCCTGGCCGACGAACGCATCGCGGTCGCCTTGCTGTCCATAGACTTCCATCAGTTTCAAGCGCAAGTCGCTGCGCTTCGGCTCTTGCTTGACGCCGTCCTCCAGCAACGCGGCAGCCTGGTTCAGGCGACCGGCATCGATGTGCGACTGAGCCTGGCCCAGCACGTCGTCGGAACGCTCGGCAGCCGGCGACACCAATGGCGCGGCGATCGGCGTGGTCATCACGACCGGGGCAATGACTGGCGCGGGCGCGGGAGCTGGCGTCGGTGCAGTCGCCAGCTTCACGCTTGGCGACGGAACTTCCAGGCCTTCGAAGCTGCTTTGCGGCAGGTCGAGATCGGCCGAGAACGGCTGTTCTTCGGCCAGGGCACGCGCCATGCGCTGATGCTTCTCAGCTGCTTGCCGGGCTTTGCGGCGGCGTGCCAGCAACAGCAGCAGGAGCAGCAGAATCACCGCACCGCCACCCACCAGGCCCAGCAGCACCGGATTGGTCAGCAACTCATTGAATTTCTGATCGTCGGATGCCGCCGGTGTTGCCCCAACGGGCTTCTCGGCCGGCGCCGGAGTTGCCTCGGGGGCAGGCGCTGCGGCAACCGGAGCAGGTACTGCCGCCGGGTTCGCAGCCAGCTCAGCCGACATTGCCGGCGCTGTCGCGGCCGCTGGTGCAGTCGTAGCGCCCTCGGTTTGCAACTTGGCCAGCTGGTTGTTCTTCAACTCGATCAGGCGTTGCAGCTTGTCCACCTGGCTCTGCAGGTCGGCCATGCGGCTTTTCAGTTCGGCGTTATCACGACGACTGGAGTCGAGGCTTTCCTGGGTCACCGCCAGCTTGTTGCTCAGAGCCTTGGCATCTCCGGCAGCCCCTTTGCCAGGGTTCTTGCCGGACTCGGCAGACACCAGGCTCAGCTTGTCGGTGGCCGCTTGCGCCGGAGCGCCATCGGTACGAGCGCGATGGGTGGCGTCGAGCTGTTGCTGCCCTGCCCCGGGTTTGGCCACATAACGGCGACCCTGGCGCCAGGCCTTGTTCTGTGCGGCCACTTCGGCAATCGCCTTGGCTTGCGGCAGGCCAGTGCTCTGTACCTGGTCCGGCATGCGCAGCACTTGGCCGGTTTTCAGGCGGTTGATGTTGCCGTCGATAAAGGCATCCGGGTTCAGCGCCTGGATGGCCAGCATCGTTTGCTGGATCGAACCGCCATTACGCGCCTTCGCGGCGATTTCCCACAGGGTATCGCGCGGCGTGGTGGTGTATTGCGACGGTTTGGTCGCACCGGTGACGGGCGCGGCAACCGTTGACGTCGGTTGCGCGGCCGCTTCTGCGGTTTGCGGCGAGAATTTGGACGGATCGAGCAGCACACTGTAGTCGCGCAGCAAACGGCCGTTCGGCCACATGACCTGAACCAGGAATTTCACCATGGGTTCGGAAAGCGGCTTGCTGGAGGTCACGCGCAGGATGCTTTTGCCGCTGGCGTTGAGCACCGGGGTAAAGGTCAAGTCATTGAGAAACGCCTGGCGGTCGACACCGGCCTTGGCGAAATCTTCCGGCGAAGCCAGGCTCGGCACCACTTCGGCGGCGGTGAGTTCCTTGACATCGAGCAGCTCGATTTCCGCTACCAGCGGCTGGTTGAGCGTCGATTTCAGGGTCAACTCCCCGAGCCCGAGGGCATGCGCCATACCGGAGGACAGCGCCGAGGCGGCCGCTATTGCTAACACCAGTTTGCGAACTTGAACCATTAGCTCATCCTTAGTTTGAACATTCCTCGGCCAGCGAGAAGGTATTGACAGTCGCTGCCGTAAGGCATTGCGCGCAACGGCGAGGGTCGTCGCGCGCGATCATTTCATTGATGCCCGGCGAAGCCCCGCAGAGGGGCCTGCCTTAAACACTCCGGCAAGCATAGGCTCGCGGGGAATCATTCGACAAATTGTTGCAAAGTATCTTTTACAGCAGGTCTTTTATCAACAACTCGGCCAGCTGCACAGCGTTGAGCGCCGCGCCTTTGCGTACGTTATCTGACGTCAGCCACAGATTAAGTTCCGACGGGTCGTCAATACCCTGGCGAACCCGACCAACGTAGACCACATCCTGGCCTACCGCATCGCCCACCGGAGTCGGGTAATCGCCGGCTTCCACCAGCTCGATGCCGGGCGCATCTTCCAGGGCCGCATTGACTTTCCCCAGGTCGATTTCACTCGCGCACTGCAGGGTCACGCTATAGCTATCGCCAAAAAACACCGGGGCTTGAATGCAAGTGACGGAAATCTTCAATGAAGGCAGCGCCATGACCTGACGCAGCTCACGCACCAGGCGTTTTTCCAGCAGCGTATGACCTTGCTCATCCGGTTTGCCAACCTGGGCCAACAGGTTGAAGGCCATCTGCCGGTCAAAGAATTTCGGCTCCAGCGGCCGCACATTCAGCAGTTCGGCGGTTTGCCGCGCCAGCTCGCTCACGGCTTCGCGGCCTTGGGCCGATACCGCCAGACTGGCGGTCAGGCTGATGCGCTGCAGATCGAGCAAATCCATCAGTGGCGCGAGCACCACCGCCAGGGTGGTGGCCGACGGGCTTGGGCTGCTGACCTGAAAGGGTTTTTTCAAGCCGGACAACACCTGGGCGTTGGCCTCGGGCACGACCTGCGGCGCCTTTTCGGCCGTCAGGGCACCGGAGAGATCGATCACCGAGCAACCGGCATCGGTCGCGCGGCAAGCAAAACTCAACGAGACCGCCGGGCCGGCCGCGAAAAATCCAAGCTGCACCTTGCTGAAGTCGAACTCATCGACCTCCCGCACCCGCACGTTCTTGCCGCGAAACGGTACCGAACTGCCGGCCGATTCGCTGCTGGCCAACAGGTGAAGTGTGCCGATCGGGAAATCGCGTTCTTCGAGAATCTGCACGAGCGCTTCGCCGACAGTACCGGTGGCGCCGATCACGGCAATATCAATGGTCTGGCTCATGGGTTTTACCTCTGGCGAAACGGGGGGAGCGGCACTTTACCGGGTGGGTGGGATACAGGCAATTCTGCCGGGCCTTGTGGTGCCTGTAAGGGCCCCTTCGCGGGCAAGCCCGCTCCCACAGTGTTCGGTGTCGAGCACAAGGTTTGTGTACACCACTGAAACCTGTGGGAGCGGGCTTGCCCGCGAAGAGGCCGGTATGGGCAACCAATAAACTTCAGACTGTCAGGGATAAAAAAACCCGCGCCTCTTTCAAGGCGCGGGTTCTTTCATTGCATCAACCGATCAACGCTCGAGCAGGATCCGCAGCATGCGGCGCAGCGGTTCGGCCGCGCCCCACAGCAACTGGTCGCCGACGGTGAACGCGCCGACGAACTGCGAACCCATGTTCAGCTTGCGCAGACGGCCAACCGGGATGTTCAGGGTGCCGGTGACCCTGTTCGGGCTCAGCTCCTGAATGCTGGTCTCACGGCTGTTCGGCACCAGCTTGACCCAAGGGTTGTGCTGGCTGATCAACCCTTCGATATCGGCGATCGGCACGTCTTTGTTCAGTTTGATGGTCAGCGCCTGGCTGTGGCAGCGCATGGCGCCGATGCGCACGCAGATGCCGTCGACCGGGATCGGGCTCTTGAAGCGACCGAGGATCTTGTTGGTCTCGGCCTGGGCCTTCCACTCTTCGCGGCTCTGACCGTTCGGCAGTTCCTTGTCGATCCACGGGATCAGGCTGCCGGCCAGCGGTACGCCGAAGTTTTCGGTCGGGTACGCGTCGCTGCGCATGGCTTCGGCCACACGGCGGTCAATGTCGAGGATCGCGCTGGCCGGATCGGCCAATTGATCGGCAACAGCGGCGTGGGTCGCGCCCATTTGCTTGATCAGTTCACGCATGTTCTGCGCGCCGGCACCGGAGGCCGCCTGATAGGTCATGGCGCTCATCCACTCCACCAGGCCAGCTTCGAACAGGCCACCGAGGCCCATCAGCATCAGGCTGACGGTGCAGTTGCCGCCGATGTAGTTCTTGGTGCCCGCATCCAGCTGCTGGTCGATCACCTTGCGGTTGACCGGATCCAGAACGATCACTGCGTCGTCCTGCATGCGCAGGCTGGAAGCGGCGTCGATCCAGTAACCCTGCCAGCCGGCTTCACGCAGCTTGGGGAAGACTTCGCTGGTGTAGTCGCCACCCTGGCAGGTCAGAATCACGTCGAGGGTTTTCAGCTCTTCAATGCTGTAAGCGTCCTTGAGCGGAGCAATGTCCTTGCCCACGGACGGGCCTTGGCCACCGACATTGGAAGTGGTGAAAAACACCGGCTCGATAAGATCGAAATCCTGCTCTTCCAGCATCCGCTGCATGAGCACGGAACCGACCATGCCGCGCCAACCGATCAGACCTACACGTTTCATCGCAACTACACCTTCTTGAAATGTGGGCCGCTACCTTGTCTTGAGTTTGGCAGCGGGCCCGAGAGATTACAGATTCCGCAGCGCGGCGACTACTGCGTCACCCATTTCCTGCGTACCGACTTTAGTGCAACCGGCCGACCAGATGTCACCGGTGCGCAAGCCCTGATCCAGCACCAGGCTGACGGCTTTCTCGATGGCATCGGCCGCGGCCTGCTGGTTGAAGCTGTAGCGCAGCATCATCGACACCGACAAAATGGTCGCCAGCGGGTTGGCAATGCCTTTGCCCGCGATGTCCGGCGCCGAACCGTGGCACGGCTCGTACATGCCCTTGTTGTTGGTGTCCAGGGACGCCGACGGCAGCATGCCGATGGAACCGGTGAGCATCGAGGCCTGGTCGGACAGGATGTCGCCGAACATGTTGTCGGTGACGATCACGTCGAACTGCTTCGGTGCGCGTACCAGCTGCATCGCGGCGTTGTCGACGTACATGTGGCTCAGTTCGACTTCAGGATAATCCTTGGCCACTTGTTCGACCACTTCACGCCACAGTTGGCTGGAGGCCAGTACGTTGGCCTTGTCCACCGAGCACAGCTTCTTGCCACGGACCATGGCCATGTCGAAACCGACACGGGCGATGCGGCGGATTTCGCTTTCGCTGTACGGCAGGGTGTCGTAGGACTGACGCTCGCCGTTTTCCAGGGTACGGGTACCGCGTGGCGCACCGAAGTAGATGCCACCGGTCAGTTCGCGAACGATCAGGATATCCAGCCCGGAAACGATTTCCGGCTTCAGGCTGGAAGCCTCGGCCAGTTGCGGGTACAGGATCGCCGGACGCAGGTTGCCGAACAGACCCAGTTGCGCACGGATCTTCAGCAGGCCGCGCTCAGGGCGGATGTCACGTTCGATGGCATCCCATTTCGGACCGCCAACGGCGCCCAGCAACACGGCGTCGGCCGCGCGGGCACGTTCCAGGGTCTCGTCGGCCAGCGGCACGCCGTGCTTGTCGATGGCAGCGCCACCGATCACGTCGTGGCTCAGCTCGAAACCCAGGGCGAACCTGTCGCTGGCCAATTCCAGCACCTTGACCGCCTCGGCCATGATTTCCGGGCCAATACCGTCACCTGGGAGAATCAGAATCTGCTTGCTCATGCTTTCCTCATGTCATCAGTCGGTGCGCCCATGGACGCACCCGGAAAAATTCTATCGTTCGGCCATCAGCACCAATACATCGGTACTGAACGAACCATCGGCTTCAATCTCAAAATATTCGCGTACTTCGTTGCCCATCGACTGCTGCAATTCGCGGATCGCCACGCGCATCACTTCAGGCGTGCGCATGCGCTCGACCCAGCTGTTGTACTCCAGACGCAGGCGCTGACGGGTGGTACTGCGGGTGTGCAGCCCCGCCTCGCTGACATGGCGCAACCACTCGCCGGCGGAATAATCGCGCACATGGCTGGTGTCGCGCAGCACTTCGACGCTTTGCAGGTAAGTGTCGAACAGCGGGCTACCCGGTGACAACACGTCGACGAACGCTGCCACGCCGCCCGGTTTCAACACCCGGCGCACTTCCCGCAGGGCCACGCCCAGATCGCTCCAATGGTGCGCCGAATAGCGGCTGAAGACGAAATCGAATTCGCCATCGGCGAACGGCAGGCGCTCGGCGGCCCCGTTGACCGTGGACACATTGCTCAAGCCACGATCGACAGCGGCAGCGTTCACCACGTCGAGCATCTGTTGCGACAGGTCGTAGGCCACGACTTCCTTGACCAGCGGCGCTACGTGGAAACTCACGTGGCCGGCACCGCAGCCAAGGTCCAGGACCCGGGCATCGCCCTGCCCCGCCAGCTCGGCCTGTAGCAGCGCGAATTCGGTGCCTTGAGCGTGTACGGCGCTGCTCAGGTAGGCCGCGGCCTGTTCGCCGAATTGCTTCTGGACTACCTGGGTGTGCTGGGCGGTGCTGGTCATGGGGGACTTCCTTTTTGGGGTTTAGTCTTGTGTTGCCTGGTCGAGCCTCATCGCTGGCAAGCCAGCTCCCACAGAGGTATCCGTCGCTCATAAAACCTGTGGGAGCTGGCTTGCCAGCGATGGCGTCATTACGCCTTACGCAAAATCAAGCGTCGCGAAACAACCAAGGCTGGCTCGCACGATGTTTGGCTTCAAACGTCGCAATCGCATCGCCGTCCTGCAAGGTCAGGCCGATATCGTCCAGGCCGTTGAGCAGACAGTGTTTGCGGAAGGCATCAATTTCGAAGCTCAACACCTTGCCGTCGGGGCGGGTCACGGTCTGGGCTTGCAGATCGACCTGCAACTGATAGCCCGGATTGGACTCGACCTGCTGGAACAGTTCGTCGACTTCGGCATCGCTCAGGATGATCGGCAGCAAGCCGTTCTTGAAGCTGTTGTTGAAGAAGATGTCGGCGTAGCTCGGCGCGATGATGCTGCGGAAACCGTACTCTTCCAGCGCCCACGGCGCGTGTTCACGGCTGGAGCCGCAACCGAAGTTCTCGCGGGCCAGCAACACGCTGGCGCCCTGGTAACGTTCGGCGTTGAGGACGAAGTCCTTGTTCAGCGGACGCTTGGAGTTGTCCTGGTAAGGCTGGCCCACATCCAGGTAACGCCATTCATCGAACAGGTTCGGGCCAAAGCCCGTACGCTTGATCGACTTCAAGAATTGCTTGGGAATGATCTGATCGGTGTCGACGTTGGCACGATCCAAAGGCGCGACAAGTCCAGTGTGCTGGGTAAAAGCTTTCATGCTGCGCTCCTTAAATCAATTCACGGACGTCGACGAAACGACCGTTTACGGCAGCGGCCGCGGCCATGGCCGGGCTGACGAGGTGGGTACGGCCACCGGCGCCCTGACGGCCTTCGAAGTTACGGTTGGAAGTCGAAGCGCAATGCTCGCCGGACTCCAAACGGTCCGGGTTCATCGCCAGGCACATCGAGCAACCCGGCTCGCGCCATTCGAAACCGGCTTCGAGGAAAATCTTGTCCAGGCCTTCCGATTCGGCCTGCGCCTTCACCAGACCAGAACCCGGCACGACGATGGCCTGCTTGATGGTCGAGGCCACTTTGCGGCCCTTGGCAATCACGGCCGCCGCACGCAGGTCTTCGATCCGCGAGTTGGTGCAGGAACCGATGAACACGCGGTCGAGCTGAATGTCGGTGATCGCCTGGTTTGCGGTCAAACCCATGTACTTCAAGGCACGGACGATGGAATCTCGCTTGACCAGGTCCATTTCCTTCGCAGGATCCGGCACGTTCTGGTCCACCGCCAACACCATCTCAGGCGAAGTGCCCCAGCTGACTTGCGGCTTGATCTGGGTGGCGTCGAGCTCGACAACAGTATCGAACCTGGCATCAGCGTCAGACACCAGGTCTTTCCAGGCTTCGACGGCCAGATCCCACTCCGCGCCTTTCGGCGCGAACGGACGACCCTTGACGTATTCCACGGTCTTTTCATCAGCCGCTACCAGGCCTACGCGAGCACCGGCCTCGATGGACATGTTGCAGATGGTCATGCGGCCTTCGACGGACAGGTCGCGAATCGCGCTGCCGGCGAATTCGATGGCGTGGCCATTACCGCCGGCGGTGCCGATCTTGCCGATCACGGCGAGGACGATGTCCTTGGCGGTCACGCCGAACGGCAATTGGCCTTCGACGCGCACCAGCATGTTCTTCATTTTCTTGGCGACCAGGCACTGGGTGGCGAGCACATGCTCGACCTCGGAAGTGCCGATACCGTGCGCCAATGCGCCGAATGCGCCGTGGGTCGAGGTGTGGGAGTCGCCGCAGACCACGGTCATGCCCGGCAAGGTGGCGCCCTGCTCCGGGCCGATGACGTGGACGATGCCTTGGCGAACGTCGTTCATCTTGAACTCGACGATGCCGTATTCATCGCAGTTGTCATCGAGGGTCTGGACTTGCAGGCGCGAGACCTGGTCAACGATGGCGTCGATGCCGCCTTTGCGCTCCGGGGTGGTCGGTACGTTGTGGTCCGGGGTCGCGATGTTGGCATCGATGCGCCATGGCTTGCGCCCGGCCAGACGCAGGCCTTCGAAGGCTTGCGGCGAGGTCACTTCGTGGATGATGTGACGATCGATGTAGATCAGCGCAGAGCCATCGTCGCGCTGCTTGACCAAATGCGAATCCCAGAGCTTGTCGTAGAGCGTTTTGCCGGCCATCAGACGGTTTCCTCATCAGCTTGTTTCTATGCCCCGGATTTTGAATGACTCAATAACCCCTTGGCTTGTGAGGCTGATCCTATGGGGTTACATTAAATAACTCAAATTCATATTTTTTATGCTTTGGATAACAAACTGGAATACAACCATGGACCTGGCCAACCTCAATGCTTTTATTGCCATCGCCGAGACCGGAAGCTTCTCCGGCGCCGGCGAACGGCTGCACCTGACCCAGCCCGCGATCAGCAAACGCATCGCCGGGCTGGAGCAGCAATTGAAGGTGCGGTTGTTCGATCGCCTGGGGCGTGAAGTGGGCCTGACCGAGGCCGGGCGCGCCCTGCTGCCGCGGGCCTACCAGATTCTCAATGTCCTTGATGATACGCGCCGTGCCCTGACCAACCTCACGGGCGAAGTGACCGGCCGTCTGACCCTGGCCACCAGTCACCACATCGGCCTGCACCGTTTGCCGCCCTTATTAAGGGAGTTCACCCGACGCTACCCACAAGTGGCACTGGATATTCAGTTCCTCGATTCGGAAGTGGCCTACGAGGAAATTCTCCATGGCCGTGCCGAACTGGCGGTCATCACCCTGGCACCAGAACCCCACGCGCTGGTCAAGGCCACCCCGGTGTGGGACGACCCGTTGGATTTCGTGGTCGCCCCGGAGCATTCGTTGCTCAATAACGGCAAGGTCAGCCTGGCGGACATCGCCCGACACCCGGCGGTCTTCCCCGGCGGCAACACCTTTACCCACCACATTGTGCAGCGGCTGTTTGAAGCCCAGGGCCTGACGCCAAACATCGCCATGAGCACCAACTACCTGGAAACCATCAAGATGATGGTCTCGATCGGCCTGGCCTGGAGCGTTTTGCCGCGCACAATGCTCGATGACCAAGTGGCGCGCATACCTTTGCCGGGCATACAGCTCACTCGCCAGCTAGGCTATATCCTGCACACGGAAAGGACACTGTCGAACGCCGCGCGGGCCTTCATGGCGCTGCTGGATGCTCAACTCGATCCGCCAGGGACTCAAGGCTAAGTTGTGCTACTCCTATAGAGCCGCGAAATCCCGTGCCAAACGCCCATTCAGCCTAAGGCTTGCCAATGCCCAAATCTGTTGACCGTATTCCGCCAATGCCGCGCATACAGGCTCTTGACCCGAAAAACTCCGAGCAGAGCTGGGAAAGCGCCTCGCAACTGTTGGCCGCGCTCAACGGCGCGCGCTTGGGCGCCTGGTACTGGGACATCGAGCGCGGGCAGATCAGCTGGTCCCGGGGTACGCAGGCGCTGTTCGGCTTCGATCCCCGCAAACCGTTGCCATCGGATCTGGAATACCTCGACTTGCTGCCTCCGGAAGATCGCGCGAAAACCGTTCGCGCGTTCCACGCGGTCATCGCTGGCGCGCCGCTGGAGCAAATGATGCATCACCGCATCCGCTGGCCCGATGGCAGCCTGCACTGGCTGGAAATCAGCGGCAGCCTGTTGCCGGACAAGCACGGCCGGCCACGGATGATCGGTGTGATCCGCGAGATTACCCACCAGCGTCAGCGCGAACAGGCATTGAGCAGTTCGGAAAAACGCTTCGCCACCCTGTTCCACCTGTGCCCGAACATGGTCCTGCTGACCCGCCAGGACGACGGCCTGATCTCCGAAGCCAACCAGTATTTCGAAAGCCTGTTCGGCTGGCCGGTGCAAGACGCGATCGGCCGCACCACCCTGGAGCTGGGCCTGTGGGTACATCCCGAGCAACGGGACGACCTGGTCAAGGCCACCAAGGCCAAAGGCGACCTGGTCAGCATGGAAGTGCAGTTTCGTGCCAGCAATGGTCAGGTCCACGATGGCATCCTCAGTGCGCAAAAGGTCGAGCTCGAAGGCCAGCCCTATCTACTGAGCACCTTCCTTGACACCACCGAACGCAAAGTCGCCGAACAGGCCCTCAAGGACAGCCAGGAGCGCCTCGACCTGGCCCTGGACTCGGCGCAACTCGGCACCTGGGACTGGCACATTCCCAGCGGCATGCTCTACGGATCGGCACGGGCCGCCCAACTGCACGGCCTGGACGCCAAACCCTTTCACGAGTCTTTCGACGAGTTCTTCGAAGGCGTGCCCGGTGAAGAACGCGACACAATGCGCGACGCTTACCGCAGCCTGCGTGAAGGCCCGGCCGGCAACTATCAATTGACCTACCGCGTGCAATTGCCCGACGGCAGCTCGCGCTACCTGGAAAGCCGTGCCCGCCTCTACCGTGATGACAGCGGCGTGCCGGTGCGCATGGCCGGCACATTGCTCGACATCACCGACCAGGTGGAGCGCGAACAACGGCTGGTGGCTTCCGAAGAAAAGTTCGCCACGCTGTTCCAGGTCAGCCCCGATCCGATCTGCGTCACCCACCAGGACTCCGGCCAGTTCATTGAGATCAACTCCAGCTTCACCCAGACTTTCGGCTGGAGCACCGCCGATGTGATCGGCCGCAGCGCAGACGAAATCGGCTTGTGGGACGCCTCGGCAAAAAGCCTGCGGCGGATCGAACAAGTGATCCGCGAACAAGGCCTGAACAACGTGGCCATTCTGGTCCAGCACAAGGACGGACAGGCCCTGACTTGCGTGATTTCCAGCCGCCAGATCAGCGTCAGCGACCAGCCCTGCATCGTCACCACGCTGCGCGACATCACCCAGCAACAGCGCTCGGAAGCGGCGCTCAAGGCCAGTGAAGAGAAATTCGCCAAGGCGTTCCACTCCAGCCCCGACGCCATCACTATCACCGAACGCGACACCGGACGCTACCTGGAGGTCAACGACGGTTTCTGCCGCCTGACCGGCTACCGCGCCGAGGAGGTGGTGGGCCGCACGGTGTACCAGGTAGGGATCTGGGCGGAAGAAAAACAACGCTCGGCGCTGCTGGCCGAATTGCAGATCAAGGGCCGGGTTCATCACCAGGAGATGCTCGGGCGCAACAAGCGCGGCGAACTGCTCACCGTCGAAGTCTCGGTGGAACCGATCACCCTCAACGAAACCGCCTGCCTGCTGCTGACCGCACGCGACGTCAGCCTGCTGAAAAACGCCGAAGCGCAGATCCGCCACCTGGCCTACCACGACCCACTGACCAACCTGCCCAACCGCGCCTTGCTGATGGACCGCCTGAGTCAGCAGATCGCCCTGCTCAAACGGCATAACCTGCGCGGTGCGCTGATGTTCCTCGACCTCGACCACTTCAAGCACATCAACGACTCCCTCGGGCACCCGGTGGGCGACACTGTGCTGAAAATCATCACCGCGCGCCTGGAGGCCAGCGTGCGCATGGAGGACACCGTTGCGCGCCTGGGCGGTGACGAATTCGTGGTGCTGCTCAGTGGCCTCGAAGGCTCGCGCGGCGAGGTCAGCGAACAGGTTCGAGAAGTGGCCGACACCATCCGCGAACTGTTGTCCGAACCGATGTTCCTCGACGGCCAGCGCCTGCAGGTGACCCCAAGCATCGGCATTGCCCTGATCCCCGATCACGGTTCGACCCCGACCGACCTGCTCAAGCGCGCCGACATCGCGCTTTATCGCGCCAAGGACTCGGGGCGCAATACCGCGCAGATGTACCACAACACCATGCAGAAGGCCGCGAGCGAACGCCTGCGCATGGAGACTGACTTGCGCCTGGCGCTTTCCCGGGGCGAATTTCGCGTGCACTACCAACCCCAGGTCGACGCCCGGGGCGACCGCATCGTCGGTGCCGAGGCCCTGGTACGCTGGAATCATCCGGAACTCGGCGCGCAGTCCCCCAACGAGTTCATCAAGGTGCTGGAAGACAGCGGACTGATTCTGGAGGTCGGCACCTGGATCCTCGACGAGGCCTGCCAGGCCTTCAAACAGTTGATCGACCAAGGCCTGGTGAATCCGTACAAATTCAGCCTGTGCGTGAACATCAGCCCGCGCCAGTTCCGCCAGAACGATTTCGTCGAACGAATTGAAAACAGCCTGGCCAGCTATGGCCTGCCCTGCTCCTTGTTGAAGCTGGAAATCACCGAAGGCATCGTGATCCAGAACCTGGAGGACACCATCAGCAAAATGCGCCGCCTGAAAAAGCTCGGTGTGAGCTTCGCCATGGACGACTTCGGTACCGGCTATTCCTCACTGACCTACCTCAAGCGCTTGCCGGTCGACACCCTGAAAATTGACCAGTCGTTCATCCGCGACGCTACCAGCGATCCGAACGACGCCGAGATCATCCGCGCCATCGTCGCCATGGCCCACAGCCTGGATTTGAAGGTGATTGCCGAAGGGGTGGAAACAGCGGAGCAGCTGGAGTTCCTTCAAGGTCTGGAGTGTCACTTCTATCAAGGGTATTTGCACAGCCAGCCGTTGCCGGTGGAAGAGTTTCAGTTGTTACTCAAGTAACAGGGAAGCACTGCCACCTCCAAACCTGCACATCCTCCCTGATGCTCTGTAGCGGCCAGAAGGCCGCCACAGATCGATCCTCTATTTCCTACACGCATCCCGGAATCGTCCTCTATACGTTTAACTTCCCTGCGTTGACCCTGTGCGCCGCGCTTGGCCATGCCTGCCTTTTCACTCGGGGGCAGGAGCCATTTGCTTGTTGGCGGACGCCCCGAGCGCCTGCCTCAAGTCGTCAACAGACAGGGAAATCAAGCAATGACAGAGGGGTATTTCATTCGCAAGGATGACTGGACCACCTGCGGCGGCAAGGTGCTGGAAGCCGATGGCCACCTGATGATGTTTGACTT
>NZ_AKJG01000038.1 GCF_000282455.1 Pseudomonas sp. GM74
GTGCGGCAGCTGGCGCAGCCGCCGCTCAAGCACCTGCCGCGGGTAGCGAGCCGGCGGATCCGGCGAAGGAAAAGCTCTATTACGATGCTGCCTTCGACCTGATCAAGGCCAAGGATTTCGACAAGGCCAGCCAGGCTTTTGCCGCTTTCCTGCGCAAGTACCCCAACAGCCAGTACGCGGGCAACGCCCAATACTGGTTGGGCGAAGTGAACCTGGCCAAAGGCGATCTGCAAGGCGCGGGTCAGGCCTTTGCCAAGGTTTCGCAGCTGTATCCCAAGCACGCCAAAGTGCCGGACTCGCTGTACAAACTCGCTGATGTAGAGCGTCGCCTGGGTCATACCGACCGGATCAAAGGCATTCTGCAGCAGGTGGTTTCCCAATATCCGGGCACTTCCGCCGCTCAGTTGGCCCAGCGCGATCTGCAAAAGATGTAAGCCTGCTTGACCCGTTTCAAAGAAACCCGCGCTTGTCGCGGGTTTTTTCGTTAGAATTCACACCCTTTTTATGAAACACGCTTTTAGGGGCCTGCGCTTTGCCGGGGTTCCTTCAAGTGCCTGACGGAGGCGGACAGCCTGTTTAGCTGTTACGCCCGTGGCGACTATGCAAGACACATTGAGAATCACCGAAGTTTTCTACTCGTTGCAGGGTGAAACGCGGACTGCCGGCCTGCCCACTGTTTTTGTGCGCCTGACCGGTTGCCCTCTGCGTTGCCAATACTGCGACAGCGCCTACGCGTTTACTGGCGGAACCATTCGCACCCTCGACGACATCCTCGAGCAGGTTGCAGGGTTTCGCCCGCGTTATGTCTGCGTCACGGGCGGCGAGCCCCTGGCCCAGCCCAACGCCATTCCCTTGCTCAAGCGCTTGTGTGACGCCGGTTACGAAGTGTCACTGGAAACCAGTGGCTCCATCGATATCTCGGCAGTCGATTCCCGGGTCAGTCGCGTTGTCGACCTGAAAACCCCGGGTTCGAAGGAAGCGCACCGCAATCGCTACGAAAACATTGAGCTGCTCACGCCCAACGATCAGGTGAAGTTTGTCATCTGCTCGCGGGAGGACTATGACTGGTCCGTTTCCAAGTTGATCCAGTACGGTCTTGACCTGCGTGCCGGTGAAGTCCTGTTCTCGCCAAGTCACCATGATCTCAATGCTCGGGACCTGGCGGACTGGGTGGTGGCGGACAACCTGCCAGTGCGTTTGCAATTGCAGCTGCATAAATATCTATGGAATGACGAGCCGGGGCGCTGAAATGACTGAACAACTCAACACTGCGGAAAAACGTGCGGTCATCCTGCTGTCCGGTGGCCTGGACTCGGCGACCGTCGTGGCCATGGCGCGTGCCGAAGGCTACAGCTGCTACACCATGAGCTTCGACTACGGTCAGCGCTCTCACGCCGAACTGTACGCCGCCGAGCGTGTGGCGCGGGACCTGGGTGTGGTCGAGCACAAGGTGATCGGTCTGAACCTGAACGGCATGGGCGGCTCGGCCCTGACCGACAGCAGCATCGATATTCCAGAGGCGCCGGGTGAGGGCATTCCGGTAACTTACGTGCCTGCGCGTAACACGGTGTTCCTGTCCCTGGCCTTGGGCTGGGCAGAAGTACTCGGCGCACGGGACATCTTTATCGGCGTCAACGCGGTGGATTACTCCGGTTACCCAGACTGCCGTCCCGAGTTCATCGAGTCGTTCGAGCGCATGGCCAACCTGGCAACCAAAGCCGGCGTGGAAGGCAATGGCTTCCGCATCCAGGCACCGCTGCAAAACCTCAGCAAGGCGCAGATCGTCCAGGCGGGCGTGAAGCTTGGCGTGAACTACGGGCTGACCGTTTCCTGCTATCAGGCCGACGATGAAGGCCGTGCGTGCGGCAAGTGCGACAGCTGCCGACTGCGTGCAGAAGGCTTTGCGACGGCCGGAATCAGCGATCCAACCCCTTATTTTTGAATTATTTCAAAATAGGTGTTGAATAGTCCTTAAAAATCAGTATTATACGCGCCACCACACAGCGGGTCGTTAGCTCAGTTGGTAGAGCAGTTGGCTTTTAACCAATTGGTCGTAGGTTCGAATCCCACACGACCCACCATTTTTGGCGGTTTAGAAAATCCGGAAGGCCCACGCAAGTGAGGATTTCCGGGTTTTTTTTTGCCCGCGATTCAGTGGAGACGGGGCTGGTGGGCGGGAAGAGTATCTCCACCGGACATGACACTCTCCAGGAAAACCTTAGTGGTTCATTTATTCCTGCAATATTGGTGTATCGAACGAAGGGTGCTCCGCTAATAGGCGACGCCACTCCATTCGAAACCAGGGAGTGAATTGCGCTTGCGATTCTGAAAGTTGGGCTGATATTTCGGCGCGGGTCAGCCATGTGATCTCGCTGACTTCCGCAGTAGCTGGACAGACCACAGCGTCAGATTGAGCAACCAATACGTGACATAGTTCGTGTTCCGCACCGATCGAACCAAATCTAGCATGGTACTCAAAACTATATAGAAGTCGGCAGGAGGCAGAGATCCCTAATTCTTCGCGCAGACGACGAGACGCGGCATCGATAATAGTTTCACCAGGTGACGGATGACTGCAGCAAGCATTCGACCAGAAGCCCGGCCAAAGCATTTTCCCTGCAGCACGACGTTGAAGTAGATGACGCCCGCCGCTGTCGATCAGATGCACCGAAAATGCACGATGCAGCTGGCCCGCTCCCAGGTGTGCGACGCGTTTGTCACAAACGCCGATCTGTACATCTTGTGAATCAACTAACACCACATCATTGGTCATTCTGTATTCCCTTCGGTGCAATTACACGCCCGCCCGCACAATGTTTTCGGTGTGGGAGGGCAGCGCTACGTCTTTCTATCCAAGTTCGGAGACTTGTCCCCAGGCGCTGACTAATGTCAAAGCTGCGTCGGTGAACTCTGGATCGGCACGCAGGTTGGCCATGGCATCGAGGTCGTTCTGGGTGAGTAGCCCGAGTTTGAGCAGCGCTGGCCCAGCCTGTGCGGTGGTTGCAGACCAGAAGGTATCGGCTGGGCTGTTGTCGCCGATTCGACCTTCGAGGGTGCGATGCCCGACTCTGGAAAGTCCCCGATCACGTAACCGGCCGGGGAGAGTGTCGGCCCAGAGCATGTCGGAACCAATGGACTGCTCCAGGAGGGCGACTCCGGCTTGGGCGACCTTTCGGAACAACGGGTTCGAAGTTCTCAAGCTCGGTTGCAGACTCACGTCCTCTATCACCAACCAGCCGCCCGGACGGACCCAGGTGACGGCTCGAGACAATATGTCTTCGCGTTCGGTGAGGTGACACAGCAGCGCCCGAGCGTGCACCACATCAAAGGAGGCCGCAGGAAAATCATCGGTCGTGGCATTGTGGGTAATCACCCGAATGCCAGGTATATCGGTAAGGAAGCGGGTGTCGATGTCGGTGGCGGTGACAATCGCGTCGGGATATCGCTGGGCCAGCCAGCCGGCAAATGATCCGGCACCGGCACCCAGATCGAGGATGGTAGGCTGCCCCGGGAGATCGAACTGATCAAAAACGGCTTTGCTCAACGGGTCAAAGGCACATTCCAGGGTGCGCAGCCGTGCCAATTGGCCAGTGTGCTGATCAGCGAGATAGCTGCTGGTGTAGCCGGGTTCATCGGTGGGGTCAGTAGTGGTCACAGTAAGACCTCCAGTCGATCAGGGCAGCGGTTGAGGAATCCGCGTTCGGTGGGCTGGAACCCCGGAGCCCAGCGCACGTTTGGAAAGGTCTGTAGCAGCATGCGAGCGCTGATCGTGATCTCCATCCGTGCCAGCATGGATCCCAAGCAGAAGTGACGCCCCGCGCCGAAGGCAAAATGACTTGTCGCCTGATGGGTGCGCGACATATTGAAGGTGTCCGGGTCGGTGAATTGGTCCGGATCACGGTTGGCCGAACCGATAAGACAGGCTAGGGTCGCGCCAGAAGGAATCGTTCCCGACGGCAGTTCCAGCGATTCACGGGCCTCCCGGAGTATGAGTTGCAGAGGAGGGTTGCGTCGCAGGGTTTCGGCGAGCGCATTGTCCATCAAGTCTGGATCAGCCATCACCGCATCTTTGACGCCGGGCTCGTTCAACAAGTTGACAATGAGATTCGCCAAGGCGCCGTGACTGGTTTCGCTACCCGCCGTCATCAGGATCGCACAGTACGCCCGGACGTACGTTTCGGACAACGGCTGACCGTCAACCTGTGCCGCCAGTAGCTGCGAGATCAGATCGACTTTTGGTTCAGCACGGCGGGCGTCGATATGTGGTTGGATAAAGTCGTAGAAACTGTCTCGGTTGGATAACCCGCCGGTCAACAGTGCCGGATCCTGTCGATAGTTGCCCATGTAAGCGAAGCCGATGGAACACCAGCTCTTTAACTGCGCCACTTCCTCGCAGGTTCCAGCCGGGAGACCCAGCGCATGAGCCATCACCCGTACCGGCAGAGCTGCGGTGAAGTCGGCAATGAGGTCCACCTGGGGGCGGCCGCGCATGTGCGCCAGCAGGTCTGTGGTCACCGAGATGATGGACGCTTTTAGCGCTACGAGGGCCTTGCTGCGGAACGATGGGCTAAGCAATGCTCGGTGCTGAGCGTGTTCACAGCCGTCCATAGCGACCATAGTGTGTCCCAGCAGCGGGCCAATCTGCCAGGCGTAGTTGTTGTTGCTCGCCCCAGGATGGGTCAATGCGGCTTTGACATCCACATGCCGACTGACGAGCCACACATCTGTGGGCTCGTCGTAAGCGATTGGTAGAGTGGTACGTAAACGCTCATACAAAGGGTAGGGGTCGATTTCGAACTGCCGGGATTTCAGGGTCGGAGGGGTAAGTTTCAGGTCTACTTGCCGGTTGGCCTGCGCTGTAGAGTCGGTGGCATGCAGGCGATAACGAGAAACGGTCTGGTGCCAGTCGCCTGCAGCCCGGACAACCTGGCGCAGCCGGTCCGGGTCGGTCGCGACGCCCGGCCGGTGACTTGCATGTTGAGCGGCGACCGCAGTGAACTGCGCGACTACCGTGTTCACCATCTGGTGGGCGGCTTCGATCGCGGCAGGCCAGTCGATGCCAGCGGTGTCCGCTATTATCGACACCAGGTTGAAGCGCTCACCACACACCACATCTTTGGCAATCGAATGGATATCGTTCGTCCAGGCAATGATATCGGCACCGTGTTCACGCAGCGTGTTCCACCATTCGATGTCCGCTGAATGCTCGTACGGGTCGAGAGTTTCAGCTGCATCGATGAGATCAAAGAAGAACAGTGCGCCGAACGAATCCCGGCGTAACGGCAGATACTCGGCCAACGTGAGTGCCGTGTCGGTTTCCCGCATTCGTACCAGCGTCGCCTGCGCACGCAGATGTTGGATCAAATGCCGCATGAGCCGGTGCCGCCAACGCTCGCCCCCCCAGCACTTGGTCTGCGGCCACAGATCATCGACCAGAGCAACGAGCATCGGGTCATCGAATCGGCTGACTTTACCCGACGGATCCGCACAGCCGCTCTCGGTCAAATCCTGCACCGCGGTGATGAATCGGTCCAATTCACCGCTTTCCGCCCATGGACCATCATCGATGCGGTCATCGAGAGTGAGTGCCCACAGATACCAGCACACCAGAATCTCGGCTCGGTCGGTGGGAGCTCGCCCGCACAACGCCATCCCCAGATCGAGCAGCGAAGTGGTGCTCAGTCGATACGCACCGCGGCGGCCAATCAAGCCGTATCGCTGCGCCCAAGCGAGAGCATGCTTGCGCAACCGATCACTGTCGGTACGTGCTGGCGGACCTGCGAAAGGAAGCCGAATCTCGGGAATGATCAGCGGAGTCGGTGGTAAATGACAGCCGTGGCTGGTGCCGGGATCACCTTCGCGGTGTGCCGGTGGCATGATGCTCTCCTGTTGAATCAACTTTCTTTTCCTTGATATCGATTTTTGAAGGCATAACGTGGCAAGCCATGCTCGGTGGCCCAGGCATGCCATTACAGAGGGTGCTCAAGTTCGTCGCCCCAGCCTTCGGCTCTGGCACGCGATGTCTGGTGAATAGAGAGGGTGCGGCTGCTAGGTTCTACGCCATCACTGACGGTTTCGCGTCACATCCTCGTCCGATAACAATGGTGCATGCGAGTGCAATTGAAATTCTTGTTGTGCAAGCAGAGGCTATCTGCTCCTAATTTGTGCGTCACCACTGTTTTTGTGGGAAATTGATGTTTGTTTTGTAGGGATGTTCCTAAAAAATGACAGTGGGCACATTGAGTAGAGGATCATTCCAGCGTCGACTGTCAGGGTGAGACTCGATCAGTGCAGCGGGCAAAGTGATCTTGAAGACCGGCATCGTGTTGCCCAAGTACAACCGTTCGTCAACGGCTCGCAGGAGCAGATTGTTCAATTGGTTTTCAATTTGTTCCAAAAATCCGCAAGGCCCACGCAAGTGAGGATTTCCGGTTTTTTTTTTGCCCGCGATTCAAGTCCGCCGCGCTGCGGGCCGCTGCGCATGACGCAGGTCAGAATCACCTTTTGCATCCGTCGGATATTCTGTAGCCTTGCGCAGCTTCAACGCTGTCCGTGCCTGATGAATACTCACTTTCCCGGCGGTACCCCGATGGGTCCGGAGCCGGGTGTATACTCGACTTTCGCGCGAATGCGCCTGCAGGTCTTGCGAACATGACGCAAATTTCCGAACGCCTTCTGGTTCAAGCCCACCTCGACGCCAAACAGCCCAAGCCGCTGACCGCCGATGAAGAGGCTTATTACCGTGCTGCCATCGCTGCCGAGCTCAAGGCTCAGGACGCGGTGCTGGTGGCCCACTTCTATTGTGACCCTGTGATTCAAGCGCTGGCCGAAGAGACGGGCGGCTGTGTCTCCGACTCGCTGGAGATGGCCCGTTTCGGCAATGCCCATCCGGCCAAGACCGTGGTCGTCGCCGGCGTGAAGTTCATGGGTGAGACCGCCAAGATCCTCAACCCGGAAAAACGCGTGCTGATGCCGACGCTCGAAGCGACCTGTTCGCTGGACCTGGGTTGCCCGGTGGACGAATTTTCCGCGTTCTGCGATCAACACCCGGAGCGCACGGTGGTGGTGTACGCCAACACTTCCGCTGCGGTAAAAGCCCGAGCGGATTGGGTGGTGACTTCAAGCTGTGCGCTGGAGATCGTCGAAAGCCTGATGGACAACGGCGAGACCATCATCTGGGGCCCGGACAAGCACCTGGGGACCTACATCCAGCGCCAGACCGGTGCCGACATGCTGCTGTGGGACGGTGCCTGCATCGTTCACGAAGAATTCAAGTCCAAGCAGCTTGAAGACATGAAGGCGCTGTACCCGGATGCTGCGATCCTGGTGCACCCGGAGTCACCGACCTCGGTGATCGAACTGGCGGACGCCGTGGGGTCGACGAGTCAGTTGATCGCGGCGGCCCAGAGCCTGCCGAACAAGACGCTGATCGTCGCGACCGACCGCGGCATCTTTTACAAGATGCAGCAGCTGTGCCCGGACAAGATCTTTATCGAGGCTCCAACGGCGGGTAACGGCGCGGCGTGCCGCAGTTGTGCGCATTGCCCGTGGATGGCCATGAACACCCTTGAGCGCACGCTCAAGGCGTTGAAGGAAGGGGCGAACGAGATCTTTGTCGATCCGGCACTGATTCCGCAGGCGATCCGGCCGCTCAAGCGCATGCTCGACTTTACTCAGGCGGCGCGGATGAAGCTGGCGGGTAACGCATAAGATCTTTCAACCAAGCGCAAAAAACTGTGGGAGCGAGCTTGCTCGCGATAGCGGCGTATCAGTCACCATTGAAATTGACTGACACTACGCCATCGCGAGCAAGCTCGCTCCCACAGTGGTTTCTGCGTCGGGAAATTATTTGGTCTTCTTTGGAATCCGCACGAGCCGGGTATTGGAATACATGTCGTGCCAGCTGCGTTTCTGCTTGTCGAACAGCGACCAGAAGAATCCCAGGCCAACGCATAGCAGTGAGGCAATCGACACCACAAAGCGCAACAGCGCCTGCCACAGGCTGATGGATGAGCCATCGGCATTCTGCACGCGAATGCACCAGACCTGCATGCCCAGTGTCTGACCAGACCATGTCCAGAACTTGGCAAAGAAGCCGAACAGTACGAACAGCAGGACCGTGGAGAGCAGGGGATCGCCGTCCAGCGCGCCCGCTTCGGTCAAGGTGCGCATCCTTTCTTCGCCGATGATCGCCATCTGGATCATCTTGTAGATGCCGCTGGTGACGATCAGCAGGGCGGTGCACAGCAGGAAATCATAGAACATGGCTGCCAGGCGACGACCCAGGCCAGCGGCAGGAAAGTCGCCCTGGGGGGTAAGCAGGTGTTTCGACATGGCAGGCTCTCGGCGAAAAAGAAGCCATTTTACGGATTTACGCGCACAAAAAAGCCCCTGATGTCAGCATCAGGGGCTTTTTCGTTACAGAAGATTAGGCTTCTGCTTGTACTTCGTCAGCCTGCATGCCTTTCTGGCCCTGCACGGCGATGAAAGTCACTTTCTGGCCTTCTTTCAGGCTCTTGAAGCCGTTGCCCTGGATGGCGCGGAAATGCACGAACAGATCCGGACCGCTTTCAGGAGTGATAAAACCAAAACCTTTCTCGTCGTTAAACCACTTGACGGTACCGCTCTGACGTTGGGACATTTCTTATTTCCTTTGACGCAAAAAATTAATGACAGTCTCCTTCTCATGAAAGAGTACTGGGGCTGGTTGCAGGAGAGTAAGAAGACGTCGAACGGGATGTAGCTAACTTGTAGGCTACTGCCCAGGTCACGATTCCAAGCGACCCATGCAAACACAGTGAACAAACTCTACGCCAACTACGGGAGAAAAAACAAGCCCCGTGAAGGCCCCGTATTTCCTCAGCTTGATGGCAAAGTCAGTCCACTAGTGAAGCCTTATTCTCTAACCTTGTTCAATTGTTTTCGATCGTTATAAGCAAAGTTCATAATCGAAGCTTACAGCCAAACAATGCACTATTTTATGGCGGTTGCGTTACACATTAGTGCACCGTTAACGCAACCGCGTTACTTATAGGAACATTCAATCAGCCGCGATAGTAGCGTTGTGGAACAAATGGCATTTTGCTTACAAGCAAAGGTACCTTTTTCCCACGAACGATCGCCCAGACCGGTGTGTCCAGTGCGATGTAGGCGCTGTCGACATAACCCATGGCCAGCGGACCGCCCAGGGTCGGGCCGAAACCGCCGCTGCAGACGCTACCGATGATGTCGCCGGCTTCGTTGACGATCTCGGCGCCTTCACGCACGGGTGTACGTTCCTGTGGTAGCAGACCTACACGTTTGCGGTTCACGCCTGCCTGTTGCTGGGCGAATACGGTCTCGGCGCCAGGGAAACCGCCGGCCCGTGCGCCATCAGCGCGACGTGGCTTGGAGATCGCCCACAGCAGGCTTGCTTCGATCGGGGTGGTGTCGGTGTTCATGTCATGGCCGTACAGGCACAGGCCGGCTTCCAGGCGCAGGGAGTCGCGGGCACCAAGGCCGATGGCCTCGACTTCCTGTTCGGCGAGCAGGGCGCGAGCCAGGGTTTCGGCGTTGGCGGCCGGCACGGAGATTTCGAAGCCGTCTTCACCGGTGTATCCCGAACGGCTGACAAAGCAGTCCACGCCCAGCAGTTTTACTCGAGCGAACTGCATAAAGGTCATCTTGGCCACTTCAGGTGTCAAACGTGCCAGCGCAGTGACCGCCGCCGGACCCTGCAGGGCGAGCAGGGCGCGCTCTTCGAACAATGGCTCGATCGTGCACTGGTCGCCAATGTGCTTGCGCAGGTGGGCCAGGTCCTGGTCCTTGCAGGCGGCGTTGACCACCAGGAACAGTTCGTCGTTGCCCAGGTTGGCGACCATCAGGTCGTCGAGAATACCGCCGGTCTCGTTAGTGAACATGGCGTAACGCTGCATGCCCACCGGCAGTTCGATGATGTCCACTGGCACCAGGGTTTCCAGGGCCTTGGCGGCATTGGCGCCGGTCAGGCGGATCTGGCCCATGTGCGAGACGTCGAACAGCCCGGCCTGATCGCGGGTGTGTTGGTGTTCTTTCATCACGCCCAGCGGGTACTGCACGGGCATGTCGTAGCCGGCGAAGGGCACCATGCGCGCGCCGAGCTCGATGTGCAGTGCGTGCAACGGAGTTTTCAACAGTTGTTCGGTGGACATATTCAGCTCCTGAAGAAGGGTGCAGATGAGCGCGCATCAGCACTCGATAATGTTGACCGCCAAACCGCCACGGGCGGTTTCCTTGTATTTGCTTTTCATGTCGGCGCCGGTCTGGCGCATGGTGCGGATGACCTTGTCGAGGGAGACGAAATGTTGCCCGTCGCCGCGCATGGCCATGCGCACGGCATTGATGGCCTTGACCGAGCCCATGGCGTTGCGCTCGATGCAAGGCACTTGCACCAGCCCGCCAATCGGGTCGCAGGTCAGTCCGAGGTTGTGTTCCATGCCGATTTCCGCGGCGTTCTCCACTTGTTGCACGGTGCCGCCAAGGACTTCGCACAAGGCACCGGCAGCCATCGAGCAAGCGACGCCGACTTCGCCTTGACAACCGACTTCGGCGCCGGAGATCGAGGCGTTTTCCTTGTACAGAATGCCAATGGCCGCCGCAGTGAGCAGAAAACGCACCACGCCGTCATCATTCGCACCGGTAATAAACCGCATGTAGTAATGCAGCACCGCCGGAATGATCCCGGCCGCACCATTGGTGGGCGCCGTAACCACGCGCCCGCCGTTGGCGTTTTCTTCGTTGACGGCCAGGGCGTACAGGTTGACCCAGTCCAGCACCGACAGCGGATCGCGCAATGACGATTCCGGGTTCTTGCACAATTGCCGATGCAGCGCCGCGGCCCGGCGCTTGACCTTCAGCCCGCCGGGCAGGATGCCTTCATTGCGGCATCCTGCGGCGACGCAGTCCTGCATTACTTGCCAGATTTTCAGCAGGCCGGCGCGGGTTTCCGCTTCCGGACGCCAGGCGCTTTCGTTGGTCAGCATCACCTGGCTGATCGACAGCCCGTATTTGACGCAATGAGCGAGCAGGTCCTTGGCGCTTTTGAAGGGGAAGGTCAGGGGCGTGGCGTCTTCGACGATGCGGTCGGCGCCTGCGGCGTCCTCATCGACCACAAAACCGCCGCCGACCGAGTAGTACTCGCGACTGCGGATCTGCAGGCCCGCTGCGTCGAAGGCGCGGAAAATCATGCCGTTGGGGTGATAGGGCAAGGGTTTGCGAATCATCGCCAGGTGTTCTTTCTCGTTGAACGCAATGCTGTGTTCGCCGAGCAGGTTCAAGCGACCGTTGCCGCGAATCTCTTGCAGGCGCGCAGCGACGGTTTCGGTGTCAACGGTGTCCGGGTGTTCGCCTTCCAGGCCAAGCAACACAGCCTTGTCACTGCCGTGGCCTTTGCCGGTGGCGCCGAGCGAACCGTACAGCTCGACTTTGACGCAGGTGGTGGCTTCAAGCAGGTTTTCGCGGCGCAAACCTTCGACGAAACGCGCAGCGGCGCGCATCGGGCCGACGGTGTGTGAGCTGGAGGGGCCGATGCCAATCTTGAACAGGTCGAACACGCTTAACGACATGGTGGTTCTCCGGTTTCTTGTTATAGGAATTCACGGAACATAAGACTTGGCACAGATCCCTGTGGGAGCGAGCTTGCTCGCGATAGCGGACGTTCAGTCGACATTGATGGTGGCTGTCAGTCCGTCATCGCGAGCAAGCTCGCTCCCACAGGGTTGTGGGGTGTTCTGGAAATCGGGGGCGGATCAATCCACCCCCTCATTGGTTTAAGCGTAGCTTTCGATCGACGGGCAGGCGCAGACCAGGTTGCGATCGCCGAACACGTTGTCGACGCGACCGACCGGCGGCCAGTACTTGCCTTCGATCAGCGATGCAACCGGGTACACCGCTTGCTCACGGCTGTACGGGTGCGACCACTCGCCCACCAGCTCCTTGGCGGTGTGCGGCGCGTTTTTCAGCGGGTTGTCGTCCTTGTCCAGGGTGCCGTTTTCCACCGCGCGGATTTCTTCACGGATGCGGATCATGGCGTCGCAGAAGCGGTCCAGTTCTTCCTTGGATTCGCTTTCGGTTGGCTCGATCATCAGCGTGCCGGCCACCGGGAACGACATGGTCGGTGCGTGGAAGCCGAAGTCGATCAGGCGCTTGGCCACGTCATCGACGCTGATGCCGCTGCTGTCTTTCAGTGGGCGCAGGTCGAGGATGCACTCGTGCGCCACCAGGCCGTTGCTGCCGGTGTACAGAACCGGGTAGTGCTCTTCGAGGCGACGGGAGATGTAGTTGGCATTGAGGATCGCCAGCTGCGAAGCACGCTTGAGACCCGCGCCACCCATCATGCGAATGTACATCCAGGTGATCGGCAGGATGCTCGCGCTGCCGAACGGTGCCGCGCAAACGGCGCCTTCCTTGCGCTCCATCTGTGCGTGGCCCGGCAGGAATGGCGCCAGGTGCGATTTCACACCGATCGGGCCGACACCCGGGCCGCCACCGCCGTGGGGGATGCAGAAGGTCTTGTGCAGGTTCAGGTGCGAGACGTCGCCGCCGAACTTGCCCGGCGCGCAGAGGCCGACCATGGCGTTCATGTTGGCGCCGTCGATGTACACCTGGCCGCCGTTGTCATGAACGATGCCGCAGATTTCGCGGATGCCTTCTTCGAACACGCCGTGGGTCGACGGGTAGGTGATCATCAGCGCGGCGAGGTGTTCGCGGTGCTCGATGGCCTTGGCGCGCAGATCTTCGATATCAACGTTGCCACGGGCATCGCAGGCGGTCACGACCACGCGCATGCCGGCCATTTGTGCAGTGGCCGGGTTGGTGCCGTGGGCCGACGACGGGATCAGGCAGATGTCGCGACGGTCTTCGCCACGGCTCTGGTGGTAGGCACGGATCGCCAGCAGACCGGCGTATTCACCTTGGGAGCCGGCGTTCGGTTGCAAGGATACCGAGTCGTAGCCGGTCGCAGCGCACAGCATGGCTTCCAGTTCGTCGGTCAGTTGCTGATAACCGGCGCTTTGCTCGGCCGGGGCGAACGGGTGCAGGGCGCCGAACTCGGCCCAGGTCACCGGGATCATTTCGCTGGCGGCGTTGAGTTTCATGGTGCACGAACCCAGCGGGATCATGGTGCGGTCCAGCGCCAGGTCCTTGTCCGCCAGTTTGCGCAGGTAGCGCATCAGCTCGGTTTCCGAGTGATAACGGTTGAACACCGGGTGGCTGAGGATTGGCGACTGACGTACCAGCGTGGCCGGGATGGCGCTTTGCACCGACGCAGCGAGGACGGCGAAGTCCGGCAGGGCCTTGCCGTCGGACAGCAGGCTCCACAGGGTTTCAACGTCGGCTTGAGTGGTGGTTTCGTCCAGGGACAGGCCCAGGCGTTCGCCATCGACCACGCGCAGGTTGATGCGCTGGGCGTGTGCCTTGTCGTGCAGGGCGGCGGTGTGGGCGCCGGTCTTCACGGTCAGGGTGTCGAAGAAGCTCGCTTGCTCGACGTTCAGGCCCAATGCGCTCAAGCCTTTGGCCAGGATTGCGGTCAGGTGATGCACGCGATTGGCGATCTGTGTCAGGCCTTTTGGACCGTGGTACACGGCGTACATGCTGGCGATGTTGGCCAGCAACACTTGCGCGGTGCAGATGTTCGATGTGGCTTTCTCGCGACGGATGTGTTGCTCGCGGGTCTGCATGGCCAGGCGCAGGGCCGGGTTGCCGAAACGGTCTACGGAAACACCGACCAGACGGCCCGGCATGTCACGCTTGAACGCGTCCTTGGTGGAGAAGTACGCCGCGTGCGGGCCACCGAAGCCCAGCGGCACGCCGAAGCGCTGTGCGCTGCCGATGGCCACGTCGGCGCCGAATTCGCCCGGGGCGCTCAGCACGGTCAGGGCCAGCAGGTCGGCAGCCACGGCAACGAGGGCGTTGGCGGCGTGGAAGCGTTCGGTCAGCTCGCGGTAATCGAACAGGTCACCGTTGCTTGCCGGGTATTGCAGCAGTGCGCCGAAGAATGGCGTCACGTCGGTCAGCTCGCGCTCGTCGCCAACCACCACGTCGATGCCCAAAGGCTCGGCACGGGTGCGCAGTACGTCGAGGGTCTGCGGGTGGCAATGCACGGAGGCGAAGAAGGCGTGGCTGCCCTTGTTCTTGCTCAGGCGTTTGCAGAAGGTCATGGCTTCGGCAGCGGCGGTGGCTTCGTCCAGCAGCGAGGCGTTGGCGATCGGCAGGCCGGTGAGGTCGCTGATCAGGGTCTGGAAGTTCAGCAGCGCTTCGAGACGACCCTGGGAAATTTCTGGCTGGTACGGGGTGTAGGCGGTGTACCAGGCCGGGTTTTCCAGCAGGTTGCGCAGGATCGGCGACGGCGTGTGGGTGCCGTAGTAACCCTGGCCGATGAAGGTCTTGAACAGCTGGTTTTTAGTCGCGATGGACTTGATCAAGGCCAGGGCATCGGCTTCGCTCAAGCCGTCTTCCAGGCCGAGGACGCTGGTGCCCTTGATGCTGTCGGGAATCACGCTGGCGCTCAGGGCTTCCAGGGAGTCGAAACCGAGGCTGTTGAGCATGGCTTGCTCGTCACCGGCGCGCGGGCCGATGTGACGGGCGATAAATTCGTTGGCAGTACTTACATTTACAACAGCAGGATTCACATTGGTCATGTCATCGCTCCTCAGGCTTCGGCTTGCGCTTTGATCAGGCGGTCGTAGGCGTCCTGATCCAGCAGTTGGGCGACTGCCGAGGCGTCGCTTGGCTGGAAGCGGAAGAACCAGCCTTCGCCCAGCGGATCTTCGTTGACCAGTTCAGGGCTGCTGTCCAGGGCCGGGTTCACTTCCAGCACTTCGCCGTCCAGTGGCATGTACACGCCGCTGGCAGCCTTTACCGATTCCACGGTGGCGGCTTCGGCGCCTTTGTCGTAGGACTGCAGCTCAGGCAGTTGAACGAAAACCACGTCGCCCAGGGCGTTCTGTGCGAAAGCGGTGATGCCGACCGTGACGCTGCCGTCAGCTTCGGTGCGCAGCCATTCGTGATCTTCAGTAAAACGCAACTCGCTCATGGAAACTCCTAAGGGGCCAGACTCGTCTGGTGGACGCGATTGAATGCTTGGGCGATGCCCGGGTTATGGGGGAGTACATAGCAAGAACGCGGCCAACGTTGTTTTTATGGTTATTGATCAATGTTTTAGGTGGTTTCGACAAAGGCTGAAAATCAATCGTTGTAGCGAAATCGATACGGCATATGCCAATGATAAAAGCCGAGGTGGATCAAAGCCTTGCACAGCCGTGATCGGAGAGGGGTGTAGCGATATCGTTCCACTGTAGCGCTTTCAGTACAGGTGGAGGTCGTTTTTGACGCGGTTTTCAGACTGGAGGTGAACCTGTGGGAGCGGGCTTGCTCGCGAAGGCGGTGTATCAGTCGATATCAATGCTGTCTGACACTACGCATTCGTCGGAACGCCGCCCGGAGCAAGCCCGCTCCCACAGGTTTGTTCGGTGTCAGGCCTCAGGCCTTGCCGGGTATGCCGTACTTGCGCAACCGATGGGCAATCGCCGTGTGGGAGGTTTGCAGGCGGGTCGCCAGTTGCCGGGTCGAGGGATAGCTGGCGTAGAGTTTTTCCAGCAGGGTTTTCTCGAACTCGTCCATGGCCTGTTCCAGGCTGTCGACGTCATGGTCGCTCTGGCGGGCCACCGAGGTGCCGGCGATGTCGAGGTCGCCGATGTCCACCAGGCTACTTTCACAAATCGCCGCGGCGCGGAAGATCACGTTCTGCAATTGCCGTACGTTGCCCGGCCAGCGGTTGCCCAAAAGCGCCGGGTAAGTGCCCGGCGCCAGGCGACAGATCGGGCGCTGGATCTGCGCACAGGCTTGCTGCATGAAGTAGCGGGCCAGCAGCAGGATGTCCTGGCCGCGCTCGCGCAGGGGCGGCACTTCGACGTTGAGGACGTTGAGGCGATAGAACAGGTCTTCGCGGAACAGGCCTTCGCTGACCATTTTTTCCAGGTCGCGGTGGGTCGCGCTGAGGATCCGTACGTTGACCTTGACCTCACGGTCACCGCCGACCCGGCGAAAACTGCCGTCGTTGAGGAAACGCAGCAATTTGGCCTGCAAATAGGGCGACATCTCGCCGATCTCATCGAGAAACACCGTGCCCTGGTTGGCCAATTCCATCAGCCCCGGCTTACCACCCCGTTGTGCGCCGGTGAAGGCGCCAGGGGCATAGCCGAACAGTTCACTTTCGGCGAGGTTCTCCGGCAATGCCGCGCAGTTCAACGCCAGAAAGGGTGAGCTGTGCCGGGCGCTGATGGCGTGGCAGGCGCGGGCCACCAGTTCCTTGCCGGTGCCGGTTTCACCCTGGATCAACAGCGGTGCATCGAGGGCCGCCACCCGCTGGGCGCGCGCCTTGAGGGTGCGGATCACTGGGGACTCGCCGAGCAGGGCATCGAAACCTTCGGCGTGGTCATGGTGCAACGCGGAAAGGCGTTCGCCGATGCGGTTCGGTTGGTACAGGGTCAGCAGAGCGCCGGCGTCGGTGATCGGTGTGGCGTCAAGCAACAGGGTCTGGCCGTTGACGGTGATTTCCCGCAGCGGCAGGCGAAAGCCGTGTTCGAGCAGGGCGTCGAGCAAGGCCGGGTCGGCAAACAGGTCGCCCACGCTTTCACCGTCCGGCTCGCGGCCGTACAGGGCGATCAGGGCCGGATTGGCCAGTAGTACCTTGCCGTCGCTGTCCAGTGCCAGCACCGGGTCGGTCATGGCGGCCAGCAAGGCGTCGAGCTGCAAGTGCCGGCGCTGGCCGGGCAGGATGTCGACCACCGTCACCGCTTGCACGCCACGCACGCTGAACAGGGCATCGCGCAGTTCCTCGAGCACTTGCGGGCTCAGGGTCGGGGCGTCGATATACACATTGGGCGGGACCATTTCCACCGCATCCAGGTTCAGATTGCGCCCGCCGAGCAGGGCCAGGACTTCCTGGGTGATACCGACGCGGTCGATGAAGCTGACGTGGATACGCATGGGGCGGTCTTGGGTTCTGCAGTGCGAAGGGTGGCAAGTATGCCTTGGGGCGGGCTAATGGTGAAATGTACCGCCGATATTCAGGACGACATTACCCTCTGTGGGAGCGAGCTTGCTCGCGATAGCAGTGTGTCAGTCAACATCAATGTTGGATGACAGGCCGCTATCGCGAGCAAGCTCGCTCCCACAGGTACAGCTTTCATTTGGAGGCTGGGTTACTCCAGATGCTCGGGTTTGACCGGGTCGCCCGATTTCATGTTCAACTGCACCCGCACATCTTCGAACATCGCGTCGTAATGCTTGTGGACCGAACCGATGTTGCTGTGGGTTTTCGGGATGCCGTACTTCTCGGCAATCTTGGTGACGTTGCTGGCGAAGTTGTAGGCCATGTCCTTGGGCAGGAAGAACGACTCGCTCATGTCTTTGTTCTGAATGCTGCCGTGCATCTTGAACAGCATCCCTTTGCCTTCCTTGGGATCCTGGCTGACTTCATAGTCGAGGTAGATGTTGTAGCTGACGTCATCCTTGTTCAGCGCGTGCCGCTCGATGTGCAGGTGACCCGGCTCGAACGTTGCCATTGTTGACTCTCCTTCAAAATGTCTTGAATCAGGGCAGGCCCCAGGCCTGCCCCCGAAGTTTCGGTTACTGATAGCTGATGCCCGGTGTCGCCGTACTGATGCGCGTACCGGCCTTGCCCTGGACGATCGCTTCGATGTCCGCGAGCGAGCCAATCACCGCCACTTTTCCAGTATGGCGCGCGAATTCGCAGGCTGCCTGCACCTTCGGTCCCATGGAGCCGGCGGCGAAGCCGAGTTTTTCCATTTCGTCGGGGTGGGCCTGGGCGATGGCTTTCTGCGTGGGTTTGCCAAAGTCGATGAAGGCGGCGTTGACGTCGGTGGCGATCACCAGCAGATCGGCTTCAAGCTGTTCGGCCAGCAGCGCCGAGCACAGGTCTTTGTCGATGACCGCTTCGACGCCCTCGAGTTTACCGGGCGAGGTATACATGGTCGGAATGCCACCACCTCCGGCGCAGATCACGATGCTGCTTTTTTCCAGCAGCCATTTGATCGGACGGATTTCGAAGATGCGTTTCGGTTTCGGGCTGGCAACCACACGACGGTATTTGTCGCCGTCCGGGGCAATGGCCCAGCCTTTCTCGGCGGCCAGTGCTTGAGCCTCATCCTTGGTATAGACAGGGCCGATGGGTTTGGTCGGGTTCTTGAACGCCGGGTCGTTGGCATCGACTTCGACCTGGGTCAGCAGGGTCGCGAAGGGCACTTCGAAGTCCAGCAGGTTGCCCAGTTCCTGTTCGATGATGTAGCCGATCATGCCTTCGGTCTCGGCACCGAGCACGTCCAGCGGATAGGGCGAAACCGAGGTGTAGGCCGCCGCCTGCAACGACAGCAGGCCGACCTGAGGGCCATTGCCGTGGGCGATGACCAGTTGGTTGCCGGGATGGATCTTGGCGATCTGTTCGGTGGCGATCCGGATGTTGGCGCGCTGGTTGTCAGCGGTCATGGGTTCGCCCCGGCGGAGCAGGGCATTACCGCCCAGAGCAACGACGATACGCATGGTGCTAGTCCTTCTAAACAAAGAGGTTGCAAGCAACGCGGTCTTTCTGTGGAACCCGGACCAGTGTGGGAGCGGGCTTGCTCGCGAAAGCGGAGTGTCAGTCGACATCATTGTTGCCTGATACACCGCTATCGCGAGCAAGCCCGCTCCCACATTGACCCTTTTCCGTCAGTGGGAGCCGAGTCAGCCGTTACAGGTCAGCCAGGGTCGATACCAGAATCGCCTTGATGGTGTGCATGCGGTTTTCCGCTTGCTCGAAGGCGATGCAGGCCGGCGACTCGAACACGTCATCGGTCACTTCGATGCCGTTGCTCAGGTGCGGGTACTGCTCGGCAATCTGTTTGCCGACTTTGGTATCACAGTTGTGGAACGCCGGCAGGCAGTGCATGAACTTGGTGCGCGGGTTGCCGGTGGCTTTCATCAGTTCGGCGTTGACCTGATACGGCAGCAGTTGCTGGATGCGCTCGGCCCAGGCTTCGACCGGCTCGCCCATCGATACCCATACATCGGTGTGGATGAAATCCACGCCCTTGACGGCGGCTTTCGGATCTTCGGTGAGAGTGATGCGCGCGCCGCTTTCCTCTCCATATTTTTTGCAGCGAGCCACCAGGTCGTCCGCCGGCCACAGGGCTTTCGGGGCGCAGATGCGCACGTCCATGCCGAGCTTGGCGCCGATCAGCAGCAACGAGTTGCCCATGTTGTTACGCGCGTCGCCCAGATAGGCGTAGCTGATTTCATGGATCGGCTTGTCGGCGTGTTCACGCATGGTCAGCACGTCGGCGATCATTTGTGTCGGGTGATACTCGTCGGTCAGGCCGTTGAACACCGGTACGCCGGCGAACTTGGCCAACTCCTCGACGATTTCCTGCTTGAAGCCACGGTATTCGATGGCGTCATACATGCGCCCGAGCACGCGGGCGGTGTCCTTCATGCTTTCCTTGTGACCGATCTGCGAGGAGTTCGGGTCGATATAGGTGACGTTGGCGCCCTGGTCATAGGCTGCAACTTCGAACGCACAGCGGGTGCGGGTCGAGGTTTTTTCGAAGATCAGCGCGATGTTGTTGCCCTTGAGATGTTGCTGTTCGGTGCCGGTGTACTTGGCACGCTTGAGGTCGCGGGACAGGTCGAGCAGGTAGCGCAATTCGCGAGGGGTGTGGTGTTCCAGGCTCAGCAGATTGCGGTTATGAATATTGAACGCCATTTTGGATCTCCTAAGGTGTCGGTTATCCCCTTGGCCCGAACTCGGTAAGCGCGGGCCAAGGCTAATAGGTTAGTAGTCAATCGGATCGCGGATGATCGGGCAGGTCATGCAATGGCCGCCGCCCCGTCCCCGGCCGAGTTCGCCGGCGCTGATGGTGATGACTTCCACCCCGGCCTTGCGCATCAGGGTGTTGGTGTAGGTATTGCGGTCGTAGCCGATGACCACGCCGGGCTCCACGGCTACCACGTTGTTGCCGTCGTCCCACTGCTCGCGTTCGGCGGCGAAGCTGTTGCCGCCGGTTTCCACCACACGCAGGGCCTTGAGGTTGAGGGCCTGGGCCACAGTGTCGAGGAAGTTGGTTTCTTCGCGGCGGATGTCGATGCCACCCGCTTTGCTTTCATCGGGACGCAGGGTGAAGGCGACAATCTGGTTCACCACTTCCGGGAAGATCGTGACGAGGTCGCGATCGCAGAAGCTGAACACCGTGTCCAGGTGCATTGCCGCACGGGATTTCGGCAGGCCGGCGACGATCACTTTCTCCACGGCTTTGTTCTTGAACAGGTTCACCGCCAGTTGGGCAATGGCCTGGCGCGACGAGCGTTCGCCCATGCCGATCAACACCACGCCGTTGCCGATCGGCATCACATCACCGCCCTCAAGGGTGGAGTTGCCGTGGTCCTTGTCCGGGTCGCCGTACCAGATCTGGAAATCGGCGTTGGTGAACTCGGGGTGGAACTTGTAGATGGCGGTGGTCAGCAGGGTTTCCTGCCGGCGCGCCGGCCAGTACATCGGGTTGAGGGTGACGCCACCGTAGATCCAGCAGGTGGTATCGCGGGTGAACTGGGTGTTGGGCAGCGGCGGCAGGATGAAGCTGGAGTTGCCCAGGAAGTCGCGGAACATCTCGATGGCCTTGCCGCCGAAACTGGTGGGCAAGTCGTCACCCGAGACACCGCCGATCAGGAACTCGGCGATCTTGCGCGGCTCCAGGCTGCGCAGCCACGACGAGGTTTCATTGATAAGGCCCAGCCCCACCGAGTTGGCGGTGATCTTGCGTTCCAGAATCCAGTCCAGGGCTTCGGGGATGGCGACGATGTCCGTCAGCAGGTTGTGCATTTCCAGTACATCGATGTTGCGTTCGCGCATCTTGGTGACGAAGTCGAAGTGGTCGCGTTTGGCCTGGGCCACCCACAGCACATCATCGAACAGCAGTTCATCGCAGTTGTTCGGGGTCAGCCGCTGATGGGCAAGCCCTGGGGAGCAAACCATGACTTTGCGCAGTTTGCCGGCTTCGGAATGGACGCCGTACTTAACTTTTTCCTTGGTCATTACAGTGATCCTCCAGATGACAAAACAGGGTGGTTACAGAGTCAAGAAGCCGTCATAGAGGCCGTAGGCCGCCACCAGGGCGCCGACGACCACCGCCGCGAAAATCAGCTTCTCGACATTGGTGAAAACCGGTTTGTTTACTTCAAGCTTAGCCTTGGCAAACAGGATCACGCCGGGGGCATAGAGCAGGGCGGACAGCAGCAGGTACTTGATGCCGCCTGCGTACAGCAGCCAGATCGCGTAGACCAGGGCCACGGCACCGATGACGAGATCCTTCTGCCGCTCGCCCGCCGCGCCTTCGTAGGTTTCGCCGCGGACCGCCAGCAGCAACGCGTAGGCTGCCGACCACAGGTACGGCACCAGAATCATCGAGGTGGCGAGGTAGATCAGCGACAGGTAAGTGCTGGCCGAGAACAGCGTGATGATCAGGAATACCTGCACCATGGCGTTGGTCAGCCACAGGGCGTTGACCGGGACATGGTTGGCGTTTTCCTTGCGCAAAAACGCCGGCATGGTGTGGTCCCTGGCGGCGGCGAACATGATCTCCGCGCACAGCAGCACCCACGACAGCAATGCCCCCAGCAACGAGATGATCAAACCTACGCTGATCAGCACCGCGCCCCAGTGACCCACCACGTGCTCCAGCACGGCGGCCATCGACGGGTTTTGCAGTTTGGCCAGCTCCGGCTGGGTCATGATCCCCAGCGACAGCACATTCACCAGGACCAAAAACAGCAGCACGGTGACGAAGCCGATCACGGTGGCCTTACCCACGTCGCTGCGTTTTTCCGCCCGGGCCGAAAAGATGCTCGCGCCTTCGATGCCGATGAACACCCACACGGTGACCAGCATCATTTTGCGCACCTGGTCCATCACGCTGCCCAGGTCAGGGTTCTTGAGGCCCCAGATGTCGGCGGTGAAGATGTCCAGTTTGAAGGCGAACAACGCGATCAACATGAACAGCACCAGCGGCACAATCTTGGCGATGGTGGTCACCAGGTTGATGAACGCTGCTTCCTTTATTCCTCGCAGTACGAGGAAATGTACGGCCCAGAGCAGCACCGAGGCACCGATCACGGCAGCAGGGGTATTCCCCTCCCCAAATAGCGGAAAGAAGTAGCCGAGGGTGCTGAACAGCAAAACGAAGTAGCCAACGTTGCCCAGCCAGGCACTGATCCAGTACCCCCAGGCGGACGAGAAGCCCATGTAGTCGCCGAAACCGGCCTTGGCGTAGGCGTATACCCCGCCATCAAGATCGGGTTTGCGGTTGGCCAGGGTCTGGAATACGAACGCCAGGGTGAGCATGCCGACGGCAGTGATTGCCCAACCGATCAGAATGGCGCCGACATCCGCGCTGGCGGCCATGTTTTGCGGCAAGGAAAAGATCCCGCCACCAATCATCGAACCGACGACTAATGCAACCAGTGCGCCGAGTTTGAGTTTTCCGGGAGCTTCAGACATTGCATGACTCCAATGCAGGAGAAGAGAGGCAACAGACTAAGTCCGTTGGCTATCCAATCAGCTGACTTGGATCATTAAATGAGAGCGTCCCGAGTTTGTTGGCGGAGTGCCATCATTTGCAAGGCGGCTGCTTGTAATGCTTGTTCTAGAGCCTTTTTGTAGGTTGTTTCAGTTATTTTGTGTTTTGTTTCGAATTATGACGCTAGTTGGTTTTTCAGAATTCGCCAATCTTCTCCGTGGGTTTTTTGTACAAAATGGATGTATTGGAAAAGCGTATACAACAAATGATTATATCGGCGCCTCTAATAGCCGTTTTGTGCAAGTAAAAAGACATAGGTTGGCGTTATCCAATAAACGTTATTACGCTTCAACAGTTTAGTTGACGTCCGATATGTGACGATCTCGCGGCACTTGTCGCCCCCTCGGAGAAATGGAGATGCAACGATGTCGCAATCACCGAGCAAGCTTCGCCTGAGTGCATTGATCGCGTTGGTGGTGGGGTCGATGATTGGCGGCGGGATATTTTCCCTGCCACAAAACATGGCGGCCAGGGCCGATGCCGGGGCGATCCTGATCGGTTGGGCAATCACTGCCGTCGGCATGCTGACCCTCGCGTTTGTGTTCCAGACCCTGGCCAATCGCAAGCCGGAGCTGGACTCCGGGGTGTACGCCTATGCCAAGGCCGGGTTCGGCGACTACATGGGCTTTTCTTCGGCCTGGGGGTACTGGATCAGCGCCTGGCTGGGCAACGTCGGTTACTTCGTACTGCTGTTCAGCACCCTCGGTTATTTCTTTCCGGTCTTTGGCGAAGGCAACACGCCGATCGCCATCGTCTGCGCTTCGGTGCTGCTCTGGACCGTGCATTTTGTGGTGATGCGCGGGATCAAGGAGGCGGCGTTCATCAACCAGGTGACCACCGTGGCCAAGATCGTGCCGCTGATCATGTTCATCGTGATCGCCGCCGTGGCGTTCAAGGCGGACATCTTTACCCTCGATATCTGGGGGCGCAACAACCCGGAGTTCGGCAGCGTGATGGATCAGGTCCGGCACATGATGCTGGTCACCGTGTTCGTGTTCATCGGTATCGAGGGCGCCAGTGTCTATTCGGCCCGGGCGGAGAAACGTTCCGACGTGGGCCGGGCGACGGTGATCGGGTTCATTGGGGTGTTGGCGCTGCTGGTGCTGGTGAATGTGCTGTCGCTGGGGATCATGACCCAGCCGCAACTGGCGAAACTGCAGAACCCCTCGCTGGCGGCTGTGCTTGAACATATCGTCGGCCCCTGGGGCGCGTTGCTGATCAGTGTCGGCCTGGCGATTTCGCTGTTGGGGGCGTTGTTATCCTGGGCGCTGCTGTGCGCCGAAATCCTGTTCGCCACGGCGAAAGACAAGACCATGCCGGCATTCCTGACCAAGGAAAACGCCAACCGTGTGCCGGTCAACGCGATGTGGCTGACCAACTCGATGATCCAGCTGTTCTTGCTGATCACCCTGTTTTCCGCCGGCACCTACACCAGTCTGATTTATCTGGCGTCTTCGATGATTCTGGTGCCGTACCTGTGGTCGGCGGCCTATGCGGTGTTGTTGTGCGCGCGGGGTGAAACCTACCAACAGGCTCCCGCCGAGCGGATCAAGGACTTGCTGATCGGTGGCATCGCCCTGGGCTACGCGGTGTGGTTGCTGTATGCCGGCGGCCTGAAGTATTTGCTGCTGTCGGCCTTGCTGTATGCACCGGGTGTGATCCTGTTTGCCAAGGCTCGTAATGAGCAGGGCAAGCCGCTGTTCACGGTCGTCGAGAAAGGCATTTTTACCTGTGTCATCGGTGGTGCGGGGTTGGCGGCCTATGGGTTGTACAGCGGGGTGCTCAGTCTGTGAGGTTGCTGCTGGCGTACCAGCCGCCCCTGGACTGGCCTGCTTTGCTGGGGTTCTTGTCGGCGCGAGCGATTGCTGGCCTGGAAACGGTGGTCGAAGGTGTCTACTCGCGCAGCATCGACTTGCATGGCGTTCACGGTACGTTTTCGATCCGGTCTGCCGCATCCCATGCACTTGAGCTGAGCCTGGACTTTCCTGACCCGGGCGCCGTACCTGAAATTGTCGCAAGGCTGCGGCGGATGTTCGACCTGGATGCCGACCTGTGCACGATTCACCGACACCTGGCGGTTGATCCGCTGATGGCACGGTTGATTGCCGAACGTCCCGGGTTGCGAGTGCCGGGGGCGTGGGATGGGCTGGAACTGGCGATCCGTGCGGTGTTGGGGCAGCAGATTACGGTAGTGGCGGCGATCCGGTTGGCGGGGAAGTTGGTGGCGCAATACGGTGTGCCATTAAGTTCACCGCAGCCGGGATTGAGCCATGTGTTTCCTACGGCTGAGGTGCTGGCGGGGGCGGATCTGGCGACGCTGGGCATGCCGAAAAGCCGAGGCCGGACATTGTCGGGATTGGCTCAGGCATTACTCGATGATCCGCGACTGTTCGAGTCCGGGCGGGAGGGGGGCGTAGCGCGGTTGCTGGCCTTGCACGGGGTTGGTGACTGGACGGCGCAGTACATTGCGTTGCGACAGTTGCGGGAGATGGATGGGTTTCCCAATGGTGATGTTGGGCTGATCAATGCGTTGGTGGCGCTGGAAGGGGGGCCGGTGACGGCGCGGCAGCTTTTGGCGCGAGCTGAACCATGGCGGCCCTGGCGAGGGTATGCGGCGCAGTTGCTGTGGACTTCGTTGAGTCGGGCGGACTGAGCTGATCCGGAATTTGTACTGACAGTCCTGACGCCTTCGCGGGCAAGTCGGATCGCCGCACCGCCGCTCCCACATTTGATCGCGAAAGTCAGGAAAAACGCAGTCCCTGTGGGAGCGGGCTTGCCCGCGAAGGCGATCTGACGGTCACCACCACTGCGCGCGATGTGAACCCAAATCAGTTGCTGGCAATGTCCATTGCAACGGTGTCCCCGTCATCTTAAGCGGCACATGCAACCGATACGCCGGCCCCCACGGCGTCTGCTCCACCACCATTCCCTGATCCTTTTGATCCTCTGCCCGCAACGGCTCATCGGCCCCGGCCCCCGCCTCGATCAACAACTTCGCCGTACGCGCCAACGACAATCGCGCCGAGCCGCCTGTACCGTCGCTCAACCGTTGTGCCAACAATCTGATCGCACTGGCCGCCATCAAGTACCCGGTGGCGTGATCGAGGGCTTGCACCGGCAATGGCGTCGGCTTGTCTGCCTGCTTCCAGCGCATGCCCGCTTCGGCAATGCCACTGCTCATCTGCACCAGGCTGTCGAAGCCCCGTCGGTTTTGCCAGGGGCCGCTCCAGCCATAAGCGTTGAGGCAAACGTCGATCAGACCGGGGTTCAGTTGCCGGCGCTCAATCATGCCCAAGCCAAGTCGCTCCAGTGCATCGGCACGATAGCCGTGGAGCAGCATGTCGGCGTCCTTGAGCAGGCATTCGAATACGGCGCGGTCGGATTTGTCGTTCAGATCAAGACGCGCGCAGCGTTTTCCCAAAGTGACTTCCGGCACCACCCCTGGCTCGTTCCAGGTCGGCGGATCGATGCGCAAGACATCGGCGCCCAGGCCTGCCAGAAAGCGACTGGCGATGGGGCCTGCCAATACTCGGGTCAAGTCCAGCACCTTGATGCCGGCCAGTGGGCGAGCAACTGAAGCTGTCCACGGTTTGCGGCGCTGGCTTGGGTAGTTGGCGAATTGAATCAAGGGTTCGGCATTCACTGCCTGGCCTTGAGGATGGGTCTGCCATTGTTCCCGGGTGCGCATTTCGGCGGCACAGCCACCGGCATCGACCACCGCCTGCTCCAGTTCGCTGTTCGCCCATCGAGCCACTTTGCCGGCCATCGCTGCGCGGTCGGTACAGGCGCCGAGCACGCTTTCAGCAGCGGCGCGGTGATGGGGCGCGTTGGTGTGCAGGCGAATCCAGCCATCGCGGGTGGCGTAGTCACCGGCCACCGGGTCCCATAGCGGCGGAACGCTCCAGCCAAGCGGGCGAATGGAGGTCGCGAACCAGAATGATGCGAGGCGTCGGTCAACTTCAAGGTCGGGCAGGAGCCCGGTTTGCTGATGCAGCAGTTCGCTGGCGGCCTGGCCTGCGGCAGCGATGCTGGCGCAGGCCAGATCCGTGACGGCAAACGCCGAGGGCAGGGCGCCGCTGGACGTGAATGGAATCGGGGTGTGAGGCAAACCGAGTGCGGCTTGAATGGACGTGAGCAGATCAGTCATCGAAGGGCTCTCCGGAGCGAGAGCCAGATCTTAGATCAAATCAGGTGACAAGCCAGATGAAACCTGTGGGAGCGGGCTTGCTCGCGAATACGATCCATCATTCAACGATGATGGTGACTGATACACCGCATTCGCGAGCAAGCCCGCTCCCACAGTTTCCGGTGGTGCTGCTTACACCCGGAACTGATCCATCAACTTCATCTGGTGGGTGGTCAGGGTGTTGAGCTGGCTGCTGATCTGCGCCGATTCGGTGGCTTGGCCGGTCAGGGTTTCGGTGACGGTGCGGATCGCCGAGACGTTGCGGTTGACCTCTTCGGCGACGGCGCTTTGCTGCTCGGCGGCGCTGGCGATTTGCAGGTTCATGTCGCTGATCACAGTGACCGCGTCGCTGATCTTGCCCAAGGCCTGGACCGCCTGCTGGATCTGCCCGGCATTGCTGTGGGCCTGGGTCTGGCTTGAGTGCATGGTGGCGACCACGCCGCGGGTGCCGCTCTGGATGCGTTCGATCACCAGGCGAATTTCTTCCACCGAATCCTGGGTACGCTTGGCCAGGTTGCGCACTTCATCGGCGACCACCGCAAAGCCACGACCGCTTTCACCGGCACGGGCGGCTTCGATGGCGGCGTTGAGCGCCAGCAGGTTGGTTTGTTCAGCGATGCTGCGAATCACCTCCAGCACCGAACCGATCTGCTCGCTGTTGACCGCGAGAGCTTCGACTTCGGTCACGGCCTTGCTGACTTCTTCGGCCAGTTGATTGATGTCGCGGGTGCTGCGCTCGATGATCGACATGCCGTCGCGGGCCGACTGGTCGGCACCTTTCGCCGCGTTGGCCGCGTTCGAGGCACTGTTGGCGACATCGTGGGCGGTGGCGCTCATTTCGTTGGACGCGGTGGCGACCTGGTCGATTTCGCGGAACTGCACCTGCATGCCTTCACTGGTCTGGCGGGCGATTTCCGAAGACTGGTCGGCGGTGCCGCGGGCATCGGTGATGCTTTGCTTGATCTGAGCGATGGTCGGTTGCAGCTTGTCGAGGAAGCGGTTGAACCAGCTCACCAGTTCGCCCAGTTCGTCCTTCTTGCTGTAGTGCAGGCGCTGGGTCAGGTCGCCGTCGCCACTGGCAATTGCCTTGAGCATGTCGGCCACGCTGTTGATCGGGCGGGTCACGCCGGATGCGGTGAGCCACATCAGCAACAGCCCGAGCAGGCCGGCAATCACCGCCACCGACAGCGTCTTGATCGTGCCGCTTTGCTGGGCATCGTCGAGTACCGCTTGCAGCTTCACCGAGTCGGCCAGCAGCACTTGTTTCGGCAGGTCGATCACCACGGCCCAGGCCTTGGCATCGCTGATCGGGCTGACCGGGTACACCGCGCGGATCAAGTCGCCTTGCTGGAGAATCTTCGGCGCGCCACTGGCGAGCAATTGCAGGATGTCCTTGCCATCGCCGCCCAGGGTGTCGCCGATGTTCTTGCCGACTTTGCCGGCATCGACACTGTAGGCGGCCAGCACGCCGGTGCCGGAAACGATGAGCATGTGCCCGGCACTGTTGAACAGGTCGCGCTGGGAGTCGACCGCCGCCGCTTGCAGGGCGTCGAGGGCGATGTCGATACCGACCACGCCGATGGACTTGCCATCCACCAGCAGCGGCACGGAAATGGTGGTCATCAACATTTCCTTGTTGCCGACCGTATCGGCATAGGGGTCGAGCAGGCAGATACGCTTGCTGTCCCGAGGGCAGGTGTACCAGACGTTGTACGGCGTGCCGCTGAGGTTCAGGGTGGTTTTGGTCATGTCCTCCTCGACCATGATCGTGTTCAGCGTTTCGCCACCGGCACGGCTGAAGTAGGTGGCGAAACGACCGATCTCGTTGGACTGGCGCGCCGCGTCATCGACGAACTCGCTGTCCTTGCCGTCCAGGCCGTTGGGTTCGAACGCCAGCCAGATCCCCAGCACCTTGCTGTTGCGCTCGAAGGCGGTTTTCAGGCTCTGGTTCAACTCTTCACGCAGGGCGCCGGGCTCGAGCGAACGCTTGGCGGCCAGGTTGCGCATGTCCTGGATCTGGTCCGCCAGGGCAGTCACCACCGTCAGGGTTTCACCGAAGGTCTTCTGCACCCGCACCGCCTGCTCGGCGGCCTTGGCCTGCAGCAGGTCCTGCACACTGGCGGTGAGCATTCTGCTGCTGGAATCGCTGACCAGATCATCGTTCTGGTTGGTCTGGTAGATGTTCATGCCCACTATCAGGGCGACTACCCCCAGCAGGCACAGACCGGACAGCAGGACGATTTTCAGGCGGATGGACAGTGAGTCGAACATAGGGCGAACTCGCGAATGGATGAAGTGTTGGCTGTGGGCCGTTGCGGCTCACTCGCTAAATCCATTTAGCGCCGATCAATGCACATCGGCGTGAAGGCCAGGTTACATGAATGGGGTACCGACGAACGGTAGTGGTTGAACGTTTGCGCAGAAAAATGTGCCGAAAATGCGGGTAAAAAGAGGAAAAAGCGTGGGGGGGAGTTCAGGTGGATTGAGGATGCGATTCCGGCCGTGACCAGATCCACAGGTTGCCCAGCCCCATCCCGGAAATTGCCAGGTAGATCGGCCAGCCGTGCTCGAGCGTCAGCAGCATCAGACTGGCACATAACAGAAGCTTTACGCGCGACCCTGCAAATAGCTCACGTAATCGGGAATCCGATGGGTATGCGCCTGATCCATCAACGGGCTGCTGAGCAGGTAGTCGGCGCTGCATTCGTTGCAGGCCACCGGGATGTTCCACACGGCCGCGACCCGCAGCAATGCCTTGATATCCGGGTCGTGGGGTTGTGGCTCGAACGGGTCCCAGAAGAACACCAGCATATCGACCCGTTGCTCGGCGATTTGCGCACCGAGCTGCTGGTCGCCACCCAGCGGACCACTGATCATGCTCTCCACGGGCAGGTCGAGGCGTTGTTGTAACAACAATCCCGTGGTGCCGGTGGCGACCAGATCATGCCGGGCCAGCCTGTCTTTCTGTCGTTCGGCCCAGTCCAGCAGGAACACCTTGCAGTGGTCATGGGCGACCAGGGCGATACGCTTGCGCGCCGCCAGGGTCTTTTGCGTAAAAGTAATGCCGATCATTGATGCTGCTCCAGACGCCTGTGAGGTGTTGCAAATACCTGTGTAGGAGCTGCCGCAGGCTGCGATCTTTTGATCTTGTTTTTCAGCGAAGATCAAAAGATCGCAGCCTGCGGCAGCTCCTACAGGTGGATAGGCAGCGCTTTACTCGGCGTTACACAGCGCCAGGCAGTTATCGAGCATGCGGTTGGAGAAGCCCCACTCGTTGTCATACCAGGCCAGCACCTTGAGCAGCTTGCCGCTGGACTTGGTGTGGTTGGCGTCGAAGATCGACGACAGCGGGTTGTGGTTGAAGTCGCTGGAGACCAGCGGCAGGGTGTTGTAGCCAAGGATCTTCGAGTGCTGGCTGGCTTCTTTCATCAGCGCATTGACCTCATCGGCCGACGCTTCGCGCTTGAGCTGCACCGTCAGGTCCACCAGCGACACATTGATCACCGGTACGCGCACCGACATGCCGGTCAATTTGCCCGCCAGTTCCGGCAGCACCAGGCCCACCGCTTCGGCAGCACCGGTCTTGCTCGGGATCATGTTCTGGGTGGCCGAACGGGCGCGGTACGGATCGACGTGATAGACGTCGGTCAGGTGCTGATCGTTGGTGTAGGCGTGGATGGTGGTCATCAGCCCGCTTTCGATGCCCAGCTCGCGATGCAGCACCTGGGCCACCGGGGCCAGGCAGTTGGTGGTGCACGACGCGTTGGAAATAATCTGGTGCGACTGGCGCAGAATGTCGTGGTTCACCCCGTAAACCACGGTAGCGTCGGCGCCTTTGGCCGGGGCCGAGATGATGACTTTGCGCGCGCCGGCCGTAATATGCGCGGCGGCCTTGGCCCGGTCGGTGAATAGACCGGTGCATTCGAACACTACATCAATCTTTTCCGCGGCCCAGGGCAGGTCGGCCGGGTTGCGGATGGCACTGACCGAAATGCGGTCGCCGTTGACCGTCAGGCTCTCCTGGTCGTGCTGGACATCGGCATCGAACGTGCCGTGAACGGTGTCGTACTTGAGCAGATGAGCATTGATCGCGCTGTCGCCAAGGTCGTTGATGGCAACGATCTGCAGATCCTGACGGTAGCCCTGGGTATAGAGTGCGCGCAGGACATTACGGCCGATGCGGCCAAAACCATTGATTGCGATTCGAAGAGTCATAGTGCGGCGCTACCGTCGTTTTGTTGTTGGAATTACAAGATTATTCGTAAAAAAATAGAAAACAAGCCTTTTTGATGGCAATATTTTGTTCGATCTACAACGAGTGACCTGAATCAACTGGTCCGAATGGTCAAATAAACCGTCCGTCATCCCATCGACACCGGCCTTTGATCAGCATAGACAATCAGGTCGCCACATCCGTTAGCCTGGAGTTCTACACATGCATCCCCGCGTCCTTGAGGTCACTGAACGGCTTATCGCCCGCAGCCGCGCCACGCGCGAGGCCTACCTTGCATTGATCCGCGGTGCGGCCAGCGACGGTCCGATGCGCGGCAAGCTGCAATGCGCCAACTTCGCCCATGGCGTGGCCGGTTGCGGCAGCGATGACAAGCACAGCCTGCGGATGATGAACTCCGCCAACATCGCGATAGTTTCGTCATATAACGACATGCTCTCGGCGCACCAGCCGTACGAAGTCTTCCCCGAACTGATCAAAAACGCCCTGCGCGAAATCGGCTCCGTCGGCCAGTTCGCCGGTGGCACGCCAGCCATGTGCGATGGGGTGACCCAGGGCGAGCCAGGCATGGAACTGAGCCTGCCGAGCCGCGAAGTGATCGCGTTGTCCACGGCCGTGGCGCTGTCTCACAACATGTTCGATGGCGCGCTGCTGCTCGGCATCTGCGACAAGATCGTGCCGGGCCTGATGATGGGCGCGCTGCGCTTCGGCCATCTGCCGATGATCTTTGTGCCGGGCGGGCCGATGGTGTCGGGCATTTCCAACAAGCAGAAAGCCGACGTGCGCCAGAAGTACGCCGAAGGCAAGGCGACCCGCGAGGAGCTGCTGGAATCGGAAATGAAGTCCTACCACAGCCCTGGCACCTGCACCTTCTACGGCACCGCCAACACCAACCAGTTGCTGATGGAAGTCATGGGCCTGCACTTGCCGGGCGCGTCCTTCGTCAACCCGAACACGCCGTTGCGCGACGCCTTGACCCGCGAAGCCGCGCACCAGGTCACGCGCCTGACCAAGCAGAACGGTGACTTCATGCCGATCGGCGAAATCGTCGACGAGCGTTCCCTGGTCAACTCGATTGTCGCGCTGCACGCCACCGGCGGCTCGACCAACCACACCCTGCACATGCCGGCCATCGCCATGGCGGCGGGCATTCAGTTGACCTGGCAGGACATGGCCGACCTCTCCGAAGTCGTGCCGACCCTGAGCCACGTCTACCCGAACGGCAAGGCCGACATCAACCACTTCCAGGCCGCGGGCGGCATGTCGTTCCTGATTCGCGAACTGCTGGAAGCCGGGCTGCTCCACGAAAACGTCAACACCGTGATGGGCCACGGCCTGAGCCGCTACACCCAGGAGCCGTTCCTCGACAATGGTCAGTTGGTCTGGCGTGAAGGCGTGACCGACAGCCTCGATGAAAGCATCCTGCGTCCGGTCGCCCGTGCGTTCTCGCCAGAGGGCGGCCTGCGGGTGATGGAAGGCAACCTCGGTCGCGGTGTGATGAAAGTCTCCGCCGTAGCCGTGGAAAACCAGATCGTCGAAGCGCCGGCCATGGTGTTCCAGGATCAGCAGGACCTGGCCGATGCGTTCAAGGCCGGTTTGCTGGAGAAGGATTTTGTCGCGGTGATGCGCTTCCAGGGTCCACGCTCCAACGGCATGCCGGAGCTGCACAAGATGACGCCGTTCCTCGGCGTGCTGCAGGATCGCGGCTTCAAAGTCGCGCTGGTGACCGACGGGCGTATGTCCGGTGCGTCGGGGAAAATTCCGGCGGCCATTCATGTCAGCCCCGAAGCTTATGTCGGTGGCGCTTTGGCGCGGGTGCAAGAGGGCGATATCATCCGCGTCGATGGCGTCAAAGGCACCCTGGAACTCAAGGTGGACGCCGAAGAATTCGCAGCGCGCACACCGGCCAAGGGCCTGTTGGGTAACAACATCGGCACCGGTCGCGAGCTGTTCGGTTTCATGCGCATGGCCTTCAGCTCGGCGGAGCAGGGCGCCAGCGCCTTCACTTCTGCCCTGGAGACGCTTAATTGAAACTGGCTTTGGTCGGTGACATCGGTGGGACCAACGCACGTTTCGCGTTGTGGAAAAACCAGCAGCTGGAGTCGGTCCAGGTGCTGGCAACGGCAGACTTCCCCAGCCCGGAAGAGGCGATCAGCCTCTACCTCAACGGTCTGGGGCTGGCGCCGGGTTCGATCGGTTCGGTGTGCCTGTCGGTGGCCGGTCCCGTCAGTGGCGATGAGTTCAAGTTCACCAACAATCACTGGCGTCTGAGCCGCAAGGGTTTCTGCCAGACCTTGCAGGTGGATCAACTGTTGCTGGTCAATGACTTCTCGGCCATGGCCCTGGGCATGACCCGTTTGCAGTCCGGCGAATTCCGCGTGGTCTGCGAAGGCACGCCGGAGCCGTTGCGCCCGGCGGTGGTGATTGGCCCGGGCACTGGCCTGGGCGTCGGCACCTTGCTCGATTTGGGCGAGGGCCGGTTTGCTGCGTTGCCGGGGGAGGGCGGTCACGTCGATCTGCCCCTGAGTAGCCCGCGTGAAACCCAATTGTGGCAGCACATTTTCAACGAGATCGGCCATGTCAGCGCCGAAACGGCACTGAGCGGCGGCGGCTTGCCGCGTGTCTATCGGGCGATCTGCGCGGTGGACGGGCACACGCCTGTGCTCGACACGCCGGAAGCGATTACCGCTGCCGGACTGGCGGGCGACCCGATTGCCGTGGAAGTGCTTGAGCAGTTCTGCTGCTGGCTCGGTCGCGTGGCGGGCAACAACGTACTGACCACCGGTGGGCGCGGTGGCGTGTACATCGTGGGCGGGGTGATCCCGCGCTTTGCCGATTTCTTCCTCGAAAGCGGTTTCGCCCGGTGCTTCGCCGACAAGGGTTGCATGAGCGATTACTTCAAGGGGATTCCAGTGTGGCTGGTGACGGCGCCGTATTCGGGATTGATGGGGGC
>NZ_AKJG01000039.1 GCF_000282455.1 Pseudomonas sp. GM74
ACCACCGTTCGCCCGTAGCAGCAGCCTCGCAGGCTCGGCAGCTGCTACGTGAATCGAGGTGCGACGACAGGTGGCCAAATAATGTTGGATTGGGGAACCTTTTAAAGCACGGAGACGTCCACTCCCCCGTTACGACCACTCGTCGGGGGCCTGAAACACCTGCAATTCGGCCTGACGAGGCTGTGCTCATGGCTCGATTGCACGCTGCTTTGCCGGCCTGCCCGAGCTGCTTATCGCGACATTTTTTCGGCAGCCAAGCAAGGCGTTGCCACACGAAAAAGTGTTCGCCGACTGAAAAAAGGAGTCCGCCTGTGGCTATCCACTATGGCAAAGGGCTGATAGGAGGCGCGCTGGTAATCGCCCTTCTGGCCCTGCTGATCCAATGGATCGGCATCAACACGATCGAACACTACCGCGACGATTTGTTGTTTTACCTGCAAGCTCATCTGGTTCTCGTCCTCGCTTCCATGCTGGCCGCCCTTGTCGTGGGCATTCCTGCCGGCATCCTCCTCAGCCGCCCGTCCATGGTCGGCCGCGCCGAACGCTTCATGCAGCTCTTCAACATCGGCAACACCGTTCCGCCCCTGGCCGTCCTGGCCATCGCCCTTGGCATCCTCGGCATCGGCAGCGGCCCTGCCATCTTCGCCCTGTTCCTCGCCTCCTTGCTGCCCATCGTGCGTAACACTTATGAAGGCCTGAAAAACGTTCAGGGCTCGCTCAAGGAAGCCGCCGTCGGCATCGGCATGACCCCGCGCCAGGTGCTGTGGAAAGTCGAATTGCCCAACGCGGTGCCGATCATCATCGGTGGCGTGCGCGTGGCATTGGCGATCAATGTCGGGACGGCGCCGCTGGCGTTCCTGATCGGCGCCAACAGTCTCGGCAGCCTGATCTTCCCCGGCATTGCCCTGAACAATCAGCCGCAATTGCTGCTCGGCGCGGCCTGCACCGCCCTGCTGGCCTTGTTGCTCGACGGCCTGGTGACACTCGCCAGCCGCCTCTGGCTCGAACGCGGCTTGCGCCCGTCTTAAGCCTCGGCAAAGGAATCGTCATGAAAACTTCAAGCTTTTTACTAGGCTGCGTCCTGCTGTTCGCAGGATTTGCCCAAGCCGCTGACAAACCCTTGATCCGCATCGGCGCCCGGGTGTTCACCGAACAGACCCTGCTGGCGGAAATCACTTCGCAGTACCTGCGCACCAAGGGTTACGAGGTGCAAGTGACCGGTGGTCTGGGCAGCAATCTGGCCCGTAGCGCCCACGAAAGTGGCCAGCTGGACATGCTCTGGGAATACACCGGCGTTTCGCTGGTGGCCTACAACCATGTCACCGAAAAACTCGACAGCGAACAGTCCTACGCACGAGTAAAAGAACTCGACGCGAAAAAAGGCTTGGTCTGGCTCACCCCGTCGAAATTCAGCAACACCTACGCCCTCGCCCTGCCGGAGAACGTCGCCGACCAATACCCGCACATCAACACCATCAGCGAACTGAACAGGGTGCTGCGCAAGGAAGCCGAGACCAACAACCTGGTGGCGCTGGATACCGAGTTCGCCAACCGTTCGGACGGTCTTGATGGCATGGTCCAGCTCTACGACATGAACCTGACCCGCAAGAACGTCCGGCAGATGGACGCCGGCCTCGTCTACACCGCCTTGCGCAACGGTCAGGTGTTTGCCGGTCTGGTCTACACCACCGACGGTCGCCTCAACGCCTTCAAACTGAAGCTGCTGGAAGACGACAAGCATTACTTTCCCGACTACACCGCCGCACCGGTGGTGCGTCAGGCCTACCTCGATGCGCATCCGCAGTTGGCCGCACAGCTCAAGCCGCTGGCGGAACTGTTCGACGACAACACCATGCGCGAACTCAACGCCCGGGTCGACGTCGAGCACCAAAGTCCTTCAGCCGTTGCCGCCGATTTCCTGCACCAGCACCCGATCAATTAAGGAGGAAAAGTCATGGAATTCCTGAACGCCTTTTCCCATCTCGACTGGCCATTGGTCTTACACCTGACGTGGCAACACATCACCCTGGTCGGCATCGCCGTGTCCCTGGCGATTCTGGTCGGCGTGCCATTGGGCATCCTGATGACACGCTTCCCGAGCCTCGCCGGGCCTTTGCAGGCCAGCGCCACGGTGCTGCTGACCGTACCGTCGATTGCCCTGTTCGGCCTGCTGCTGCCGTTCTACTCAAAGTTCGGTCAGGGCCTGGGGCCGATGCCGGCGATTACCGCGGTGTTCCTGTACTCGCTGCTGCCGATCATGCGTAACACCTACCTGGCCCTGACCAGCGTCGAGCCGGGCATCCGCGAAGCCGCCCGCGGCATCGGCATGACCTTCGGCCAGCGCCTGCGCATGGTCGAGTTGCCCATCGCCGTGCCGGTGATCCTCGCCGGTGTGCGTACCGCCGTGGTGATGAACATCGGCGTCATGACCATCGCCGCCACCATCGGCGCCGGCGGCCTGGGCGTACTCATCCTCGCTTCCATCAGCCGCAGCGACATGTCGATGCTGATCGTCGGCGCCGTACTGGTCAGTGTGCTGGCGATCATCGCCGACCTGATCCTGCAAGTGCTGCAACGCTCGTTGACTCCAAAAGGACTCCTCAAATGATCGAACTTCAAAACCTCAGCAAGACCTTCCAAAGCAACGGCAAAGATGTGAAAGCCGTGGACTCGGTGAGCCTGACCGTCAATGAAGGCGAAATCTGCGTGTTCCTCGGGCCATCGGGTTGCGGCAAAAGCACCACGCTGAAAATGATCAATCGCCTGATCAAACCGACCTCGGGCAAAATCCTGATCAACGGCGAAGACACCACCGGCCTCGACGAAGTGACCCTGCGTCGTAACATCGGCTACGTGATCCAGCAGATTGGTTTATTCCCGAACATGACCATCGAGGAGAACATCGTCGTGGTACCGAAACTGCTCGGCTGGGACAAGCAGAAATGCCAGGACCGCGCCCGCGAGTTGATGAGCATGATCAAGCTCGAACCCAAGCAATACCTGCATCGTTATCCACGGGAATTGTCCGGTGGGCAGCAACAGCGGATCGGCGTGATTCGCGCACTGGCCGCCGATGCACCACTGCTATTGATGGACGAGCCGTTCGGGGCGGTCGACCCGATCAACCGCGAGATGATCCAGAACGAGTTCTTCGAAATGCAGCGGGCGCTGAACAAGACCGTAATCATGGTCAGCCACGACATCGACGAAGCGATCAAGCTGGGCGACAAGATCGCGATCTTCCGCGCTGGCAAACTGTTGCAGATCGATCACCCGGACACCTTGCTCGCACACCCGGCGGATGAGTTTGTCAGTAACTTCGTCGGCCAGGACAGCACGCTGAAACGCCTGCTGTTGGTGAAAGCCGAAGACGCGGCGGACAACGCACCTTCCGTCAGCCCGGAAACGCCAGTGGCCGAAGCGCTGGAGTTGATGGACGAGCATGACCGACGCTACGTGGTGGTCACTTGTGCCGAGAACAAAGCCCTGGGTTATGTACGACGTCGCGACCTGCACCGTCAGACCGGCACCTGCGCGCAGTACCAACGGGAGTTCAACGCCACGGCGGCGTACGACGAACATTTGCGCATCCTGCTGTCGCGCATGTACGAGTTCAATCGAGCGTGGTTGCCGGTGATGGATGCCGAGCGGGTGTTCCTTGGCGAAGTCACTCAGGAGTCGATTGCGGCTTACCTGAGCTCAGGTCGTTCGCGCGGGATGAAGACCAACATCGTGTCGCCTGCCGAGGCAGTGGTCGCCTGACAGCTCACATTACCGGGTAAAAATACAAAACCTGTGAGAGCGAGCTTGCTCGCGATGGCACCATTTCAGGCAACTACGATGCCGGCTGTGAAAATGTCATCGCGAGCAAGCTCTCTCCCACAGGTTCTGTGCGTTTTTCCAGTGATTCGCAGGCCGGAAAAAAATATCAACAGTAGCGTCTGCAAAAGCTATCTGGAAACACGCTCCGGAATAGTCAAATCCCCCCTCAGCCTACCTTTTCGCTGCCAACGTCGCCCATATTGTCGCCATCGTACTTCCTAGTGACTTAGGGTACAAAAGCGTCGAACGTGCAGGTATTTTTAACACTTCATAAATCTTCGGGAACATCCGACTGTCATCTGTGTCGGTTACAAAGAGTAATGCTAGTAACGCGCGTCAGAAGAGTGCAAAAACGCGACATTTTTTGTTGATCTCAAGCCCCTCACGCCCTAAAGTTCGCGCCGAACGTCCATGCTGGAAACGATCCATCCGGCTCAAGTACTGACGACGAGACAGCAAGGCCAAGGGAAAGCTGCACTTCCCATGGCCTTTTTGCTTTCGGCGACATGCCTTGGGAAGTAGGCGAACCAAAGTGGGGATACGGAGGACGTTCAGGAGGGTGTGTCATCAATGAATTCACGAGTACGCCGGAGCCTGCTTTTGCGCAGGGTAAGGCGCGAGGACCGAAGTTTGGTTGTTCCAAATAAGGTACGAGTAACGCAGCCCTGCGCAAAAGCAGGCCCGGCCCTTCGGGTTGTGTCTGAGCGCGCGCCATGCTGCGTTGTAGGCCTTGCGAAGGGAGTGGCCATTAGCGGCGGCCTACGCCTTGCCTGGCACGCGCTCAGGCGCAACGTACTCGCGAATTCATTGATGACACACCCTCGCACCCATTGTTTTTACTCGTTTGCCATTAGGAGCTCCCAGGTATGTCGATCCAGGTCGAAGACTATTTCGCGCGCGAAACCTTTCAGAAAATGAAGGCGTTCGCCGACAAACAGGAAACCCCGTTCGTGGTGATCGACACTGCGATGATCAGCCAGGCCTATGACGACCTGCGCGCCGGTTTCGAATTCGCCAAGGTCTACTACGCGGTCAAGGCCAACCCGGCTGTGGAAATCATCGACCTGCTCAAAGAAAAAGGCTCGAGCTTCGACATTGCCTCTATCTATGAGCTGGACAAAGTGCTGGGTCGCGGCGTCAGCGCCGACCAGATCAGCTACGGCAACACCATCAAGAAATCCAAGGACATCCGCTACTTCTACGAGAAGGGCGTGCGCCTGTTTGCCACCGACTCCGAAGCCGACCTGCGCAACATCGCCAAGGCCGCCCCGGGTGCTAAAGTTTATGTGCGCATCCTGACCGAAGGCTCGACCACCGCCGACTGGCCACTGTCGCGCAAATTCGGCTGCCAGACCGACATGGCCATGGACCTGCTGATCCTCGCTCGCGACCTGGGCCTGGTGCCTTACGGCATCTCGTTCCACGTTGGCTCGCAGCAGCGCGACATCAGCGTCTGGGACGCGGCGATCGCCAAGGTCAAAGTGATCTTCGAACGCCTGAAGGAAGAAGACGGCATTCACCTGAAACTGATCAACATGGGCGGCGGCTTCCCGGCCAACTACATCACCCGCACCAACAGCCTGGAAACCTACGCCGAGGAAATCATCCGCTTCCTCAAGGAAGACTTCGGTGATGACCTGCCGGAAATCATCCTGGAACCAGGCCGTTCGTTGATCGCCAACGCCGGTATCCTGGTCAGCGAAGTGGTACTGGTCGCACGTAAATCCCGTACCGCGGTAGAGCGTTGGGTGTACACGGATGTGGGCAAGTTCTCCGGCCTGATCGAAACCATGGACGAAGCCATCAAGTTCCCGATCTGGACCGAGAAAAAGGGCGAGATGGAAGAAGTGGTCATCGCCGGCCCTACCTGCGACAGCGCCGACATCATGTACGAAAACTACAAGTACGGCCTGCCGCTGAACCTGGCCATCGGTGATCGCCTGTACTGGCTGTCGACCGGTGCGTACACCACCAGCTACAGCGCCGTCGAGTTCAATGGCTTCCCGCCGCTGAAGTCGTTCTACGTGTAAATACATCACGCAGAAAGCAAAAAGCCCATGACACGTCATGGGCTTTTTTGTTTACGCAAATCCCTGTGGGAGCGAGCTTGCTCGCGATGGCGATAGGTCAGTCAACATTGATGTTGAATGTCATGACGTCATCGCGAGCAAGCTCGCTCCCACAAAGACTTAAGGGACTGGGGTTAATTCGACGACTCGATGATGGAATTCGTGGGCCAGTGCCTGGATCCTCGGATCGACCGCGCCCATCAGCGCCTGACTCGCCACTCGCAGAAAGTTCGGGTTGCCAGCGGCCAACGCCTTGCGCAGCCAGACCAACGCATCCTCGATATTCCCTTCGTCGGTCAAGACCGCTGCAAAGCTGAACTGCCCGCGAAAGTCCCCGCCTTCGGCCGAACGCCGATACCAGTCACGGGCCGCTGCCGGATCCGCCGGACAGACCCGCCCTTCTTCCAGATACCGCCCCAACAGATTCATCGATTTTGCATGGCCCAACTCAGCCGCACGGCGATAGAGACTCAGTGCTTGAAGCTGGTCCTCAACCACCCCGCGACCGGTCGCCAGCAGATTGGCGTAGTTGTACATCGCCCAATCCAGTCCGGCCTGCGCCGCGATTCGATAATGCCGTGCAGCAAGTGATGCATCGGCAGCACAGCCCCAACCATGCTCATGACAACGGCCGAGCATGTTGCGCGCCATCAGGTGACCCTGGCGCGCGGCGATGCCGAACCAGCTCAGCGCCAGCGGCTTGTCCTGCGCGATCCCCTGGCCGTCGAGCAGAATCTGCCCGAGCAAGGCCTGGGCCTCGACCTCACCTTCTCGCGCGGCAATCAGGATAGCCTGGGCCGCCCGGGCCGGACTTTCGTCGAGCATCGCGCGCAGGCGCTCACCGTCGAGAGTTTCCTCGCGGCGTAAACGAAAATCCGCCACTTACACCTCGACCCAGCGACGCAACAGGTTGTGATAAGTACCGGTCAAGCGGATCAGCGATGGATGATCGGGCACATCGCGGGTCAGCTGCTGGATGGCCCCGTCCATCTCGAACAACAGGGCGCGCTGGCTGTCTTCACGCACCAGGCTTTGGGTCCAGAAAAACGAGGCCAGTCGCGCTCCCCGCGTAACCGCGTTGACCTTGTGCAGGCTGGTACCGGGGTACAACACCATGTCGCCGGCGGGCAGCTTCACCCGTTGGGTGCCGAAGGTGTCCTGGATCTCCAGCTCGCCGCCGTCGTAATCCTCCGGCTCGCTGAAGAACAGCGTGGCGGACAAATCCGTGCGCACCCGCTCGATGCTGCCCTTGGGTTGACGCACCGCGTTGTCGATATGGAAGTCGAAACTGCCACCGGCGGTGTAACAGTTCAGCAACGGAGGAAAGACTTTGTGCGGTAAGGCAGCTGACATGAACAGCGGATTTTTCCACAGCCGTTCCAGCATCGCCGCGCCGATCTCCTTGGCCAGCGGATGCCCTTCCGGCAGCTGCAAATTGTGCTTGGCTTTCGCCGACTGGTAGCCCGCGGTGATCTTGCCATCCGCCCAATCGGCCTGCTCCAGAGCCTCGCGAATGCGCTGCACCTCGTCTTTTTCGAACAGGCCGGGAATGTGCAGCAGCATGACAAGACACCTGAAAACAAAGGGGCGCCAATGGTATTGATTCTTATTGCCTGTGTAAAACCCATCTGACGAATGAGTCAGCAAAAACCGTAAGGTTAAATTGTAAAGAATGTAAATTAAGTGCGAATAGTAATGTTTCGCAATTGTTACGAATACGTATTTACCCTATATTCCGCCGCCTCAAATCCTGGGGGAGGGGAATTCAAATGTCGCGTCAACAACCACAAGTACCGGTCAGTTCACCACGTTTGCTCGCATCGGCCATCGGCATGGCGATTACTGCCGGCTCTGCGGGCCATATGGTTTTCGCGGCGGAAAAAACCGACGAAAAAGCACCGGACAATGTGATTTCGCTGGGCGCCACCGCCATCACCGGCGAAGCCCAGGACGAGACGACCTACAACGTCGAAAAGGCCTCCTCGCCCAAGTACACCGCCCCGCTGATCGACACGCCGCGCTCGGTAACCGTCATTCCGCAACAGGTTCTCAAAGACACCGGCGCCCTCAACATGCAGGACGCATTGCGTACCGTTCCAGGCATCACCTTCGGTGCCGGTGAAGGTGGCAACCCCCAGGGTGACCGTCCGTTCATCCGCGGCTTCGACGCCCAGGGCGACACCTACCTGGACGGCGTGCGCGATACCGGCTCCCAGAGCCGAGAGATCTTCGCCGTTGAATCGATCGAAGTCAGCAAGGGCCCGAACTCCGCCATTGGCGGTCGTGGCGCAGCGGGCGGCAGCATCAACCTGGTCAGCAAGAAAGCTCACCTGGGCAATTCGCTCGACGGTGGTTTCACCTGGGGCTCCGACCAGACCCAGCGCTACACCTTCGACGGCAACTACCAGTTCACCGACACCGCCGCTGGCCGTCTGAACCTGCTGAGCCACGAGAGCAACGTCGCCGGACGTGACAGCGTCAACTACGACCGCTGGGGTGTTGCACCGTCCCTGGCTTTCGGCCTGGGTACGGACACACGCGTCAACCTCGACTACTACCATCTCGAAAGCAACGACCTGCCGGACTCGGGTATTCCGTACTCCATCCCGGTCGGTGGCTCGGCTGCCCGTACCAAGGCCAACCCGGACAAGCCGAATGACGGCGGCGACAGCAGCAACTTCTATGGTCTGACCGATCGCGACTTCCGCAAGACCCGCACCGACACCGCGACCTTCGCCATCGAGCACGACCTGAGCGACGCGCTGACCGTCAAGAACACCCTGCGTCACGGCACCAGCATGCAGGACTACATCCTGACCCAGCCGGACGACAGTAAAGGCAACGTCAACAACGGCAGCGTCTGGCGCCGGGCGAACACCCGTGTGAGCAACACCGAGACCACCACCAACCAGACCGATCTGTTTGGTGATGTGTACATCGCCGGGTTCAAGAACAGCTTCTCCACCGGTGTCGAATACACCCACGAGGAAAGCGAAAAGTCGACGTACAACGTCAACACGGACACCACCCCGAGAACGGCAGCAGCGACCACCAACTGCTCGCCGGCCCTGATCGGCGCGCCAAGCGGTTACAACTGCACCTCGCTGTCCAACCCGAACCCGAATGATCCGTGGAGCGGCGCCATCTCGCGCAACTATGCCGGCACCGATACCAAGGCCAACACCTACGCGCTGTATGTGTTCGACACCCTGACGTTGTCCGAGCAGTGGCTGGTGAACATGGGCCTGCGCTACGACCATTTCGACACCGAATACAAAACCTTCAACGGTTCCAGCGTGACCACGTCCAAGGGCGATGACACCAGCGAATTCGTTACCGGTCAGTTCGGCGTGGTGTACAAACCAGCCGAAAACGGCAGCATCTATGCGTCTTACGCGACGTCCGCCACGCCACCGGGCAATACCCTGGGCGAAGGTTCGGAAGGCAACCCGCTGGGCGGCACGCCGGATCGCAACGGCAACCTGCTCAAAAGCGACATGGAGCCGGAAACCACCAAGAACTACGAAATCGGTACCAAGTGGGACCTGCTGAACGATCGTCTGTCCCTGACTGCCGACATCTTCCGCACCGAGAAAGAAAACGCTCGTGTGCAGACCAATACCACGACGTACGAAAACGTCGGCAAAACCCGCGTTCAAGGTGTCGAACTGTCGGCCACCGGCAAACTCACCGACAAATGGCAGGTCTTCGCCGGTTACGCCTACATGGACAGCGAGCAAATCGATGGTGGTGACCTGCCGGCCAACAAAGCCAACAACGGCAACGAACTGCCAAACACGCCGAAAAACAGCGCCAGCCTGTGGACGACCTACCAGGTCACGCCAAAGCTGACCATCGGTGGCGGTGCGTTCTATGTCGATGACGTGTTCGGCAGTGCCGCCAACACCACCATGGTTGATTCCTACGTTCGTTACGACGCAATGGCGGCCTACAAGCTGAGCAAAAACGTCGACCTGCAACTGAACGTGCAGAACCTGACCGACGAAACCTACTACGACAAGGTGTTCTCGACTCACTTCGCCAACCAGGCGGCCGGTCGCACCGCTTTGCTGAGCACCAACTTCCACTTCTGACAGGTGTCGAAACTGTGGGAGCGGGCTTGCTCCCACAAAAGAGGATGAAGTTGAAATCAGGTCAGGCCCCGTTCATACCGTGAACGGGGCTTTTGTGTGTAAAAAAGAATGCTTCTCGACAACCCCACGGCATAATGCGCGCCGTGATGAATCAATTTGAACGAACAAGGCGAGCGACGTGTTGAAGAAAACCCTGTTCCAGTTGCACTGGTTTTTCGGCATCAGCGCCGGGCTGGTCCTGGCCCTGATGGGCATCACCGGGGCGGCGGTGTCGTTTCAGGATGAAATCCTGAGCACACTCAATCCTTCTGTTTTACAGGTCGAGAAACAGGTCGCCGGTGTGCTGCCGCCCGTCGAACTGGTGGAGCGAATCGAAGCCGCATCGGGCAAAAAAGTCTCGATGCTCACGGTGGAAACCGACAGCGGCAACGCCGCCAAAGTGTGGTTCACCCCGCCGCCGGGTGAACGCCGTGGCGAGATGCGCTACTTCGACCCGTACACCGCCAAATTCCTCGGCGACGCCACCGGCCAGGGCTTTTTCGGCCTGATGCTGCAACTGCACCGCTTCCTCGCCATGGGTGACACGGGTCGGCAGATCACCGGTGCGTGCACGCTGATCCTGGTGTTCTTCTGCCTGTCCGGCCTGTACCTGCGCTGGCCTCGCCAGTGGAAAAGCTGGCGCGCCTGGCTGACCCTGGACTGGAAGAAAAAGGGCCGCAGCTTCAACTGGGACCTGCACTCGGTGGCCGGCACCTGGTGCCTGGTGTTTTACCTCCTGGCGGCACTGACCGGGTTGTCCTGGTCCTACGAGTGGTACAACAAAGGCCTGACACGCTTGCTCTCCGACTCTGCGCAGAGCGAACGCGTGCGCGGCGGTCGCGGCCCTGCGCCGAGCGGTCCGGCACCGACGGCCGATTACGCGGCAATGTGGAGCAGCATCTACAGCGCGGCCGGTCCGCAGCTCAGTTCCTATAACGTACGCATGCCCCCCGTGGCCGGCCAACCCGCGACCGTGTACTTCCTGCTGAAAACTTCGCCTCACGACCGCGCCCTGAACCAGATCACCCTCGACCCGGCCACCGGCGTGGTCAAGCGCGTTGATCGCTACAGCGACAAGAGTCTCAAGGCGCAACTGCTGACCAGCATCTATGCGCTGCACGTCGGCAGTTACTTCGGCATCGTCGGGCGCATCATCCTGACCATCACCGCGCTGACCATGCCGCTGTTCTTCGTCACCGGCTGGATGCTGTACCTGGATCGTCGCCGCAAAAAACGCCAGATCAAGGATGCGCGCAAAGACCTCGTGCAAACCGCCAGCGATGCGCCTGCGTGGCTGATCGGCTTCGCCAGCCAAAGTGGTTTTGCCGAGCAGCTGGCATGGCAGACCGCCGGGCAATTGCAGGCCGCAGGCTTGCCGGTCAAAGTGCAGCCGTTGGCGGACGTCAGTGAGCAGGACTTGCATGAATCGAACAATGCCTTGTTCGTCGTCAGCACCTTCGGCGACGGCGAAGCACCGGACAGCGCCCGTGGGTTCGAGCGCAAGGTACTGGGCCGGGCACCGAGCCTGGGACGCCTGAATTACGCCGTCCTGGGGCTAGGCGACCGGCAGTACCAACACTTCTGCGGTTTCGCCAAACGCCTGCACGCCTGGCTGGGCGAACAGGGCGCAAAGACCCTGTTCGCCCCGGTGGAGGTCGACAGCGGTGACCCTTACGCCTTGCGTCACTGGCAACAGCAGTTGGGCCTGTTGACCGGCCAGGCCCCCGTGGATACCTGGCAAGCGCCCAACTACGACAACTGGACTCTGCTGCGTCGTGAACTGCTCAACCCGGACAGCAGTGGTTCGCCGGTGTACTTGTTGGGCCTCAAGCCTCCTTCCACCAGCAGCTGGCTGGCGGGCGACCTGGTGGAAGTGATGCCGCGCAATTGCCCGTGGGCCATTGAGCACTTCCTCGACGGAATGGGGATCCACGGTGAAACCAGGGTGCAACTCAACGGCCTGGAAGAAACCCTCGAACAGGCCCTGGCCAGCCGCCAGTTGCCGGAGAACCGCGCCCACCTGGTCGGCCTGCACGCGCAGGCGCTGGTAGAGGCCCTCGTGCCGTTGGCCATGCGCGAGTATTCCATTGCCTCGATCCCGGCCGATGGCGTGCTGGAATTGATCGTGCGTCAGGAAGTGCATGCCGACGGCAACCTCGGCGTCGGTTCCGGCTGGCTGACCGAACACGCGCCGGTGGGCAGCTCCATCAGCCTGCGCGTGCGGCGCAACAGCGGTTTCCATCTGCCGGCCCAACCGGTGCCGATGATCCTGCTGGGCAACGGCACGGGCCTGGCCGGGTTGCGCAGCCTGCTCAAGGCACGGATTGCCGATGGTCAGCAACGCCACTGGCTGCTGTTTGGCGAGCGCCATCGCGAGCACGATTACCTGTGCCGCAAGGAACTGGAGGAGTGGCTGATCAATGGTGATCTGGCGCGCCTTGACCTGGCGTTTTCCCGCGACCAGGCCGAAAAGATTTATGTACAGGATCGCCTGCGTGAATCGGCAGCCGAACTCGAGAAGTGGCTGGCGGACGGTGCGGTGATCTACATCTGCGGCAGCCTTCAAGGCATGGCTTCGGGCGTGGACCAGGTGCTCAACGAGGTACTGGGCGCCGCCAAAGTGGAGCACCTGATCGAACAGGGCCGCTACCGCCGCGACGTGTACTGATTCACTAGGTTCCCTGTGGGAGCGAGCTTGCTCGCGATAGCGGAGTGTCAGGCGACATCACGGTTGAAAGTGATGACGCCATCGCGAGCAAGCTCGCTCCCACAGGGGCTTTGAGTCCAGCGATCAAACCGGCTGCAGCTTCTGCTCGAACACCGACACCCCGTCCAGATCCCGTAACACCACGCTCAACTCCCCGCTCTGCCCATCGATATTCACCTCGCCAAAAAACTGAAACCCGGCAAACGGCGAGACGTTCTGCGCTGGCGGCGCCTTTTCGAACACCACTTCAGGACCAAAGGTTTTATCCAGCGTGTTCGGTCCAAAGCTTCCGGCATTCAGCGGCCCGGCAACGAACTCCCAGAACGGTTCGAAATCCTGGAACGCCGCCCGATCCGGGTGGTAATGATGGGCCGCGCAGTAATGCACATCCGCGGTCAGGAACATGAAATTGCGCACCTGCTGCGCCCGCAGGAAACCGAGCAGTTCGGCGATTTCCAGTTCGCGCCCCTGAGCCGGGCCGGGGTCACCGTTGGCCACCGCTTCCCAGCGCGCGACACCGGGGCTGACCTCGCCGTCGGGCACGCCGAGGCCAATGGGCATGTCGGCGGCGATCACTTTCCATTGCGCCTTCGAGGCCTGCATTTCGCGTTTGAGCCAGTCCAGTTGCTCACGCCCGAGGAAGGGTTTTTCAGCGCCCAGATTGTCATCGTTGGCCCCGCGATAACTGCGCATGTCCAGCACGAAAACATCGAGCTGCGGCCCGTAACCCAGTTTGCGATAGATCCGCCCGCCACCATCGGCGCTCTGCAAGCGCATCGGTGCATATTCGAGCCAGGCCTGGCGTGCGCGGCCCACCAGGCTGTGGATATCCTTGTCCTGGTAACGCGCATCCAGCTGCTTGCCCGGCGACCAGTTGTTCACCACTTCGTGATCGTCCCACTGCCAGATCTGCGGGACCTCGGCGTTGAAGCGACGGATGTTTTCGTCCATCAGGTTATAGCGGTAATTACCGCGATACTCATCGAGGGTCTCGGCGACTTTGCTCTTGGCCTCGGTGGTGATGTTGCGCCACACCCGACCGCCTTCGGTGGTGAGCTGCGCCGGTATCGGGCCGTCGGCGTAAATGGTGTCGCCGCTGTGGATAAAAAAGTCCGGCAAACGCAGGCGCATTGCTTCGTAAATGCGCATGCCACCAATGTCCGGGTTGATGCCGAAGCCCTGGCCGACGGTGTCGCCGCTCCAGACAAAACGGAGGTCGCGCCGGGTTTGCGGCACGCTGCGCAAGTGACCGAACCAGGGCTCGCTGGCAACGCCGCTCTGGGCGTCCTCGAACTGCACGCGATAGAAAATCGCCTGGTCGGCGGGTAGCCCGGTGAGTTCGACCCGCGCAGTGAAATCGGTGCGCGCATCGGCCAGGGACGAGACGAATCGCCGGGGGTTGGGAAACAGGCTGCGGGTGTCCCACTCCACCACCATCCGCGCGGGGCGGTCGCAGCGACTCCAGATGATCGCCCGGTCGCCCAGCAGGTCGCCGGACTGCACGCCGTCGGTGAGTTGCGGCCGATCCTTGACCGAAGCGATCACCGCCGGCGCCAGCCCCGGCAACAACAGCCCGGCGCCGACCGCTTGCATGACACGACGGCGCCCGAGGTTGAAATCGCTCATGGTGTTCTCCCTGAAAAAGGAAAAACTAAAGCATGGCCGTGTGACCCACACATGACACGCAGAATCCGCATTTTGTAGCAGCTGCCGAAGGCGGCGTTCGGCTGCGCAGCAGTCGTAAAATCAGAGTTCGCGGTACGTCAGAGAGATCGTGCAAGCCGGATTTACGACTGCTACGCAGCCGAACGCAGGCTTCGCCAGCTGCTACAGGGGATCGCATTTCATATGTAGGAGCTGGCTGCGATCTTTTGATCTAGGCCTTGGCCGGCTCCAGTGCCAACTCCACATCTTCCGGCCGCTTGACCAGCGCATACGCCACCGCCGTCAACAGGCTCCCCGCCACAATCGCTAGCAAATAAAGCAGCGCATGGTTGATCGCATTCGGGATCGCCATCACGAACAACCCTCCATGGGGCGCCATCAGTTTGCAGCCGAAATACATCGACAGCGCACCGGTCAGCGCACCGCCGGCGATGCTCGCCGGAATCACCCGCAGCGGATCCTTGGCTGCAAATGGAATCGCCCCTTCGGAGATGAAGCACAGCCCCAGCACCAGCGCTGCCTTACCGGCCTCGCGCTCGGTCTGGGCGAACTTGCGTCGGGCAATGAACGTGGCGATGCCCAGGCCGATCGGCGGCACCATGCCGGCCGCCATGGTCGCCGCCATCGGCGCGTAACTCTGCGACGCCAGCAAGCCCACCGAGAAGGCATAGGCCGCCTTGTTGATCGGCCCGCCGAGGTCGACGCACATCATGCCGCCCAGCAGCACACCCAGCAGAATCGCGTTGGTGGTACCCATGCTGTCGAGGAAGTGCGTGAGCCCGGCAAGCATCCCGGCCACCGGTTTGCCGACCACGTAGATCATCACCAGACCGGTGAACAGACTCGCCAGCAGCGGGATGATCAGGATCGGCTTGAGCGCCTCAAGACTTTGCGGCAATCGCGCATAACGGTTGATCGCCTTGGCCGCGTAACCGGCAAGAAAACCTGCAATGATCCCGCCGATGAAACCGGCGCCCAGGGTGCTCGCCAGCATGCCACCGATCATCCCCGGCGCGAGGCCCGGACGGTCGGCAATGGAATAGGCGATATAACCCGCCAACAGAGGCACCATCAGCTTGAACGCAGTGTCGCCGCCGATCTGCATCAACGCCGCCGCCAGCGTGCCCTCTTCCTTGAACGCGGTGATGCCGAACACGAACGACAAGGCGATCATCAAGCCGCCGGCGACCACCATCGGCAACATGAACGACACGCCGGTCAGCAGGTGTTTATAGACGCCCGTCTTCTCCTGTTTGGCCGTTGTTTTGCCAACGCTCGATGCGCTTTCCTGCTGGCCTTCGGCCAAGGCCTTTTTCAAGGTCGCCTCTGCTTGCTTGAGGGCAATGCCGGTGCCACAGCGATAGATTTTCTTGCCGGCGAAACGCTCGGTGGCGACTTCGATATCGGCCGCCAGCAGCACCACATCGGCCTCGGCAATCGCTTCTGCGCTCAACGGATTGCGCGCACCGACCGAGCCCTGGGTTTCCACCTGCAGGTCATAGCCCAGGCGCTTGGCCGCTTGCTGCAAGGCCTCGGCGGCCATGAACGTGTGAGCGACGCCCGTCGGGCACGCGGTGACGGCCACCAGTCGCGGCGTGTTCCGGACAACCGCCACAGGTTCGACGACGGCCTCTTCGGCGGCGTAAACCTGAGCCTCCTGTGCTCCACGCCGCAGCACGGATTCCACGTCCTGCAGGGCTTGGGCCGGAGTACTCTGGAACACCCGCTTGCCGACAAACCGCGACATGTCCACGGGCGCGCTGGTCACCAGCAGCACCCACTCGGCCGCGTCGAGGATGGCCGCCGACAGTTGTTTTTCGGGATGCGCGGCATCGGTGACTTCGACACTTGTGCTCCAGCCCTGGCGCTGGGCCGCGGCATCGAGCAGCCGGGCACACAGCACACTGGTGACCATGCCGTTCGGGCAGGCCGTAACGATGGCTAACTTCATGACAAACCCTCTTATTGTTCTGTCAGGGGACGCACGCGTACACCCTGTTCGAGCTGCGCCAGTTGCGCTGCATCGCCAATGCCGAATCCGATCTGGGTCACTGCCATCGCGGCAATCGCCGTGGCGGTGCGCAAGGTCTGCTCAGGCGTATCGGCACTGAGCAAACCGTGGAGCATCCCCGCCAGCAACGAATCACCCGCGCCCACCGTGCTGGCGACGTTGACCCTGGGTGGCGTGGCATGCAATGCAGAGCCGACGCTGAACCAGTTCACGCCTTCGGCACCGTGGGAGATCACTACATGCTCGATGCCTTGGGCGTGCAAACGCTCCGCCGCTATGGATTGGGCGCTGACTGACACGACCTCGCAGTCCAGCACCTCGGCCAGCTCTTCAGTGTTGGGTTTGATCAACCACGGGCCCGCTTTCAGCGCTGCACGCAACGCCTCGCCGCTGGTGTCGAGGGCGACGTTCAGCCCCAGGTTCTTCAAGCGCAAGATCAACGCCTGCAACCATTGCGCACTGACGCCCAACGGCAAGCTTCCGGCGACAACCACCGCATCGTGCCCCGGGGCAATCTGCTCCAGTCGATCGATCAAGGCCTGCTGCGCCGCTTCACTGACCTGCGGCCCCGGCCCGTTGATGTCGGTGATGCACCCGTCGCTTTCCGCCAGTTTGATATTGCTGCGGGTCTCGCCCGGAACGCGGATGAAGGCATCGACAAAACCGCGTTTGGCGAACAAAGTTTCGAACGCTTGCAGGTTGTCTTCGCCGAGAAAGCCACTGACGGTCAGTTGATGCCCCAGGTCCGCCAGCACTTGCGCCACGTTCACGCCTTTGCCGGCGGCGTGGGTGTGCATCACATCGCTGCGGTTGACCTGGCCGGCTTCAAGGCGCGGCAACTGGACGGTCAGGTCCAGCGCCGGGTTGAGGGTCAGGGTGAGAATCCGAGCCATTACAGGGCCTCCACTAATGCACGCACTTCGTTGGCGCTGCCCACGGCCAGGGCCTGACGGGCAAGGGTTTGAGTCTGAGTGAAGCCCAGTTCGCGAATCCGCGCCTTGACTTCGGCGATGCTGCGCGCCCCGACGCTGAGCTCATCCACCCCGAGACCGACCAACACCGGCACCGCCAGCGGGTCGGCCGCGAGCTCACCGCACACACCGACCCATTTGCCATGAGCATGGGCCGCGCGCACGGTGATGTCGATCAGTTGCAGCACTGCCGGATGCAAGCCATCGGCCTGGGCCGACAGCGTCGGATGACCACGGTCGATGGCCAGGGTGTATTGGGTCAGGTCGTTGGTACCGACGCTGAAAAAGTCGACTTCCTGGGCCAGCACCGGCGCCAGCAATGCCGCCGACGGCACTTCGATCATGATCCCCAGTTGCAGGTCGGCGACCGGGATTTCCTGCCGCAGGCGTTCGGTCATGTCACGGGCCTGGCGCCACTCGTCGACGCTGCCCACCATCGGGAACATGATCCGCAGCGGCCGGTTGTCGGCAGCCCGCAGCAAGGCGCGCAGTTGCGCCTCCATGATCTGCGGGCGCTGCAAGGTCAGGCGAATGCCGCGCACGCCGAGGAAGGGATTTTCTTCCTTCGCAATCGGCCAGTACGGCAGCGGTTTGTCGCCACCGACATCGAGGGTGCGCACCACCAGCGGCCGACCGGCCAGACCATCGAGGACGCGGCGGTACTCGACTTCCTGGGTCGCTTCGTCGGGTGCTTGCGGGTGGGCCATGAAAATCAGTTCGGTGCGCAACAGGCCAATGCCTTCGGCACCCTGCTCCACCGCGCCGGTCACGCCGGCGCTTTCACCAATGTTGGCGAACACTTCGACGGCGTGGCCATCGGTGGTCAGCGCAGATTCATGGCGCCGCTCAGCAGCCGCCTTCAAGCGTTGCTCGCGGGTATCGCGTTCGGCCGTGGCGCGTTGCAAGGTCGCCGCGTCAGCGTCCACATGCAGGCGACCACGCTGGCCATCGAGCAGCAACGGCGTACCCGGTGCCAGCAGCAACACGCCGGGGCCGGCGCCGACCAAGGCCGGAATGCCCAAGGCCCGGGCGACAATCGCACTGTGTGCCGTAGCACCTCCCCGGGCGGTGAGAATCCCCGCCACGCGAGCGGGGTCGAGACGCGCGACGTCGGACGGGCCGACCTCGTCCATCACCAGAATGTACGGTTGATCCGGTTCGCTCGGTGTTTCGATGCCGCTGAGTTGCATCAGCACCCGACGTCCGATGTCACGCAAGTCGGCCGCACGCTCGGCGAGCAAGGCATCCTGCAACGCTTCCTGCTGCCGGGCCGCCGCTTCAATCACGGCCATCCACGCCGCCTCGGCGCTTTCGCCCTGCTTGAGGCGCGTATCGACCTCATCGGTGAGTTCCGGGTCGTCGAGCATCTCCTGGTGGGTGATGAAGATTTCGCGGATGGCTTTGCTCTTGCTGCGCTCGATCAGGCCCTGGATGTCACTGCGTACCTGCGCCAGGGCGTGCTGGAGACGCTCGCGCTCGATGCCGGCGGACTCGCCGCGCAACGGGTAATCGATGGTTTGCAGCACTTGAATATGCGCCGGGCCGATGGCGATCCCCGGGGCGGCTGCAATCGCCTGAGTCACGCTGCCTGACACTGGGGCAAGGACCACTTCGGCCATATCGGCAACGACTTCGCGCGCCTGGCTGACCGTCGGCAGCGGTTCGACTTCCTCACCGAGGCCTTCTTCGATGGCGGCCAACAAGGCAGGCAATGCATCGGCCGCGATGCCCGGTTCGGCGATGATTTCCAGGACCTGCCCACGACGGGCGCCGAGGCTGAGCAACTTGCTCAAGCTCTTTACCGACACGGCGCTGTCGTGACCATCGACGATGCGCACGCGGATGTCGCCCTCAAAACTCTTTGCCAGTTGCGCGAGGATTTTCGCCGGGCGCGCATGCAAACCGTGGGCGTTGGCCAACGCAATTCGCGCGCTGGGCCAGTCGGCGGGCACTTCACCACCGAGCACTTCGAGAACCTTGCGGCTGCTGGTGGCGCGCCCCAACTCATGGCCACGCCCTTCGATCAACAACGCGCACAGGCGTTCGAGCAAGGCTTGATGGGCCTCACCGAGGCTGGCCAGGCAGAACAGTCCATTGAGCGGCTGGCCGAGATAACGCAGGGGTTTGTCCGGGGTGACGAAGGCCAGGCCCGGACGCTTCACCGTTTGCTCGCTGTGTAGCCACCACAGGCCATCGCCCAGGGGCAATGCTTCAACCTGCTGCAGCACGGCGGAGAAACCGTTGCTCACGCAGTCGGCCTGCCGCAGCAAACGAGCACCGCGCCAGACCAGTTCTTCGAAATCTTCGGCCGCCACACCGAGGCCGATCATCTGCGCATCCAACGCCAGCTCCTGCGGCGCGCCTTGCAGCAACTTCAACAAGGCTTCGGCGGACCCGGCGCGACGCAGGGCCTGGCCCAGGTCAGTCTCGCCGAGCGCGCGGGTGAGCAATTGCAACAGGCGCAGATGCTCATCGGATTTGGCGGCGATACCGATCGCCAGGTAAACGATATGACCATCGCCCCAGTCCACACCTTCAGGGAACTGCATCAGGCGCACACCAGTGGTGAACACCAGGTCGCGGGTTTCGGGCGTACCGTGGGGGATGGCAATACCTTGACCGAGAAAGGTCGAGCCCTGGGCTTCCCGCGCCTGCAAACCGGCGAGATACCCCTCGGCAACCAGGCCGTCGGCGACCAGATGCCGGGCCAGCAATTGCAGCGCTGCGCACTTGTCCACAGCCGACTGGCCCATGGAAATCTGCTCTACAGTGAGCTCGAGCATGCTTTCTCCTTTTTGGCGCCTTGGGGCACCAGGTATTGTTTTGAATGAGTCAGCTTAGGCGCTTGGTCATCGCTTTTGGCGGTTTCACGGCAGAACCGGCCAAAGGCGCCTAAAACGTAGAAAATACGCTTGCTGAAACGTTTAATCTAGATCGATTGGCACGTTACTCGATATTGGCCCATCCTTGAAGCCCAACTTGTCGGATGCGTTGCGACAATGGTCGCCTGCCTTAATCGGTTAGGATTGACGAAAATGTCGAGGCAATCTCGAAAAAACAAGGAAACAGCGGGTTGAAACTCAGCGATATCGCCCAGTTGGCCGGTGTGTCCGTCACCACCGCCAGCTATGTCATCAATGGCAAGGCCGAACAACAGCGCATCAGTAGCGCTACCGTCGAACGCGTGCGCGCGGTCGTCGAACAACATGGCTTCACGCCTAACCCACAGGCTGCCGGTTTGCGCAGCCGGCACACCCGCACATTGGGGTTCATTCTGCCGGATCTGGAAAACCCCAGTTACGCGCGAATCGCCAAATTGCTGGAGCAAGGTGCGCGAGCCCGGGGTTATCAGTTACTGATTGCCAGTTCCGACGATGCACCGGACAGCGAACGGCAATTGCTGCAACTGTTCCGCGCCCGGCGCTGCGACGCACTGATCGTTGCCAGCTGCCTGCCGGCCGGCGACGACAGCTATCGCCAGTTACAGGCCAAGGGCATTCCGATCATCGCCATCGACCGGGTCATGGAACCCGAGCATTTCTGCTCGGTGATCAGTGACGACCGCGAAGCCAGTCTGCAACTGACCCGCAGTCTGCTCGATCCGTTGCCCAAACAGATCGCGCTGATCGGCGCCCGCCCGGAGCTGAGCATCAGCCAGGAACGTTGCGCCGGCTTCAAAGAGGCGCTCGCCGGGTTCAGCGGCGAGGTGCTGATCGAAGAAGGCGAGTCCTTCAGCCGTGAGTGCGGCAAACAACTGATGGAAGAGTTGCTGCAACGCCTGGGCCATTTGCCCGATGCCCTGGTGACCACATCCTACGTGCTGCTTCAGGGCGTGTTCGATGCGCTGCACGACTTCCCGCTGAAAAACCGCCCGCTGCGCCTCGGCACATTCGGCGACACCCAGTTGCTGGACTTCCTGCCGCTGCCGGTCAACGCCATGGCCCAGCAACACCAGTTGATCGCCGACAAGGCCCTCGCGCTGGCCCTGGCAGCCATCGAGCAGTCGGATTACCGGCCCGGCGTGCAAGCCATCGCGCGCACGTTCAAGCAGCGTATTCGCCAGGACTGAACCGTGGAGCTGATCGACACCCACACCCATCTGGATTTTCCGGACTTCGACGCCGACCGTCAGGCGCTGCTGGCCGAAAGCCGCGCCCTCGGGGTGCGGCGGATCGTGGTGCTGGGGGTTTATCAGGCCAATTGGCAGCGGGTCTGGGAGCTGGTGCGCAGTGATCCCGACCTGCACGCCGCGTTCGGACTGCACCCGGTGTACCTGGACGATCATCGCCCGCAACACCTGAGCGAACTCGGTGACTGGCTGACTCGCCTGGCTGGCCATCGGCAACTGTGTGCGGTGGGCGAGATCGGCCTGGACTACTTCATCGAATCCCTCGATCGCGAGCGCCAACAGGCGTTGTTCGAGGCGCAATTGCAACTGGCGGCGGACTTCAATCTTCCGGCATTGATCCATGTGCGGCGCAGCCATGCGGCGGTGATTGCCACGCTCAAACGGTTTCGCCTCAAACGCGCCGGGATCATCCACGCCTTCGCCGGCAGCAAGGAGGAGGCGCGGGAATACATCAAGCTCGGTTTCAAACTCGGCCTTGGCGGCGCCGCGACCTGGCCTCAAGCGCTGCGCATGCACCGCGTGCTCGCCGAGCTGCCGCTAGATTCTGTGGTGCTGGAAACCGACTCGCCGGACATGGCGCCCGCCATGTTCCCCGGCCAACGCAACAGCCCGGCACACTTGCCGGCAATCTGCGCGGCACTGGCCGACATCATGGCGATCAACCCCGAACAATTGGCCGCGGCCAGTACAGCCAATGCCTGCGAGTTGTTTAACTGGTCATAACTGCCAGCACCCGCCAACTGTGGGAGCGGGCTTGCCCGCGAAGACGGCGGCACATTCAACATCAATGTGACTGAAAGATCGCTTTCGTCGGATCACCGCCCGGAGCAAGCCCGCTCCCACAGGGTCCCGAGGAGAACTTCAGACCCGGAATGCACTGATCAACTGCTTCAACTCCACGACCTGGGCCGACAACGCCCGGCTGGCATCTTCGGTCTGATGCGCACCTTCAGCGGTACGCTCGCCGGCGCGATTGATCTCGACGATGTTCTGGTCGATGTCGTGGGCCACGGCGGTTTGCTGCTCCACGGCGGCGGCAATCTGCTGGTTCTGGTCGACGATCATGCCGACCGCACCCAGGATGTTTTCCAGCGCCCGCTGGACCTTCTCCGACTGCCCCACCGTGCCGCTGGCCATTTCATGGCTGGTGCCCATGGCCTTGACTGCTGCGCCGACACCACCATGGAGCCTGGCGATCATCTGCTCGATTTCTTCGGTCGATTGCTGGGTTCGTTTGGCCAGGGTCCGGACTTCGTCGGCTACCACGGCGAAACCTCGCCCCTGCTCACCGGCCCGTGCGGCCTCGATAGCGGCATTGAGCGCCAGCAGGTTGGTCTGCTCGGCGATGCTCTTGATCACTTCGAGCACGCGGCTGATGGACTGGCTGTCGCTGGCCAGTTGGTTGATCACCAGTACCGATTGATCGATCTCGCTGGCCAGTGCGGCAATGCTGCCTTGCTGCGACTCCACCAGGCCGCGTCCATTGATGGTCTCATCGTTGACGCTGTGGGCACTGCTCACCGCCGCCGCGGCACTGCGCGCCACTTCCTGGGATGTAGCCGACATCTGGTTCATCGCCGTGGCCACTTGTTCGATCTGCGTGCGCTGCCCGGCGACGGCCTGGTTGCTTTGCGCGGAAACGTTTTCCACTTGCCCGGCCTGACGCTCGACTTCGCTGACGGTCTGCCCCACCCGCTCGATCAGGTCATGGATTTTTTTCACCGTGCCGTTGAATACCTCACCCAGCTCACCCAACTCATCGCGGCTGTGGGCGCTGAAGGTCACGGTCATGTCCCCGGCCGCCACCTTGTCCATCACCCCACCCAGGCGTTTGAGGGTGGTGCGGGTCGAGGCATAGAAACCGCCGTAGAGGTAGAAGATCAGTACAAACACCACAGTCAACGCCACGGCCTGCATGATCATGTGTGTACGATTCTGGTCCAGGCGTTGCTGCAACTGCGGGCCGAGATACTTCAGGGTTGCTTCATTGAGTTGGTAGGTCTGGTCCATCAGGGCAGTGACCTGATCGTAAAAACCCTGCCACGGCGCATCCAGAGTGTCGGCCATAACCACTTGTTCTTCGAACAGCTCGCTGGCCTTCTTCAACGACGCCCGGCTGCTATCGGCCTGTGCGGCCAGGGTTTCGCGTACGGCTTTGCTGGAACCCAGGGCATCCTGCAACTTCAGGCCATACTCGGCCTGGAGCTTTTCAATCTGCGCCAGCAATTCATCGAAACGGGTACTCGAAGCCGAATTGATGAACCCCTGCCCCAACGAATAAGACCCCATTGCCCGACCTTCGCCCAGGATCTGGGTGACCCGCGGCGTGACGAGGGTGACGAGCTCGCTCAACTGACGCATGTCGCTCTGGTTGTCGCGACTGAGGCCGGACTGGCTGGTGATGAGCTGGCTGAAAATCTGCGCGCTGCCCACCAGTTTACCGATCAAGGCACTTTTGCTTTGCAGGGAGTTTTCCGTTTGCTGGGCCTGGAACGCGGCGATCATTTCATCGCGTTTGCCATCAAACACCGCGACCTGCTCCGGGTCGCTGGTCATCGCCGTCAGCCCTTGCAGGCGCGTCAGAATGCTCTGCTCAAGGGCGCTGATCTTCGACTCTACATTGCCGGCCTTGCCGGATTGGCCGAGGCTGACATTGATCTGCACCAGGTTGTTAAGGGTTTCCAGATCGCGCCGCAGCGTCAGGCTGCTGCCCAACAGGTCGAGACTTTGCAGTTCGATGCGCGTGCCCTGGAATTCGCGATAGGAGTCACGCACCAGATAGAAGTTGGTCACCAGCATCGGCACCAGGAACAGAACGCTGATCAGGCTGAACTTCATGCCGAAGCTCAGGCGGTTCATCAGTGCGACAGCGGGATAGAGCAAGCTCTTCACTGGATGTCTCCCTTCAATTTCTTATTTTTTTTATTGGCGGGCGCAGACAGACGGCAGATAGCCACTATTCGGCGCTATCTCTGTATAACTTAAATCGGCAGGAAGCTTTGTAACTTAAGGTTAACGACAGGGCGAAGCACTTCGGACTAGTGATCGCCCCGTGGCGAGGGAGCCTGCTCCGGCGGCCCCGCTAATGCAGGACTGTCCACAAAGCAAACCCGGCATACCAGAGCACCGCCGCACGCAGCAGCAGCGCCCAGATGCGGTCCAGATTGTTGATACCTTCCGCGCCGGTCACCGGCGCCGGAATTTCACCGGCCACCAGCCCGACTCTCACGATCAATTGCGCTGCGCTGATGTTCCAGTTCAGCAGCTCATGCAGCATGACCCGACTGACCGCGACAAAATTGCCGACCAACGCCAAACTCGCCGCCAGCAGACGCACCGGCAACCAGTCGAAGGCGTGACGCAGTTGCCCGGCGCGCTCGACCAGCGCAGGGGTTTTCCCGTGTTCTTCGGCCAGCGCCAGCAGTCGATAACTCAGTGCCGCGACCGGCCCCAACAGGAAGTACCAGAAAATCACCGCGAAAAAGCTATGGTAGGCCTCCCACAGCAAATGCCCTTCGACCTGCTCGAGCAACTGCTCGCCACTGTCCGCACAGATATCCAGATCGCGCTTGGCGACATGGGCCGCCGCTTGCAGGTCCTCCCGGCGCCAGGCATCGCGGAACGGTCCGAGATCGCCCAGCAGATCACCGCGCCCCAGGCTGTAGATCACCACCAGCAAATGGATCGGCAATGCCAGCAACCCGTAGGCCACCGGCTCGATGACGACCAGCAGCAACCCCAGCAACGCCACCGGCAACAAGACCATTACCGCCAACACCAGCCATGGCCGGTTTGAAAGTCGCGGGCTGGCCTCAAGCTTGTTCAGCTCGTGTGTCCAGCCATTGTCACGCTGGACCCGATGACGCAGGGCCGAGAACTTCTCGATCCACACCGCCAACAGCAACACCAGAAAACTCATCGTCCTTCCTCTTGTGCCAGGGCGGCACGATAGCGTGCCCAGTCGAACGCCGGCCCTGGATCGGTTTTGCGCCCCGGTGCAATGTCGCTGTGCCCGCAGATGCGCTCTGTGGTGATTGCCGTGAACGCCTGCTGCAACTGGCGGGTCAGGGCTGTCAACGCGCTGTATTGAGCGTCGGTGAACGGCAGATCATCCGTGCCTTCGAGCTCGATGCCCACGGAAAAATCGTTACAGGTTTCCCGCCCCTGGAAACACGAGACGCCGGCGTGCCAGGCGCGCTCAAGACAAGAGACAAACTGAGTGACGGTGCCGTCACGTTCAATCAGAAAGTGCGCAGACACTCGCAGGTCGGCGATCCCTGCAAAGTAGGGATGTTCCGTGACATCCAGACGATTCTGGAAAAATTCCTGCACCTTGCCGGTCTGAAATTGCGCGGGCGGCAGACTGATATTGTGGATCACCAGCAGGGAAATCTCGCCCTCGGGGCGCGCATTGAAGTTGGGCGAAGGGCATAAACGCACACCCTGACACCAACCGCTCGCGGGGTCCAACTGCATACCGACTCCTTCAACATCGACTGTGTTGGCACAGTATGCCGCGATAATCCATCGGGGCGCGATCACTTGCCGCGTTTAAGGCGCTTGAGGTTGCCGATCTCAAACAGGCGCTTGTTCGGAGTCGACGACCGACGCCGACAACGTCAGGGACTCGACCAAATGCAGGCACCAGCGCCAACGTAACGCGCTGATGCCTTGGGTTGGTCGCTGACATGGCCCTATAATCGAGCCACTTTGTTTGTGGAGTCCGTTATGCCGAATCTACGTCTCGCCGATCTGACCGCCGAAATCGAAGCCAACGTGCGCCGTGCGTTGCGTGAAGACATCGGCAGCGGCGACATCACCGCGCAGTTGATCCCGGCCGAACGCCTGGCCAAAGCCACCATCATTACCCGTGATGCGGCCGTCATCAGCGGCACCGCCTGGGTGGATACCGTGTTTCGGCAACTGGACCCACGGGTGGCGGTGCACTGGCAGGTTGCCGACGGCGAACGGGTGACGCCCAATCAGGTGCTGTTCCACCTCGAAGGCCCGGCGCGCTCACTGCTGACCGGCGAACGCAGCGCCCTGAACTTCCTGCAATTGCTCTCCGGCGTGGCGACCCGCGCGCAATACCTGGCGGACTTCGTCGCCGAGACTCAGGTCAAGCTGCTCGACACCCGTAAAACGCTGCCGGGGCTGCGCCTGGCGCAGAAGTACGCAGTGACCTGCGGCGGTTGCCACAACCACCGCATCGGCCTGTATGACGCCTTCCTGATCAAGGAAAACCACATCGCCGCCAGTGGCGGCATCGCGCAGGCCATCGCCGCCGCGCACAAGATCGCCCCGGGCAAACCGGTCGAGATTGAAGTGGAAAGCCTGGATGAATTGAAAGAAGCGTTGGCGGCCGGTGCCGACATCATCATGCTCGACGAACTGAGCCTGGACGACATGCGCGAAGCCGTGCGCCTGAACGCCGGCAAGGCCAAACTGGAGGCCAGCGGCGGGATCAACGAAAGCACGTTGCTGCCGATTGCACAGACCGGGGTGGATTACATTTCGATCGGTGCGATGACCAAGGATGTGAAGGCGGTCGACCTGTCGATGCGCCTGAGTCTCTAGGAGCAGTTACAAGCGGCAAGCTGCAAGCTTCAAGCGAATCTGCTTTGACTTGTAGCTTGCCGCTTGAAGCTTGAAGCTGCTTTCAAACCACCAGATTGTTCATCTCGCAGTACTCTTCCCACTCGACGCCCAAGACTTCGGCCGCTTCTTTATGCAGCTTCAGTCGTTCTGCTTCGTACTCTTCCGGCGTTGAGGTGTACTTGAGTGTCAATTCCCACGGCTGCAAGCCCTGGGCTTCCGCTTCGTCCTCGAACGCCCATTGAATCTGGTCTTTCTGATCATCGGCGGGCAAGTCCTTGATCTCTTCAGCTAGCTGGGGCGAATCGAGCAAATACTTCTTCAGCGCCTCTTCGTGTCGGGCTTCCTGGGTCATATCTTTAACGGTCATGGCGTTCTCGCTGATCTGGGAATGGAAGATGGATCTGGATCTTCAAGGATCTCTCTGACACAAAAACCGGCTTAAACCCGGTTCATCTGGCCTTCAGAACCATTCTGGATCATCTGAAAACTGCTGGGCGGTGCTCAGGCAGGCTCCGAATATAGGACGTTTGGCTGGGGATTTACATGGCTCTTTACATCATTCCCACAAAAAGCGGCGTACGCGAGAGCCAACGGGCCTTGGGAACATAAATTGAACGCCGAAGTCATAGCGATGTGCCATATCGGTACGTCACAAGGAATCTCGGTGATGCGCAGCTTTTTGAAGTTTTCGTCTGTTCTGTCCGCGACGGTGATGACAACCTTGCTGGGAGCCCTGGCGCTGCCGGGAACCGCACTGGCCAGTGTCGAATTGAGTAGCGGTTACACGTCTTCCGGCGACAGACTCACGGTCATTCACAATGAATACGGTAAAGACGTACTCGTCAGAAGCGATTACAGCCTCGACGATCTGAAAAAAATGCAGGACACGATCGACAATCAGACGCGACAGATCGAAGAGTTCAAGCGCAGCAGCGGTTCCAGCTCAAGCTCCAGCAGCAAGGAAATCGACGAACTCAAGCGCACGGTGGCCGAGCAGGAGCGCGACATCAACAACCTCGGCAAGCAGGTTGAAGAACTCAAACGCAACAGCGGCTCCAGTTCCAGTTCAAACAGCAGCGAGATTTCCAGCCTGAAACGGGAAGTCAGCGATCAGGACCGCGAACTCGAGAACCTCAAGCGTACCGTCGAGGACCTGAGCAGAAAGGTGAAATAACCGAGGGGGATATGGTGCCCGAGACAGGAATCGAACCTGCGACCTTCGCGTTACGAGTGCGCTGCTCTACCGGCTGAGCTACACGGGCGGTGGGCTAAACCTAGCACTGAGTTTCGACTCCGGCAACTTGTGGCGAGGGAACTTGCTCCCTCGCCACAACAAATTTCACGCTCGGTTTTTTCCTGCACACAGCAAAACGCCCCGAACCAGTCGGGGCGTTTTGTTGTTCAGCGGTTAGCGCGGGGGGTAATTAAACGCCCGAAGCCTTGGCTGCTGCCACGTCTTTGATGGACAGCTTGATACGGCCGCGGTTGTCCACGTCCAGTACCAGAACTTCCACTTCCTGGCCTTCTTTCAGAATGTCGGTCACTTTCTCAACGCGAGCGTCGCTCAGCATGGAGATGTGAACCAGACCGTCCTTGCCCGGCAGGATGTTGACGAATGCGCCGAAGTCCACGATGCGCTCAACCTTGCCGACGTAGATCTTGCCGATCTCGGCTTCAGCGGTGATACCCAGAACGCGCTGACGGGCAGCCTCAGCCGCTTCCTTGGTTTCGCCGAAGATCTTGATCGAACCGTCGTCTTCGATGTCGATCGAAGCCTTGGTCTCTTCACAGATCGCACGAATGGTCGCGCCGCCTTTACCGATGACATCACGGATTTTGTCGGTGTCGATTTTCATCGCGATCATGGTCGGAGCGTTGGCCGACAGTTCGGTACGCGACTGGCCAATGATCTGGTTCATCTGGCCGAGGATGTTCAGGCGCGCTTCCAGGGCTTGGCCCAGAGCGATTTCCATGATCTCTTCGGTGATGCCCTTGATCTTGATGTCCATCTGCAGCGCGGTGACGCCTTTGGCGGTACCGGCTACCTTGAAGTCCATGTCGCCCAAGTGGTCTTCGTCACCCAGGATGTCAGTCAGGACGGCGAATTTCTCGCCTTCTTTAACCAGACCCATGGCGATACCGGCAACCGGCGCCTTCATCGGCACACCAGCATCCATCAGGGCCAGGGAAGCGCCGCAAACGGAAGCCATCGAGCTCGAACCGTTGGATTCGGTGATTTCCGAAACCACGCGGATGGTGTACGGGAACACGTCAGCGGCAGGCAGCATGGCCGAAACCGAACGACGGGCCAGACGGCCGTGACCGATTTCACGACGACCAGCGCCACCCATGCGACCACACTCGCCCACCGAGAACGGAGGGAAGTTGTAGTGCAGCATGAACGGGTCTTTCTTCTCGCCTTCCAGGGTATCGAGCAGCTGTGCATCACGGGCAGTACCCAGAGTTGCGACAACCAGAGCCTGGGTTTCGCCACGGGTGAACAGAGCCGAACCGTGGGTTTTTGGCAGAACACCGACTTCGATGTTCAGCGGACGTACAGTCTTGGTGTCACGACCGTCGATACGTGGCTTGCCGTTGACGATGTTTTCGCGAACGGTGCGGTATTCGATTTCGCCGAAAGCCGCTTTGACTTCGCTGGAAGAAGGCTGGCCTTCTTCACCGGACAGTTTGGCAACGACCTGGTCCTTCAACTCGCCCAGGCGAGCGTAACGGTCGGCCTTGACGGTGATGGTGTAGGCCTGGGAGATCGCTTCGCCGAACTCGGCACGGATAGCGCCCAGCAGTTCGGTGGCTTCTGGCGCAGGAGCCCAGGTCCAGGTTGGCTTGGCAGCTTCAGCGGCCAGTTCTTTGACGGCGTTGATCACAACCTGGAACTCGTCGTGAGCAAACAGTACCGCACCCAGCATCTGGTCTTCGGTCAGCTCTTTGGCTTCCGATTCAACCATCAGCACGGCGTCCGAAGTACCGGCTACGACCATGTCCAGGCTCGAAGCAGCTTGCTGCTCGTAAGTCGGGTTCAGCAGGTAGCCGGTGCTTTCGTGGAACGCAACGCGGGCAGCGCCGATCGGGCCATCGAAAGGAATGCCGGAGATCGCCAGGGCAGCCGAGGTACCGATCATCGCAGCGATGTCCGGATCGGTCTTCTTGCTGGTGGAAACGACGGTGCAGACAACCTGCACTTCGTTCATGAAGCCTTCAGGGAACAGCGGACGGATCGGACGGTCGATCAGTCGGGAAGTCAGGGTTTCTTTCTCGGAAGGACGGCCTTCGCGCTTGAAGAAACCGCCAGGGATCTTACCGGCAGCGTAAGTCTTTTCCTGGTAGTGAACAGACAGAGGGAAGAAGCCCTTGCCTGGATCGGCTTGTTTTGCACCGACTACGGTCACCAATACGCTGACGTCGTCGTCAACGGTGACCAATACTGCGCCGGAGGCCTGACGGGCGATACGGCCAGTCTCGAGGGTAACGGTCGACTGACCGAACTGGAATTTTTTGATTACCGGGTTCACGGTGTCCTACCTTCTTTGTGGCTCTTGGGGGAACTGGTTTCTTGCGAAATTCTTGGGCAATGCCGGGTATCGGCCCGACCGGTTTGTCCAGGTGTTACTCAGGCAAAGCAGGTATCCAGATAAAACTTGAGGCTGGAAGCCTGCCATGCGCCGGCGGGAAACCCGCTGGTGCACGACAGACAACCAACCTCTAGCGCAATCGCTTATTAGCGACGCAGACCCAGGCGACCGATCAGAGTCTGATAACGACCCAGATCCTTGCCTTTCAGGTAGTCCAGCAGCTTACGACGCTGGTTAACCATGCGGATCAGACCACGACGGGAGTGGTGGTCTTTACCGTTGGCCTTGAAGTGACCTTGCAGCTTGTTGATGTTGGCGGTCAGCAGTGCAACTTGCACTTCTGGCGAACCAGTGTCACCAACAGCTTGCTGGTAGTCAGCAACGATTTGAGCTTTTTCTTGAACGTCGAGAGCCATGAGGCAATCCTTTTATCAGGAAACTGTTTGTCGAAAAACAGTTTCAACAGGCCAGGGACAAATCCCTGTATCTAAAAAAGAGTAGTGACCGTGCCTGTTGACAGCCACCCTCGCCAGCCTGCTGTTACACAGACTGGTTTCGGTCATTCTGACCGAATCAAACGACGCGGCGCGATGCGCCCGTCTTCGCTCACTTCACCGATACCGATGAAGCGACCATTGTGATCCTGTACCCGCACCATGCCGAACTTCGGAGCATCCGGGGCACGCACCGGCTGGCCGTTGAGCCAGTAGAACGCACTCGCTTCCGAGAACTGCAGCAGTGGCCAATCCAGCAGGCCGCTGTCCGATGGCATCAGGAAGCGATCGACCGCTTCGTTGCCGCCTTCGGCATGTACCGCTTCCAACTCTTCGAGGGTAACCGTCTGCGCCAGGGTGAATGGCCCGGCCTGGGTACGTCGCAGTTCAGCAACGTAAGCGCCACAACCGAGTTGCTCACCGATATCCTCCACCAGGGTACGGATATAGGTGCCTTTGCTGCAATCCACCGCCAGCCGCGCAGTATCACCTTCGAAGGCCAGCAATTCCAAGCGCGTAATAGTAACAGAACGCGGTTCGCGCTCCACTACTTCGCCTGCACGAGCCAGCTTGTACAGCGGCTGGCCATCACGCTTGAGCGCCGAGTACATCGGCGGTATCTGACTGATTTGCCCACGAAATTTCGGCAGTACAGCCTCGACATCGGTGCGACCAACGGTCACCGGGCGCTCCTGCAAAACTTCACCTTCGGCATCCGCCGTGGTGGTGGTCTTGCCCAGTTGCGCCAGGGTTTCATAGCCCTTGTCGGAATCGAGCAGGTATTGCGAGAACTTGGTGGCTTCGCCGAAGCAGAGCGGCAACACGCCGGTGGCCAAGGGATCGAGACTACCGGTATGACCAGCCTTTTCGGCGTTCAGCAACCAGCGAACCTTCTGCAAGGCCGCGTTGGAGGTGAACCCCAGCGGCTTGTCGAGAAGGATGATGCCGCTGACGTTACGACGGATACGTTTGACCTGAGCCACCGATTACTCCTTGGTGTCTTCGGCTTCTGCCGTAACCGGATGCTGATTGTCTTCAGCCACTGCGCGCTCGATCAATGCCGACAGATGCGCACCACGCACGACGCTTTCGTCGTAGTGGAAGTGCAGCTGTGGAACGCTGCGCAGCTTCATCTCGCGAGCCAGCTGCATGCGCAGGAAACCGGCGGCGGAGTTGAGCACCTTGATGCTTTGTGCGATTTCTTCGGCGCTGTCCTGCCCCATCACGGTGATGAAGATCTTGGCGTGACCGACGTCACGGCTGACTTCCACAGCGGTAATGGTGACCAGACCGACGCGCGGGTCTTTGACTTCACGACGGATCAGTTGTGCCAGCTCGCGCTGCATCTGGTCGCCGATACGTTGGGTACGGCTATATTCTTTTGCCATGTATTGTTACCTGTTACTGCCCCACGGTGAAACCCGTGAGGTCTGAAAGCGGCAAACGCCCGGCCTGACAAAAGCCAGACCGGGCGTTGCGTTTAGAGTCCTGGTGACGAGCCGTGCATTTGCATGCGGCTACCCGTCACGGCTCCTGAAGTGCGCGAGTTAGAGGCTGCGAGCAACCTGCACCTTCTCGAAGACTTCGATCTTGTCACCGACCTTGACGTCGTTGTAGCTCTTCACGCCGATACCGCATTCCATGCCGGCACGTACTTCGGAAGCGTCATCCTTGAAGCGGCGCAGGGATTCCAGCTCGCCCTCGAAGATAACGATGTCTTCACGCAGTACACGGATTGGACGGTTACGGTGCACAACACCTTCGATAACCATGCAACCGGCGATCGCGCCAAACTTCGGCGAACGGAACACGTCACGCACTTCGGCGATACCCAGGATATTCTCGCGAACATCGCTGCCGAGCATACCGGTCAGGGCTTTCTTGACGTCTTCAATGATGTCGTAGATCACGTTGTAGTAACGCATATCCAGACCTTCCTGCTCGACGATCTTGCGAGCGCCGGCATCGGCACGCACGTTGAAGCCGAACAGTACAGCGTTGGAAGCCAGTGCCAGGTTAGCATCGGACTCGGTGATACCACCGACACCGCCGCCCACTACGCGCACTTGTACTTCGTCGTTGCCCAGGCCATTCAAGGCACCGTTCAACGCTTCCAACGAACCACGGACGTCGGATTTGAGGACGATGTTGAGCGTCTTCTTCTCTTCCTGGCCCATGTTTTCGAAGATGTTTTCCAGCTTGCCGGCGTGAGCACGGGCCAGCTTGACTTCGCGGAACTTGCCTTGACGGAACAGAGCCACTTCACGGGCTTTCTTCTCGTCGGCAACCACGCTCATCTCGTCGCCAGCATCCGGGGTACCGTCCAGGCCGAGGATCTCGACAGGGATGGCCGGACCGGCTTCCTTGATTGGCTTGCCGTTCTCGTCGAGCATGGCGCGAACGCGGCCATAGTTCGAACCGACCAGGACCATGTCGCCCTGACGCAGGGTACCGTCTTGAACCAGAACGGTAGCCACCGGGCCACGGCCCTTGTCCAGACGGGACTCAACCACGACGCCACGGCCAGGAGCCGATGGAGTGGCAGTCAGTTCCAGAACTTCGGCTTGCAGCAATACGGCTTCGAGCAGTTCGTCGACGCCAGTACCCATCTTCGCCGAGACCGGTACGAATGGCGTGTCACCACCCCACTCTTCCGACGTCACGCCGTGAACCGACAGTTCGCTGCGGATGCGATCGAGGTCAGCACCTGGCTTGTCGATCTTGTTCACTGCAACAACCAGTGGCACACCAGCCGCTACCGCGTGCTGGACAGCTTCAATGGTCTGCGGCATTACGCCGTCGTCCGCTGCAACCACCAGGATCACGATGTCGGTCGCCTTGGCACCACGGGCACGCATTGCGGTAAACGCAGCGTGACCAGGGGTGTCGAGGAACGTCACCATGCCACGGTCGGTTTCAACGTGGTAAGCACCGATGTGCTGGGTGATACCACCGGCTTCGCCAGCAGCAACCTTGGCACGACGGATGTAGTCGAGCAGGGAAGTCTTACCGTGGTCAACGTGGCCCATTACGGTCACGACTGGTGCACGGGAAACAGCCTCGCCTTCAAACTTCAGGGACTCGGCCAGGGAATCTTCCAGGGCGGTGTCGCTGACCAGGGTCACTTTGTGGCCCAGCTCTTCGGCAACCAGCTGAGCAGTTTCCTGATCCAGTACCTGGTTGATGGTCGCTGGAGTACCCAGTTTGAACATGAACTTGATGATTTCAGCAGCCTTGACCGACATCTGCTGGGCCAGATCGCCCACAGTGATGGTCTCGCCGATCTTCACTTCGCGCACGACAGGGCCGGTTGGGCTCTGGAAACCGTGGGCGTTGCGCTTCTTCAGCTTGGCCTTGCCGCGACCACCACGACGGAAGCCATCGCTTTCTTCGTCGGTAGTACGCGGGGCAACACGTGGAGCCGGAGCCTTTTCCTTGACCGAAGCACGATGCGGAGCGTTTTTGCGCTCGCCATCGCCGCTACCGCGACGACTGTTGTCGTCGGCACGTGGCTTGTCCGGACGACGCTGTTCGTCACGCTTGCGGGTATCGGCCGCAGGCGCTGGAGCTGCCGCCACAACCGGTGCGCTTTCACGAACTGGCTCGGCCACCGCAGCAGGCGCTGCAACAGGTTCGGCTTGAGCGGTCGGCGCAGCAGCAGGCTGGCGACGCGCTTCTTCTTCGGCGCGACGCTTGGCTTCTTCTTCAGCCTTCTGACGAGCAGCATTTTCTACTGCGCGACGTTCATCCAGTTCACGCTTGCGCTCGGCTTCGATTTCTTCCGGGCTGCGCTGTACGAAGACTTTCTTCTTGCGTACTTCAACGCTGATGCTCTTGCTGCCAGCAACACGCAGGGTGCTGGTGGTTTTACGCTGCAGCGTAATCTTGCGTGGTTCTTCCACTTTCGCCTTGTGGCTGCTTTTCAAGTGAGTCAGCAACGATTGCTTCTCACTGTCAGTCACATGTTCTTCGGCGGCGGTGTGCGGCAGACCTGCCTCACGCATCTGCTGCAACAGGCGCTCTACCGGTGTTTTGACCTCATCGGCCAGTTGTTTCACCGTGACTTGCGTCATGCACTTCTCTCCTCAGGCCGCGCCTAATTACTCGAACCAGTGGGCTCGGGCGGCCATGATCAACTTGCCGGCACGATCATCGTCAATGCCGTCGATGTCGAGCAGGTCGTCAATAGACTGCTCGGCCAGGTCTTCGCGGGTAATTACGCCGCGCACCGCCAGTTCCATCGCCAAATCCTTGTCCATACCCTCAAGCGAGAGCAGGTCTTCGGCCGGATGGGCGTCTGCCAGCTTTTCCTCAGTAGCGATGGCTTTGGTCAACAAGCGATCCTTGGCACGAGCGCGAAGCTCGTTGACGATTTCCTCGTCAAAGCCGTCGATGTTGAGCATTTCTTCCAACGGTACGTAGGCAATCTCTTCCAGGCTGGTGAAGCCTTCATCTACCAGCACCTGAGCCAGTTCTTCGTCGACTTCCAGCTCGTCGATGAAGTTGCGCAGGATGTCGCCGGTTTCTGCTTGCTGTTTAGCCTGGATGTCCGATTCGGTCATCACGTTCAGGGTCCAGCCAGTCAACTGGCTGGCCAGACGCACGTTCTGACCACCGCGACCGATGGCCTGAGCCAGATTGTCTGCGCCAACGGCGATGTCCATTGCGTGGGCATCTTCGTCAACGATAATTGCCGCGACCTCGGCCGGGGACATGGCGTTGATCACGAACTGAGCCGGGTTGTCGTCCCACAGAACGATGTCAACACGCTCACCGCCCAACTCACCCGACACTGCCTGGACGCGCGAACCGCGCATACCGATGCAAGCGCCTTGCGGGTCGATGCGTTTGTCCTTGGAGCGAACGGCGATCTTGGCGCGCGACCCCGGATCACGGGACGCAGCCATCACTTCGATCAGGCCTTCGGCAATTTCCGGCACTTCGATGCGGAACAACTCGATCAGCATTTCCGGCGCGGTACGCGACAGGATCAACTGCGGGCCGCGGTTCTCGGTGCGGATTTCCTTGAGCAGCGCACGCAGACGCACGCCAACCCGGAAAGTTTCGCGAGAAATGATGTCTTCACGGGCCAGCAACGCCTCGGCGTTGTTGCCCAGATCAACGATCACGTTGTCGCGGGTAACTTTTTTCACGGTGCCGGAGATGATTTCACCCAGGCGCTCGCGGTAAGCGTCAACAACCTGAGCGCGCTCGGCTTCGCGAACTTTCTGCACAATGACTTGCTTGGCAGTCTGTGCAGCGATGCGGCCGAACTCGATGGACTCGATCTTCTCTTCTACGACGTCACCGACCTTGGCGCCAGGGTGCGTTTCAGCAACCTTGCTCGGCCAGGTTTCGATGGCCGGATCGTCCAGGTCTGCTTCTTCGACGACCGTCCAGCGACGGAATGTCTCGTATGCACCCGTGTGGCGATTGATTTCCACACGCAGATCAACTTCGTCTTCGAAACGCTTCTTGGTAGCAGTGGCCAGGGCCAGCTCCAGCGCTTCAAAAATCACGTTTGCCGGTACGCCCTTTTCATTGGATACCGACTCAACAACCAGCAGTACTTCTTTGCTCATCGTACGCCTCGCCTTTCGCAAGCCATTGGATCCGCGGGATCCGCAGTATCTGGCACGCCTCAGTCAAAACTGGGAATAATGTTGGCCTTGTCGATCATATCGATCGGCAACAGGAACTCATGGTCTTCTACCTGCACCACGACATCCTGCTCTTCTACGCCGCGCAGAAGGCCCTGAAAGTTGCGTCGTCCTTCAAAAGGCGAGCGCAGCTTGATCTTCACTTGTTCACCGGCAAATTTTGCAAACTGCTCAAGAGTGAACAGAGGGCGTTCCATGCCAGGCGAGGAAACTTCAAGGGTGTACTCAACGGAGATTGGATCTTCAACATCCAGCACACCGCTGATCTGACGGCTGACGATGGCGCAATCGTCCACCAGCACGCCGCCTTCTTTATCGATATAAACGCGCAACATCGAGTGACGACCCTGAGCCGAAAACTCGATACCCCAGCATTCATAGCCTAGGGCCACGACCACCGGGGCCAGCAAGGCCTGCAACTCTTCTAGCTTGCTCGACACCTGAACCCCCTAGTGCATGTATGTGCATGCTATGCAAAATAAAAAAATGGGCGAAACGCCCATCCTTGAAACGCCGTCGAACAGCGGCGTTGAAAGTGTCCAGCTAACAAAAAGCCCCTTAAAAGGGGCTCCTTAAACTGGTTGCGGGGGCCGGATTTGAACCGACGACCTTCGGGTTATGAGCCCGACGAGCTACCAGACTGCTCCACCCCGCGACAAAGCTGGGGCGGAAGTATACGACCGATCCCCTACAGGGTCAATGTAACCTTCCACCTGCAAGAAAGCCCGCAACAGCGGGCTCTCCTGACTAATTGGTACCGAGAAGGGGACTCGAACCCCTACACCCTATGGGCACAACCACCTCAAGGTTGCGTGTCTACCAATTCCACCACCTCGGCAATACTACGTTTGAAACCCTTCTTACTTCTGCTCTTGAGCTGGAGGCACGTCAGTCGCTGGAGTAGCCGACTTTTGCTCTTGAAGCACCGGGACATCATCAGAAGCCGGTTGTTGCTTTGGAACTTCCAGTACCGCTGGATTTGGGAGACCTGCTTGAGTCAGCTGATGAGCCTTCTCTTTAGCAAAGTAACCTAACCCCAAGCTGGTTATGAAAAAACCTGCGGCAAGTATAGCAGTAAACTTACTAAGAAAGGTAGAGGAACCTTGGCTTCCGAACACAGTATTTGAAGCACCTGCTCCGAAAGACGCGCCAGCATCCGCACCTTTACCCTGCTGCAGCAAAACCAGAGCTACTACGCCCAATGCACCCAGCAGATGAAAAACGACTACGACTGTTTCCAGCATTTTTTCAGTTTCCCGCGGCGCGACAGATCGCACCGAACTCATCTGCATTCAGGGAAGCCCCACCAATCAGGCCCCCATCGATATCCGGCATGCCGAACAGTTCGACCGCATTGGCCGCCTTCACGCTGCCGCCGTATAGAAGCCGCACACCTTGTGCGACTTCAGAATTCTCTGCCGCCAACTGGGCGCGAATGGCTGCATGCACATCCTGCGCCTGTTGCGGCGTTGCAGTCAGCCCGGTGCCAATGGCCCAGACCGGCTCGTAAGCGATCACTGCCCTGGCAAAGGCGCCGACACCCAGCTCCTCGATGATACTGCCCAGCTGACGCGAGACAACCTCAAGAGTCTTTCCGGCTTCACGCTGCTCAAGGGTTTCCCCTATGCACAACACCGGAATCAAGCCACATGCCTGTGCCGCTGCAAACTTGCGGATCAGCACTGCGTCCTGCTCGCCCATGATCTGGCGGCGTTCGGAGTGCCCGACAAGCACCAGGGAACAACCTGCATCCACCAACTGACTCGGTGCAACTTCACCGGTCAACGCGCCTTGCCCGGATTCCACCGCAGAATTCTGCGCGCCGACCGAAATCGACTTTCCTTCCAGGCCATCAATCACTTGATTGATATGCAGCAAAGGCGGGAATACCGCGACATCAACATCGCTCGGCAAGGCCAAGTCACGAAGGCCGTCGATCAGCTCAGCGACGCTGGCGCGGGTACCGTGCATCTTCCAGTTACCAGCTACCATAGGGCGACGCATGCTGTACCTCGTCGGTCAAAGTGGGCGCAGATGTTACCCAACACAATCATGGCTGGCAAGCCGAATTCAGGCAGAAACTTCAGTAACCAGTTTTGCCAGCTCTTCGGCGTAGCCGCGAACCTGCGTTTCGTCTTCGCCTTCGACCATCACACGCACCAGTGGTTCGGTTCCGGACTTGCGCAATAGCACACGCCCGCGACCTGCCATGGCCTTGGTCACACGCTCGCTGGCCTCCTTGACCGACGGATGATCGAGAGGGCTTGCGCCACCACCGAATCGCACATTGATCAGCACCTGAGGGCACTTGCGCAGCGCCTGTCGGGATTGCGCCAGACCTTCGTCACGCCTGCTCAGAGCCATCAACACCTGCAGCGCGGCAATGATTGCATCACCCGTGGTGGTGTGACTGAAGCATACAATGTGCCCGGAGTTTTCACCCCCCACGACCCAGTTGCGCTCCAGCAGCTCGGCAATGACATAGCGGTCACCGACGTTGGCACGCACCAATGGAATACCCAGGTCCGCCAGGGCCAGCTCCAGCCCCAGGTTACTCATCAGGGTTCCAACCACGCCGCCCTGCAGCTTGTTGTGCTCATGCAGATCACGGGCAATGATGAACAGCAGTTCGTCGCCATCCACCACCGCACCAGTGTGATCGACCATCTGAACGCGGTCGCCGTCACCATCGAAGGCAATGCCCAGATCGGCCTTCTCAGCCACGACGGCAGCCTGCAGCGACCCCATATGGGTCGAACCGCAATTGTCGTTGATGTTCAATCCATTGGGCTGCGCCGACAGCACGACGACTTCAGCGCCCAACTCGCGAAACACGCTCGGCGCCACTTTGTAGGTCGCACCGTGTGCGCAGTCGATCACGATCTTCAGGCCCGAGAAGCTGGTGCCGGTCGGCACGCTGCTCTTGCAGAATTCGATATAGCGTCCCGACGCGTCGTTGATCCGCGACACCTTGCCGATCTTGCTCGACTCCACCACGGTCATTGGCGTATCGAGCAGTTCTTCGATCATCAGTTCGACTTCATCCGGCAGCTTGGTGCCCTTGCCAGAGAAGAACTTGATGCCATTGTCATCATGGGGATTGTGCGACGCACTGATGACGATGCCTGCCTCGGCATGGAAAGTGCGCGTCAGATAGGCGATTGCCGGAGTCGGCATCGGCCCCAGCAGCATCACATCGGCACCTGCCGACGTCAGGCCCGCTTCAAGCGCCGACTCAAACATGTAGCCGGAGATGCGGGTGTCCTTACCGACCAGCACCTTGCAGGCGCCCATCTTGCGGAAAGCCATGCCAGCAGCCCAGCCGAGCTTGAGCATGAAATCAGGAGTAATCGGGTATTGACCCACCCGACCACGAATACCGTCGGTACCAAAATATTTCCTAGTCATAAATGCTCCATGATTCTTATTCGGCTGATTCCACTGCGGCAATCATTCTCACCACATCCACTGTTTCGGCCACGTCATGGACGCGCAAGATACGCGCGCCCTTCTGCAAAGCCAGCGCCGCGAGAGCAAGACCGCCATACAAACGCTCTCCGACCGGCCGATTCAAGGCCTGACCGATCATGCTCTTGCGCGAAACACCGACCAGCAGTGGCCGCCCAAAGGCATGCAGGGCCTCCATATGCTTGAACAAGCTTAGATTGTGCTGCAAGGTTTTGGCGAAGCCAAAGCCGGGATCAAGAATGACCCGCTCAGCCGGAATACCCGCCAAAGAACACTGATGCAGACGCTCGGCGAGAAACTCGCCGACTTCCCTGGTGACATCCTGATACTGCGGATTGTCCTGCATATCGCCCGGCTCGCCCAGCATATGCATCAGGCAAACCGGCAGCCCGGTGGCCGCTGCAGCATCCAGGGCACCATCGCGACGCAACGAACGTACGTCATTGATCAACCCGGCACCCAGGCGCGCGGTTTCTCGCATGACGGCAGGCGTTGAGGTGTCCACCGATATGATCACATCCAGCTCGCGACTGATGCGCTCGACGATGGGAGCTACGCGCTCCAGCTCTTCGAGAGGCGATACGACCCTGGCACCGGGGCGGGTGGACTCTCCACCGACATCGATCAGCGTAGCGCCTGCCGCCACCATGGCTTCGGCGTGACGCATGGCCGCGTCGAGCTGACTGTATTGGCCACCATCGGAGAAAGAATCAGGGGTGACATTGAGAATACCCATGACATGCGTCTGGGCCAAATCAAGAACCCGATTGCCGCAAGGCAACCGGGTCGAGGACTGAACAGAAGTCATTTCAAACCTTATACGTCAGCAGCAGGACCGCCGATCGGTGTTTCCGGACGCTCATCCTGCACCACCGGCGGAGTACCGGAAGTACCCGTGCCACCCGACCAGTCGCGCGGCTCGCGAGGCGTACGACCCGCCATGATGTCGTCGATCTGCTCGGCATCGATCGTTTCGTACTTCATCAAGGCATCGGCCATCGCATCGAGCTTGTCACGGTTGTCCGTGAGAATCTGCTTCGCGGTGCCATAGCACTGATCGATGATGCTGCGCACTTCGGAGTCGATCAACTTGGCTGTCTCACCAGAGAAGCTTGCACTCTGACCGCCACCGCCGCGACCGAGGAACACTTCACCCTCTTCTTCGGCATACATCAACGGACCGAGTTTTTCCGAAAGACCCCACTTGGTCACCATGTTCCGCGCAATCTGGCTGGCGCGCATGATGTCGTTGGAGGCACCGGTGGTCACGCCATCGAAGCCCAGGGTCATTTCTTCAGCGATACGACCACCGTACAGCGAGCAGATCTGACTGATCAATGCACGCTTGGACAGGCTGTAACGATCTTCTTCCGGCAGGAACATGGTCACACCCAGCGCACGACCGCGCGGGATGATCGACACCTTGTACACCGGATCATGCTCTGGCACGACACGCCCCACGATGGCGTGACCCGCTTCGTGATAAGCCGTGTTCTGCTTTTCTTTCTCGGACATGACCATGGATTTGCGCTCGGCGCCCATCATGATCTTGTCTTTCGCCAGTTCGAACTCTTTCATTTCGACGATGCGCTTGCCGGCACGGGCAGCGAACAACGATGCCTCGTTCACCAGGTTGGCCAGGTCAGCACCGGAGAAGCCAGGAGTACCACGAGCAATCACGGCCGGAGCAACGTCGTCGCCCATCGGCACTTTGCGCATGTGAACCTTGAGAATCTGTTCGCGACCGCGGATGTCCGGCAGACCGACCACGACCTGACGGTCGAAACGACCCGGACGCAGCAACGCAGGATCCAGTACATCAGGACGGTTGGTCGCGGCAATCACGATGATGCCGTCATTCATTTCGAAGCCGTCCATCTCAACCAGCAACTGGTTGAGCGTCTGCTCGCGTTCGTCGTGACCACCACCCATACCGGCGCCACGATGGCGACCGACCGCATCGATTTCGTCGATGAAGATGATGCACGGAGCGTGTTTCTTGGCCTGTTCGAACATGTCGCGAACACGGCTGGCACCCACACCGACGAACATCTCGACGAAGTCGGAACCGGAAATGGTGAAGAACGGCACCTTGGCTTCGCCGGCGATGGCCTTGGCGAGCAAGGTCTTACCGGTACCCGGAGGACCGACCATCAGCACACCGCGAGGAATGCGGCCACCCAGGCGCTGGAACTTGCCCGGATCGCGCAGGAACTCGACCAACTCACCGACTTCTTCCTTGGCTTCGTCGCAACCGGCAACGTCAGCCAGGGTGGTTTTCACCTGATCCTCGGAGAGCAGGCGCGCCTTGCTTTTACCGAAGCTCATCGGCCCGCCCTTGCCACCGGCACCGCCCTGCATCTGCCGCATGAAGAACATGAACACGGCGATGATCACGAGGATAGGGAAGCTGGCGACCAGAAGCTGAGTCCAGATGGATTGCTGCTCAGGCTGCTTGCCTTCGACCACGACATGGTTATCCACCAGGTCGCCGATCAGGCCGTTGTCCTGGATCGCGGGACGAATGGTCTTGAAGCTGTCGCCGTCGTTGCGCTTGCCTGTAATCACGTAGCCATCAACCGCCACGCGCTCGACCTTGCCATCCTTAACCTGCTGGATGAAGTCGGAATAGTTGAGGGTCTGCGGCTCGTTAGGGCTGGAGAAGTTGTTCATCACCGTCACCAGGACAGCCGCGATGATCAACCACAGGATCAGATTCTTTGCCATATCGTTCAATTAACTACCCTCTGAAGCAAGCTCCGCTACTGACGCGCGCTTCGCATGATATTCACCGGCCTAACTTACTACATTACCTACAACTTGGCAGGCGCCGTCTGTAACCCTTTGTGAAACACTTCCTACACAATATTCGCTAATTCTGACAAGGCGTAATACAAAAATCCTATCACCCCGATCGAAAATTCACTCATTCCTCACTGCGGCCGCGGAAACCGCGGCCCAGCAGGTACTGCTCGCGAGAACGGTCGCGCGACGAAGTCGGCTTGCGCATCTGCACCTTCTCGAACTGCTGGCGAACGCTCTTGTGGAACTCGTCGAAGCCTTCGCCCTGGAAGATCTTGATCAAAAAATCACCACCGGGCTTGAGCACCCGCGTCGAAAGATCCAGTGCCAACTCGCACAGGAACATCGCTCGCGGCATGTCCACGGCCGGTAATCCACTCATATTGGGGGCCATGTCGGAAATCACAAGGTCTACTTCTTTATTTCCGACGGCATCGAGGATCTGGGCCAGCACGGCATCCTCGGTAAAGTCGCCTTGAATGAAGGTGACGTCGGGGATGCTGTCCATTTCAAGAATGTCAGAAGCGATCAGTGTGCCCTGCCCACCAATCAGACGACTGGTCACCTGGGACCACCCACCGGGTGCCGCACCAAGGTCGATTACACTCATTCCAGGGCGGATCAGGCGATCCTTTTCCTGGATCTCCAGCAGTTTGTAGCTGGCGCGGGAACGGTACCCGTCTTTTTGTGCCATTTTGACGAATGGGTCGTTGAAATGTTCTTGCAGCCACTTAAGGCTTGTCTTGGAACGGGCCACGGGATACCTCGGAAATAAAACGGGTCGTGATTAACTGGGCGGTCCCGGACTCGCTCGGGTAAACTGGCCGCCGCTTTTTACAAGATCAGACGCAGGGGTCAGATTATGCCGCTCACTCAAGAGCAGAAGAAACAGTACAAATCCATTGGCCACCATCTGAAACCGGTATTGATTGTGGCAGACAATGGTTTGACTGAAGGTGTGTTAGCCGAACTCGAACGCGCATTGGCGGATCACGAGCTGATCAAGATCAAGCTCAACATCCTCGATCGCGAATCGCGCCTGGCGTCCATTGCAGAGCTCTGCAAGGTCGGCAAAGCGGATCTGGTCCAGGTCATCGGCAAGATGGCACTGATCTACCGCAAGAACTTCAGCGTCAACAAGCAGCTGTCGAACGTCCATCGCTTCAAGTGATGGCAAGGGTCAAGGGTGTGCTTCGCGCACCCTGCCACTCCACCCCGGCATCGGCTGCAACACCAGCACCAGCCCGGAAAAGCCCAGAACAAGATAGCTGAACGCCTGCCAACGATCGGCATCCGGCCAGCCGAAACGCACCGCGAAGTACATCGCGCACGCATACAGCGCCATCAACAGCAGTTGCCCGCGAATATCCCGCCATAGACTGGCAAGGCCCTCGGCCTTAACCAGCACCAAAGCCTGAAAAATCACACACGCCGTAGCGAATCCCACTACCAGCGTATTGAGCATGCCTGCGATTTCATCGATCAGCAGCGGCGCCAGACCAATTCGCCCCAGCACCGGCAACAGACCGATTTGCAACAGCCACAGGCCGCCGACCCACAACATCTGGGTCAGTTGCCAAAGCATGGCGCCCGCACGAAACGGGCGCCGGCCTTCAGACGTGGCGAACTTCGACAATCTCGTACTCGATAACGCCGCCAGGCGTTTTGACTGCAACCACATCACCCTCTTCCTTGGCAATCAAGGCACGGGCAATCGGCGAGCCGACAGAGATTTTGCCGAGTTTGATGTCAGCCTCGTCCTCACCAACGATCTGGTAAGTCACGCTTTCATCGGTTTCGACGTTGGCGATTTCGACGGTTGTGCCGAAAATCACCTTGCCGGTGTGAGGAATGGTCGTCACATCGATGATCACCGCGTTCTGCATGCGGCCTTCGATGTCACGGATCCGCGCCTCGACCATACCCTGCTGCTCACGGGCAGCGTGGTATTCGGCGTTTTCCTTCAAGTCACCCAACTCGCGGGCCGTACCGATGTCCTGGCTGAGCTTCGGACGAACGACCTTGGTCAGGTGAGTGTGTTCTTCTTCCAGGGCGCGAGCGCCCTGAACGGTCATTGGGTACTTCGTTATGCTCATGCCTTCAATCCTGCGTGTAGATCCTGCAAGCGGCGCACGGTCTTCTCGGGACCGAACTTCAGCGCTTCACAGATGGCTTCGCCAGCAGCAATGGTGGTGGTGCAGTAAATCTTGTGCTGCAGGGCATTACGACGAATGGAGTACGAATCAGCGATCGACTGACGACCTTCGGTGGTGTTGATGATCAGCGTGACTTCGTCATTCTTGATCATGTCGACCACGTGCGGACGCCCCTCGGTCACCTTGTTCACACGGCGCACTTTCAGGCCTGCAGCCTCGATCAGCTTGGCAGTACCGGCAGTGGCAACCACTTCGAAGCCCAAGTTGATCAGATCACGGGCCACGCCCGCAACCAGTGGCTTGTCGTCGTCACGTACGCTGATGAACGCAGTACCGCCGGTCGGCAGAACTTCGCTGGCACCCATCTGGGCCTTGGCGAACGCTTCACCGAAGGTGTCGCCCACGCCCATCACTTCACCGGTGGACTTCATCTCAGGGCCGAGGATCGGGTCAACGCCAGGGAATTTGGCGAACGGGAACACCGCCTCTTTCACGCTGTAGAAGTTCGGAATGATTTCCTTGGTGAAACCCAGCTCTTTCAGGGTTTTACCGGCCATCACGCGCGCTGCGATCATCGCCAGGGAAACACCGATGCACTTGGACACGAACGGTACGGTACGGGAAGCACGCGGGTTGACTTCGATGACGTAGATGTCTTCGCCTTGCAGCGCCAACTGAACGTTCATCAGGCCGACCACGCCCAACTCCAGGGCCATTTTCTTGACCTGTTCGCGCATCTCGTCCTGGATGTGCGCCGGCAGCGAGTACGGTGGCAGCGAACACGCGGAGTCACCGGAGTGAACACCAGCCTGCTCGATGTGCTGCATGATCGCGCCGATTACCACGTCCTTGCCGTCGCAGACCGCATCCACGTCCATTTCAATGGCGCAGTTGAGGAAGTGGTCCAGCAGCACGGGGCTGTCGTTGGACACTTGAACCGCTTCACGCAGGTAGCGCTTGAGTTCTTCTTCTTCGTAGACGATTTCCATCGCACGGCCGCCCAGTACATAGGACGGACGCACCACCAGCGGGTAACCGATCTTGCTGGCGGCACGAATCGCTTCGTCTTCGCTGCGCACGGTGGCGTTTGGCGGCTGACGCAGGTTCAGGCGCTGGACCATCTGCTGGAAGCGCTCACGGTCTTCGGCACGGTCGATGGCGTCAGGGCTGGTGCCGATGATCGGCACGCCGGCAGCTTCCAGGGCACGCGCCAGTTTCAGCGGGGTCTGGCCGCCGTACTGGACGATCACGCCTTTCGGCTTCTCTACACGGACGATTTCCAGCACGTCTTCCAGGGTCACTGGCTCAAAGTACAGGCGATCGGAAGTGTCGTAGTCGGTGGAAACGGTTTCCGGGTTGCAGTTGACCATGATGGTCTCGTAACCATCATCGCGCAGAGCCAGTGCCGCGTGTACGCAGCAGTAGTCGAACTCGATGCCCTGGCCGATACGGTTAGGACCGCCGCCCAGGATCATGATCTTGTCGCGACCCGATGGCGCCGCTTCGCACTCTTCCTCGTACGTCGAGTAGAGGTAGGCAGTATCGGTGGCGAACTCGGCGGCGCAGGTGTCGACGCGCTTGTAGACCGGGAAGATTTCCAGCTTGTGACGGTGAGCACGCAGGCTCTTCTCGGTCACACCCAGCAATTTGGCCAGGCGCATATCGGAGAAGCCTTTGCGCTTGAGGCGGAACATCAGATCGCGGTCGATGCTGGTCAGACCCAGGGTCTTGACCTTCTCTTCTTCCTTGATCAGGTCTTCCATCTGCACCAGGAACCAAGGGTCGATCATGGTCATGCCGAAGATATCTTCGACGGTCATGCCGGCGCGCATTGCGTCCGCCACGTACCAGATACGCTCGGCGCCCGGCACGGTCAGCTCGCGCTTGAGTACGCTCATGCTTTCCGGGTTGGCCAGATCAACCTTCTCGTCCAGACCGCAAACGCCCACTTCCAGACCGCGCAGGGCTTTCTGCAGGGATTCCTGGAAGGTACGGCCAATGGCCATGACTTCACCAACCGACTTCATCTGAGTGGTCAGGCGCGCGTCAGCCTTGGCAAACTTCTCGAAAGCGAAGCGTGGCAGCTTGGTGACGACGTAGTCGATGGACGGTTCGAAGGACGCCGGGGTCTTGCCGCCGGTGATGTCGTTCGACAGCTCGTCCAGGGTGTAGCCCACAGCCAGCTTGGCCGCGACCTTGGCGATCGGGAAACCGGTGGCTTTCGAAGCCAGTGCCGAGGAACGGGATACACGCGGGTTCATCTCGATCACGACCATGCGGCCGGTGTTCGGGCAGATACCGAACTGAACGTTGGAACCGCCGGTTTCCACGCCGATCTCGCGCAGTACCGCCAGGGAGGCGTTACGCAGGATCTGGTATTCCTTGTCGGTCAGGGTCTGTGCAGGAGCCACGGTGATCGAGTCGCCGGTATGCACGCCCATCGGGTCGAAGTTTTCGATGGAGCAGACGATGATGCAGTTGTCCTTCTTATCGCGGACAACCTCCATTTCGTATTCTTTCCAGCCGATCAGGGATTCGTCGATCAGCAGCTCTTTGGTCGGCGACAGGTCCAGACCACGGGCGCAGATTTCTTCGAACTCTTCACGGTTGTAAGCGATACCGCCACCGGTGCCGCCCATGGTGAAGGACGGACGAATGATGCACGGGAAGCCGAGCTTCTCGAGGACCGCGTTGGCCTCTTCCATGCTGTGGGCAATACCGGAGCGCGGGCATGCCAGGCCGATGGATTTCATCGCCTTGTCGAAGCGCGAACGGTCTTCGGCCTTGTCAATGGTGTCGGCGTTGGCACCGATCATCTCTACGCCGAACTTCTCCAGAACGCCTTCGCGCTCCAGGTCCAGGGCGCAGTTCAGAGCAGTCTGGCCACCCATGGTTGGCAGCAGCGCGTCCGGACGCTCTTTCTCGATGATCTTGGCAACAGTCTGCCACTTGATCGGTTCGATGTAGGTGGCGTCGGCCATGGCCGGGTCGGTCATGATGGTGGCCGGATTGGAGTTCACCAGGATGACGCGGTAACCCTCTTCGCGCAGGGCTTTGCAGGCCTGGGCGCCGGAGTAGTCGAATTCGCAGGCCTGGCCGATCACGATCGGGCCAGCACCGAGAATCAGGATGCTTTTAATGTCTGTACGTTTTGGCATGGGTTTGTCACTCAAATCCGCAGGTCAGTCGGCAAGCCGTCTTGTTCAATCTGTGAAGCTTTGAGGGGGCCGCCGGTTTCGGGACCACCCTCAAGCCTTGCTACATCAGGGCGAGCGATCAGCGTCGCTTGGCCATCTCGGTGATGAAGCGATCGAACAATGGCGCTACGTCGTTCGGGCCAGGGCTGGCTTCCGGGTGACCCTGGAAGCTGAAGGCGCTCTTGTCGGTACGCTCGATCCCTTGCAGGGTGCCGTCGAACAGCGATTTGTGGATCGCGCGAACGTTGGCCGGCAGGGTCGCTTCGTCTACGGCAAAACCGTGGTTCTGGCTGGTGATCATTACCACGCCGCTGTCCAGGTCCTGGACGGGGTGGTTGGCACCGTGGTGGCCGTGACCCATTTTCAGGGTCTTGGCACCGGAGGCCAGGGCCAGCAGCTGGTGACCGAGGCAGATACCGAAGACCGGAATTTCGGTCTCCAGCACGTCCTTGATCGCCTGGATCGCGTAGTCGCAAGGCTCCGGGTCACCAGGGCCGTTGGACAGGAACACGCCGTCCGGCTTCAGCGCCAGCACATCGGCAGCAGGGGTTTGAGCAGGCACAACGGTCACGCGGCAACCGCGCTCGACCAGCATGCGCAGGATGTTCACCTTGACGCCGTAGTCGTAGGCAACCACGTGGTATGGCAGTTCGGACGCCTCGAGGGTCGCGTGGCTGTCGGTTTTCAGATCCCAGACAGTCGAACGCCATTCGTAGGAATCTTTGGTGCTGACGACTTTCGCCAGGTCCATGCCCTTGAGGCCAGGGAAGCCCTGGGCGGCGGCGATGGCAGCTTCTTCGGAGATGTTGTCACCGGCCATGATGCAGCCGTTCTGCGCGCCTTTTTCACGCAGGATGCGCGTCAGGCGACGGGTGTCGATACCGGCGATTGCCACAACGTTGTTGGCTTTCAGGTAATCGGACAGGGACATCGTGTTACGCCAGTTGCTCGCAACCAGTGGCAGGTCACGGATGACCAGGCCGGCAGACCAGACGCGATTGGACTCGGCGTCTTCCGGCGTGGTGCCGGTGTTGCCGATGTGCGGGTAAGTCAGGGTAACGATCTGTTGGGCGTAGGAAGGATCGGTAAGGATTTCCTGATAGCCGGTCATTGCGGTGTTGAACACCACCTCACCAACGGTTTGACCGTCGGCTCCAATGGCTTCGCCGCGAAAAATGCTGCCATCAGCAAGGGCGAGTATGGCTGGCTTAGTCAAGAAGACCTCCCGTAAATAAAGCCTGAAAGGGCGATCGCAGGTTGTAAAAAAGCGGAGTGACGTATGGACACGTCACCCCGCTTCTTCACTGAATTATTCTGCGCGCTTTTAGTGGACACACTAAAGCTGTAGCTTACAGAAAAAGGCTTTTTTGGTCTACCGCCAATGAGCCTTAAAGGCTGGAGAATGCGACAGGACGTCGCTTGGCGGAACAAAACCGGGCTCAAACGCTGTGCGCGAGCCCGATTTCGGGTGCATCTTAACGCAGTTCGAGCACGTCTTGCATGTCGTAAAGACCAGGCTCGCGCCCGTCCAGCCACAATGCAGCACGTACCGCGCCCTTGGCAAAGGTCATGCGACTGGACGCCTTGTGGGTGATCTCGACACGCTCGCCGTCGGCGGCGAACAGCACGGTGTGATCGCCGACGATGTCGCCAGCGCGCACAGTGGCGAAACCGATGGTCTCGCGATCACGAGCGCCGGTCTGACCCTCACGACCATACACCGCCACCTTCTTCAGATCGCGACCCAACGCATCGGCAATCACTTCACCCATGCGCACGGCAGTGCCGGACGGCGCATCGACTTTATGGCGATGGTGAGCTTCGGTGATTTCGATGTCGACATCGTCACCCAGCACACGGGCAGCGGTGTCGAGCAGTTTCAGGCACAGATTGACACCCACGCTGAAGTTGGCCGCGAAGACAATCGGAATGTCCTTGCCCGCTTCCGCCAGCAACTGCTTTTCTTCAACACTGAAACCGGTGGTACCGATGACCATGGCCTTGCCGTGCTTACGGCAGAAAGCCAGGTTCTTCAGGGTCACCGTCGGGTGCGTGAAGTCGATCAGCACGTCGAACTCGTCGACCACCCGATCCAGATCGCCGGACAGAGGCACACCGATTCGACCCAGCGCAGCCAGTTCACCGGCATCCGCGCCGACCAACGTGCTGTCGGGACGATCCACCGCCGCCGTCAGACCGGCACCCGGGGTCTGCTGCACCGCCTCAATCAGGGTCTTGCCCATGCGCCCGGCGGCGCCCATCACTGCAATACGTCGCATGCCTGCCTCCTTACAAATCGCCGAAGAAGCGCTTCACGCCTTCGAACCAACCGGTGGTTTTTGGCGAATGGCTGTTGTCATCCGCCAGCGAACTACGGAACTCCTCGAGCATTTCACGCTGACGACGGCTCAGGTTGACCGGCGTCTCGACCGCAACGCGGCACATCAGGTCGCCAGCACCACCGCCACGCACAGGCGCGACACCCTTGCCACGCACACGGAACTGCTTGCCGGTCTGGGTCCCCTCAGGGATCTTCAGCTTGACCCGACCATCAAGGGTCGGAATCTCCAGCTCGCCACCCAGCGCCGCATCGACGAAGCTGATCGGCACCTCACAGAACAGATGCTTGCCATCGCGCTGGAAAATCGCGTGCTCGCGCACGTTGATCACCACGTACAGGTCGCCGGTCGGCCCGCCCTGGGCACCCGCCTCGCCTTCGCCGGACAGACGAATGCGGTCACCGGTATCGACACCGGCCGGCACTTTCACCGACAGGGTCTTGTACTCTTCGACACGACCTTCGCCGTGGCAGGAATCGCACGGATCGGAAATGATCTTGCCCTGGCCATGGCAGCGCGGGCAGGTCTGCTGCACCGAGAAGAAACCTTGCTGCATGCGCACCTGACCGATACCGCCGCACGTCGGGCAGGTCACCGGCGCAGAACCTTTCTTGGCCCCGGAGCCGTCGCAAGGCTTGCAGTTGACCAGCGTCGGAACGCGGATATTCACCGTCGTACCGCGCACCGCCTCTTCGAGATCCAGTTCCAGGGTGTAGCGCAGGTCACTGCCGCGCTGAGCGCCGCCACGGGAACCGCCGCGACCGCCACCGAAGAAGTCACTGAAGACATCGCCAAAGATGTCGGAGAAGTTCTGGCCACCGAAACCGGCACCGCCGCCACCCATGCTCGGGTCGACACCGGCATGACCGTACTGATCGTATGCCGCGCGTTTGCTGGAGTCGGACAGCACTTCGTAGGCCTCGTTGGCCTCCTTGAACATCTCTTCCGACGCCTTGTCATCGGGATTACGGTCCGGGTGGTGCTTCATCGCCAGGCGACGGTAAGCCTTCTTCAGGTCCGCTTCGCTTGAGCCACGCTCAACACCCAACACTTCGTAATAGTCACGCTTTGCCATAAGTCTTTGCACTCTTGAGGACGTCCGACAAAACCCTCCTGAGTTTGCCGAACTCGTTGAGCCCCAATACAGGCCCGGACCCAACTCACGTCAATTCAACGATCCTGGTCTTTGTTTCAAAGTGGCACTTTCGGCTCGGAAAGCAGGAGCATTCCCGGCCATGCCAGCAGCACGCGAACGCTGTCGCATGCTGTAAAAATTCGCGTATTCCAGATACGCCAACGCGGGAGCAAGCTCCCGCGCGGCGACATCCTACCAGTCACCGCCTAAAGGCAGTCAACCGGCCGACCAACAACTTACTTGTGGTCTTTGACTTCTTCGAACTCGGCGTCGACAACGTCGTCAGCCTTTTCAGCCGATTCAGCGTGCGGTGCCGCGCCTTCAGCAGGCTGAGCCTGTTCGGCGTACATCTTCTGCGCCACTGGAGCGGAGACTTTCGACAGCTCTTCAACCTTGGCGTCGATAGCAGCCTTGTCGTCGCCTTTAACGGCGGCTTCCAGAGCAACTACAGCCGCTTCGATTGCAGTCTTCTCTTCGGCACTCACTTTATCGCCGGCATCGGCAACCATTTTGCGCGTCGAGTGAACCAGCGCGTCGCCCTGGTTACGGGCAGCGGCCAGCTCTTCGAACTTGCGGTCTTCCTCGGCGTTCGCCTCGGCATCACGCACCATGCGCTCGATTTCTTCGTCGGACAGACCGGAGTTGGCCTTGATCACGATCGACTGAGTCTTGCCGGTAGCCTTGTCCTTCGCACCTACGTGCAGGATGCCGTTGGCGTCGATGTCGAAGGTCACTTCGATCTGCGGCACACCACGTGGAGCAGGTGGAATGTCGGCCAGGTCGAACTTGCCCAGGGACTTGTTCTGAGCAGCTTGCTTACGCTCGCCCTGCAGCACGTGGATGGTCACGGCGCCCTGGTTGTCGTCGGCAGTCGAGAACACTTGCGATTTCTTGGTAGGAATCGTGGTGTTTTTCTCGATCAGCGCGGTCATCACGCCACCCATGGTTTCGATACCCAGGGTCAGCGGGCTGACGTCGAGCAGCAGAACGTCTTTCACGTCACCGGCCAGTACCGCGCCCTGGATGGCAGCACCCATGGCAACCGCTTCGTCCGGGTTGACGTCTTTACGAGCTTCTTTACCGAAGAACTCGGTCACCAGCTTCTGAACCAGTGGCATACGGGTCTGACCGCCCACCAGGATCACGTCGTTGATCGCGCCAACGTCGATACCGGCATCTTTCATTGCGATGCGGCAAGGTTCGATGGTGCGCTGAACCAGGTCTTCCACCAATGCTTCGAGCTTGGCGCGGGAGATCTTCACGTTCAGGTGCTTGGGACCGGTGGCGTCTGCAGTGATGTACGGCAGGTTCACGTCGGTCGACTGGCTCGAGGACAGTTCGATCTTGGCTTTTTCAGCGGCTTCTTTCAGGCGCTGCATGGCCAGCGGGTCACCCTTGAGGTTCATGCCGCTTTCTTTCTTGAATTCGTCGACGAGGTAGTCGATCAGACGAATGTCAAAGTCTTCACCGCCCAGGAACGTGTCACCGTTGGTGGCCAGTACTTCGAACTGGTGCTCGCCATCGACTTCAGCGATCTCGATCACGGAAACGTCGAAAGTACCACCGCCCAGGTCGTAAACGATCACGGTGTGATCGCCCTTGGCCTTGTCCATACCGTAGGCCAGAGCGGCTGCGGTCGGTTCGTTGATGATACGTTTTACGTCCAGGCCAGCGATGCGGCCGGCGTCTTTGGTCGCCTGGCGCTGGCTGTCGTTGAAGTAGGCCGGAACGGTGATCACCGCTTCAGTCACGGTCTCGCCGAGGTAGTCTTCGGCGGTCTTCTTCATTTTCTTCAGGATTTCAGCCGAGATTTGTGGCGGTGCCATTTTCTGGCCGTTCACTTCAACCCAGGCGTCGCTGTTGTCAGCCTTGACGATCTTGTAAGGGACCATCTGAATGTCTTTCTGTACGACTTCTTCGTCGAAACGACGACCGATCAGACGCTTCACCGCATACAGGGTGTTGTGCGGATTGGTCACTGCCTGACGCTTGGCCGACTGGCCAACCAGGATTTCGCCATCGTTGGCGTAAGCGATGATCGACGGCGTGGTACGCGCGCCTTCAGCGTTTTCAATAACTTTTGCCTTGCCGTTTTCCAGCACGGAGACGCAGGAGTTGGTAGTCCCCAGGTCGATACCGATAATTTTGCCCATGTTCACTCTCCCGAAACTTTGGATTTGGTTGCCGCAGCAGTGGTGGCTAACTGCGGTAGCACTTAAACGCTTGACTTATAAATGGGGGCCTTGCGGCGGATTTCAAGCCTGCTCGTCAATCGAAGGCGAAACCGGCGCAGGCGCCTTGCTGACCACGACCATCGCCGGGCGCAGCAGGCGACCATTGAGCTGATAGCCCTTCTGGAACACCTTCAGAACGCTGTTCGGCTCGACGTCGGCGCTTTCCTGCATGGCCATCGCCTGATGGTGAACGGCGTTGAACGGTTCGCCATGGGGATCGATCGCTTCAAGCTGATAACGCTTGAGGGTGTCCTGGAACATTTTCAGGGTCAGCTCGATGCCTTCGCGCATCGGACGGATGCTTTCGTCGTCCGGGCTGGACAGTTCCAGGCCGCGCTCCAGGCTGTCGACGATCGGCAGCAGGTCGCCGGCGAATTTTTCCAGCGCGAACTTGTGAGCCTTCTCCACATCCTGCTCGGCGCGACGGCGGACGTTCTGCAGATCGGCGGCTACACGCAAAGCCTGATCCTGAGCGCCTGCCAGTTGCTCTTCGAGCACTTGTACACGAGCCGCCAGGTCATCACCCGAAGCCTCGGGCGCCTGGTTGGCGTCTGGGTTTTGCGTATCCACTGTCTGTTCGTCAGCCATAGATTTCTCCTTTCAATTTCGTCCGCGAGCTCAACTCGCGCTTCTGCCCAGCTATATGGGGCCGCAAAATCCGGCTTCAAGGGGGTCCGACGATTAACCCTACAAAAAACAACTGCTTTGTCATTCCCGGTCGCGATAAGGCTTTCGTCGGACCGAGCGAATAGAGCTAACGAGGGGCATTGTCAGCCAGAAACAAAACACTGTATAAATAACCAGACCTAACACCTGGGAGCGGCCCATATGCTGGTGCACCTGTCCGTACACAACTACGCCATCGTTGAACATCTCGATCTCGAACTCGATCGCGGGATGAGCGTGATCACCGGGGAAACCGGCGCGGGCAAGTCGATCATGCTCGACGCGCTGGGCCTGACCCTGGGCGATCGCGCCGACAGCGGCGTGGTCCGCCCCGGCGCCGACAAGGCCGACATCCTGGCCACCTTCGATCTGGTCGACATTCCGGAAGCCAGCGCCTGGCTGGCCGAGCGCGACCTCGAGAACGACGGCCCGTGCATCCTGCGCCGGGTCATCACATCCGAAGGACGTTCGCGCGGCTACATCAACGGCACGCCCTGCCCGCTTGGCGACCTCAAGGCGCTGGGCGAGCTGCTGATCGACATTCACAGCCAGCACGAGCACCAATCCCTGCTCAAGACCGATACCCACCGTCGCCTGCTCGATGAATATGCCGGTGCGACCGATCTGGCCCGCCAGGTTCAACTCGCCGCCCAGCGCTGGCGCCAGACTCGCCAGGAGCTGGAGCGACTCTCCAACTCCGGCGACGAGCAACGCGCCCGCCATCAGTTGCTCAGCTATCAACTCGAAGAGCTGGAAAACCTTGGCCTCGGTGACAATGAGCTGGAGCAACTGGAGCAGGAACACAAGAACCTGACCAACGCCGAGACCCTGCTCGGGATCTGTCGGCAAGTTGTCGAGCAATGCAGTGAAAGTGATTCCGGAAATGTACTGAACGCCCTCACCGCCAGCCTCAACCGCCTGTCGAGCGTGAACAGCTCGATCGGTGCGCTGGGCGAGGCCAGCAGCCTGTTGACCAGTGCACAGATCCAGGTTGAAGAGGCCGTAGGTGAGCTCAACCGCTTCCTCGACAACTTCGATGCCGATCCGTCGCGCCTTCAATACCTCGAAGAACGCCTCGACGCGATCTACACCCTGGCGCGCAAACACCGCATCCAGCCGACCGAAGTCGCCGAGATGCAGCAGAAACTGCTGGATGAAATCGAAACCCTCAACGCCAACGACGAATCCATCGAGCGGCTGAGCGACGAGCTCTCTTCATACGCTCGCCATTATCAGGAAAAGGCTCGGGAACTGAGCGACCTACGTCATCAAGCCTCGAGCAGCCTGGCCAGCGCCGTGGAACAGGAAATCCAGCGCCTGGGCATGCCAGGCGGGCGCTTCACCATCGAACTGCGCCCAAACAGCAGCGACGAACTGCTGCCTAACGGACTTGAACAGGTTGAACTGCTGGTCAGCGCCAACCCGGGCCAACCATTGAAAGCCTTGGCAAAAGTCGCATCCGGAGGCGAACTGTCACGGATCAGCCTGGCCATCCAGGTGATCACCGCGCAGACCTCCCGCGTACCGACCCTGGTGTTCGACGAAGTCGATGTCGGCATTGGCGGTCCAACCGCGGAAATCGTCGGCCAGTTGCTGCGCAGGCTCGGCGAGCGTGGGCAGGTACTGACCGTGACCCACTTGCCGCAAGTGGCGGCGCAAGGTCATCAACATCTATTTGTGCATAAAGTGCGCGGCGAAGATGCCACCCGCACGGCCGTTTCCAAACTGAGCAAAAACGACCGCGTCGAAGAAGTCGCACGGATGCTGGGGGGCATAGATCTCACCAAGGAATCCCTGGCGCACGCAAAAAAAATGGTGGTCGCCGCAAAAGCTTGAATAAAGGCAGAAAGCACGAAGGCGACCCTGGGGTCGCCTTCGTTCGTTTCGCGAACCTCAAGTTCGCGCGACATGCTTACTTTTTCTTGCGCACGTACAGCACCAGATTGTGATCAACCATCTCGAAGCCATACTTGTCGACGATTGCTTTCTGAAGCCGCTCGATTTCTTCGTCGAAGAATTCGATCACTTCGCTGGTTTCGACGTTGACCATATGGTCGTGATGCTTTCCGTCGTCCAGCTCGAAGACCGCATGGCCTCCGTCGAAGTTGTGCCGCACCACAAGGCCAGCTGCCTCGAACTGAGTCAGTACACGGTAAACCGTGGCCAGACCGACGTCCTCACCAGCCTCCATAAGGGCCTTGTAGACATCCTCGGCACTCATGTGGCGCTGCTCGGCGGAATCGAGCATTTGCAGAATTTTGACCCGTGGCAGGGTCACTTTGAGGCCGGCTTTGCGTAGTTCGCTATTTTCAACCATGGTCAGCTTTCTCGCGATGCTGCTTCGCAGCTTCTCTTAATGCGGGTATGATCGGCGTTTACGTTGTCCCAGCCAAGATAGTGGAAGTCGCCCACCGATGCAAAACACCAAGCTCTTGCTAACCAGTTTCACCTTTGTGGGACTGCTCGCACTCGCCGGTTGTTCATTCCCCGGGGTTTACAAAATCGACATCCAGCAGGGCAATGTCGTCACGCAGGACATGATAGACCAGTTACGCCCGGGAATGACCCGTAAGCAAGTACGGTTTATCATGGGCAACCCTCTGCTGACTGACACGTTCCATGCCGATCGCTGGGATTATCTGTACAGCCTGCAACCGGGTGGCGGTGAACGCCAACAGGAACGCATCAGCGTTATCTTCAACCCAAATGATCAGCTTGTCAGCCTCTCTGGTGATTTCATGCCAGGCGTGAGCCGTGACGAAGCCATTCTCGGCAAGGACAGCGGCACAACGGTGGCGGCCCCGGCAGAAAACGTCGAGAAGCCAAAACCGGAAAAACCGGTCAAGCCAGGTTCGTTGCTGGATCAGATCCAGAAGGACGTCGACGGTGTAGAAACCGTTCCGGTCCCGACGCCGCAACCACTGGATACCTCGCCGCAATAATTTGCGACGCAATAAAAAGCCCGGCATGCCCGGGCTTTTTATTGTCTGGTGTTTCAGCCATTCACTGATTCCGCGCCTTGGCCTCGGCAGCTTTCGCCGCCCGCAGTCGGCGCACCTCTTTCGGATCGGCCAGCAACGGGCGGTAAATCTCGATGCGATCCCCGGCCTGGACTGCCCGACTCTCCGGGTCAGCTACCACCTTGCCGAAGATCCCCACAGGACAATGGGTCAGATCCAGCTCCGGAAACTCTTCAGCCACCGCCGACCTGAGCAAGGCCGCACGCACGGTCGTTCCGACAGGCACGGCCACTGTCAGCAGCACCTGACGGTCTACGGCCGCGTAGACCACCTCGACTTCAATCATGACCTCAACCATGTATCTGCTTGGCGCGCTGGCAGAACGCATCCACCAAAGTGTTCGCCGCCTGATTGAACAGTGGCCCCAAGGTGGCACGAACCAGCGGCCCCGCATAATCGAACGACAGATCGAGGCTGATCTTGCAGGCTTTGTCAGTCAGCGCCTTGAATACCCAGATGCCATGCAATTGGGTGAAAGGACCCTCTTCGAGGTTCATTTCGATCGACTGCCCCGGAACCAGGGTGTTGCGCGTGACGAAATGCTGGCTGAGGCCGCCCTTCGCCACGCCGACGCTCGCCCGCATATGTTCAGGGGTGCTCTCCAGGACTTCGGCCGAGGAACACCACGGCAGAAACTCCGGATAGCGCGCCACGTCGTTGACCAGGTCATACAGCGCTTGCGCCGGGTACGGCAGCAAGGCCGAACGTGAAATGTGTGTCGTCATGTCAGCGTCACTTCCACAGCTGGGCGGCAAACACTACGAGAATGCCGATGGGCGCCACATAGCGCATCAAGAACAAGGACAGGCCAAACAGCACAGGGTTGCGGATCGACAACTCGTCGCGCACCGCTTCACGCCCCATGATCCAGCCCGCAAACACCACGAAACACAAACCGCCAAGCGGCAACATGAGTCGCGAGGTGAAGAAATCGATCACACCGAAGAAGTCCAGGCCACCGGTTGCTCCCCACTGGTAGAGGTGGAACATCCCGCCTTCGTTCACGAAGAACTTGGCCTCCTTCCAGATATTGAAGGAGAACACCGTGCCCAGGCCGACAAACCAGCAACTGAACGCCAGCCAGAAGGTGACCCAGGCACGACTCACTTTAGTGCGCTCGACCAGGTAGGCCACCATCGGTTCCAGCAGGGAAATCGCCGAACTCCAGGCAGCGACCGCCACCAGCACGAAGAACACCACCCCCATCAACTGCCCGAACGCCACGTTACCGAAGGCAAAGGGCAGGCTGACGAACATCAGCCCCGGCCCTTCGCTCGGATTCAGGCCCGCCGCGAAAACAATCGGAAACAATGCCAGGCCGGCCACCAGGGAAACGAAGGTATCGAGCAGCGCCACACCAACAACCGTCCCTGAAATCGACGAGTTCTTCGGCATGTAGGCCCCGTAGATCATGATCGAGCCGACGCCCACGCTCAGGGAAAAGAACGCATGTCCCATCGCGGGCAGCAAGCCATCCAGGACCTTTTCCGGGTGGAAGTCGAACATGAAATGCACGCCTTCCATGAAATGCCCGGTGGTCATGCTGTAGCCCAGCAGCACAAGGATCATTACGAACAGCAGCGGCATCATGATGCGCAAACTGCGTTCAAGCCCGGCAACCACGCCCTTGGCGATCACTACCGCGGACAACAGCATGAAAATCGTGTGCCAAAGTGTCAGGCGCCAGGGATCGGCGATCACATTGCCGAAGTAAGCCCCCACCTGATCAGGCGTCGCCCCCTGGAAGTCGCCACGGCCCATGTCGATGATGTAGTCCAGCGACCAGCCGCCGACCACACTGTAGAACGACAGTATCAGCAACGCCGTGATCATCCCGGCAAACGCGCCCCAGGACCATTTGGCCGAGTGCCCCGCCTCCACCGCCAGTATCTTCAAGGCATTGGCCGGACTCTGCCGGGCACGCCGGCCGATCAGGGTTTCCGCCAGCATGACCGGCACTCCGATCAGCGCGATGCAGGCCAGGAACATCAGCACGAAGGCACCGCCGCCATAGACGCCGACCATGTACGGGAATTTCCAGATACTACCCAGCCCCACGGCCGAACCGGTCGCGGCGAGTATGAAGACCCAGCGGCTAGCCCAACTGCCGTGGACAGAAACCTTGTCTGTCGACATCGTTATCACGCCCAAGCGTTCAAAAAAGAGGCCGCATTGTCCGGGATTCAATCAACCTGCTCAAGCACGTAGCAACACCGTAGCCGACTCGCGTGCAACTCCCTATAATGCCGCCCCTATGGCTAAACAGAAGAAACACCCAACAGGGACCATCGCGCAAAACAAAAAGGCGCGACACGATTACTTCATCGAACATCGTTTCGAGGCTGGTCTGGTCCTGGCCGGCTGGGAAGTAAAAAGTCTGCGGGCAAGCAAGCTGCAGCTGGTTGACAGCTACGTGCTGCTCAAGGATGGCGAAGCCTGGCTGCTCGGCAGCCACATCACGCCCCTGACGACCGCCAGTACCCACGTCATCGCTGACCCGGTGCGCACCCGCAAGTTGCTGCTCAACCGGCGCGAGCTGGAAAAGCTGGCCGCTGCCGTGCAGCAAAAGGGTTACGCCTGCGTGTGCCTGTCCTGGTACTGGAGCAAGCACATGGTCAAGTGCGAGATCGCCTTGGGCAAGGGCAAGAAGGAATACGACAAGCGCGATACCGAACGCGAACGCGACGCCGGTCGCGAATTGCAGCGTGCGGTGCGCAACAAGGGCAAGGAAGAGTAATTTTCCTGCCGGATTGCGGCATTGTGGCGAGGGAGCTTGCTCCCGCTGGGGTGCGAAGCGCCCCTCGCTTGACGGCGTCCATCACCTAAACTGCTGACGACTGCTGCGCAGCCGAACGGGAGCAAGCTCCCTCGCCACAACAAGCCCTCTCACCACAGCAAGCTCCCTCGCCACAGCCTCACATCCCCTTGCGCCGCTCCGCCCGAGCCATGCGCTGCACTTCCTGACGCACCTCTTCCAGCACTTCCTGCACATACAGAATGTGTCGACTGGAAACTTCCCGCGCCTGCTCCGCCCGCCCCTCGATAATCGCCTGATACAACTCCCGATGCTGCATGATCAGCATGTCGCGGGTTTCAGTGCGTTGTTTGTACATGCCACCGATGTTGGTCACCACGTTGCGCTTGAGCAGGTCGAACAGCCCACGAATGGTATGCAGCAACACGGCATTGTGGCTGGCCTCGGCAATCGCCAGGTGAAAACTTGCGTCCGCGGCCCCCTCTTCGGCACGACTCACCTCTTCGTGACGCGAATAACAGTCCTGCAATTCGTTGAATGCCGCGGTCAACCGCTCGCGATCCACATCCGTGGCACGCAGCGCCGCGTAGTAAGCGCAAGACGCTTCCAGCGTATGGCGAAACTCCAGAAGATCGCGTTGCGCCTCGGGGTTGCTTTCCAGCAGCTGCAACAAGGGATCGCTGAAGGTGGTACCCAGCGATTCCACCACATAGTTGCCGCCACCCTGACGACTGACCAGCAGGCCCTTGGCGGTCAGCTTCTGAATGGCTTCGCGCAATGAAGGGCGTGACACGCCAAATTGCTCGGCCAGCGCACGCTCGGCCGGCAAGCGCTCACCCGCTTTGAGCGTGCCCTCGAGGATCATGCCCTCAAGCTGCTCGACAATATCGTCAGACAAACGGCGCTGACGAATCTGATCAAACCCCATAACTCGATTACTCCACGATCCGACGGCTCGCCGGGGCTCTATTCTGGCCTATTGGCGCCGCGCCAGCACCTGCCACAACGCATTTGGTCATACCAGGCAGACAGCCTGCGCACTTCGCATAAGACAAAAGTTTTAGGGCGGCAAATTGACACACCGCCTACAAGGCTTTTACCCTAGCCAACAGCGATTGTAAATTGGTCTTACCAATTATCCAAGAACGCTGATCAGTGCCTGACCAACAACAATTAGGGGCCACCCCATATGCAAACCTGGCAACAGCTCTATACCCCGCTCGGCAGCCTCGGCCTGTCCGCACTCGCAGCCGTCATCCCCATCGTGTTTTTCTTCCTGGCTTTGGCCGTGTTCCGCCTCAAAGGGCACGTGGCCGGCAGCATTACCCTGGCTTTGTCGATCCTGGTGGCGATCTTCGCTTTCCAGATGCCGGTCGATATGGCGCTCGCCGCCGCCGGGTATGGCTTCGCTTATGGCCTGTGGCCGATTGCCTGGATCATCGTGGCAGCGGTGTTCCTCTACAAGCTGACGGTCAAGAGCGGTCAGTTTGAAGTCATCCGCAGTTCGGTCCTGTCGATCACCGATGACCAACGCCTGCAGGTGCTGCTGATCGGCTTCTGCTTCGGTGCATTCCTGGAAGGTGCCGCCGGTTTCGGCGCGCCTGTGGCGATTACCGCCGCACTCCTTGTAGGACTGGGCTTCAACCCACTGTACGCCGCTGGCTTGTGCCTGATCGCCAACACCGCGCCGGTGGCCTTCGGCGCCCTGGGCATTCCGATCATCGTGGCCGGGCAAGTCACCGGCATCGACGCGTTCAAGATCGGCGCCATGACCGGCCGCCAACTGCCGCTGCTGTCGCTGTTCGTACCGTTCTGGCTGGTATTCATGATGGACGGCCTGCGCGGCGTGCGGGAAACCTGGCCAGCAGCCCTGGTGGCCGGCTTGAGCTTTGCCGTGACCCAGTACTTCACCTCGAACTTCATCGGCCCGGAACTGCCGGACATCACCTCGGCCCTCGCCAGTCTGATTTCCCTGACCCTGTTCCTGAAAGTCTGGCAACCAAAACGCGCCGCCGGCCAACACATCGTCGGCGCTGTCTCGGCCTCCGTGGTGAGCGCCAGCGTCGGTGGCTTCGGCCAGAAGCGCACCACCGTGGCTTCGCCTTACAGCCTCGGGGAAATCTTCAAGGCCTGGTCGCCGTTCCTGATCCTGACCGTACTGGTCACCATCTGGACGCTGAAGCCGTTCAAGGCGATGTTCGCCGCCGGCGGTTCGATGTATAGCTTCGTGTTCAACTTTGCGATCCCGCATCTTGATCAAATGGTGATCAAGGTCGCGCCGATCGTGGCTGCGCCAACGGCTATACCAGCAGTGTTCAAACTGGACCCGATTTCCGCCACCGGCACGGCGATTTTCTTCTCGGCCCTGATCTCGATGCTGGTGCTGAAAATCAACCTCAAAATTGGTCTGACCACTTTGAAGGAGACCTTCTACGAGCTGCGCTGGCCGATCCTGTCCATCGGCATGGTGCTGGCGTTCGCCTTCGTCACCAACTACTCGGGCATGTCCTCGACCATGGCCTTGGTGTTGGCAGGCACCGGTGCAGCCTTCCCGTTCTTCTCACCGTTCCTCGGCTGGCTGGGCGTGTTCCTCACCGGTTCCGATACCTCGTCCAACGCCCTGTTCAGTTCGCTGCAAGCGACCACCGCGCATCAGATCGGTGTCAACGACACCTTGCTGGTGGCGGCGAACACCAGCGGCGGCGTGACCGGCAAGATGATCTCGCCACAATCGATCGCCGTGGCCTGCGCCGCGACCGGTCTGGTGGGTAAAGAATCGGATCTGTTCCGCTTCACCCTCAAGCACAGCCTATTCTTTGCAACGATTGTCGGCTTGATCACGTTGGCCCAGGCCTACTGGTTCACCGGCATGCTGGTGCACTAAGGGCTACAGGCAACACGATAAAAACCGACGCCGGGCCACGCCCCCGGCGTCCGCTATTCACACCCCCGGTCTGTAAGGCTGCTGAAAGCTTCCATCACTATATTCAGCAGCCTCACCAGACGAATAACCGGGACCACCCGGAGACCGCCTGATGAGCGAGCTTTTTTACAACGCCGTGCCGAATGCGACCCGTGTCGCCCCGCCACTGCCCGAGCCTCGGCAATACCCCAGCGAAAAACCGTCACGGGTCTACCTGTTCGGGACCTGCGTGGTCGATTTGTTCTACCCGGAAGCCGGGATGGATGCGATCCACCTGCTGGAGCGCGAAGGCATTCGTGTCGAATACCCGCAAGGGCAAAGCTGCTGCGGCCAACCGGCCTACACCTCGGGTTACACCGAACAGGCACGGACCGTGGCGCGCTCACAACTGGCGCTGTTTGCCGGCGACTATCCGGTGGTGGTGCCGTCGGGTTCTTGCGCGGGCATGCTGCGCGAACATTACGCCGACTTGTTCAAGGACGAGCCGGACACGCTGAAACAGGTTCAGGCCCTGGCGGCCAGAACCTTTGAGCTGGCCGAGTTCCTGTTGTTTGTCTGCAAGGTGCAACTCAAGGACAGCGGCGAGCCGGTAAAAGTGGCGCTGCACACCTCGTGTTCGGCACGCCGTGAAATGAACACCCACCTGCACGGCCGCGAGTTGTTGGCGCAGTTGAGCAATGTAGAGCGGGTCAATCACGATCACGAAAGTGAGTGCTGTGGCTTTGGTGGGACATTCAGCGTCCGTATGCCAGACATTTCCGGCGCGATGGTGGCTGACAAGACCCGGGCGCTGAAGGAGTCCGGAGCGCACAAGGTATTGAGTGCCGACTGCGGCTGTTTGATGAACATCAACGGCTCGCTGGAAAAACAGCAGGAGGCGTTACGCGGTCAACATCTGGCCAGTTTCCTCTGGCAGCGAACCGGAGGTGCGAAATGAGCACCTCGACGATTATTCCTACGGTTGCCGTAGAAGAAGATTTCCGCACCCGCGCCCACAACGCGCTGGGTGACGCGCAATTGCGAGGCAACTTTCGCAAGGCGATGGATTCACTGATGAGCAAACGGGCAGCGGCGTTCAGCGATGCCCACGAAAGAGAACACTTGCGCGCCCTGGGCAATGCAATTCGTGCCCGCGCGCTCTCCAGGTTGCCCGACCTGCTCGAGCAACTGGAACAGAACCTGACCCGCAACGGTGTGACAGTGCACTGGGCGGAAACGGTGGACGAGGCCAATGGCATCGTCCTCTCGATCATCCGCGCTCACGAGGGGCGGCAAGTGATCAAGGGCAAATCGATGGTCAGCGAAGAGATGGAGATGAACCATTTCCTCGCTGAACAGGGCATTGAATGCCTGGAATCGGACATGGGCGAGTACATCGTCCAGCTCGACCACGAGAAGCCTTCACACATAATCATGCCGGCAATCCACAAGAACGCCGGTCAGGTCGCGTCCTTGTTCCACGACAAACTTGGCGTGGAATACACCAAGGACGTAGACCAACTCATTCAGATCGGCCGCAGAGTCCTGCGGCAGAAATTCTTCGAAGCAGACATCGGCGTCTCCGGCGTCAACTTCGCCGTGGCCGAAACCGGCACCCTGCTGCTGGTGGAAAACGAAGGCAACGGCCGCATGACCACCACGGTGCCACCGGTGCACATCGCCGTCACCGGCATCGAAAAAGTCGTGGAAAACCTGCGCGACGTAGTGCCACTGCTGTCGCTGCTGACCCGCTCGGCACTGGGCATTCCGATCACCACCTACGTCAACATGATCTCCGGCCCACGCAAGGAGCATGAACTCGACGGCCCGCAGGAAGTGCACCTGGTACTGCTCGACAACGGCCGCAGCCAGGCCTTTGCCGACAGCGAACTGCGCCAGACCCTGAACTGCATACGCTGCGGCGCCTGTATGAATCATTGCCCGGTCTACACCCGAATTGGCGGCCATGCCTATGGGGAGGTTTACCCAGGCCCTATCGGAAAAATCGTCACCCCGCACATGGTCGGCCTGGCGAAAGTCCCGGATCACCCGAGCGCCTCATCGCTGTGCGGTGCCTGCGGTGAGGTCTGTCCGGTGAAAATCCCGATCCCTGCTTTGCTGCGACGCCTGCGGGAAGAAAACGTCAAGGCCCCGGACAGCCCTAATCAAGTGATGCGTGGCCAGGGCAGCAAGTATTCGCGCAAGGAGCGGTTCATCTGGAATGCCTGGGCGAAGCTCAACAGCTCGCCGACGCTGTATCGCCTGTTCGGTTTCTTCGCCACCCGTTTGCGCGCCCTCACGCCGAGCAACATCGGCCCGTGGACGCAAAACCACAGCGCACCAAAACCCGCCGCCCGCTCGCTGCATGACATGGCCCGCGAACATTTGGCCAAACAGGGAGACCGCTGATGAGCGCCAAGCAAAATATCCTCGCCAAACTGCGCAAAAGCCTGACAGGCACCACGCCGGTGGCCGACAACTTCGATGTCGATCTGGTGACCCAGCCTTACACCTACGCGCCTGAGCAACGCATTGCGCAACTGCGCAAGTTGATGGAAGCGGTGCACACGGAAATTCATCTGACGTCCGGCCAAGAGTGGCCGACGCTACTCGCGCAATTGCTGCGAGACCGCCAGTTGCCGAGTCTGCTGATCGCACCGACAACGCCCCACGGTCAACGGATCACGCAGCACTGGGCGAATAATCCCGGCCTGCCAATGCTCAAGGCCTACGACCGTCCGGTTGAAGAATGGAAAGCCGAGCTGTTCAACGACACCCCGGCGAGCCTGACCACTACCCTCGGCGCCATCGCTGCCACGGGCAGCCTGATTCTCTGGCCGACACGTGAAGAGCCGCGCCTGATGAGCCTGGCGCCACCGGTGCATTTCGCCCTGCTCAAGGCCAGTGAAATCCGCGACAACTTCTATCAGGTGCAGCAGGAGTTCGAATGGGCCCAAGGCATGCCGACCAACGCGTTGCTGGTATCCGGCCCGTCGAAGACCGCCGACATCGAGCAAGTGCTGGCCTACGGCGCCCACGGTCCGAAGGACCTGGTGGTACTGATCCTGGAGGACCAATGAGTCTACCGGCCGCTTTCCTGCGTGATGCACAGCTACTGATTCCCCCAGAGCGACGTTTCGATGACCCGCTGTCGACCCTGGCTTTCGGCACCGACGCCAGCTTCTATCGTTTGATTCCACAACTGGTGATCCGCGTCGAATCCGAAGATGAAGTGGTGGCGCTGCTGCAACTGGCACAACGGGATCAGGTGCCGGTGACTTTCCGCGCCGCCGGTACCAGTCTGTCCGGGCAAGCCATCAGCAACTCGGTGCTGATCGTGCTGGGGGATAACTGGAACGGCCGCGAGATCCGCGACCAAGGCACGCAAATCCGCCTGCAACCGGGGGTGATCGGCGCCCAGGCCAATGCCTGGTTGGCACCGTTCGGCCGCAAGATCGGTCCGGACCCGGCCTCGATCAACGCCTGCAAGATCGGCGGCATCGTCGCCAACAATGCCAGCGGCATGTGCTGCGGCACGGCGCAAAACACCTATCACACCCTGGCCGGCATTCGTCTGGTGCTGGCCGACGGCGGTCGCCTCGATACTGAAGATGCCGCCAGTGTCGCGGCATTTCGCCAAAGCCACGCCGCCCTGCTGGAGCGCTTGGCGATCCTGGGCCGCGAGACCCGGGCAAACGCCGAACTGGCTGCGAAAATTCGCCACAAATACCGTCTGAAAAATACCACCGGCCTGTCGCTCAATGCCCTGGTGGATTTCGACGAGCCTGTGGATATCTTGAGCCACTTGCTGGTGGGCTCCGAAGGCACGCTCGGGTTCATCAGTGCCGTGACCTACGACACGGTGATCGACCATCCGAACAAGGCCTCGGCGTTGATCGTTTTCCCGGACGTGGAAACCTGTTGCAACGCAGTGACTGTGCTGAAAAGCCAACCGGTATCAGCCGTGGAACTGCTGGACCGACGCAGCCTACGCTCGGTGCAGGACAAACCCGGCATGCCCGCTTTCGTACAGCATCTGTCGAACAATGCCTGCGCCTTGCTGATCGAATCCCGCGCCGCGTCGTCCACCTTGCTGCACGAGCAACTGGCACAGATCATGGCGTCGCTGAAGGCGTTCCCGGTGGAAAAGCAGGTCGACTTCACCGAAGACCCGCAGGAAAACGCCCGTCTCTGGGCCATCCGCAAAGACACCTTCCCGGCCGTCGGCGCGGTGCGCAAGACCGGCACCACGGTCATCATCGAAGACGTCACCTTCCCGGTCGAGCAACTGGCCATCGGCGTCAACCGCCTGATCGAACTGTTCGACAAACATCACTACGACGAAGCGATCCTTTTCGGACACGCCCTGGAAGGCAATCTGCACTTCGTCTTCACCCAAGGCTTCAACAGCCCGGAAGAAGTCGCACGCTATCAGGCGTTCATGGACGACGTGGCGCAACTGGTGGCGGTGGAGTTCGGCGGTTCGCTGAAAGCCGAACACGGCACCGGGCGCAACATGGCACCGTTCGTTGAACTGGAATGGGGCGGCGATGCCTACCAGTTGATGTGGCAACTCAAACGACTGCTCGACCCCAACGGCATTCTCAACCCGGACGTGGTGCTCAGCGAAGATCCACAGATCCACCTCAAGCACCTCAAGCCCTTGCCCGCCGCTGACGAGATTGTGGACAAGTGCATCGAATGCGGCTTCTGCGAGCCGGTTTGCCCGTCGAAAGGACTGACCCTGAGCCCGCGCCAGCGCATCGTGATCTGGCGCGACATTCAGGCGAAGAAACGCGCGGGCATCGATACGTCCGAACTCGAAGCCGCTTACGACTATCAAGGCATCGATACCTGCGCCGCCACCGGCCTGTGCGCACAACGCTGCCCTGTAGGCATCAATACCGGCGAGCTGGTGAAAAAGCTGCGTAGCCGGAAGGCGACGCATACGAAAACCGCCAACTGGCTTGAAGGAAACTTCGCCACGGCTTTGCAAGGTGCACGCTTCACCCTGCACGTGGCCAATGGCGCGCGGATGTTGCTGGGGGCGCCGAGATTGGCGAAGTTGTCGGCGACGTTGACGCGCCTGTCCAAGGGTCAGGTCCCGCAATGGACCAACGCGATGCCGCAACCGGAAAAAGCCATTCGCTTCAGCCCGACGGTGACGGACGCACGCCCGCGCGTGATCTATCTGGCGGCCTGTGTATCCCGTGCCATGGGCCCGGCAGCGGGCGACACGGAGCAAATGTCGTTGCACGACAAGACCCGAGGCCTGCTGGAAAAGGCCGGCTACCAGGTAGTGTTCCCGGACAACCTGGACAACCTTTGCTGCGGCCAACCATTCGCCTCCAAAGGCTATGCAGAACAGGCCGAGCACAAACGACAGGAACTGATCGGCGCCCTGCTCCACGCCAGCCGTGGCGGGCTCGACCCGATCTACTGCGACACCAGCCCCTGCACCTTGCGCCTGGTTCAAGACCTCGGCGAGGTCCGTCTGGACCTGTACGACCCGGTACGCTTCATCCGCACGCACTTGATGGATCGTCTGGCTTTCACGCCTCAGGAGGCGCCGATCGCCGTGCACGTAACCTGCAGCACCCAGCACCTTGGGGAAAGCCAGGCGTTGATCGACCTGGCGCGCAAGTGCAGCAAAAACGTGATCATTCCCGAAGGCATTCACTGCTGCGGCTTCGCCGGTGACAAGGGTTTCACCACCCCGGAGCTGAACGCCCACTCGCTGCGCACGCTCAAGGACGCGGTGCAACAGTGCAGCGAAGGGATTTCCACCAGCCGCACCTGTGAGATCGGTCTGACGCAACATGGCGGCATTGACTACCACGGACTAGTCTATCTGGTGGACCGCGTTACCCAGGCTAGGGAGCCCTGAAATCTGGACATCAAGGCAGGCACATTAATACGCCTCTCTTGATGCTTCTCGCCGGAATCAACAGTTCTACAGCAGAAAAAAGAACCCTGATGTGCCGCCGCAGTCCACTGATCAAGTCCCGCCAATGCGGGACCTTCCCAAAACTCGGTAGACCGATTTGATGGCCAGCAATGCTGGTCCTTCAGTTCAAGGAGAAACACATGAATCGTTCTGTGCTGTTAGGTTTGTTTGTTGCTGCTTCCATCATGGCTTCCACTTCGTTTGCGGCCGAAAAAGACCTATGCGCGGTCAACCTGCAAACCATCGAAAACGGCAAGGCACAGATTCCTCCGGAAATGACTGAGCAGGTAAAAGCCTCCGTCGAGCAAGCCAAAGCCGACCAGGCAAAAGGCACCAAGGAAGGCATTGATGATTGCGTCGCCGAGACCAACGACATCATCAAGGCCGTCACCGACTCGAAAAAAGGCGGGAAGTAACCCGGTTCACGGCCAACCTTCGGGTTGGCCTTCCGGGCCGCGCAGACGTACATCAACAACGGAGTACTGGCAGCCGGGAGCTCACAAAGCCCGGCTGCGCCCGCTACGAAGCAAAACAAAACCCGCCAGTTGCGGGTTTTGTTGCATCTGGGGTCTGGAAATGTGTAACCCCCATCGCTGGAAAAGCTCGGCAGATTTTCTGAAAAAACCGAATTCTTGCGTTGAATCGTAGTCTTTGAGGTAGGCCCCGTCAGATCGTGGCTGATTTTTCGGGCTCGGCTTGACCGTCCGCTCATACGGCAACACCGAGACCATCAGCTCAAGGAGATTCCCATGAAACGAACCACACTCGCTGGCCTGTTCATTTCAGCTGCAATGCTGGCCTCTCCTGTATTTGCTGCGGACAACAACCTTTGTACGAGCAAGTTGCAAGAGCTCAAAGGCAAGGTGAGTGCGCTGCCGGCGACCTCCACAAACACCTCAATGGAGATCAAAAGGCTGATGTCCAGCGCCGAAGCCTCACAAGCCTCCGGAGACGACAAAAAATGCGTCACCGAGGCCACCCAGGCATTGGCACTCGCAGACAGACAGAGCACCCAACCAACCCCATGATCTGTGGTGGCCAACCTTCGGGTTGGCCTTCCGGGGCGTGATGACGTACACTGTACAGGCCTGCTGCTCATTTGATTCACAGAGCATCAGGCTCGGGGCCGTTTAGGATTCGACGCCGGTTGCGAAACTTTAGGTGCATGCCGAGTTGGTAACAGAACTCGTAAATCCACTGTTGCAACTACTTATAGTTGCCAATGACGATAACTACGGCCAGGAATTCGCTCTCGCTGCGTAAGCAGCCTTAGCCCTGAGCTTCTGGTACCTTCGGGTCCAGCAATCACCAGGGGATGTCTGTAAACCCAAAGTGATTGTCATATAGAACAGAATCGCCGTGCAGTACGTTGTGGACGAAGCGGCTAAAACTTACACAACTCGCCCAAAGCACCCTGCCCGTCGGGTCGCTGAGGGTTAACTTAATAGACACGGCTACGCATGTAGTACCGACAGCGGAGTACTGGCGGACGGGGGTTCAAATCCCCCCGGCTCCACCACTTCATCATCTAAAGACGTCCACGGACGTCTTTTTTTGTGCCTGAAATCCAGCAAAATCAAGGGCTTAAGCGCTACTGGGCGCTGGAGAGGTTTTTTGAGTTCCAGCCGTTTGGGTATTCCAAATGGTATTCCAAGCCATCCGGTGCTATTTTTTGGAATACCAAAACGGTGTCAGAGGTAGCTCTCATGCCCGCTCCAGCCCTTCGCCTTTCCGACCGCCAGCTCAAGGCAGTCAAGGCAAAAGACAAGGATTACGTCCTCAGCGATGGTGACGGCCTTCAGCTCCGAGTCAGGAGCAATGGCTCGATGCTGTGGAACTTCAACTACCGCGAGCCGGTAACCAAAAATCGTATCAATATGGGGCTGGGCACATACCCAGAGCTCTCGCTAGCGAACGCCAGGAAGAAAGTGGTGGAAGCACGCGAGCTGCTTGCACAAGGCATTGATCCCAAGGTGCAACGCAATGCACAGGACGAAGCCAAACGAGCGGAGACGGAACATACGTTCGAGAACGTGGCCACCGCCTGGTTCGAGCTGAAGAAGGACTCCGTCACGCCGGCGTACGCCGAAGACATTTGGCGATCGCTCACGCTGCATGTATTTCCAGACCTGAAAACAACGCCGCTCTCGAAAATTACCGCACCGATTGTCATCGAACTGCTTCGCCCAATCGAGGCCAAAGGCAGCCTCGAGACAGTGAAGCGATTGAGCCAACGGCTCAACGAGATCATGACCTACGGGGTGAACTCCGGGTTGATTTTCGCTAATCCCCTCAGTGGCATTCGGGCGGTATTCAAGAAACCCAAGAAACAGAACATGGCCGCGCTACGACCCGATGAGCTTTCCGAGCTCATGATCGAAATCGCGAACGCCAGCATCAAGCGGATCACCCGCTGCCTGATCGAATGGCAACTGCACACTATGACCCGTCCTGCCGAAGCGGCTACTGCCCGATGGGTAGACATCGACTTTGACAAACGCATCTGGACCATCCCGCCGGAGCGCATGAAAAAGCGTCGCCCGCATACCATCCCGCTGACCGAACAGGCACTCGCGTTACTGGAGGCGCTCAAGCCCCACAGCGGCCACAGGGAATACGTGTTCCCGGCAGATAGAAATCCGCGCACCCATGCCAACAGCCAGACCGCCAACATGGCGTTGAAGCGCATGGGCTTCCAGGACCGCTTGGTCAGCCACGGCATGCGCTCCATGGCCAGCACCATCCTGAACGAGCATGGGTGGGATCCGGAGCTGATCGAAGTCGCGCTGGCGCATGTCGACAAGGACGAAGTCCGAAGCGCTTACAACCGAGCGGACTACATCGAACGCCGGAGACCGATGATGGCGTGGTGGAGTGAACATATCCAAAAAGCAGCAACGGGCAGTCTGTCGGCAGCTGCCATTAATGACATCAGGAACTGCAATGTCGTGCCGATACGGTGAGCGCTCACCGGACGCCGCCGGTAACCGAAAATAACTCCCCAGATGGAGTGATGGTTGATTTGGCGACAGCGGCGACACCGGCGACAACCCGCGTAATACCTGGTCTGCCGCATGGCGACAGAAGTGGCGACTGTCGCCGCTGCAAGCCTCTCTCTTGAGGCTTTCTCGACCAAGCCCACGCGAGCGGGAAGGCTCCGCATTCCCACTCGCTTGGGCTCACATTAAAAACCGACGAACGATCACCCGGCCATGGGAAACCACCGGCCTCCAAGGTCTTCCAGCACTACCGATTGGCGCAAGAGTCGCCCCCAAAATACTGTTGACCGCGAGCAGAACGAGCGCTAAATCAGAGCCGTACAAGCGCTGTCCTCGACAGCCCCCAGGTAGCCAGAACCTTTGAGGCTACGCCACACCGTGGTGGTTCACCCCCAAGTACGATTAGCGTCCGGCGGCTCGCACGGTCACAGCGATGTGATGGATGCCCACTCTTCCAGAATGCCCACTGCGGCAACTCAGGCCTTCTCCTGGCTGCTCTGCAGCAACTTATCCGCTTGGCCATTTCTTGCGCCAACCTGTTGCCCGTCTCTTTGCCCCCTAAAGAGACGGGCGCATCTCATACTGCTGCAGCCCTGCTCGCATGGGGCTTTGCGGCTTTCCCCCTCGTGACAATCGGCGTGACAAACACCGAATGCTCACCCGCCACAGCGATGCCGATAATGGTGCCGCAGCCGATGGACAGGCTGCACCTGACTGACAGTCAGGCATGCCCCGGTCATCGCTTCGCTGTCTTCACTCGACTCAGGATCCCGCGGCATTGGTCTCGTCAGCCAGCGCAGCCTCCACCCGCCCACTTTCTCGGAAGTGTTCAGGAGGCCAGATCATGAGATGCCCAAGCTCCCGGCCGTAAGGAGCCGTCAGTCCCGCGTGAGTGGACAAACCTCACAGGTCGCAGGGGCCTTGATCCCTGATAACACTCAACAACCGTGGCGGGATGAGTGAGGGCGAAGTCGATAATCTCAGGAGAATAGCGATGCAACTGTGCGAAGCGTTCGAGCCACCACAACCATTGCTGGAATACCAGCAGGCGCCGCTGCCCTACCCAGTCGAAGCACTCGGAGAACTGTTGGGCCTTGCGGTCGAACGACTGGCCGAGGTGATTGGCGTACCCTGCGCCATGGCGGCCCAATCGGTGCTGGCAAGCGCTGCCCTGGTGAGCCAAGGTCATGCCAATGTCCAACTCGACGGCCGAACCTATCCGCTTTCCCTCTACCTACTGACGGTGGCGTCCTCAGGTGATCGCAAAAGCGCGGTGGACCATCTAGCCCTGAAAGCGGCGCGCGACTGGGAACGACAGCAGTGGACCCTGTATACGGAAAAGCTCAAAGCCTATCGCGCCGCCAGCAACATCATGGCCAAACCCAACACCTCAAAGAAACACACGGAGGCGGAAGGCGGTGAGCTATCCGAACCGGTACCGCCGAGATTGATCATTGCCGAGCCCACCATTGAGGCCCTGGTCAAAAGCCTGTGCCAGGGTTTGCCCAGCATGGGTTTATTCAATGATGAAGGTGGCCAGTTCTTGGGCAGCAGCACCATGAGCAAAGAGAATCTGCTCAAGGCGATCACCACCTTATCAACATTGTGGGATGGCAGCCCGATCGACCGGGCCCGCTCCATGGCCGGAGAAAGCCTGCGTGCCTATGACCGCCGCCTCAGCCTGCATCTGATGCTGCAGCCCTACCTGGCCAATCAGCTGTTCAAAGACCCGGTGATCAATGGCCAAGGCATCCTTGGCCGTTGCCTGATCAGTTGGCCCGAGCGCCTGGCCGGCCAGCGACTCTACAAGGCAATCGACCTGACCAGAGATGCCAAAGTCCAGCGCTACCAACAGCGGATCACCGCCCTGCTGCAACAGCCCTGGTCGCTTCACAAGGATGGTTCACTCAATCCCACCACACTGGAGCTGACTTCCCGTGCCCGTCGTGCCTGGATTGATATTCACGACACCATCGAATGTCAGTCTGGCGAGTTCGGCGAGCTGGCCGGCGTCCAACCTGTCGCGGGCAAGGCGGCGGCGAATGTACTGCGTATTGCGGGCGTGCTGGCCATGGTTGAAGAGGCCAGTGCATTGGATGAAGGACACATCCAGCGCGCCTCCACGTTGATGGATTACTACCTGGCCGAGATTCAGCGCCTGACCGAACAGGAGCCGGTCAATAGCCGACGCGAGGAAGCGGATCGACTGCTGCGCTGGCTGGTGCAGAAAGGCTGGACCCACTTCACCATCCGCGACGTCAATCGCAACGGTCCTCGTTTTGCCCGCAAGAGTACTGACCATACCGCCTCTTTATTGGTCGTACTTATCACGCATCGCTGGCTGAATAGCCGCGACGGAAAAACTTTCGAGGTCCGTCATGTTTCGCCTCAATGACGCGGTGCGCCGCTACCGGGCGCAACATCAAGCGCAGCCAGAATCGCGGTGTGTCGCCACCTCTGTCGCCACCCTGTCGCCACGCGCCAGGCCAGGAACGACGCGGGTTGTCGCCACTGTCCCCGCTGTCGCCGCTGTCGCCACACCACCTCTTGAGCCTGCCAACCTCGCCCTACTGATTGAGCAATTGCGTGAGGAAGGGGCACTGCTGCAGCACCACGAGAACGCTCTCCTGATCCGCCCGACACACTGGCAGCAGGTGGACAGGCTCAGCCCTCACTGGAAAGCCCTGCTGCTCTTTCTGCAAACAAACGAAAATGGTGATGACGATGGCCTTGGTCGGTCGGCGTGATGGTCGCAACTTTGGCTACGGTCGTCAGCTGAGCTACGCCGGCCCACAAGCGCTCAACGATCTGTTTGCTGGCGGCCACTTCGCCACGGTCAAAGCGCATAGTGATCGCTGGCAAGCGTTCGTGCGTTGGTGTCGGTCAGAGGACGGCCCCGGTTACAACGATGCGCGCCAAATCGATCGACGGACGCTGCAAGACTACGCCGCTTACCTGCGCCAGCAGATCCAGCAAGGTGAACTCTGCATCGCTACCGCACAGAATCGCCTGAGCAGCGTCAACCGCACCCTCGCCGCGCTGCGCGGTGATCAGGACGTGAGGATCGCCAGCCCGAGTCAGGCGTTAGGACAGAAGCGCTCGAGCGTACGCACCCGTGCGCCGGATGACCAAGACCACCAACCGGTGCAGCGAGTGCTTGAGGTACTTGGCGAACAGCACCACGAGCGGGTGGCCGCGATTGTCCGTCTGGCCCGAGCAACCGGCATGCGCCTGCGCGAAGCGATCCTGGCTGACCTGCCACGCTTGCACCGCGAAGCTGAACACTTAGGCCGCATCAACATCCAGGACGGCACCAAAGGCGGTCGCTCAGGGGCATCCGCGCCGCGATGGATTGTGGTCAATGAAGAGGTAAAGGCGGCGTTGCAGTTGGCTCGTCGTGCGTCGCCGCCCCGCAGCCGCAACTTGCTGGCCCGCGACGAAAGCTACGCCGCGTTCCTGCAACAGATCGTACTCCCCGCCCGCGAAGTGCTGCATGAACAAGGGCTGAAGGGTTTTCATGAACTGCGAGCAGCCTACGCCTGCGAACGTTACGAGCAGCTCACGGGCCATGCGGCCCCGATCAATGGTGGCCACTGCTATCGCATTGACCGCGACCTTGATCAAGAGGCGCGGCAACAAATCAGCCTTGAACTCGGGCATAACCGGATCGATGTAGTTTCGGCCTACATTGGAGGGAGAGCGTGACCAAGCCCTTCGATATGACGCTGTTCCTGAGCGGCGTACTGACCGGTTCGAAGGCCACTCAGCGACGCCACCTATGCCAAGCCCGAATCATGCAAGCGGCCATTCAACAACGATGGCAGCGAGACAATCCCTGGACCTGGCAACTCAAGCATGTGCGCTGGTTTCTCACTCAGCACCTGAAAGACCATTCAGACGCCACCCGCTATTACTATCGGCTCACCGCCCTATTCGTCTGGAAGCGATTAGCGAACAACCGAAAATTTAAGATCTGACGCTCGACTAGTCGTAGATAGGCAGCCCACCAGATTCACTTGTTCGCATTGATCTATCTCAGCCGAGGGAATCTTGGCGGTGCTAGAAGATAGCGAGTCGATCAAGGCCAAGCATAACTAGCATGTCTCATCACCGATAGATTACTAGTTGACCGAAATCCTGCGGCTGACTGAATAGGAACCGGCCCGCACCAAGCTGAAAGAAGCCAGTCGACTACTGCACCGGCGACCGGAAAAGTGCCGGCCCAATTTCACCGCCTGCGATCTAACCCCACTACGGTCAAGGCGAGTAGTAGTCGCTGGCAAGCTACCTCCCAAAACAATCAGTATTTAGAACCGCAATAAATTTTCATAAAAACCACCCCCAACTAAAAAAACTCAAACCCGCAAGCACAATAAAAAAATGACACTAAAATCCATCAAACATTAACACCAAACAAACCTCAGTCGAAGCCACTTTAATTACAACAAAACACATGACCTATATTCACACAAAAATTAACATTCGTCTCAAATCCAACTCATCTAAAATGATCAAAACACACCATCCATCCAACACAATTAAAGAATTCTCGCCCAAACCAAAAAATTGTTATAAAATGAAAGCAAGTAATCGCGCAATTTTTTTGGTTGCGCCTGTAGGAAATTAAGAGGCAAATTAATGGGCAGCATCAAAACATTAAGTTTATTTTCCGGCGCAGGAGGGCTTGATGTAGGCTTCCACATGGCGGGATTTGATATTGTTGCTTGTGTCGAGCTAGAAACAAAGTACTGCAACTCGCTCGAAGCCAATAAAAAGAAAGGCAATTTTCTTAGCCCCTCTACAAATATTCACAATATAGACATTAGAAATTTCGACCCTCACCTTTACAAAGATGCAGGAATTGAATGCATTATCGGTGGCCCTCCTTGTCAAACCTTTTCAGCAGCAGGAAGACGCTCTGGTGGAGTGATTGGAATTCAAGATTTAAGAGGGCAGCTCTACGAAGAGTACTGCAACATTTTGGATGTTATAAAACCAAAGGTTTTTGTATTTGAAAATGTCTATGGGCTTCCGGGTGCGAGTAACGGTGAGCCTTGGCGTCAAATAATTAAAGCGTTCTCTGAACATGGATATGAGCTACACGCTGAAGTTATCGATGCTGCAGATTACGGGGTTCCTCAGCACAGAGAAAGACTTGTGATGGTCGGAGTTAAAAATGGGAGCTATCAGTTCCCTATGCCAACCCACGGTCCTGATTCTTTGAACGGTCCCTCTCTCGTATCCGTTGAAGAAGCCATTTTTGATCTCCAAATTCCAGGAGAGTTAAAGACCAAGGGTTTGGGTGGCCTGTATGGACACTTGCTTCCAGAGGTTCCTGAAGGGTTGAACTATGCATTTTTCACAGCTGAAATGGGACACCCTGAGCCTGTTTTTGCATGGCGTTCGAAATTCCATGACCTGCTATATAAAGCAAATAGAAAAGAGCCATCGCGAACCCTTAAGGCAAGCCCAGGAAAATTCACAGGTCCGTTCCACTGGAACAATAGACACTTTACAATTGATGAGTTAAAGCGACTCCAGTCTTTCCCAGACAAATATGAGATTATTGGTTCATATGGGCAATGTGTTGAGCAAATTGGTAACTCGGTACCGCCAAGACTTGCATTTTGCATAGCTTCCAGCGTCAAAGAGCAAATTTTCTCTCACTCGAAAGAAAAATTTAAATTTGAATTGCGCCCAGCCCCCTTTAAATCGACCTTTAGACAACGACAGCGAGAAAGAAGTCAAAAATTCAAAGATATAGCTGCGCAAGCCATTAAAGAAAAATATGGCAGCCTCACAAAATATATCGACCCTGAGGCTATTTCGCCTAAGACTGAAAAGTTTTACATTTCAAGACCTAACAAATTTACAAGAGCAGTCTCAGACAAAAAAGGGAAAGCCGGAGTTAAATTTAGTCAAATTGTGTTAACGGAAACTGCAGCCCATATCCGCATCGACATGGACGAGCAACCTGTAACTTTAAGTAATCCAATACACTTAGAGCTAAAAGTTAGTGGCCTAAAGAAATACCTACCTAGATTCGACACGCTTACCTTGTCAGCGAACATTAACAGCATTGAGGAAATTTTCTATTGCTGGAAGGAAATAGAGGCCACACTAGTTGAAAGATCAAAATTCTTCACACTAATTGATATATACGGCCATTACGCCAACAGAGGCGACGTGGTAAATATTGAAACGACCTTAACAAACCCATCACAAACCAAGCTTATTAAGGCGATAGAGTTTTTTAGTCAAACTAAAAATTGCGGCGACTTCATACATGAAGAGCGTATGCTCGAAGTCTTGGCCATTTCTTCCTCTGAACTTGAAGGAATCGTAGAAACCATGAGAGCGCTACGCTATGATATTCGGACTTGGCTCAGCCATCCTATAATAGGCAAGGGCAAAATAATTTGTACTTACCCATTCCCACTGCTGTCACCAAAAGCTCTTGTGGAAAGCAAAGTAAAATTCACAAACACAGTGGAATACAGCATTTAGCTTTTAATGGACGCGCCACTCAATAATTTAGCATAGATTAATTTTTGATATTTAGCCCCCTCTTTACAAATAAGAGGAGGGCTATTTTCGAGCAGGTTAATCACCTCCCTTTCATTTAAACAAATATGGCTCAGAACAAACACTCACCAAACCCAAAAACATTATTATCAACCACCACAAACTAAAAATATAGAACCCAGAAACTAAGGAAGAATCTGAATGACTCCAAGAGCAAGGAAATTTATTTCGGTAGCTCAAGAAATCCCCAAAATAATTGCGGACTCTGTAGTGGAAAATGATGGATGGCCAGGAGTCATCGCCATTCCATTGGAAGGTACGCCTCAACTCATCGCTCTACATGTATCAAATGTTTCTCCACACGCTCGTAAGCCTCACGAGATGCGCTTTCAAAACCCTGCAAAAAACAATCGCCCCCCTGTTTCCAATATAGATGGTACTGCACTTCCTATTCTCTTAGGCGTCGACAATACAGCAGAATCGACGGTATTTATTGCTGTAAATGGAAACAGTCGACTTGGAAGCACAAAGCGATTTTCAATTCTATTCAACAAGTCAATTATTTCCAGAGCCCGTAGCGATGGACTTTCCGTATATCAATCTAGCAAGGGCGAGCGCATTTATGCTTTCACTCCTGGCATATTCAATATAATCATCACACACATACTCAACAAAGAAACTCTTAGCAACGACGAATTATTAAAAATAATAATTTCTTCTGGCGCTTTGGAAAAAGATATAACCAAGGAAAAAGAGGTCGAAGCGGTAGCAAGAGCCTCTAGACTAGTTCGCACCCTTGCGCGAAAATCTGGTGCAGGACTTAAAATACGTACAGCTTATGAACACAAATGTGCAATGTGCGGCATAGGCTCAAACCTCTTACAAGGCGCTCATATTTATCCCGTTGAGGCTCCCGGATCCACAGATGAAATATGGAATGGCCTAAGCCTTTGTCACAACCATCACGGAGCATTCGACTTACATTTAATATGGGTAAATCCCTTGGACAAGAGCATCCATTTACACCCATCGCTACATGAAGAAGCACGAACAAACTCAGGGACTCGCCATTTCATTGAGTCAACCCATATCAAGCTAACTCTGCCCGTAGCCAATGCCAGCACACCAAGAGACGCGATGTTTGAACAGCGCTATACTTATTTCATTGATTGTTACGACTGGGCAACCTTATAGGTTATTAACACATGCAATACAAGGCGCTCTAAATGAGTGCCTCACCAACAAAACGATATCGTTACACTTGACAACGCCAATCACTCACATCAAATAAAAATACAAACCACCCGATCTGAAAAACCACATTAAATACGAACAAATACTTACCCTCCATAATTCAATATAATCGCCAACTACGCTTCTCAACCACAAACATCCTACTAACCAGCACCGACTGCGTCGGCCCTGTAGCAAACAGAACTTTAACTAGATACAAACACACTTTATTTTCTTCAGGACCCTCAATTCTTACGACACAAGCGCAACCCGCTTACCGGCTTCTCAAATATCGAAAACATCTTCTTAAAATCTGGAACGAGTTAAGAAAAGCCAACCAAAGTTCAACCCTGACGACGTTTCCAACGCTATGGTTCTACTCTCAGAAATTGGGAACATTGCTGGCCAAGCCCTGAGAGATGCAACCTTTGAGAGTGGGACTTCGGAGCGTGCTTTTCAAAGCAAGGCGACCGAAATGCTCCGAAGCCGCAGCGATATTGGAGGAAGTCTTCAAGCTCATGGCGAAGCCGCTGGCGGTATAACCGACCTGAGCTTTCACAGCATTCCTCTAGAATTGAAGGTTGAGTACAAAACAGCTTTACTGCCAGTAACATTTCTCCAGATATTTTGAACAAGCGGCCGCATATGCAATTGGGTGTGCTAAGCGGATCGCTATACTTTCCGTACTTGAAACCTCAAAAAAGTGGCCCCCACCGGAGTTATCGAAGATGATATAAAAGTCTTCGCCCACCAATCAGACCAATCAATTATTTTGATTATAGTTATTAGATGCGGCCTCCTTAAACCAAGTTCATACTCACGTTAAAATAAATAACATCCTGCTGCAAAAAAACTGACTCCCCCGCCAGGCGATCAAGACCCGGACTAATAAAAATGGGCAACGGCCACCTTGCCTCGAGTATCTCTGAGATCAGTCTTGGCAAATCACCCATCCGAAAGCCCCAAAGTAGCCTAGCGCCACTACAGGTATCTAACCGCAGCAGGCATACCCCCTTGCCTTATTGAGTTCCCCTCTCCTCCCTGCTTCTGCGCCACCTATGCATTAGGTCGTACAGAGCAACTGGATAGTGAAAAAACAGAGGCGGAAAATTTACACCGCTGGATTTTTCATCGTGACGTTTGCACATTTGACTCTTAGAGAAAATCTGAGCAGAGCGATTCTCAGCTAAACCGTATTCCAATCGGTATTCCAGCAATAAAACAAAACCACCATTATTTCTGTTAATCATATACATACAGCACCAGTTCAAATTACCCCGGCCCACCAATTGAGACACCAACGAAGCCCGCCTTGTGCGGGCTTTGTTGTTTCTGGCTGTATCGCAAGCCCTGCAACCGTCTGAAGCTGGACCCGCGCCAACGATCAGTACTTGATATCCCGGGCCGTGCGACGGGTATCCTGCTTGGTACTGCGCTTGTCCTGGCGACATTCCACGTTGCTCTTGTCATTGCCCTTTCTGCATTCATCCTTGGTTTGCCGGGCAGTGGATCGCCCTTCCTGCCTGGTATCGCGAGCTTCACGCCGTTGTTCACCCTGCTCGGTCGCGTAGACGGGTAGCGTCACCCACTGCACACCAGCGGCGATGAGCAGCGTCGCCAGGGCCTTCAAGTAGTGCTTGCGAATCATGACTTTTCTCCAATTCAACATCGCTCGGTCGCTTCGTTCGCTCCCCCAGGCATTCAGCGAAAACGTGAGTTACATCGTACGCCCACAACTCACAAAAGCACTTTGTGGCAGGTAAAATCTGACGATAGGGTCGCATGGTCAGTCGCGCAATGCCGATATGTGCACAGCCGCCCCTAAAACTGCCATCACCTCGGAGTAGCCCATGCGCCAAGCCCTCCTGATCATCGACGTACAACCAGGCTTCGCCCCGCCGCAATGGCTGATCAACGGTATCCAGGCGCTCATCGGCACCCTGCCCAGTGTCGCCACGGTCGAGCGCCATGACGAATCCATAACTCCCTTCGAAAAACAGCTCGGCTGGCACCCCGCGCCGGACGATGACAGCCTGATCCCGGCCGACCGCATCTTTATCAAGCACGGCTACTCGCCCACACCGGAAACCATCGACTACCTGAGAAGCCTCAACGTCGAACGCGTGCTGGTGTGTGGCCTGCAGACCGAGACCTGCTGCCTGGCGGCGGGGTTTGCGCTGTTTGATGCGGGGTTGCAACCGACGTTGATTACGGATTTGACGGTGGGGTCATCGCTGGACCGGACAGGCGGGTTGGGGGTCAGGCTTTGGGAGCATCATTTCAAGCACACGGTGAGATCGAGCGACCTGTGACTTCACCTTGTCCTAGGACATTTCCCGCAAAACGCATCGCCTTTCATGAACTGGCGGGGCCTGCTTCTCGACGATAGCCTTCTTGGGTCGCTGAAAATCAGCGATCGGCTTTGACAGGCTGAAAACAGGAACCTTCCACTCGCCCAAACAAAACGGCATGCTTTCGCGCGTGCAATTTTCATGGTGGCTGTGCGCGGGGCATCTTCGGATGCACCGGTTTCCTGAGTTTCCGGTCTGTCAACCTGCGTACAGCCGCCACCCAACCTTGTTTGACAGCAGGGGAGCGGCGGCTCCTTTGAACAAACCAGGAACCCCAACATGAAAAAGCAAAGCCCTAATCCGCCAGACTCAACAACCGAAACACCCGACTTATCCAACCTCTCCAAAACCACCGAACCCGCCATCAGCGCCCGCCTGCGCAACCCCAATCACCTCGACCCCGTCAGCCACGTCTTCACCATCCGCCCCGAAATAGACACGCCGTCCCTGCTCACCCACGCCAGCGAAACCCTCGCCTCGCTCAACGTCATGAGTACCGACCTTGCCTGCGAGCTTGAAAGTTCGCGTCGCAACATCGCCCTGGCGATCCAGCAACTGGCCGTGCTGGCGCAATTGCTGGTGAACAGTGCCCTGGACAACATCGCGCCACTCGACGAAGCAGAGGCTTGAGATGGATCGATACATGTCGATGCCAGACAGGTCAGTCGCCGGGCAAACACGAACCCACAAAGCCCTTCTACACTCCATTCGCAAACGCCCTACAACACCCGTCGAATAGGCCCCCATGACCACCCTCACCGACCGTTTGAAGCAAGGCAAGGATGCGCGCAAGAAGTGCTCGCGCAGTTCGCAAGCGGCCTTGGGCAATGTCGATCGCGACCCGATACCGCTGATCAAGGCGTCGAGTGAGGGACGCATCAAATCGCTGGTGGAGCTGCGCTACGGGCGCATGCTGGTGTCACCGTTCACCTTCTATCGCGGCAATGCGCTGCTGCAGGCCCACGACCTGGCGGGTACCTCGAACATGGGGCTGGTTTCGCCGATTTGTGGCGATAGCCACTTGATGAACTTCGGCGGTTTCGCAACGCCTGAACGCAACCTGCTGTTCAGCGTCAACGACTTCGACGAAGCCCATCCCGGGCCGTGGGAGTGGGACTTGAAGCGCCTGGTGGCGAGTTTTCTGGTGGCCGCCCGCGACTTGCGCCATGGCGAGTCGGTTGAAGAAAGCATCTGCCATGAGGTGGTGAGTGCCTATCAGAAAACCATGCTCGAATGCGCCGAACAAAGTTCGCTGGAAACCTGGTACGAATCCATCAGTTATAACGACCTGCTGGCGCAGGCCAACAAAAGCACCCTGGAACACGTGGAACGCGCCATCGAAAAAGCCGAGCGTCGCACCCATGCCGAACTGCTGCCAAAAATCAGTGATCGCGACGCCCATGGGCGTCTGATCATTCGCGATGACCTGCCGGAAATTTTCCACCTGCACAAGAACACCACGCTGCTGGACGCCGATGATGACTGGTTGCGCCTCTCGGACTGGCGCCCGCTCTACGACACCTTCATGCGCGACTATCGCGGCACCCTGCAAGCGGACCGCCGTGAACTGCTGTCGCGTTTTCACGTGCAGGACATGGCGTTCAAGGTGGTGGGCGTCGGCAGTGTCGGCACCCGTTGCCTGGTGGCGCTGCTGACCGACGATCAGCAGTTCCCGCTGTTCCTGCAATTCAAGGAAGCGCGGCGCTCGGTGCTCGCCGGCTATGTGAAGTCCAGGTCGCGGGTGCGGCATGAAGGGCAGCGGGTGGTCGAGGGTCAACGCTTGATGCAATCGGCCAGCGACCTGTTCCTCGGCTGGACCACCGGCCCCAGCGGGCGGCATTTCCATGTGCGGCAATTGCGCGATATGAAAATCTCCGCCGAACTCGAGACCTTCGATGGCGAAGCCTTCGCGGCCTATGGCCGGCTTTGCGGCCGGGCCTTGGCTCGCGCCCACGCCAAGTCTTCGGGGCAGGCGGCGGTGATCAGCGGCTACATCGGCAAGAGCGAGGCATTGGCCGATGCGCTCTATAAGTATGCCCGGGGTTATACCGAGCAGAACGAGCGTGATTTCGAGCGCTTCCAGCAAGCCTGCCGCAAGGGCCGTTTACGTGCACGGTCGGAAGCCGACTTTGCCGCCGATCATTTGCCGTAGCGGTGTCGCAGGCTCTGGTGCGGGGTTTTGATCGAGATGAATTTTTCTTCACCCCACCCTCTCGCGCCAGCCTGTACATTGCACTCGCTCATTCAAGAAACTACGATTTGCCCGCCCTCCCGCGGGCTTTTTTTTGCCGGCGAATTCGTAATCCGAGACTCACTGAAGGTTTCCTCGGGCAACAAAAAACCCGCCCCCTTTCGAGATGCGGGTTTTGCGGTTCAACAACAACTCAATTCACAGATTGAGTCTGAGCCACCGGCACCGGCTGTTGCGCTTTGGAGAGCACCGGTAGTTCCAGCCTCGCTCGCCCGTAGAACGCCAGCGCCGTCAACAAACACGCCAGCCACACGAAAATCCCGGCCCAGAAGGTGTGGGACATGTAGTGCCACCCTTGTAGTACCCGTGTGGTGCCATAGATGAAACCGAGGGTCAGCGAGCCGTACATGATCGCTTTGGAATAGCGCCAGCGATAACGGCGAGCCACGAAGTACAACGCCAGCATGGTGAAACCGCCCGACGCGTGTCCGCCCGGCCAGCAGCGACCGTCACCGGCGGTCTTGAGCAGGTCGAAATTTTCATACCACTCAATGTGCTCCATTTTGCCGCCGTACAGGGTGGTCTCGACCGGGCAATACACGCTGGTGTGGCCCTTGAGGTAGTGAATGACCCCGGTGCTGATGGAGAACGCGAACACCACGTAGAGAAAGTCGCGTCGATGGCGGGTGGCAAAGCGCAGTACCGGTGCGACTTTGATTTTTTCCAGGAAAGCGATGATTTTCGAGTGTTTTTCAGCCTTCAGGCGCGGCCAGAGAAACGACAGCAAGGCACCGATAATCGCAATTTCGCCGGTCCAGTTCGGAATGATCCGCGCCCATTTGTGGGTGATTTTTTCGAACAGATGGACCTGGTCCAACGGGTACGTCTGCGTCACCGGATCAAAAAAGTAATTGTTGAAGGCGATGTCGATGCTGGTCATGTCGAACATCAGGAACACCGCGACCGCGCAGGCCAGCGGAATACCAAAGTTCACCCAATAAAAGCGGTCGCGGGAGGCGGTCTGCATGCTCAATCCTGATTCAAAGGGGGGGTGAAGTTCAACGGGGTGTCACCGTGGGCCAATCCGATGCTTCGATAAAACCAAGCATGTGCGGACTGTTCGGCGTTTCGGCGGAGATAAACAGAGACGCTCCGTAACCCAGGGTCGACGTCGTCAAATCGAGGTCCTTTTCCAGTTGCGCCATGCATTCGCTGTGGGTCACCAGAATCAGGTTACGTCCGGCCACCTTGTGCGCCAACGCGTCGCGCAGCATGGTGCCCTTGCAACTGATCAACCAGTCTTCGCCCGTGCCAGCCTTGCTGAACATGAAGCCGGCGGTCTGCGCCGTACGCAGGATCGGGCTGTGGTAGATATCGGTCTTGTCCAGGCCCAGGTTGCGGAAATGCGCCCCGACATTTGTGGCAACACTGCGCGAACGCTCGGTAATGCCATCGTTGCCGATCAGGCAGGCGGCCGAAGAGTGATCGCAGCGTTCGACATGGCGCACCAGCACGATCAGGTCGCCCTTGGCCCACCCCTTCATCAACGCCTGTGCACCGCGCACATTGCCATGGGCCAGGTCCGGAACGGTGGCCGGTCGCAGTAAAAACACCGTCAACGGGATCACCAGCAGCGCCGAGGCCAACACCACCGCAGCGTTGCGATAGCGGGCGAAGCGCTTCAGATCGATCGAGCGTTTTATCCCGAAAAGACTCAGTCTTAATTCCACATCACGCCGCCTCGCCAGCAAACACTGCCTCATTAGATCCCGGCAGGTTAAAGAAAGGTGCGTCGGTGACTGGTGAAACCTATGTGAAAAAAAGCTTAAAAGCGCTGTAAAAATCTTGTTACAGAAACCCTGCGGAAAAATCCTTTCAGCTCCCGGGATTGCTGCCGATACATCCTGCTTACACAGCTTGGCGGCTTCCAAAAAAAACAATCTTCCAGCCAACCGACGATAAAGAAGTACCAAGTTCCTGGAGGAATGTGATGAATAGCTGGTTCGGCAACATCAGCGTGAACCTGAAACTGGGCCTGGGGTTTGGCCTGGTCCTGGCACTGACCTGCGTCCTGGCCCTGACCGGCTGGACCAGCCTGGGCGGGTTGATCGACCGCAGCAATTGGATGAGCGACATCACCCAGCTCAACGCCGGCCTGACCAAACTGCGCGTGGTTCGCCTGCAATACATGCTGACCAACGGCGACGAAACCGCCGCGCAGAGCGTACAGACCACCCTCGACGCTTTCTCGGCCCAGCAGCAAGCCCTGCTGGCAAAGTTCAAGAGCCCGGAAAACCTCAAGCTGCTGCGAGAGCAAGGCGCCGTCATCGACGCCTACAGGACGTCCCTGGGCAAGATGCGCAGCGCCTATCGCGCCGGCAACAGCGCCCGCGACGCCATGAGTGCCAACGCCGAAACCGCCAACACGCTGATCAATGACATCAACACCCGCGTGCAGCAAATGCCGTTGAGCGACCAGCGCTTCGAACAGTTCCAGGCCATCACCGCGGCCAAGGAAGCGTTCCTGCTGGCCCGCTACGAAGTGCGCGGCTACACCGCCAGTACCAATGCCGAGACCGAGCAAAAAGCTGTCGGCCAACTGGACGCCGCCATCTCCAGCCTGAAACCGCTCAACGCGCATTTCGCCGACTCCCGGCAAGACGCCCTGCGTCAGCTGGAAACCGCGCTGGGCAACTACCGCAGCGCATTGCAGGCCTACAAGACCGCCAGCAATGACGCAGTGCAAGCGCGCAAGGAAATGACCGACCAGGGCGCCGCCATCGTGTCCCAGAGCGATCAGCTGTACCAGATCCAGCTCGACCGTCGCGACGCCGAAAGCGCCCGGGCGCGCACTCTGCAACTGATCAGCACCCTGCTGGCACTGCTGGTGGGCATCATTGCCGCCGTGGTCATCACGCGCCAGATCACCCGGCCATTGCGCGAAACCCTGGCGGTGGTCGATCGCATCGCCAGCGGTGACCTGTCCCACAACGTGCTGGTTACCCGCCGCGACGAACTCGGCGTGTTGCAGCAAGGCATCGCACGTATGGGTGTGACCCTGCGCGACTTGATCAGCGGCATCCGCGACGGCGTCACCCAGATCGCCAGCGCCGCCGAAGAGCTGTCGGCCGTGACCGAGCAGACCAGCGCCGGGGTCAACAGCCAGAAGGTCGAGACCGATCAGGTAGCCACCGCCATGCACGAGATGACCGCCACCGTGCAGGAAGTCGCGCGCAACGCCGAAGAAGCCTCGCAAGCCGCGGCGGCGGCGGACGGCGAAGCCCGTGAGGGTGACAAAGTGGTCAACGAAGCCATCGCCCAGATCGAGCGTCTGGCCAGCGAAGTGGTGCGCTCCACCGAAGCCATGAGCGTGCTGCAACAGGAAAGCGACAAGATCGGCAGCGTCATGGACGTGATCAAGGCCGTCGCCGAGCAGACCAACCTGCTGGCGCTCAATGCCGCCATCGAAGCGGCCCGTGCCGGTGAAGCCGGTCGTGGTTTTGCGGTGGTGGCTGACGAGGTCCGCGGCCTGGCCCAGCGCACGCAGAAATCCACCGAGGAAATCGAAGGCCTGGTGGCCGGCCTGCAGAACGGCACGCAACAAGTGTCGGCCGTGATGAACAACAGTCGCGTCCTCACCGACAGCAGCGTGGCCCTGACCCGCAAGGCCGGCGAGTCACTGGAAAACATCACCCGCACGGTGTCCAACATCCAGTCGATGAACCAGCAGATCGCCGCCGCTGCCGAACAGCAAAGCGCCGTGGCCGAGGAGATCAGCCGCAGCATCATCAACGTGCGCGATGTGTCGGAGCAGACGGCTGCGGCGAGCGATGAGACCGCCAAGTCCAGCGTTGAACTGGCGCGGTTGGGTGGTCAGTTGCAGCAGATGGTGAGCCACTTCCGCGTCTGACCGTATACCTGCGGTGATTGGAAAACCCATTCGCGGGCAAGCCCGCTCCCACAGGTAAAGAGTCGAACACAGAATCTGTGAACGGCTCTGAAAACCCTGTGGGAGCCCGCTCGCGATTGCGTTCTCACAGACTGCATCTGAAAGGGTGTGCTGCGCGGTTTACCGCGTCCCACGCTGGCGCAATGCCGACGGCATGAAGTACGCGTCTTCCGGCACCGGTTGGGTGAAGTCCACGGTGCCCTGCTCTTCGTTATCCAGGTTCTGCACGTAGTAACGACGCGCCTGCAAGTCATGGAATACGTCCAGCGCGCTCCAGGTGGTGGGCAGGTCGTAGAAGTTTTTCAGGTAGGCCATCGACACCCGCCACAACTCCCCTCGCCCGTCGTATTGATCCACCAAGGCGGCACCCCAACTGTCTTCGTCCAGAAACAGCACGCGCTTGGAATAGATATGCCGCGCGCCCGGTTTGAGCGTGCCTTCGACCACCCAGACCCGATGCAGCTCATAACGGGTGAATTGCGGGTTGAGGTGGCCCGGTGTGAGCAACTGCTCGTACTTCACCTCAGGGCTGCCGACTTTGTAATTGTTATAGGGAATGTAGACCTCTTGCTTGCCCTTGAGCTTCCAGTCGTAGCGGTCTGGCGAGCCGTTGAACAGGTCCGTATCGTCTGCCGTGCGCAGGCCGTCGGATGAGGCGATCGGGGTGTCATACGCGAGGTTCGGTGCCCGGCGCACACGGCGTTGGCCCGCGTCGTAGACCCAGGCCTGGCGCGGGTCCTTGAGCTGGTCCAGGGTCTCGTGAACCAGTGCCGCACCGCCCGCCAGCCGGGCCGGGCTCTTCACGAACGCCAGGTAGTAGAACAGGATGTTTTTCAGGTCGGCAAACTGCCCGCCCGGGCGGTAATAGTTGAAGAGCCCCTCCTGCTGCGAGGTCACCAGCGCGAAGCTGCCGTTGCGTTGTACCGGCGCTTCGGAGGCACGACGGACCACATAGATGCCGCGATAACGGGTGATGTGGTTCCATAGCACCTCGATGCCATCCTTGGGCACCGGGAACGGCACACCGCCATAGGCATCGGCAAAACCGGTGCCGCCGTCGAGCAGCTTGGTCGCGGTCGCATTTTTCAAGGTGTTGTCATACAGCCACTGCGGCGCCGAGCCAGAGCGGCGAGAGGGATAGACCGGCATCTGGAAGGTGTCGGGGTAGCTGTTGAACAGGGCGATCTGACCCGGGCTGAGGTGGGCCTTGTACTGCTCAAGGTTGGCCTTGGTGATGGTGAACAGCGGCTTGTCCGCCGCATACGGGTCCAGGTGATGCTGGCCGGGCTTGTAGCCCGCCGGCGCCTGGGTGATACCGCCGCTCCAGGCCGGAATGGTCCCGGCCGCGTTGCCGGCACGCTCGGCCCCCAGTGGCGTCAGTGAGGCTTTCAATTGCTCGGCCAGCTGCGGCGTGACCGCGGCCAGCGCGCTGCCGGCGGCCAGGCTCAGAAACAGCGCCAGGGTGGTCTTGGTCAGTCGTGAAGTGTGAAACATGATCGTTCTCCGAAATACAAAAACCTGTGGGAGCTGGCTTGCCAGCGATAGCGGTGGGTCAGCCAACATGGATGTCGAATGTGCTGCCGTCATCGCGGGCAAGCCCGCTCCCACAGGGGGATGAGATGAGCTTTCACAAGAAGTACTTGAGGTTGAAGCCGATGTTGTCGCGGTCACGCAGGCCGTTGTCCTGCCCGCCGCCATAGAACTCGGTGTATTGCAGCTCGGCCTCCAGCTTGTTCTGGTAGTTGGCCTTGATCCCCAGGGTGTAGGCCTTGCGACCCTCGATGACGTTGCCCGCCTGATAGCTGTTGCCCTCGAAGTCATCCTTGTAGACGACATAAGGCGAGACGTTGACCCCGGCATACACGTCGTTCCAGGTGCCGTTGAGCATCGCGGTGTAGCTGTAGGAGTTGCGGTTGACCTGGTCGCTGCGCTCGCCACCGGACACATAGGAAAAGTTACCTGTGCCCGCGAAGTAACGGGTACTGCCGTCAAAAGCGGTGTATTGCAGGCTGCTGCCGCGCAGATGCTCTGACGCCAGTTCGAATACGCCGAACATCGAGTCGAATGACAGGCTCGGGCCAAAGTTGTAAATGGTGCCCATGGACGCGTTGAACGCTTCCACCCGCTCGGCGTTATTGATCTGGCTGTCGAGCGTGACCTGCTGCCCGCCGATGTTGATGGTCTGGCCGCCTGCCGCTGCGGCGGCGCCGTTGGCCAGGTCGCCGATCAGGTCGTTGGTGGCGGCGACCCCGATAGGCAGGTTCGGCCGATAGGCCACTTCACCGAACACAGACGCCTGGCCCAGGGTGGTGTTGAAACTGAAGCCGTACATGCGGATGTCTTCGGCATAGCGCCGATGCGCCTGAATATTGCCCAGCACATCCACGGTCGCCAGGCCGTTGGCGAGTTGCCCCGCCTGACTGCCGGCGACACCGGCCAACAGGTTGGTCAGGGCATTCATGTCGATGCCCTTGTACCCGCCCAGATCGGCGGAAATGGTCGGCTCCTTGGCGTGGTAGTTGACCATGTACAACCCGAACTCGGTGCTGTTGAGCTCTTCTACGATGTAGCGAAAAGCGAAACCGAACTGGCCGTCGTTGCGCGCGTTGAAGTCCTTGCCGACCGTGGCCACTTTGACGGTGTTGCCAAAGGCCGGGGTGACCCCGTTGGCATACAGGCCGGTGGTGCTCAGGGCCTGGCTGAGCAACGGGTTGTTGCCCAGCGCGCTGTACAGATCGATGACGTTGCCGAAGCCAGGCACCGGAGTGTCCAGCGCGGTACCGCTGAAGTTGTTGTAGGCGGTGTTGCCGCCGTCGGCGAACAGGTCCGTCTGCGAGTAGAACGTGCCAACCGGGTCGATGCGGGTTTCCTTCCAGTTCGTCTGGTAAAAGCTTTCCATGGTCAGGCTGTCGGTCAGGCCGATGTTGAAGCTCAGCGCTTCCACCGGCACCAGCACTTCCTTGACTTCAGCCCCGGGCAAACGGTACTTGGCCGCATCCACCGGGTTGGTGGTGTTGATCCCGCCTCGGTAGAAAATCCCCTCGCCCCAGTTGAACACCTGGCGCCCGACACGCGCGGTGACCGGCATCTGCGCGACGTCCCAGTTGCCATAGAGGTAGGCGTCGAGCAACTCCACCCGGCTGCCGGCGATATCGCGGGTCTGGCTGGTGAAATGGTCGTCCTGGGGGAAACTCTGACTCGGTTGCGACGGGTTGTTGTTGCCGTAGTAATCGTTGCGTTTGTCCATCAGCTGGGTGTCATAGAACGCGGTACCGCGCACGAACATCCCGTAGTTCTGATAGTTGGCCTCGAGCTCCGAGGTGATCTTGTACACCTCGGAAACCAGCCCGGTGTCGAAGTTGCGATTGCCGTCGTTGGTGTTGACGTCGTCGTTGTTCTTGTCCCGGCCCTGGACCCGCCACAAGCGGCCATAAGACAAGGTACTGTCGAATGAGCCGGTGACCTGGTTGTCCAGCACGCTGAACTCCTTGGCCTGCACGCCGTCGACCGCGCACAGTTGCAGCAGCCCTGCCAGGCCCACGCCGGGAAGCGCCGCGCCAGACAGGCGAAATCGAGTGCTCATGGTCCTTTCCTCTTTCCCTGGTTTTATTGTTTTTGTGTTCTGACACCGTTGCAGCGATGGCTATGGAGCCAATCCCGCACCGGCGTAAATCCGGCTGTGGGCGCCGAAATGTCCCAGCAGTTTGAACAGCTGTCGGTTAAGTGCCGGATGGTCGAAGTCTTCGCGCTGCAACTGATTACCGTTGCTGAAATTGCTGGTGATCGGTGCTGTGTCCAGCCACTGGCCGATGGCTGCATCAAACGCTGCGGATTCGTCGATGGACTCGGCACTCACCACTTCGCGCAGGTAGTCCACCGAGTACGGTGGGTAACGGGCGTCTTGGTCAGAGTCGGCATAAACGTCGAGCATCGGGTGTGCCTGGCCGGCGCACAGCAGGCGACGAAGCCAGGTCGACTGATATTTCTCGACTTCCATGTGCCGGGTGGCGACCCGTTCGATGGCCGCCTGCTTGTCGGCATCGAATCCGACCAGTGCCTTGCCTTCCAAAAGAAGAAGATTGGCGAGGTCGACGCCGGGCAATGGCTTGGCGTGATAAGGCTGGGTCAGGTCCTGAATGTGGTGCAGGCCCCAGCCGAGAAAGCGATAGCCCCAATAAGGATGGCCAGTGGCAAACGCCAGTCGCGCCAACCCCATGTACTGGTAGGCGCGCCAGTCCGGCCAGCTGCGCTGAAGAAACCCGGCAGCGGCATACACCACCGGGCTTTCATGGAAAAACCCCATGTGGAACGGCGCCTGGGAGCTGTACTGAAACCGGGCGTCGCCGAAGGGCTGCGGGCCGAAGCCGTACAACGCGCCGACTTCGCCCGGGTTGTCGCTGAACAGGTTGATGTCGTGGCCGTAATCCGGCTCATCGGCGGCGCTGGCCAACACGGCCAGGGGCGCGACTTGTTCGTGGTCAGCCACAACGATGAAGCGCTGGCGACTCCACGGTGAGAGCGTCTGCTCCACCATGACTTGTTCGGCCTTGAGGTGTTCACGCTCGGGCAGATCCTTGCCCGGCATCGGCTGGATGACCATCGCCAGATGAATCCCGGGATTGATGCGCAGTGCGGTGAGGAAGTCGTGGCGCAGATTGTCCCCGGGCACGGCAGGCAATCGCAGGCTGTCCGGGCGCGGCGGGTATTGGGCGAAGTGCTCGCGGGCGAAGCGCTCCTGCTCATCGAGCAGCGCACTCACGGCCTGGTATTGCTGCGAAAGAAACTGTTCCAGCGGCTCGACTTCAACCTGCGGTGCATCACGCAACGTCGGCAAATCCTGCAACGCCAGGTAGCTGCCCACCGTATGGTTCGACCAGCCCCAGGCTGTGGGGGCCGTTGAACAAAGCAGCAACAGGAGGAATGTCAGCTTCATTGCCTGGTTCTTATTGGATGTGCCGTGGGGGTTGAGCCTAACAACCGACCTTGCCCCTGACACTGTCCAATCTCACCAGAAAAGCTCTCCGATAGCGCCACATGCGCGGTGTAAAAAAACACCGAAGGTCATTGTGGGAGCGAGCTTGCTTGCGATGGCGGTGGGTCAGTCACCATTGATATCGAATTTGCTGCCGTCATCGCGAGCAAGCTCGCTCCCACAGGGTTCTCGGGTGTTTTCCTAAGCGGGGTAACCGGTGATTTTGCGGATGCTTTGGTACAACGGCTTGAGCTGTCGATACATGCGCAGGTAGACCTCTTTGTACAGTCGCTCATAGATCTGCTGCGCCTCGGGTTGCGGCATGAACACCGTACCGACCCGCGTCATGGCGGCCATCGCCGTGGGGAAGTCCGCGTGCAGCCCCAGGCCCACCGCGCAGCAAATGGCCGCGCCCAGGCCGGACGCTTCGTAGATATGCGGACGCTCGGCCGGCAGGCCGAAAATGTTCGCCGTGAGCTGCATCGCGGCATCACTCTGCGAACCTCCACCGGCGACGCGCAAGCGCTTGATCGAGACCTTCGAGCGCTTCTCGATTTTCTCCAGGCCCTGACGCAAGGCATACGCCAGACCTTCGAGGATCGCCCGGTAAATGTGCGCGCGGGTATGCACATCGCCGAAGCCGATCATCGCGCCCTTGGCTTCCACGCCCGGCTCGCGGATGCCGGGCGACCAGTAGGGTTGCAGCATCAACCCCATGGAGCCTGGCGGCACGGCGTCGACCAGTGCATCGAAGAGTTGCTCGGGCTCCACACCCTGGGCTTTGGCCTGCTGCATTTCCCGCAGACCGAACTCGTTCTTGAACCAGCTGACCATCCAGTAGCCGCGATAAATCATCACCTCGCAGTTGTATTGATCCGGCACTGCGGACGGGTAAGGCGGAATCAACGGGACGATTTCCAGGTAGCGCGACCGGGTGCTGGTGATCGTCGCCGTGGTGCCGTAGGAAAGGCATACGGTGCCTGGGTCGACGACGCCGGAACCCACGACTTCGCAAGCCTTGTCGGCACCCGCGGCGATCAGCGGCAGCCCCTCGGGAATGCCGGTGTGGCGGCTGGCCTCGGCGCTGATGTAGCCCAGGGTTTCACCGGGTTTGTGCAGGCCCGGCAGTTGCTCGGGACGCACTGCCAGCGCCTGCCATTTCCAGTCGGCGGGTGCGGCCCAGCGCAAGCGCTTGAAGTCGAACGGCAGGTAACCGACGCAACAGCCCACGGAATCGACAAAGCGCCCGCAAAGGCGATGGGTGAGAAACCCCGATAGCAGCAAGAATTTGTCGGTTGCCGCCCAGACGTCAGGCTGATTACGGGCGATCCAGTTGGCCTCGGCCTGGGCGCGAAAGTAGTCCACCGTGGCTTGCGCGCCGACCAGCTTGAACAGCCAGCCCCACGGCCCCTTGATGCCGCCTTTGACTTCGGCCTGGCGTTGATCGAGCCACAGGATCGCCGGGCGCAGCGCCTTGCCCTGGGCATCGACGTTGATCACGGTGCCGCGTTGGGTGGTCAGGGAAACACCGGCAATCTGTGAACGATCGATGCCGGTTTGCTGCCACAACTGCTGGCAGGCCTCACCCAGTTTTGCCCAGTAATACTCAGGGTCCTGCTCGGCCCAGCCGGGTTGAGTCGAATAATAGGCCTGCAACTCGACCTTGCCTTTGCCCAGCAGATTGCCCTGCAGGTCGAAGAGCAGCGCGCGCACGCTCTGGGTGCCATTGTCGATGGCCAACAGGTAACGCTTGTTCGGGTGGTTATCCATGGAGCTCTCTTCAATGGGCATCAATGCGCGGTATCCGGCAAACCATGATGGCGTTGCCACAACGCCCGATAACGCTGTAATTCCTGCTGCCAATGCTCATCGCCCCAGCCCAGTCGCGGTTGGCAGAGCTGGCGAATGGCGGCGAAATAATCCTCGCCACCGCGCGGCAGCAACAGGCCCAGGCGGGTTCGGCGCAGCAGCAGGTCATCCAGGTGCAGGACCATTTCCCCATCGCAGGCAACGGCCAGTTCCGCCCACAAGGTGTCAGTGCCGCCGACGGTGTCATGGCCCAGCTCAGCGATCAGTTGCGCCAGCCTCGGCAGGTCACGGCCATGCCGCCCGGCCAGTCGTCGCCACTGGCTGACGCTGAGCCCAGGGATCGCCAGTGGCGGCACGACGGCAAACACCGGTGCGGCGTCATCAACGAACGGACGATCGAGCATGGCCGCGCAAGCCTTGAGCACTTCGATGGCTTGCGGGCGAAACGTGGTCAGCTTGCCGCCGGCCAGGGTCACGCAACCTGGCTCCTGCCACAGCACATGCTCACGGGTTTCATTCGACGGTTTGTCTTGATGCTCACCCGCCGCACTGCCCACCACCGGGCGCACCCCCGACCAGGTCGACAGCACATCGGCAGCGACCACTTCAGCGCCGGGGAATTGCTGACTACAGGCCGCCAGCAGATAGTCGAGTTCCTCGGGACTGATGCTCGCGCTCTGGTCCAGATCGCCGTGATGATCGAGGTCCGTAGTGCCGACCACCGTGGCGCCCTCCCACGGGAAAACGAACACCGGTCGACGGTCACGCTCGTGCAGGAAGGTGAAGGCTTGCGCCACGGGCAGGCGCCAACCCGGCAACAACAGATGACTGCCACGCAATGGGCGCAACTGGCGAGGTGCATCGGGCAGGCGCAAGCGTTCGGCCCAAGCGCCGGTGGCCACGGCCAGCACACCGCAACGCAACGTCAGTGACCCGCCGCCCTCGCAGTCTTCGACCTGAACCCCGCAAACACGCCCCGCTTCACGCAGCAATTGCTGCACACGCACACCGTTGAGCACCACGGCGCCGTCGGCCCGGGCCTCGCCCAGAACGCGCATCACCAGGCGGGCATCATCGGTCAGCGCATCGATAAAACAGGTGCCACCCAGAAGGCCGTCTTCCTTCACCCCTGGCGCCAGATAACGCAGTTGTTGCGCGTCATGGAAGTGATGGCTGCGCCGCCCGGCCAATGCGTCATAGACGGACAGCAAACCACCCAGCACCCGAGGTCCGGGAAAACCGCCACGGTAATGCGGCATCATGAAACTCATCGGCTCCACCAGCCCCGGCGCTTCATCGAGCAGGCGCTGGCGTTCGCGGACCGAATCGCGGGTCAAGCGCCACTGGCCCTTGGCGATATAGCGCAAACCGCCATGGACCATTTTCGAGGAGCGGCTGGAGGTGCCCCAGGCGAAATCGCGCTGTTCCAGCAGCAGGCAGCGCCAGCCACGGCGCGCGGCTTCGCGCAGGATACCGGCGCCGCTGATGCCGCCGCCGATGACGATCAGGTCCCAGGTTTCATCCGCCAGCGTCGGCAGCACCCGCTGTCGCCACGCCGCGTTCCAGTCCAGGCTCATGGCCGTCACTCCTGCAACAGCGTGCCAGGGTTCAGTCGCCCGGCCGGATCGAAATGCCGACTCAGAGCCTGCAGGGTGTCCATCGCCAGCGCGCCCTTCTCCCGCAACAGGTACGGCGCGTGATCCTTGCCCACGCCATGCTGGTGGCTGATGGTGCCTTGGTTATCGACGATGGTCTGGCTGGCTGCCTGTTTGAGTGCCTGCCAGCGCGCCAGGGTGGCGGGGTAGTCCGCCGCCGGGCGAAACACATAGGTGGTGTAGATGCTCGACCCTTCGCCGTAGACATGGGAAAGGTGGGTGAAGACATGCACCCGCTCGCCTTCGGCAGCCAAGGCGTCGCGCAGGCTGTTTTCGATCAGCGTGAGCAGGTTGTCGACGTTGCTCCAGTCAGTGGCCGTTTCCAGGGTGTCCACCACGTAACCTGCGTTCCACAGGTTTTCCCGCAGGTAGGGAAAACGAAAACGGTTCTGCGCCCACTTCTTGCCAAGCAAGGTGCCGGTAAACACGCCGCCGAACGCCTTGAGGTGCTGCCGGGCCTGACGCAGGGACAACGAATTTTGCCGACGGTTGCCGGTCACACCGAACGTCAGCAGGCATTTACCCTCACCGGCGCCGCGCAGGGCCAGGTACTTTTCCAGCCAGGCGATCTGCTGCGGGTGACCGGCCAGCGCCAGCTGGGTTTCGGTTTCCACCGCGTTGGACAGACGCAGCATCGACAGCGGCACCCGCGCCTGGGCCAACTGGCGAATGGCTTGCAGCGCCCTGGGCCAATCGGGCAGAAACACCCCATAGAAGCGCTCGTCGGCGGGCAGTGCGCTGACCCGCACCTTCACCTCGGAAATGATCCCGAAACGGCCCTCACAGCCCAACACCACCTCGCGCAGATCAGGCCCGGCCGCCGAGGCCGGAAAGGAAGCGATTTCCAAAGGTCCGGCAAAGGTTTCCAGGGTCCCGCCAGCGAACAGTTGCTCGATTCGCCCATAGCGCAGCGACTGCTGGCCACTGGAGCGGCTGGCGACCCAGCCACCCAGGGTCGACAGTTCCCACGACTGCGGGAAATGCCCCAGGGTGTAACCCCGGGCGCGCAACTGACTTTCCACCTGCGGTCCACTGGTGCCGGGGCCGAAGGTGGCCAGCAGACTCTCTTCGTCGAGGTCCAGCAGGCGATTCATGCGGGCCAGGGAAACCGTCACCACCGGCCGCGCGGAACTCGGCGGATTGATGTGACCGGCCACCGAGGTGCCGCCGCCATAGGGAATCAGACACAGGTCCTGTTCATGGGCGAGCAGCAGTAAACGGCGAATCTGTTCAGCGCTCACGGGATAGGCCACGGCGTCGGGGTAATTTCCCAGCTCGCCCTCACGCAACGCCAGCCAGTCCGGCAGGCTCTGGCCCCGGGCATGCAGCAAACGATCATGGGCATCCACGCTGTACAGGAAGTGTGGCTGCAACCGCGATGGAGGTACGCGGGCCAAAGCCGTCTCAAGCGTCGCGTCGGGCAGCGCTCGACCGTCACCCACCCGCCGGGCGAGAAAACTCGCGCCCTGGGCCGGCAGTTCGACCACCGTGGTTGCATCTCCCCAGCCGTTCCAGCGTCGCATGCGTGTGTCCTTTTGCGGTTCTGATCAGTGATATTTCAGGCCCCCATACTAGTCAGCCGCCGGAAAGTGTCACGGTCGCATCGGGCCAGTTCGAGTAGCCAATTGAGTCAAACGTCGCGCAGGCGTCAGCCATTTACTTTAGCCGTGGTTTCAAATTACCTTTCAGGGCATTCATCCGCGCACGCGGGCCTTGATCAAAGGAATACGATCATGCAATCCCTGGGCTTCACTTCCGTTCCGCCGCTGCTCAAGTACCTGCGTCATGCCGAACAACTGGGCATGGCCATCGAGCCTGCGTTGGCGGCTGCCGGGTTGCAGGCACAGCAATTGAGCGACAACAGCCTGCGGTTGCCCGGTGAAGCCCATGAACGGCTGCTCGATTATTTCTGCGAACACTCGGGCGATCCGTTGTTCGGTCTCAACGCCGCGCGTTTTGTGTTGCCCAACTCCTGGAGCGTGCTGGGTTACATCACCATGAACTGCGCGACACTGGGCGATGCGATGAGCCGCATCATGCCGTTCGAAAAACTGGTAGGAGACATGGGCGTCAGCCGCGCCGAGGTGCAAGGCAGCGACGTACACCTGATCTGGACCTGCCGCCATCAACGCCCGCGAATTCGCCGGCACCTGGTGGAAAACGTGCTCGGCTCCTGGCTGCAATACGCGCGCTGGATCGCCGACACGCAAATGTCGCCGGCCGCCGTCTGGCTGGAACATGCCTGTCCGGCCGACACAACGCTGGCAGAGTACGAGCAGATCTTCGACTGCCCGGTACTGTTCGACCAGCCTTATTCAGCGCTGATTGTCCCGTTGCCGTATTTGCAGTTGCCATTGCGCCAGGCCGATGCGCAATTGCTGCGCACGCTGGAAGAACATGCCCAGGGATTGATGGCCACACTGGAGGACGCATCGCTGGAACAGCGGGTCAAAAGCATCCTGCGCCAGTTGCTCAAGGAAGGCCTGCCACGCAAGGAGCAGGTGGCCGAGCATCTCGCCGTGTCCGTGCGCACGCTGCAACGCCAGCTGCATCAGGCCGGTACGTCGTACCAGCAGATCCTCGATGACCTGCGCCAGGAACTGGCCGAGCATTACCTGCTCAACAGCACCCTGCCGATTCAGGACATCGCCCAATACCTGGGTTTCACCGAACCCCGTTCGTTTCACCGCACGTTCAAAAGCCGGCGCGGGATGCCGCCGGGTGAGTTTCGCCAAACCCACCGGGTGCCGAACGAAGGCTGAAGGGTTGAAGGTTCAGAGACTGATCGCGTTGGTGAACACCAAGCGATTGCCGAACGGGTCGGCGATGGTCATGTCCTGGCTGCCCCAGGGCATGGCCTGAATCTGCGGATGGGAAAACCTGTATTCCCTGGCCAACAGTTGCTGCTGAAACTGCTCCAGCTCATCCGTCTCGATCCGCAGCGCAGAACCCGGTGCGCTGTCGCCATGGTGTTCGGACAAATGCAGCACACAATCGCCACGGGAGATTTGCAGGTACAGCGGGAAATCCGCTTCAAGTCGATGTTGCCAGTCGATCTTGAAACCGAGGAAGTCGACGTAGAACTCCACGGCCTTGGCTTCGTCGAAAATACGCAGGACCGGAGTGGTTTTGCCGAAGCTCATCGGGTTGCTCCCAGACGATGAAAGACCTGTAGGAGCGAGCTGGCTCGCGATGGTCGTTAACGATCACGCGTTTTGACTGGCTAAACGCGGCGCCTTTGACTCCATCGCGAGCAGACTCGCTCCTACATGATTGAACAACAATGGTAGTCGGATTTGATGTCAGTCCTTCGGCGCGGAAACGCCATTCTTTAATCTCAAAATGCCATCACTGTGACGCAGTCCTCGAAACTCACTGAAAACCCGTGCGCAAATCCCCTTCCCGGGCCAGGAACCGCCCTTCCCTGCGCCCGTTGGCCTGGCCATCGCGGTAGCTCAACACACCGTTGATCCATACGCCCTCAATGCCTTGTGCCGCCCGCTGCGGATCGTTGAAGTCGGCAACATCACGGATGGTCGCCGGATCGAACAACACCAGGTCGGCCCAATGGCCTTCGCGGATCTCACCGCGCCCCTTCAAACCGAAACGCGCCGCCGACAGCCCGGTCATCTTGTGCACGGCGGTGTGCAGTGGGAACAGTCCCACGTCACGGCTGAAATGTCCGAGTACCCGAGGGAATGCGCCCCACAGGCGTGGGTGCGGGAACGGATCTTCCGGCAAGCCGTCGGAGCCGACCATCGACAGCGGATGCGCGAGGATCCGGCGGACATCCGCCTCATCCATGCCGTAGTACACCGCTCCGGCCGGTTGCAGTTGGCGGGCGGCATCGAGCAACGACAGATTCCATTCGGCGGCGATGTCCATCAGGTCGCGGCCGCCCATCTCCGGGTGCGGCGTCGACCAGGTGATGGTGATGCGGTGGGCATCGGTCACTTGCTTGAGGTCCAGGGTCGAAGAGCTCGCGGCGTAGGGATAACAATCGCAACCCACCGGGTGGGTCTTCGCCGCCTGTTCGAGGGACGCCAGCAGCTGCGGACTACGCCCCCAGTTACCGGCACCGGCGCATTTGAGGTGGGAAATGATCACCGGGCTTTGCGCATGGCGACCGATCTTGAACGCCTCGTCCATGGCCTCCAGCACCGGTTCGAATTCGCTGCGTAAATGGGTGGTGTAGACCGCCCCGAACGCGGTCAGCTCTTCGGTCAGTTGCATCACTTCATCGGTGGATGCCGAGAAGGCGCTGGCATAGGCAAGGCCGGTGGACAGGCCCAAGGCGCCAGCCTTAAGGCTTTCGCGCAATTGCTCGCGCATCGCGCTGATTTCGTCTGCCGTGGCGGTGCGGAACAGATCGTCGAGGTGGTTGCTGCGCAACGCGGTATGGCCGACCAGCGCGGCGACGTTCAGCGTGGTGTTCGCCGCTTCGACCGCCGCACGATAGTCGCGGAAGGTCGGATAAACGAATGCAGCGGCTGTGCCGAGCAGGTTCATCGGGTCCGGGGGATCACCGCGCAAACTCACCGGTGAAGCACTGATCCCGCAGTTGCCGACGATCACCGTTGTCACGCCCTGGCTGAGCTTGGGCAACATCTGCGGTTGACGAATGACCACGGTGTCGTCATGGGTGTGCACGTCGATGAAACCCGGCGCCAGCACATGGCCCTGTGCGTCGATTTCTTCGTTGGCACGGGCATCGCGCAAGTCGCCGATACGCTCGATGCGTCCGCTCAGAATCGCCACGTCGGCGGGGTAACCGGGGCTGTTGCTGCCGTCGATGATCAGGGCGTTGCGAATCAGCGTGTCGTACTGCATGTCAGTCTCCCAGCGGCAAGTGATCATCGCCGCCGCGGTATTCGTCGAGGGCGAGTTTGATCCGCCGCAGACGTTCTTGATTGTCTTCAGGGTTGGCCAAGGCCAGCTCGGTGGCGAGCACATCGATGGCCAGCAGCATGCCGTAACGCGCCGCCGTGGGTTTGTAGATGAACGAGGTTTCGGCGCTTTGCAGCGGCAGGACGATGTCAGCCAGTTGCGCCAGCGGCGAATCGCCGCGAGTGATGGCCAGGATGCGCGCGCCGTAGTTGCGCGCCAGCTCCACCGTTTCAATCAGTTCCGGGGTGATCCCGGTCAGTGAGCAGACAATCACCACCTGTTCGGCGCTGAGGCTGGCGGCGGTGACGCGCATCATCACTGCATCGTGGCACGCCGTGATCGGATAGCCCAGGCGTACCAGGCGCACTTGCAGTTCATCGCTGCACAGGGTCGAACAGCCGCCCATGCCGAAAGCATGAATCATCCGCGCCTTGCCCAGCAGTTTCACCGCATCGGCGAAACGCGACTCATCGAATGCGGCCAGGTGCTGGCGTAAGGTCGACTCGATGTCGCCCACGATCTGCCCGTAGAACGCCGACTGCTCGGGCGTGCCCGCCGGGTCGAGAAACCGGCTGCCGACGCCACTGGCCTGGGCCAACTGCAAGCGCAGGTCACGCAGGTCCTTACAGCCGACCGTACGGGCGAACCGCGACAGCGTGGCGCTGCTGACCTCCGCCCGCAGCGCCAGTTCATCGAGACTGGCGGAGGCGGCAAATCCTACGTCGTCGAGCATCAGACGGGCGATGCGTCCTTCACCGGCACTGAAGGAGTCCTGACGGGCGCGGATCTGGTAGAGGATGTCCATGCAAACGGCTCCGGCTAAATCAGGTAAGAAAGGCCAACGGTCAGGCCGAAGGCAACGACCGAGATCAACGTCTCGAGCACGGTCCAGGTCTTGAAGGTCTGGGTCACTGTCATGTTGAAGTATTCCTTGATCAACCAGAAACCGCCGTCGTTGACGTGGGAAAAGATAACCGACCCGGCGCCCGTCGCCAGCACCAGCAACTCCGGATGGGGATAACCCAGACCAATGGCCACCGGTGCGACCACGCCTGAAGCGGTGGTCATGGCCACAGTGGCAGAACCGGTGGCGATGCGCATCAACGCAGCAAACAGCCAGCCCATCAACAGCGGCGACAGATGAAACTCGTGGGCCAGGCCAACGATCTGGTCGGTGACGCCGGCATCCACCAGAATCCGGTTCAGGCCACCACCAGCGCCCACCAGCAGGGTGATGCTCGCGGTCGGCGCCAGGCATTCGTTGGTGAATTTGAGGATCGATTCGCGGTTGAAGCCCTGGGCCAGGCCGAGGGTCCAGAAGCTCAGCAATGTGGCCAGCAACAGCGCGATCACCGAGTTGCCGATGAACAGCAGGAACTGGTTGAAACCACTGCCCGGCGTGGAAATCAGATTGGCCCAGCCGCCGATCAGCATCAGCACCACCGGCAGCAGGATGGTCGCCATGGTGATGCCAAACCCTGGCAGGCTGTCACGCGGTTCACGCTCAAGGAACTGACGTTCCAGCGGGTTTTCCGCCGGCAACTGAATGCGCGGCACGATGAACTTTGCGTACAGGGGACCGGCAATGATCGCAGTCGGAATGCCGATCAGGATCGCATACATCAAGGTCTGCCCCACCGACGCCTGATACACCTGCACCGCCAGCATCGCCGCCGGGTGCGGTGGAACCAGCGCATGCACCACCGAAAGTCCGGCGACCATCGGCAAGCCGACCATCAGGATCGACACGCCCACCCGCCGCGCCACGGTAAAGGCAATCGGCACCAGCAAGACGAAACCGACTTCGAAGAACAGCGGCAGCCCCACCAGAAACGCGATGGTCACCATCGCCCAATGCGCGTTCTTCTCGCCAAAGCGGTCGATCAAGGTCCGCGCCACCTGCTCGGCGCCGCCGGACTCGGCCATCATCTTGCCGAGCATGGTGCCCAGCGCCACCACCAGTGCGATGTGCCCCAGGGTTTTGCCGACACCGGCCTCGTACGCCCCCACCACACCGGACGGCGGCATGCCCGCCACCAGCGCCAGGCCGATGGAAATCAGGGTGATGACAATGAACGGGTTGAGCCGGTAACGGGCGATCAGAACGATCAGTGCAATGATGGCGATGGCGGCATACACCAGCAGCCAATAGCCGAAGGAAAGGGTCATGCGGTACTCCTCGAGAGGGTCACGTCGAAATATTTGTGAAACTCTTAAAACATTTCGAGGCGCGATTATCAAACGAGGTGAAAGTAATTTTCGTGCAGAGGTAAGGGGTGTCGTACAGAGGTATGGCGTGTCGCGAATTATGAAAGTCGGCTGTGTGAATTTTCATCGCCGACAGATCGATCTTTCCCCGCTCAGCGTGGGAAAGATCGAATGACTGACCTCAGTCGTGCTGCATCCGGGCGCGCTTGAGCAATTTCTTGCAACGCTCGGACAAGTGCAGCACCCGCAAGTGCTTGCCGGCCTTGGCGTAGCGCTCGCGCAAGGTGCCCAGCGCGGCGATGGCCGAGTAGTCGACAAAACTCAGGTGACGGCAATCCAGGGTCACTTGCGCCGGGTCGTTGGCCGGATCGAACTGATTGAGAAAGGGTGTGGTCGAGGCGAAGAACAGCGTGCCATGCACTCGGTACAGCTTGCTGCCGTCGTTCTCCAGGTGACTGTCGGCATACAGCTGGCGGGCCTGCTGCCAGGCAAAATTCAGCGCCGCAATGATGATGCCGCAAAGCACCGCGGTGGCCAGATCGGTGAAAACGGTAATCACCGTCACCGCGATGATCACCAGCACGTCGTTGAGCGGTACCTTGTTCAGCACCCGCAACGAGGCCCAGGCGAAGGTCTGTTGCGACACCACGAACATCACCCCGACCAGCGCGGCCAATGGAATGCGCTCGATCAGCGGCGACAGAAACAGGATGAACAGCAGGACCGACACTCCGGCCACCACCCCGGACAAGCGCCCGCGCCCGCCGGAACTGAGGTTGATCACGGTCTGGCCGATCATGGCGCAACCGCCCATGCCGCCGAATGCACCGGACACCACATTCGCCGCCCCCAGCGCCACGCACTCACGATCCGGGTAGCCACGGCTCTCGGTGATTTCGTCGGTGAGGTTGAGGGTCAACAGGGTTTCCAGCAACCCGACCAGCGCCATCAGGATCGCGTAGGGCGCGATGATGCGCAGGGTGTCCAGATTCCACGCAATGTCCGGCAGCGCCAGCGTCGGCAAGCCACCGGCAATGTGCGCCATGTCGCCCAGGGTGCGGGTCGGCAAGCCAAGCAGATACACCGCCAGGCCCACACCGAGAATCGCCACCAGCGCCGGCGGCACGGTGCGGGTCAGGCGCGGCAGCACGTAGACAATGGCCATGGTCACCGCGACCAGGCCAAGCATCATGTACAGCGGCGTACCGCTCAACCAGGCCTCACCGTTCTTGAAGTGCTCCATTTGCGCCAGGGCAATGATGATCGCCAGGCCGTTGACGAAGCCGAGCATCACCGGGTGCGGCACCATACGCACCAGTTTGCCGAGCTTGAGCAGCCCGAACGCCATCATGATCAACCCGCCCAGCAACACCGTGGCCAGCAAGTACTGCACGCCGTGTTGCACCACCAGCGCGACGATCACCACGGCCATCGAGCCGGCCGCGCCGGACACCATGCCCGGTCGCCCGCCGAACAGCGCGGTCAGGGTGCAGATGATGAATGCGCCATAGAGCCCCATCAGCGGATTGAGGTGGGCCACCAGGGCGAAAGCGATGCACTCGGGCAACAGAGCGAAGGACGTGGTAAGTCCGGCCAGGACATCGGCGCGTAGACGTTTTGCTTTCATGGGGAGATCGCACACAGGGGGGAGACGAAAAAGAGTGTGCGGATGTTACGGAATCGAGGGCCGACCGGCCATCATCTGTGTCATCGAAAATGCCATCGCGGGCAAGCCCGCTCCCACAGGTACTTTGCCGTTCACAAAATTATCGAACAACGCAGTAACTGTGGGAGCGGGCTTGCCCGCTCCCAAAGGTACTTTGCCGTTCACGAAATTATCGAACGACGCAGAAACTGTGGGAGCGGGCTTGCCCGCGAAGAACGATGACGCGGTCTAAAGCGAACTCACACCATCTCGTCGCGAATCCACTCCACGACCGACGTGCGCTTCGGCACCCACCCCAACAGTTCCCGCGCATGCTTGCCGCGAACCCGACTGTTGGAACCCAGACCATAGTTGGCCATTTCGTAGCCCCACTCGGCTTCCGCGTCCTTGAGCGGCCAGTCCTGTGGCTCGCCCAGGTTCAGCGCCCGGGCCATCGCCGTAGTCATGTCGATGAACGACGCTTCACCGCTTTCAACGAAATAGAACGTGCCCGGTACATTTTTAGTCAGCGCCAGCAGGTACAGCGCAACCACGTCCTCGATGTGCACGTTGGACCAGATATTCCGGCCCGTGCCGACATGGCGCACCACGCCGCTTTTGCGCGCCTGTTTGAGCAGACGCGGCAGCTGCACGCTGTCGCGATGGACGCCCAGGCTGTGGCCGTAGATCAAGGTGTTGCAGATCACTGCCGAGTTCACCCCCTCCATGGCCGCCGCCAGGATCAGGTTATCGATGGCCACGCGCGCCGCTTTGTCGACGGTCGGCTCCGGCAGATTGTCTTCGAAGTAAATGTCATCGCTGGATTGACCGCCCGAGGCATCACCGACAATGCTCGAACCGCTGGTGTGCAGGAACACTTTGCCAGAGCCGCGCAAGGCATCGAGCAAGGCCTCCACCGCGTCACGATGATCGCTGCTGGCCGCGTTGATCACAGCGTCGGCAGCCAGCGCCTGATCGGCCAACAGGGCGGAGTCGTCGAGGGTGCCGATCACCGGGGTGATGCCCAGTGCACGCAGCTCATCGGCCTGTTCGGCGCTGCGCACCAGACCGGTGACAGCGTGGCCGGCCTGGACCAGGCCCGTGGCGATGGAACCGCCGATAAAACCGGCGGCACCGGTAACGAATACGTTCATGGAGAAACTCCCTGCGTGGATAAGTGATGCAAGGAGTATCCGGTAGCGATCACTGCCGAAAAATGCCCTCTGACCCAATTCACTTTTGCGCAGGGGTCACGAATCAGCTTTTGAAATCCGCGCTCGCATAATCCGCCAACTTGCCCTGGATAAAGTCCAGGAAGCATTGAATCCGCAAGGCCAGCTGCGAGTTGCGGTAGTACACCGCATTGATCGGCTGGCGTTAGCCGCTGTTGAATTCGGCCAGCAACACTTTCAAGCGTCCGGCACGAATGTCCTCGATGGTCATGAAATGCGACAGGCTGGCGATGCCCTGGCCGTCCAGTGCCAGATGGCGGATGGTCTCGCCGCTGGAGGCGCTGATCGACGCCTGGATCGGCCAGCGATCGCCATGCACATAACGCAGCGGCCATTGGTTGAGGCCTTCGTTCTGGGTGAACCCCAGCAGCGTATGGTTGGCCAGGTCAGCCACGGCTTGCGGTGTGCCGTGCTTTTCCAGGTACGCCGGGCTGGCGACAATGTGCAGCGGGCTGCAACCCAGGGAGCGGGCATGCAGTGTCGAGTCGGTCAGGGTGCCAATGCGAATGGCGATGTCGGTGCTCTGTTCCAGCAGGTCGATGATCAAGTCATTGCTGTTGAGTTCGAGCTGGATGTCCGGGTAGAGCCTGCGGAATTCATCGATGTAGGGCACGATGGCGTGCAGCATGAAAGGTGATGCCGCGTTGATCCGCAGACGCCCGGACGGTGTTTGCTGGCGTGAGGACAGGCGCTCTTCGAGCTCGTCCATTTGATCAAGAATGCGCTTGGCGTGCTCGAAGAAGTACTTGCCCTCCTCGGTCAGGTCCATGCGTCGCGTGGTGCGATTGATCAAGGTGGTGTCGAGCTTGGCCTCCAGCCGCGACAGCGTACGGCTGACCGCCGAAGGCGTCTGCCCGACCTGCTCGGCCGCCGCAGAAATCGACCCGCATTCAATCACGCAGACGAATATCTGCAATTCATCGGATCTGGCTTTCACGGGTGTCCTCGTTTGCGAATCGGCGCTGCGATCTTCCTGGCCGTTGCATCGGATAGTAGCCGAGCGTCATGCCTTGAGGCCAAACACCTCAGCCAAATGCTGCTCATAGCGCGCCACGTCGCCTTCGATGTTCGGGCGCTTCATCACGTCCACGCAGAGGAACGTCGGCAAACCGGTCATGCCCAGGAACTCGTTGGCCTTGTGGAACGGGAAGTACACCGCGTCCACGCCTTTGGCCTCAAAGAAGTCGGTCGGGTCGTCGAAGGCTTGCTGCGGGGCGTTCCAGGTCAGCGACAACATGTACTGCTTGCCGTGAATCAGGCCGCCGCTGCCGTACTTCTGCGACGCGTCCGAACGGGTGCGACCGTCGCTGGCATAGAGGCTGCCATGGCCCTCGGTGAAGACTTCATCGATGTACTTTTTCACGGTCCACGGTGCACCCATCCACCAACCGGGCATCTGGTAGATGATCACGTCGGCCCAGAGGAACTTGGCCACTTCTTCGGCGACGTCGTAGCCCTCGTCGATGAAGGTGGTTTTGACGTCCAGACCCCCGCGATCCAGCACGCTCAACGCGGCTTCATGCAGGGTGGTGTTGTAGCGGCCGTCGGAGTGCGCAAATTGTTTGCCGCCATTGAGCAACAGGACTTTTTTCATGGGAGGTCTCGGGAAGGGTCGGGAATTCGATGGCGGCAGAGTACCGGTCGGCCTCGCGCGGAATAAGCGTCGATTTGGCAAAATTCATTTGACCTACAAGCACAAATCCACAATCGATTGTTGCCTTAGACTGGTGCCCATTCTGACCTGAGGAGAGATGTAGATGAGTGAAATCCAGGGCTTCATCCTGCACGCCAAGACCCGCCCGGAAAAATCCGACGCCTTCGAAGCCTTTTTCAGCGGCTACGTGCAAGCGAGCCGAGCCGAACCCGGCTGCATCGAATACCACATGTTGCGCGACAAACAGGACCCGACCCTGTTCATCTTCTACGAAATCTGGCAATCCCAGGCCCACCTCGACGTGCACTCGAACCTGCCGCACATGAAGCAGTTCCTCGAGCAGCGCGATGAATACCTGGAACGGGACTTCGAAATCCGCGCCATCGAAATGATCAGCCCGTCGTCCGCTAGCCGCTGATCAGCAAATGGCCGCCCAACACACCCAGGCCAACGAAAAACACGCGTTTGAACCACAGGGCGCTGATCCGCTGGCGCAGCGATTGCCCCAGCCACATGCCGAGCATGGCCGGGATCAGCGCCAGCAGCGACGCGCTCAACTCGCCCCCGCCGAGCGCGCCGCGCCATAGCAAGCCACCGGCCAGGGCCAGGGTCGAGACGGTGAACGACAGGCCCAGCGCCTGCACCAGCTCGTCCTTGCTCAAGCCCAGTGCTTGCAGATAAGGCACCGCCGGAATCACGAACACGCCGGTGGCCGAAGTGATGACGCCGGTCAGCAGGCCACACAGCGGAGCGAGCCAGCGTTCGCTGCACCGCCCCACGCGCATGGTCGGCAGGCACAATCCACTCAGCGCATACAGCAACAACGCAGCGCCCAACCCTCGCACCACCCCATGGCCACCGCTCATGCCGATCCACAGCGTGCCTGCCCCGGTGCCGATGAAGATCGCCAGCAACATCGGCCACAGTCGTTTGATTAGCCCCGACAGATGCCCGCCGAAGGCCAGTTGCCAGAGGTTGGTCAAGGTCGCCGGGATGATCAGCAGCGCCGCAGCCTGCGTCGGTGCCATAGCCAGACCGAGCAGGCCCATGGCAACCGTTGGCAGGCCGAGGCCGATCACACCCTTGATCATGCCGGCCAGCACAAAGGTGCCGATCACCAGCAATGACAGGGCCAATCCGAGATTCTGGAAAAACGCCGAGAGTGTGTTCATGGGGCTATGGTGAGCCCGCGGGGGTTGATTGAAAATCTGCCATATACTGAGGTTGCCTCTTGCTTTGACAGAGGCTAAGAGTTTCGCTGAAGCGACTGGCCTCTTCGCGGGCAAGCCCGCTCCCACAGGTGACGCGATCCACTGTGGGAGCGGCGGTGCGGCGATCCGACTTGCTCGCGAAGGCGTCGTCCCAGACGACACACATCCTGAGGTTGCCGCAATGCACTTCGACCTGACCGACCTGCGCCTGTACCTGAACATCCTCGACTCCGGCAACATCACCGCCGGCGCGGCACGCAGTCATTTGTCACTCGCGGCGGCCAGCGCACGCATCCGAGCGATGGAGTCGTCGCTGGGCGTCGAATTTCTTCAGCGCAATCGTCGCGGGATCAGCCCGACGCCGGCCGGCAATGCCCTGGCCCGACACGCGCGGGTCCTGTTGCAACAGGCCGAACGACTGCAACAGGAACTGGCCGAATACGCCAAGGGCGTCAAAGGCCAGGTGCGGCTGCTGTGCAACACCACGGCAATCACCGAGTACCTGCCAGAGCAGCTCGCGGACTTCCTGCACAGCCATCCCAACCTCGACATCGACCTGCAGGAACTGCCCAGCGCCCGTATCACCCACGCCTTGCGCCAGGGCGCGGCAGACCTGGGCATCGTTTCCGATGCGGTGGACACCGATGACTTGCAGACCCGACCGTTCCGCGATGATCCGCTGGTGCTGATCATGCCCCGCGAACATCCCCTGGCACAGGCAACCTCGGTGAGCTTCACCGACACGCTGCATCACGACTACGTCGGCCTGAATGCCAACAGTGCGCTGGCGGTTTATCTCGAAGAACAGGCACTGCACGCCGGCCTGCGCATGCAGATTCGCATCCGCGCCGATGGCTTCGATGGCGTGATGCGCATGGTCGCCCGTGGCGCGGGCGTGGCGATTGTGCCGCTGGCCGCGGTCGAGCGCGGGTCAGGCGGCCTGCCCTTCAAGAGCCTCGCCCTGCAAGAACCCTGGGGCCAACGCAAATTGCTGCTCTGTACACGGGACTTCGCCGCATTGCCCGGCTATGCCAAGGCCCTGCTGCACGCCTTGACTCTCCCCTGAGGGGCAGACTTTATCCTTGAGGTTTGATCTTTAAGGACAGCGATGATGGGTAAACGAATACTGGTGATCCTCGGGCATCCGTCCAGCAACAGCTTCTGCGCCGCCCTTGCCGAGCGTTACACACTGTCGGCAGTGCGCGCCGGGCATGAGGTGCGTCAGTTGTTTCTCGGCACCCTGGATTTTGACCCGGTGCTGCGCGAAGGCTATCAGCAGGTCCAGCCGCTGGAGGCCGACTTGCGTAACGCCCAGGCCGACATCCTGTGGGCCGAACAGCTGACACTGGTTTATCCGATCTGGTGGGGCGGCGTACCGGCCTTGCTCAAGGGCTTTTTCGACCGGGTGTTCTTGCCGGGTTTTGCCTTCAAGTATCGCCAGGGCAAAGCCTTCCCCGACAAACTCCTGCACGGGCGAACCGCTCACCTGCTGGTGACCATGGACACGCCGCCCTGGTACTACCGCTGGATCTACCGCATGCCCGGTTTGCATCAGGTCCGTAAAACCACACTGGAATTCTGTGGCATCAAGCCAACCTGCACCCTCACCTTCGGGCCAATTCTCGGCGCCAGCGCAGATCGACATACGGAGTGGTTACGCCAGGCCGAAGCTATCGCCAGCGCTTGAGTCGGTCGATAATGCGCCGAGCTTTATCCTCGGAGAAAAGGACCTTCCCATGTACATCGGCCAAGCCGCGCAACGTTCCGGAACCACTGTCAAAAGCATCCGTCACTACGAGTCGATTGGCCTGTTGCCTGCCGCCCGACGTCAGGGCAAATACCGCATCTATGACCAGCACAGTGTCGATCTGCTGATGTTCATCAAATGTGCCCAGCAGCTGGGTTTCAGACTCAAGGAATTGCAGTCAGCCTTCGCCGGACATCAGGGCCCGCAGTTGCCATGGGAACGGGCCCATCAGGTCATCGCCAGCAAAAAACGGGAAATCGCCGAACGGATAGCGGCGCTGTCGCAACAGCACGCGCAATTGGTCGAGTTCGAAAACAGTCTCGAACAATCCAGGCTCGACTGCCCGTTGCCCCATCTCTGAAGACTGTGCGTTTCTGGACAGCTCAGTGTCGAGCACAGACAACTGACCCACGGACAGGCGCTATAGGGTTCGACTTCAGTTCTTGAGCCCACTGCCCGGAGTCATCATGACCGCACCGATTACCGTTCTTCGCGACACCCACCCGCTGCCCGTGCTCGACGCCTGCAAATGGGAAAAGCTCGAAGGCGACCCGCACACCGTCAACCTCAATGCCTACACCAGTGAAGACGGCAGCAAGATCATGGGCACCTGGATCTGCACGCCCGGCAAGTGGTATGTGGAGTATGTGAAGTGGGAGTACTGCCATTTCCAGGAAGGCTATTGCATCATCACCCCCGAAGGCATGGCGCCGATCCACCTGCGCGCCGGCGACATTTTTGTCATTGAGCCGGGGATGAAAGGCACCTGGGAAGTGGTGGAAACCGTGCGCAAATATTTCGTGTTTGCCTGATGCAAAAAAACCGGGGGTCACCCGACGTGATCTCCCGGTCAAAAGTCTTCAGGTAAACGCCGTACCCTGTGGGAGCGAGCTTGCTCGCGATAGCGGTGGGTCAGTCACCATCAATGTCGACTGTAACGACCTCATCGCGAGCAAGCTCGCTCCCACAGTTTCTTGCCACAGCCTTGCTATTGCGGTTTGCGATAGCCGTTGATGATCGCCGAGAAGTCCTGACCACCTTCCCCACGCAAACTCATCGCCTGATACAACTGCTGGGCCACCGCGCCGAGTACCACCGGCTGGTGCGCCTGACGCGCCGCTTCGGTCGCCAGCCCCAGATCCTTGAGCATCAGTTCGGCACCGAAACCACCGGTGTAACCGCGCGAAGCCGGCGCCGTTTCAACGATGCCCGGCCATGGGTTGTACATCTCCGAACTCCAGCAACGCCCGGTAGAGCTGTTGATGATGCCCGCCAGCACCTTGGTGTCGATGCCCAGCGCGTCGCCCAGCGCCATGGCTTCGCTGACGCCGACCATGGAAATCCCCAGCAGCAGGTTGTTGCAGATTTTAGCGATTTGCCCGGTGCCGACCTCACCACAATGGACGATGTTGCGGCCCATTTGCGCCAGTACCGGTTGCAGGGTGGCGAACAGTTCGGGAGTGGCACCGACCATGAAGGTCAGCGTCCCGGCTGCTGCACCACCGGTGCCGCCAGAGACCGGCGCATCGGCCATGGCCACACCCTGTTTGGCAGCGGCGGTGGCTACGTCCCGCGCGGTCTGTGGATCGATGGTGCTGCAATCCACGGCCGGAACACCTTTGCCGATACCGGCGAGCACGCCGTCTTCACCCAGCCACACGCTGCGTACATGCACCGCGGCAGGCAGCATGGTGATGACCAGTTCGGCACCTTCTGCCGCTTCACGGGCCGATGCGCTGATACTGCCGCCCAGTTGTTCCAGTTCCGCCAGCACGGCTTTGTTCAGGTCCACCAGGCGCAGTGCATGGCCGGCCTTGATCAGGTTGCGCGCCATCGGCGCCCCCATGTTACCCAGGCCGATAAAAGCGATTTTCATGTCCGGCTCCTTAACGCAGGTTGATGGTGGTGTTCACACCGTCGTTGACGCTGTTGTCATCGAACCAGCGACTGGTGACGGTCTTGGTCTGAGTGTAGAACTGCACCACTTGCTTGCCGTACGGGCCGAGGTCGCCGAGCTTGGAACCACGCGAACCGGTGAAGCTGAAGAACGGGACCGGCACCGGAATCGGGATGTTGATGCCGACCTGGCCGACGTCGATTTCGTTCTGGAATTTACGTGCCGCCGCGCCGCTCTGGGTGAACAGGCCCGTGCCGTTTCCGAACGGGTTGGCGTTGACCAGGGCGATGGCCTCGTCGAGCGTATTGACCTCCAGCACCACCAGCACCGGGCCGAAGATTTCCTGGGTGTAGATCTGCATGTCGGTGGTCACGCCGGAGAACAGGGTCGGGCCGACAAAGTTGCCCTTCTCGTAACCGGGAACCGAAATCTCGCGACCGTCCAGCTCCAGTTTCGCGCCTTCCTTGATGCCGCTCTCGATCAGGTCGAGAATCCGTGCCTTGGCCTTTTTCGAGATCACCGGGCCGACGTCGGTGCCCGGCTCGCTGCCGGCATTGACCTTGAGCTTCTGCGCCAGCGCCTTGAGATCCGGCAGCCACTGCTTGGCCGCGCCCACCAGCACCACCACCGAGGTGGCCATGCAGCGTTGACCGGCAGCGCCAAAACCGGCACCCACCAACGCATTCAGCGCTTGCTCGCGATTGGCGTCCGGCAGCACCACGGCGTGGTTCTTGGCGCCCATCATCGATTGCACGCGCTTGCCGTGTTTACCGGCCAGGTCATAGACATGAGTGCCGACGGCGGTTGAACCGACGAAGGAAACCGCCTTGATGTCCTTGTGGGTGCAGAGCCCGTCCACCACGTCCTTGCCACCATGCACGACGTTGAGCACGCCGGCCGGAATGCCGGCCTCAATCGCCAGTTCCACCAGGAGCATGGTCGACATCGGGTCCTGTTCCGACGGCTTGAGTACGAAGGTATTACCGCAGGCGATGGCCATCGGGAACATCCACAGCGGAATCATCGCCGGGAAGTTGAACGGGGTAATGCCGGCGCACACGCCGATCGGCTGGCGCAGGGTGTAGGTGTCGACGCCACCGGCGACGTTTTCAGCGAATTCACCCATTTGCAGGCTGCCGATGGAGCAGGCGTGCTCGACCACTTCCAGCCCACGGAATATATCGCCTTCGGCGTCGGCAATGGTCTTGCCCTGCTCTGCGCTCAGGACCGCGGCGATGCGCTTGGAGTGTTCGCGAATCAGCGCCTGGAGCTTGAGCATGATGCGCATCCGCGCGCCGATGGGCGTCAGCTTCCAGGTCTGGAAAGCACGATGGGCGGCGCTGATGGCCGCGTCGACTTCTTCGGCGGTGGCAAACGGCACCTTGGCCAGCACCTGTTGGGTCGCCGGGTTGATGATGTCGTGCCACTCGGTGGTCTTGGATTCGACCCACTCGCCGTCAATCAACAGCTTGACCTTCTGCACGGTGGTTTCGTTGGGCGTGAGTGATACGTTCATGTGGGCCTCCGGATGCTTGTTTTTATCTTGGGAGCCAGGGAGAGATAGTCGCCCTGAGATGAGCTATGTGTCGCGAATTGGTTGTCGGACTGTTTTTGGAGTATAGATGTGCAAACATCTAATAAGAACGCACATTAAAACCGGTCCAACATGCAAAAAAACATCACCTCCCTCGGTTCGCTGAACTGGGATGACCTCAAGTTTTTCCTCGAAGTCTCCCGCACCCGCAAAGCCAGCACCGCGGCCAAGCGCCTGGCGGTGGACTACACCACCGTGTCGCGGCGCATCAGCTCCCTGGAAACCGCATTGGGCACTTTGCTGTTCGAAAAATCCCGGACCAGCGGCTTCGTTCTGACCGCCGAGGGCCAGCGGTTGATGGGGTATGCCGAGTCGATCGAGAGTACCCTGCACATGGCGTGCGAGCAGGTTTCCGGTTCCGGCGTGGCACTGTCCGGTCATGTGCGCATGGGCTGTACCGAAGGCTTCGGCAGCTTTTTCATCACGCCACAGCTGAGCCACTTCGTCGACACCTACCCGGCGATCTCAGTGGATATCCTGCCGCTGCCGCACTTCATCAGCCTGTCCAAGCGCGAGGCCGACATCGTCATCGCCCTGGAGCGGCCGGAGCATGGCCCGTACGTCTGCTGCAAGCTGTGCGACTACCGATTGCAGCTGTACGCGACCCAGGAATACCTGGACAACCACCCGCCGATCCGCAAACCAGCCGATTTGGCCAAGCATTCATTTATCAGTTATGTCGACGACCTGGCGTTCAGCTCGGAGCTGCTGTACCTGGCCAACGTATTGCCCGGGGCCAGTGCCAACCTGCGCAGCACCAGCGTGATTGCGCAGTTCGTGGCCGCGCAGCAAGGACGCTCACTGGCGATCCTGCCGTGCTTCCTCGCCACCCAGGACCCGCGCCTGCTGCCGGTGTTGCCACAGGAAATCAACATCACCCGACAGTTCTGGATGTACTGCCGCGAGGACCTGCGCAAGCTCAAGCGGATCACCCTGTTGTGGGATTACATCCGCCAGGTGACCGAGCAGAATCAGGGCCTGTTGATGGGGGAAAGCCGGGAGATGCTGTTTGCCGATTAGTCGGAGCTGACCACAATCGCCACCCGGCGATTTTCGGTGCGGCCACTGGATGTGCTGTTGCTGGCCACCGGCACGCTGCTGCCCAGGCCACGCAGCTGGATGTTTTCCTGTTTCATGCCGACGGTGTTGAGCACCTTGGCAACGCTTTTCGCCCGACGCATGGACAGTTGCTCGTTGTAAGCCTCTTTGCCCGATGCATCGGTGTGACCATCGACCCGTACTCGTTCGATACCCACCCCCAACAACGCCTTGCCGATGCGTTCGACGATCTCGGTGCTCTGCTTGTTCAGGCTGTCATCGTCGCTGCCGAACAACACCTTGCCGGACAAACCGAAGGCCCAGCCATCGTCGGTCAGCTCGAAACCCTGCTGTTTCAGCACGGCGATTTGCGCCGGGGTCAGGCCTTTTGGCGGGGTGGTCTGGCAACCGGCCAGGCTCAGCAAGGCCACGAGCAGGGTCATGGTGAAAAAACGCAGGGAACGCGGGTTGAATGTGAACACGTAAATCAGCTCCTGTTTTGAACATCGGCGGCGGGGTGCTCCGACCCTGCCGTGTACTGTGCGCCTCGGGACAGGCGCTTGGCCTGGTACATCGCGCCATCGGCGGCGTTGAGCAGGGCACCCGGCGTTGCGCCATGATCCGGGTACACCGCGACGCCGATACTGAGTGAGGTCAGTACCTGGGTACTGCCCGGCAATGGAATCGGCATGTCCATGCTGGACAGAATCTTGTCGGCAATCCGTTCGGCGTCTTCGGTCTTGTGCAGTGGCGTCAGCAACACGGCAAATTCATCGCCACCCAACCGCGCCACCAGATCCCCTTCCCGCAGTTGCGCCCGAACCCGATTGGCCACGGCCACCAACACCGCATCACCCGCCGCATGGCCGAAACTGTCGTTGATCTCCTTGAAGCGATCGCTGTCGAGAAACAGCACCGCCACGCGCTCGCCGAGCTTGTTGGCGTTGCGCAACGCGCGCATCAGGCGACCTTCGAAAAACGCCCGATTGGGTAATCCGGTGAGGCTGTCGTGGCTGGCCTGGTGAGCCAGGGATTCGTTTTCGCTTTGCAGGTGCGACTGCCAGGCTTCGAGTTCATCGAGCAGGGCATTGAAGTCGATACCGAAATTATCGAGTTCGGCAATGTCGGCGGGCGGCACACGCTTGTCGAAGGCGCGGTCACTGCGCGCGGCGTGGGCGACGGCGGCCAGGTTGCGCAGGGGCTTGATGATCCCGCGAAGTTGTCGGCGCGCCAGGAAGAGCGCAACCCAGGCGCTGATGGCCGTGCACACCAGGATGCCCACCAGACCGCTGAGCAAAAAGCGCATCAGGCTGGCGCCATGACCGGTGAGCCTGATACTGCCGACTTCCTGCCCTTGATGGAGGATCGGCATGCTCATGGGTTCTTCCAGAAACGCTTTGGCGATGTGCAATTCGAGATCGGACACCCAACCGGTTTCCGGTCGTTGCCAGCGAGCCAACAACTGACCCTGTTGATCGAACACCTGAGCGTCGGCCACCTCTTCGGTGGAGGCAATCAACGCCAGCGCTTCGGTGGTGGCGGGTTTGTCGTTGAACACCACCGCGGCTTCCACGGTGTAGCTGATCGAGCGCGCAATCAGGTGCAGGTTGTGATCGGCGTACACGCGCAAGGCCAGCACGCCGAGCAACGTCAGTGAAACACTGGCCATGGCGACGCCCACCAGCGCAACGAGCAAATTGCCGCGACCGATGACCGAATGCAAAGTCGGGCGGCTGCCCGGTTTCAGTAGTTTCATGGCGCCGCCGGCTTGCGGCGCGAGAGTTGCAACACACTCGGATGAATGCGTACGCCGCTGCGGGCGACAGAGTCGAGATTGACCTCGAACGACACTTGCTCGTCGCCGACCCGCAAGCAAAACAGGCTGCCGACGGTGCATTGCTCATCGCTCTCACTGATGCTCAACACCGGATGCCCGATCAACGCGGCGAACAATCGGCTGCGTTCTACGCCGGTCAGCTTGCCGATATAAACCGCATCGCAGTCACTGACAATCGAAGGGTTGTCTGCCAACAAGCGTTGCACCGTGACAGGTCGACCCGTCGCCTGGGTCGTACCCTTGACCAGGTCGTCGGTGTATTCGGTAGGGCCGACCAGGCACAAGCGCAGCAGCAAAGGTTCAACGGGCCAGCGGGCATAGCTGAGGATGCCGAGGACCACCTGGGTAACCGCTTTGGCGCGTTGGTCCGCCATGCCCACCGGGGCTTGCGATTGAGCGAAAACGACGCTGGCCAGCAGACAAAGAAGAATGGCAACCAGCGCTTTTCTACAGCCAACGACGCGCTCTGTCGTCCTGACAGCCACCTTCATGCAGGGATACTCTTTGACCGTAGCGAAATGATGCCGCAACGATAGCACAGCGAGGAAATGCCAGCGAGGCCACGTACTACGCTGCTTTGGACAATTTCCTACAACCGCTCACTGACCTTTCAGCCTGCCGGCTCGCTGCCGTCCTTGAGTTCCAGCATCAGCCCGCTCAAACGTTTGACCCGGCGTTTCACCGCCTCTTCAAACACCCCCGCACGGGACTCGATCAAGGTGAACCAGTCCTTGGCCCGGGTAATGCCGGTGTAGATCAATTCCTTGGTGAGTACCGGATTCAAGGCATCGGGAAGAATCAACGCGGTATGCGCGAACTCCGATCCCTGGGATTTATGCACGGTCATGGCGTACACGGTTTCGACATCATTCAGGCGACTGGGCAGGACAAATCGCACGCCACCCTGGCCATCATTGCGTGGGAATGCCACACGCAGAACCTGTTTTCCGTGGCCATCCTGTTCCGGGAGCTTGAGGGCAATGCCGATATCGCCATTCATTAAACCCAGCCCGTAATCATTGCGGGTCATCAGCACAGGACGACCTTCGTACCACTGCTGGTCGCTGTCGATCAGCCGCGCCCTGAGCAAAGCCTCCGTCACCCGCTGGTTCAAGCCCTCGACACCCCACGGCCCCTTGCGCACGGCACATAGCAACTGGAACGCGTCGAAGGCCTGCAGCACTTGCCGAGCCCAATCAATCCAGCGCGAATCTTCCAGCGGGCTGTCCAGTGGCGGGCGCTGATTGCGCAGCACGCTCAGGTAATGTCGATAACCCTGCGGGCCCTCACCGTGGCCGTCGAGAAGCAAGCGTTCCAGGGCCCGATCCTGCTCCCCCTTGAGGGACAAACAATACACATCGTCATGGCTTCGCGCCGACAGCAACTTGCGGGCTTCTTCGGGTTGCTGCTGGTTGACCCAGCGAGCCAGTTGGCCAATGCCGCTACCTTCACCAAATCGCCGGGAATGGCGCAACATCACGACCTGTTGAGCCAATGGATGAGTGCCCCGGGCGTCCTCCTGCAAGCCGCTGGCCTGCAGGTTTTCGCCACTGACGGATTCCAGCCACTGGCGGGTCTGCGGGCTGTACCAGCCAGCCTCCGCGTCGCGACACAGGTCCCCCAGAACCGCACCGGCTTCTACCGACGCCAATTGATCCTTGTCACCCAACAGCACGAGGCGCGCATGGGCGGGCAAGGCGTCGAGCAGGTTGGCCATCATTTCCAGGTCGATCATCGAGGCCTCGTCCACCACCAACACATCCAGCGGCAGGCGATTGCCCGCATGGTGCCGGAAATGACGAGTCCCGGGACGGCTGCCAAGCAGACGGTGAACGGTGGTGACGTCGGACGGAATCTTTTCCCGAACGTCCTCCGTGACCTTCAAGGTCCGGACTTGCTGGCTGATGGATTCCGTCAGACGCGCCGCGGCCTTGCCGGTCGGTGCGGCTAGGCGAATGCGCAGGGGTATGCCGACCTCGACCGCCGGCGCCTGGAGCAACGCCAGCAAGCGCACGACGGTGGTGGTCTTGCCGGTTCCCGGCCCCCCCGTGACGATGCTGAAAGCGCTACGGGTCGCCAGGGCGCAGGCCAGCTTCTGCCAGTCGATCACGTCACCCGGCCGGGCAGGACCAAACAACCCGGTGAGACGCTGGAGCAAGTCGCCCGGCGTGGATTCGTGTTCCGTCAGACGCTCGCGCAGCGAGATGTCGATCCGCCGCTCGTAGGCCCAATAGCGGCGCAGGTACAAGCGTTTGCCCGATAACACCAAAGGCCGGTCGCGCACGTTGTCACGACTGTCAGCGGCCAGCGCGACCAGGTTGCTGGCGGCCAGCACCTTGCACCAATGAGCACCGTCCAGCGATCCCAGCAATTGCGAGGGCAACAGCATCGCGCCGCCTTGCACGTCCCCTTCGGGTGGCAGCGACAGGGCGAAGTCCGGTTCTTTCAGCGTCTCGAACAGATCAAGGCAGACATGCCCGTGGCCCAACTGGTGGCTGGTCAGCGCGGCTGCCAGCAACACCAGCGGATCATCCTCCGGGGCCAGTTCATGCAGAAACGCCACAAAGGCTTTGTCCAGCGCGCGCAACCAGCCACGCTCGACCCAACGCGCGAGCAACAACAGCAAGTCGTCGGCACGACTCAGCGGCGCCAGATCGGCCAGGCTTTCGGCTGCCAGCGATGTGGGCAACAAATCGGTGAATGTGCGACTCATAACAGTACTCCCTGTTCCCAGGCGGGCTCGGCCTTGGGTTCTGGCTTGCCCTGGAACAGCCTGTCCAGACGTTCGATCAGTTCTCTTGGCGGCCGGGCGAAAAACACACCCTGGCTGGTCGCGCGCGTACCGCGCAAAAACAGGTACAACGCACCGCCGACATGCCGGTCGTAGTCGTAGTCGGCGAGCCGCGCCTTGAGCTGACGGTGCAGGGCCAACAGGTACAACACGTATTGCAGGTCATAACGGTTGTCGAGAATCGACTGCTCCATGGCCTGCGCGGTGTAGGCCGCATCATCGACGCCGAGCCAGTTGGATTTGTAGTCGGCCACGTAATAGCGGCCGTCATGTTCGAACGTCAGGTCGATGAAGCCCTTGAACATGCCGTTGAGCAGCACCGGTTCGGCGGCCACCCGGGCCACGCCGTTATGGGTGTATTGGCACACCAGCGCATCGAGCTTGAGCACATCGACCTTATGGCTGGCGAACCAGAACTCCATCTCGACCTGATACTGCGTCAACTGGCCGAATATCACCGGTGCCTGACCGCCGCCCAGTTGCAGCGGCGACTTGAGCAGATGCTGCAGCCAGTCACTCAAGGTGCTGATCCAGCCCTCCCAGCCTCGACGGTTGCAGCGACGGGCAATGGCGTCGATCACCTCTTGTGGTGCCGCAGCAAAACCCTCGCCTCCCGCCCATTCGAGCAAGCCATGGAGGAAGGTGCCGGGGTTCGGGCCGCGCGGGAAGCGATGGATATCGCCGCCACCGGCCACCACTTCCCTGGGGGCCTGCGGGTCGAGGCGCTCGTCATCGAACAGTTTTTGCGCCTGCGGGCTCTCCGGCGCCTCGTCGGTGCCGACACTCAGGGTGTCGCCAATGCGCAACGCGCTGTAGGAAGCGATCCACCAGTTTTCACTGGCCTTGCGCTTCGGAACCAGTGGAACCAGCAGTGCCGCATCGTTTTGCGGTGGCTGGTAATGCACCGTTGTCGCTTCAGGCATCTCGGCATACGCCAGCGCCGGGCAGTCCTGTTGCAGGTCCCGCAACCAACGCTGCAACGCCGGGGAGTCGGCCAAAGGCGCACCACCGCCCAGCAGATAACCCAATGCCGACAGATGCAGCACCGAGCCATTGTTATTGCCGCGCTTGAGGTCGGCCACCCCCAGCCAGCAGGCGTGTTGCGCCCGGGTCAGGGCGACATAGAGCAAGCGCAGATCCTCGGCCAGACGCTCATCGTCAGCCAGGGCAATCAATTCTGCCGTCGGTTTCAACGTGACCTGGGCATTGCCGGATTCATCGTGGTAATGCAGCGGCAGGCGACTGCCATCCACCGGTTTCGCCGAGCAAATGAACGGCAGGAACACCAAGGGGTATTCAAGGCCCTTGGACTTGTGAATGGTCACGACCTTGACCAATTGCTCATCACTTTCCAGACGCAGGATCTGCTCTTCGCCAGCCTGCCCGGACAACGCCAGATGCTCGGACAAATGCCGGATCAGGGCTTGCTCGCCATCGAGTTCGGCGGCGGCTTGTTGCAGCAGTTCGAAAAGGTGCAGAAGGTTGGTCAACACGCGCTCGCCGTCACTGCGGGCGATCAACGCCTGGGGCAGGCGGAAGTCGTGCAGCAAGCGTCGCAGCATCGGCAATACGCCCTGCTTGCGCCAGACTTCGCGATAGCCACGGAACTGCATGACCCGGGACTCCCAGGCCAACTCGTCCTGATTGAGCCGCTCCAGCTCAATCAACGAAAGGTTCAACGTGATGCTGGCCAACGCGGCCCGCAGCGGTCGCTCGACATCCGGCTCGGCGCAAGCCTTGAGCCAGGTCAGCACGTCATGCGCCTCCTGGGCGGCGAACACCGAGTCCTTGTCCGACAGGTAAACACTGCGCACGCCGCGGGCGGCCAATTGCCCACGAACCGCCTGCGCCTCCTTGCCGTCGCGCACCAGGATGGCGATATCCGCCGGCAGCAGGCCCCTGAAGGCTTTGCCGTCCTGGGTGAACCCCGCTCGCCCCTGCTGCCCGCCATTGAGCAATGCCGCGATTTCACTGGCGCAGGCAGCCGCCAGTTGTTGCCGGTACACCGCACCGGACAACGGTTGTTCGGCCGGCAAGTGCCAGATGTTCAAGGCAGTGACTGCCTGATCATTGATGCGCAAGACTTCCTTGCGGCCCTGAGAGGCAACCGGCGTGAACGGCACCGGGTTGTCGCCATTCTTCTGCCGGAAGAGGAAAGCGCCGCGTCCTGACTCCCGGGCCTCGGCGCGCTCGAACACATGGTTCACCGCGTTGACCATGCCATGGCTTGAGCGGAAGTTGGTACCCAGGGTGTGCAGGCGGCCGGTGGTGGCCTGCCGGGCGCGCAGGTAGGTATGGATGTCGGCGCCGCGAAAAGCGTAGATCGCCTGTTTCGGGTCGCCGATCAGGAACAGACCGCACTCGGGGCTGTTCTCTTCAATGCGGTAGATGCTCTCGAAGATCCGGTATTGCACCGGGTCGGTGTCCTGGAATTCATCGATCAGGGCGACCGGAAACTGTTCACGAATCAGGGTTGTCAGTCGTTCGCCGCCATCGGACTGCAAGGCCGCATCAAGGCGCAGCAACATGTCGTCGAAACCCATTTCCGCGCGGCGGCGTTTCTCCTCCTCGAATCGCGTCCCGACCCAGCGGGCTGCGTGCTGCAGCACGGCGGCATCAGGCGTCGGCAACCCATCGAGACAGGCCTTGAGACCGGCCATCGCATCGAGCCCCGGATGTCGAGGCGCTTCGCCCTTCCAGGCTTCGGCCATGCCATCCGGGGTCAGGCGAGTGAAACCGGTGCCGATATCCAGTTGTTCAAGGGATTCGTCCTCGGCCCAGGCTTTGATCTTTTCAAACCAGGGCTCGAAGTAGCGTGCCTGCATCTTGCGACCGTCGACAGCCTTGCCGGCAACGCCCTGGTGACAGATGGCAAGCAACTCGTCCGACCACTGCAGCCAGGGTTTCTTGAGCTCGATCAGGGCCGCCCGTCGCTCTTGCAAGCATTGCGAAATCACTTCGGCGGGTTCTTTGCCTTCATGCGCATCCCGCTCGCTGGCGAACAGCGCGCGAATGCGCGGCAGCAACGCCGCCGGCCCGCCCCAGTTGCTGCGCACCCAATTCAAGGCATCACCTTGCATCGGGTAACAGAACAGCCGCCAGTAATCGCGCAGGACTTCCCCCAGCAAGTCGCTGTGGTCGGTTTCCAGTGTCTGGGTAAACAGGCTGCCGCTGTCGAACGCGTGCTCGCGCAACATGCGCTGGCACCAACTGTGGATGGTCGACACCGCTGCCTCGTCCATCCACTGGGCGGCGATATCCAGGCGGTTTGCGCACCCCGGCCATTGCTCGGGCAAGTACTGATCGCGCAACTCGGCAATCAGGCTGTCGGGGGCCGGTGTTTCATCGCGAAAATATCGTGCGGCCTCGGCGAGCCGCGTGCGAATGCGTTCGCGCAGCTCTTTGGTCGCGGCGTCGGTGAACGTCACGACGAGGATCTGCGGGGGCAAGAGCTCACGTCCGAAGCCACTGCGCTCTCCACCACCGTGCTCTCCACCATTGCCAAGCACCAGGCGCAGGTACAACGCGGAAATGGTGAACGTCTTGCCGGTCCCGGCGCTGGCTTCGATCAGTTGACTGCCACGCAGCGGGAATGCCAGGGCCAGAGGTGTCTTCGTGCTCATCAGCGCGACTCCTCGCTGGACAGTGAACGCCAGGGCGCTTCAAGAAGCGGGCGATAGAGCGCGTCACACCACTGGGGGAACGTCTCGTCGGCGACCAAGGCATCGTAATCGGCGAATTGGCGCGCGAGCGCCGGACTTTCGCGACGCTCTCCGTCCGTCGTCTGCCCATCCCCTTCGTAGGCCTTGCGCGCAGCGGCCTCGGCTTTGACCGGGTCGGTTTGCCCCAGCCACGCGAAGGCAGTCTTGACTGCGATCGGCAGTGGCTGGCGCATGCCCGACTGCCAGGCCATCAACAGGTCACCGAGAATTGTCCGCGCCGTGGACTGCTCCAGCGGACCGAGCAACAGGCTGTCGTCGCTGGCCACCAATGCGGTGGTCAGCGCCATGCCACTGGCACAAGCCATCAGATGATTGACCCACGGGCGTGTCAGTCGATGCCATTTGCGCGACTTGATCGAGCCGATGCTGTTGGGGATCGTTGTGACAGACAACAAACCACCATCAGCACGCTGATGCAGGCCGCTGAGCCAGCCCTCGATGTGCAGGCTCTGCAGTTCAAGACTGACGGGCAACGCGCTGCTGAGCGGTGTTGGCCACAGCGCCAGGAGCTGTTGGTGACGTTGCAGCAAGTCAGGCAATGGCTCGATCAACTCCCGTTGCAGGCACTCACCGAATCCGGCCAAGGGCAGCAGCCCGCTGTTCTGCAAACGTTTCGCCTGATCCTCCAGTGCCTGTCCGGGATTTTCAGGATCTGCCAGCGCCGCTTCGAGCAAACGATCGCTGAGGCTGTAACGCTGCAACGCATCCAGGACAAAAGGCTCTTCATCGGCCAACGGCACTTCGGCCGCCTCGAAGAAGACTTTCAGTCGCTGGCTGAAAAAGTGCCGTACCGGATTGCGAAGGAAATCCTGCACCTGACCGAGGCTCAGTGGCTCGTCCTGAACGTGGGGCCCGAGTACTTCGGCGCTTGCCTGTTGCTCTGCCGCTTGATGAAGCACCTGCCACTCGCTGGCGTAGCTGAACGACTCATCCCCGTCGTGAAAGTAGCGAGCACTGAAGGGTTGCAATGGGTGTTCCCGGGTCATGGCTTCCAGCAGATCCTCGTCGCATTGCAGCAATCGCCAACCGCTGGCCAAGTGGTCACGCAACTGGCCGATCAGCACCGAGGCAGGCCGCTCGCTGTTATCGCGGATGCTTCGGCCCACCCAACTGATGTAGAGCTGGTCCCGTGCCGACAGCAAGGCTTCCAGTAGCAGGTAGCGATCATCTTCGCGCCGGGAGCGGTCACCCGGACGGTAATCACTGCCCATCAGGTCGAAATCCAGCGGCGGTTGCGCGCGGGGATAATCGCCGTCATTCATGCCCAGCAGGCACACCAGTTTGAACGGGATAGCGCGCATGGGCATCAAGGTGCAGAAGTTGACCGCACCGGCCAGAAAACGTTGGGACAAACGGCCCTGATCCAGACCTGCAAGCCAGGCTTCACGGACGACAGTCAGCGGCAACTCGTCCTGCAAGCCGACGGATTCGCAGGTCTCGAGCCAGGTCTCGCGCAGCTCTTCGAGCTGGGCCAGCAAGTAGTCATCGTGTTCGTTGCCGGCAAGGAAGAACAACTGCACCAACGCCTGCAGGCGCAAGCCCCATTGCCCCGGCGATGCCGGCTGAGAGAGTTCGTGGTGAGCCACTTCCAGCGCGTCCAGCAGCGCCACCAGCGGACCGATGAGCGCAGCGTCCAGGCCACCGATCTCGTCGTAGGGTTCGATACCCTCATAAGCATTGGCGCTGCCAACGGCATAACCGAGCAACATCCGTCGCAAGCCGAAACGCCAGCTGTTTTGCTCCAGCTCATTCGGTAGCCCGAGCCCGGCACGTTGCTCGGCATTCATGCCCCAGCGAATGCCGGCACCTTCGATCCAGCGGTGCAGCGTCGGCAGGTCACGCTCCTCGACGCCAAAACGAGCGCGCAGTGCGGGGACGTCCAGCAGATCGAGAATCTCACTAACGGGGAATCGACTGTCAGGCAACTTGAGCAGGTGCTCGACAGCAATCAGCAATGGATCGCGACCACGCTGGCCCTGGTCAGCCAGGGTAAACGGAATGAAGCGAGAGTCCTGGCGGTCAAGCTGACCAAACACGGCACGAATATGCGGTGCGTAGCTGTCGATGTCCGGGACCATCACGATGATGTCCCGGGGCCGCAAGGTCGGGTCGGCGCTGAAGCGCGCGAGCAGTTGATCGTGGAGGATCTCGACTTCTCGCTGGGCGCTATGGGCGATGTGAAAACGGATCGACTCGTCCTGCTCAAGATCGATAGCGGGCCAACGCTCCCGAGTCTCGTTGAGGGGGCGCAACTCGAGGATGTCGTCCTGTAACTGGTTGAGTACGTTCAGCGGCTGACCGTCACTGAACAGGTCAATGCGTCCGTCACGGAATGCCGAACGATAGCTGTTGGGATCGTCATAACTGTCGAGCAGGTTGATGTAGTCCCGTCCCTGCTTGCCCCAGGCAGCCAGCAGCGGGTGGGCATGCTGGTGGAGGGTTTGCGGATCGATCACTACCGGCATGCCACTCTTGCGGGCCTGACGCTTGTATTGATGCCGCAACAGGTCTTTATCGGCGACGATGTCCGCCCAATGGTGACGACACGGGTTGTGTACACACAGCAGGACCTGGCTGAATCGTGCCAGTCCCGCCAATGCTTCCAGGGCTTGAGCAGGCAGCGAAGAAATCCCGAAAACAATCACTCGCGAGGGTAATCCCTTGGGGGCGGCTTCAAGTTGGTTGATACGCTCGACAAATCGCTGATGGACACCGGCACGGCTTTGCGCCATGCCTTCTGCTCCCACATCCAGCAAGAGCGCGCGCCATAACTCTGCCTGCCAGCAATTGGCCGGGGTCAGGGGTTTGGCTTCGCCCCTGGCGTTTCTTGTTTGATGGCGACCTTCAGCCCAGTCTTCGAGCCAGTCAGCTCGGTACACCTGATACTGGTCGAACAGATCCGCCAGACGCTCAGCCAGTTGATAGCGTTTGCGCAGGTCGGAGTCATGGGTCAGGAAACGCTGCAGCGGCTCGAAGTGCGGTTGGTTGATCAACTGCGGCAGCAGGCGCATCAGGCGCCAGGTCAGCGGGGCTTTATCGAGCAGGGACTTGACCGGAATTTCGTCGCGGCCAAGGACCATGCGATAGAGCTGCCACATGAAGCTGCCGGGTAACTGCACGTCGATGGCGGCAGCGATGCCGCAGCCTCCCATGTCGTCTTCTTCAGAATCTTCCGCCAGTGCCAGCTTCAGCCATTGGGCAATGCCATTGCTTTGCACCAACGCGATTTCATTCTCCAGGGGAGCCAGCGGGTAGCGCCGCATCCAGCTGACCACCAGGCTGCGCAACTCGTCCAGGCGGTTGCCGTGAACCACCATAAAACCAGCACTGAGGGACGTCGCGTCCGGCATAAAGGCTTCCTTGGAAAATACAAACGCCAGGGGCGAACCTTAGCATTGTCGGGAGACGGTGACAGCGTGAACCGGTCCGGTATTGCTGTATGAGTTTTCCCGCGGACAAAAACAAAACCCCAACTGCTTTCGCAATTGGGGTTTCGGAATTTAATCTTGACGATGACCTACTCTCACATGGGGAAACCCCACACTACCATCGGC